>JAJVII010000012.1 GCA_022072085.1 Phycisphaerae bacterium
AGTCGCCGGCGCGGGCCTTGGCGCGGGCTGCCGCCAGCGCGCCGCGCTGCCCGGCCGAGAGCGGATCCTCCAGATCGGTGGCCGGCGGGGCCTGGGCCGGTCGGCCGATCAGGTCGGCGGCCTCCTCCAGCGTCTTGCGGACGTCGGCCGGCGACGGCGGGCCACGGCGGATGTCCTCGCCGAGCAGCGCGTCGGCCTTGCGGGCGCGGGCGATCAGGTCGCGCGCCTGATCGGCCAGGCGGCGGTCCAGCCGGTCGATGCGGCTGCGGATGGCCGGGACGTTGGCGGCGTCGGGGTCGGCTGCCAGCGTCGCGCGATACCAGCAGACGGCCGCCAGGTCGCACCCGCCGCGCTCCTCAGCCAGCGCCAACGCGTAAAGCGGCAGGTGCGACCGCGGCGCGGCGTGATGGGCCGCCAGGAACTGCTCGCGGGCCCGGTCCCAGTCCTCGCGATCGGCGGCCGCGGTCCCCGCGTCCATCGCCGCGACCGAGTCAGCCGGCAGCGTCGCGTCCGGCGCCGGCGGCGGCGCGGCGCAGCCTCCAACCAACAGCCCGATCGCCGCGATCAGCCACCGCGTCCGTTTCATGGCCCGCCCTCCCCTGTCCGCGGCTGGGCCCAGGCGGGCTCGGACTTGCGGCGGTTGCGCTCGGCGATCAATTCCTCGTGCAGCCGCTTCAGGGCCCGCTGGGCGTCGAGCTGCCCGCCGGGGCGGTCCATCGCGTCGATGATCCGGCCCATCTGCATCCGTGCAACGTTCCAGCGCATCGCCTCGTAGCTGTAGTCGGTGAGGAAAGTCGCCAGCTTCAGAGCGGCCGGTCCGTGCTGGAGCAACTCGTCGGTTTCGTGCAACTCCGAGAGGAAGCCATAGGCGGCCTGGAGGGCGTCGCGGGCGGACTTGATGCGGGCCTCGCGGTCGGCAGGTCCGGTGGCGACGTCCCACGCGATCTTGGCCAGATCGCCCTGGGCCTTGAGGATCGCCTCGCGCACCTTCATCGCCCGGTCCGCGGTGATCGGATCCAGCCGGTCCATCCGCGCCAGCATCGCCTCGGGCATCGCGCCCAGGGCCGTCTCGGCGCCGGTCAGGATCGCGTCGCGCTGGGCGTCCTGCGACTCCTCCAGCCAGGCCTTCAGCTCGCTGTCGGCGCGGGAGAAGTCCGCGCCCATGCGGGCCAGCAGTTCCTGCGTGCGGCCGATTCGCCGGTCGAGCTGGGCATCGCTCATCGCGCGGATGTGCCGGCCGCGCTGGGCCGACTTCTCGTCCAGGGCATAGGTCAACGGCCGATCGCCCGTGACGCCCCTGCGGACGGGAGGACGGTAGAGCGACGCGTCCAGCGATTTGAAGTCCAGGCCCCGCGACGCGGGCGCCGGCTTGCCCAGCGCCGCCGCGGCCGACGACAGCGACGCGGCGATCTTCTCGGTCGCGTCGTCGCGTTTCACGGCCGTCTCGGCCAGCTTCAGGTTCTCGCGGGCGACGTCGTTGTCCGGGTCGAGCCGGACGGCTGAGCGGAACCGGGCCAGCCCCTCGCGGTGATGCCCGGCGTTGAACAGCTCCGAACCCTCGTTGGTGTCGACGAACGACTGGATGCGGTCGATCTGGCGGCGGGCGGCCGAGTCGAACCAGTTGATCTCGACGGCGCGGCGGAAGGCGGCCAGGGCCTCCTGCCACTTCTTCTGGCCGAGCAGGCAGTTGCCCAGCATCCGCCAGCCGTCGCTGTCGGGCCAATCCAGGAGGGCGGCGGCCTTGCGGAAGTAGGGCTCGGCGGCGGCGTAGTTGCCGGCGTTGTAGAGATCGACGCCCTGGTTGTAGGCGACGATGCCCGGGTCGGGCTGCCAGGTCGGCCCGCCGTCGCCGCCGCCGTTCGTGCCGCCGGTGCGAGGCTCGCGCGGTTCGGGGCGCTGACGCTGGTTGTCCGGGTTGTACGGGCAGTGGGCTTCGTGGTATCGGCGAAGGGCCTGGACGCGGGCCTCGTCGCCCGGCCCCGCGTTGCCATATTCGCGGCCGCAGTACGGGCAACTGTCGCCCAGCGACAGGCCGGCCCCCAGCAGCACGACGGCCGCGACGGTCAGGAGCGTATGCCCAGTCTTCATGCGTGCGTCCCGTGCGAGAGTCCTGCGGATATGATCGGGTGAAACGCGGCCACGGTCCATTCTAGAACACCGCCGGCGGCCGGGGCAAGACAGACTTGCGAGCAGGCTTTGCTTGGGGTAGCATCGCCCGCTCGCGACATGGAACAACCGGGCTTGAGCCCCATAAGGAGAGCAACGCATGTTCAAGGCGATCAACTACTGGTTCTTCGACACCAGGATGGACGGGTCGGTGTCGATGGAAGAAGCGATGACCACCGCGAAGAAGGCCGGCTTCGAGGGCTTCGAGCCCTGCGTCGGCGGAGGCGGGACGCTGGGCGTCGACAGCAGCCAGAAGCGATGCAGGGAAATCGCCGCGGCCGCCAAGGCCATCGGCATCAGGATCAGCTCGGTGGCCAGCGGCATGTACTGGGGCTGCTCGCTCAGTTCGCCCAAGGCCTCGGAGCGCAACAAGGCCGTCAAGATGACCCAGAAGATGCTCCAGGTGACCCAGTGGCTGGGCGCCAAGCACCTGCTGGTTGTGCCGGCCAACGTCGGGGCAGACTTCACGGGCATCGAGCCGGTCCCCTACGACGTGGCCTACAAGAACGCCCTGGCGTCGATGAAGCAGGTCGCCAGGACCGCCGAGAAACTCGGCGTCGTCGCCTGCGTCGAGAACGTCTGGAACAAGTTCCTCTACTCGCCGCTGGAGTTCAAGCAGTTCGTCAAGGCCATCGGCAGCCGGTCGGTCGGCGTCTACTACGACCCGGCCAACACCGTGCTGGTCGGCTACCCGGAGCACTGGATCCCGCTGCTGGGCTCGATGATCAAGCGGGTCCACATCAAGGACTTCGACCGGGCCAACCCGACCTTCCCGCCGGGCTTCAACGTCGCGTTCGGCAAGGGCAGCGTGAACTGGGCCGGCGTGGTCGCGGGCCTCAAGAAGATCAAGTATGCCGGTCCGCTGACGGCCGAGTACATCCCGCCGCACCCGCCCTACGAGGGCAACACCGTCGCCGTCGCCAAGCGCGTCAAAGCCGACATCGACAAGACGCTGAAGATCTGACCGTCGGCTGTTCCCCGCGAAACCAAACGCCCAGGGAAGACTCTCCCTGGGCGTTTCCATTTCTGCTTGGGGATACCCGGCGGTTCACTTCAGCGGCAGGCGGATGAACTTGATCCAGTCCTGTGGCGGGCCCCAGGCGAGGGGGACGAAGTCGCGGGGGGCGACCGGCGGCACGGCAATGCCGAGGCGCGGCTTCTTGTCCGGCAAAGTCTCCTCGGCCAGGCAGGCCGGCGCGGACCACTGGCCCTCGGCTGACCGCATCGACCACCAGAGCGACACCTTCTGCCCGTCCACGCGCGTCCAGAAGCAGAGCACGCGGTCGCCGCCGACCGAGAGCACGCCGCCGTCGCCGGCAGCCGGGTCGGACGGGCCGTCCTCGACCCACTTCTCGCCGTCCAGCCGAAGCACCTTGCCCATCCCCGCCCTGTTCCCGCCGAAGACCAGGAAGATCGTGCGGTCGCCCAGCGTGACGGCCGACCGCGGGAAGCCCTGGCCGATGGGTTTGGGCTCGCCCCACCGCTTGCCGTCAAAGACGCGCCAGACGGCCTTGGGATGCCACGTGTTGGTGTAGAGGCAGGCGGGCTGGTCGCCGTATCGGGCCAGCTCGAAACTGCCGGCGGAGTAGTAGCTGTCGATGCGGCCGGCCGCCTGATCGGGCGCCGGCTGGAGGTCGTCGCCCTTGCCGGTCCAGAGCGTCACGCCGAGACGCTGGGGCCCCTGGCTGTCGTCGCGGTCGATGGGCATCAGGGCGTTGCTGTCGGGGTCGCGCCAGGTCGCGCCGGCGTCGTCGCTGTAGCGTCCGCGTAGCCAGAGTTTGTTGTCGCGGCCGTCGTTCATCCAGACGGTCCAGATGCGGCCGTCCGGCAGCGGGAGAATCCGCACGCGGTTCTCCGGGCAGTGGCGACAGTCCACGTCGAGCAGCCGCGGCGGCCCGAGCATCCAGCCCTTGCCGTCGAACGCCGCCCGGCGGAAGAACATGTTGGAGGGGCTGCCTCCGCCGGCGCAGGCGGCGGTGTAGGCGTAGAACAGATCGTTCCCGTCGCCGACGGCGCAGTGCGAGGGGGCGTTGGCGTCGTGATAGCAGCGCGTCGGGGCGGCCTGCCCGTCCAGGCCCGCCCAAGTCGCCCCGCCGTCGCTGCTGTCCAGCACGTGGACGTAGCCGGCCAGGAAGCCCAGCAGCAGGTGGTCCTTGTCCGGCGCCACCAGCGCCCGCGAGGCGATGCCACTCAGCCGGTCGTAGCCGGTCTTGCCCAGCCTGGCTGCTTCGAGCGTGCCCGCCTGGCCGGGCGCGACCGGACCGGCCGCCGGTGTGAAGTCGGCCGGGGGCTTGCGCGGCGTCGGCGTCGAATCCGGCAGCGCGACCGGCCTGGGGAACGGCGACTTGTCCTGCAACAGGTCCAGCTTGCCGCCGTCGGAAGCGCCGGGCTTGAGCAGCCGCAGGTTGTCGATCCGCAGTTCGCCGTCGGCGTCCAGGCGGATGAAGTAGATGTAGATGTTGGCCATCCGGGCCGGGTTGAACTGCCGCCCGACCAGGGCCGTGCCGTCGGGCTGGAGAATGCGAAGCTCCCGGGCCGCATCGGCCAGGTCGAATTCGAGCGTGACCCATTTGCCGTTGGGCAGATCGTACTGGCGGCGCATCGCCGGCTGGCAGATGTCGTCCTCCAGTTCGACGCGGATAACGCCGCCGGTGGCCGACTTCACGTCGACGCGGAAGCGGTCGTAGGCCGACCAGTCGCGCGGCATGATCTTGTCGAACCAGCCGAACGTCATGAACGTCGTGTTTATGCGGATGACGCGGTACTGCTGGTGCGGGTCGCGGAGGTACTGGGCGCTGACCTTGGCCACATAGGCCAAGCTGCCCTCGGTCACATCGCCGCCGAGGAAGGAGTACTTGCGGTATTGCCCCGCCTGCCAGCCGAGCGCGCCGTCGGGCTCTTCCCTGGCCCCCAGCTTGATCGCGTCGGCCTTCTCGAAGCCGGTCAGCGTCAGCACGCCGTCGTCGGCGCGGAGCGGGACAGCCAGGAGCAGGATTGCCACCGTGGCTTTGGTGATGTGCTTCATGGCGCCTCCCGATAGGCCTTCTACCCCCTCAACCCGGCGCCGGCCCAGCCGTCATGTTGATTTCACGGGGTTGTTCAATTGGCCGATGCCTTCGACCTCGACGGTGCAGACGTCGCCGGGGCAGAGGAAACGCGGCGGTTTGCGCTTCGCGCCCACGCCGGCGGGCGTGCCGGTCATGATGCAGGTGCCGGCCGCCAGCGTGAACTGCCGCGAGAGGTAACTGACCAGGAACGCCGGCGGGAAGATCATCTGGGACGTCCGCCCGTCCTGCATCGTCTGGCCGTTGAGCAGGAATCGAACCGCAAGATCCGACGGGTCCAGTTCGGTCTCGATCCACGGACCCAGCGGGCAGAAGGTGTCGAAGCTCTTGGCCCGCATCCACTGCTTGTCGATCTTCCACTGACAGTCTCGGGCCGACACGTCGTTGCCGCAGGTGCAGCCCAGCACGTAGTCCATCGCTTCGCGCTCGGCGACGTTGCGGCAGGATCGGCCGATGACCAGCACCAGTTCCGCCTCGTAGTCCACTTCGTCGGGGGCCTCGGCCGGCAGAACGATCGCGTCGTCCGGGCCGACGATCGACGTGGTCAGCTTGGCGAATGCAAGCGGGTGGTCGGGGATTTCGCCGCCGAGATTGCCGGCCACCTCATGCACGTGCTCGGCGTAGTTCTTGCCGATGGCGATGACGTTGGGCGGATCGACCGGCGCGAGCACGCGGGCGACGTCGGCCGGTTCGTCGGTCGGCTTGAACTTCGGCGAGAAGGGACAGGCCTCGGCCCGGCGGACGCCGCCGTCGGTTGAGCGGATGCCGTAATGGACCTTGCCCTCGCGATCGCGGTAACGGACGATCTGCATGGCTGCCCTTTCGGTGCGTGGAGCATTGTCTTGCGTGACAGAAGTTACTATAACATCGGGCGGAAGGAAAGCAGGGACCAGGGGCTAGGGGCTAGAGGTCAGAGGCTAGTGGAAGACAGGCGTGACAGCCGCTTCTTCACTAGCCTCTGACCTCTAGCCTCTAGTCTCTGCCCCCTGACCTCTGGCCCCCAACGTCACACAAGGAGACCTCACATGGTTCGCGTCGGCATCGTCGGGTTGGGATTCATGGGGACGGCCCACTTCGGTTACTACTCCGCCAACCCCAAGGCCAGGATCGTCGCCCTGTGCGACCGCATCCAGGCCCGCCGCGAGGGCGACTTCTCCGGCGTCGGCGGCAACCTGTCGGCCTCGGGCGGCAAGGGCGTGGACCTGAGCAAGATCGCCAGCTACGCCAAGCCCGAGCAACTCATCGCCGACCCCAACGTCGACCTGGTCGACATCTGCCTGCCGACCGACCTGCACGCGAAGTACGCCGTGCTCGCCCTCAAGGCCGGCAAGCACGTCATCAACGAGAAGCCGATGGCCCTGACCGTCGCCGACTGCGACAAGGTCGCCGCCGTCGCCGCCCGCGCCAAGGGCGCCTACATGGTCGCCCAGTGCATCCGCTTCTGGCCGCAGTATGCGGTGGCCAGGCAGATCGTCGCCAGCGGCCGGCTCGGACCGCTCAAGACGATCTTCCTGGAGCGGCTGGCCCCCACGCCGCGCTACAGCACCCAGCAGTGGCTCCTGAACGCCAAGCGCAGCGGCGGCGCCGCCTTCGACCTGCACGTCCACGACGTGGATTACGCCAACTACCTGGCCGGCGTGCCCACGCACGTGTCGGCCGTCGGTTACAAAGGCGAGAGCGGCGGGTTCGACCACGTCACTGCGACGCTGGTCTACCCCAAGGGCGTGGTCGCGACCGTCCGCGGCGGGTGGACCTATCCCGACAAGTGGTCGTTCGAGATGGCCTTCACCATCGAGTGCGCCAAGGGCACGATCCACTGGCGAATGACCAGCGGGCAGCCGATGACCGTCATCACCAACAACAAGGTCGAAACGCCCAAGGTCGCCAGCAGCGACGGCTGGGCCGAGGAACTGAAGTACCTGGTCAACTGCATCGAGAAGAAGCAGAAGCCGACCGTGGTGACTGCCAGGACCAGCCGCGACGCCATCCGCACCGTCGTCGCCGAGGTCAGGAGCGCCGCCGCCAACGGCAAGGTCGTCACGCTGGGCAGGTAACGAACAACTGGATGCCCATAGAAGAGGCCGCCGGGCTTTCAACCGCCCGGCGGCCTTTGTCCATGCCTGCGGGATCAGTTGTCCTTCCACGCCGCCAGCTTTTCTGCCATGGCCGACTTCAGCCAGTCAATCGGCTCCTTCGCGGCGGCCCGTTCCATCACCGGCCGGGCCGCGGCGTCGTTCAGGCGGATCAGCGCCTCGAACGCCGCCTGACGAATCGCCTCGTCGCGGCTGGCCAGGTGCCGGCGGATCGGCGGGGCCGCTGACTTGACGCCGCAGGCCGCCAGGGCGGCCAGGACGTACGGCCGCGGGTAGTCGCCTCCGCGGTCCAGCGCCGCCAGCAGGGCCTCGGCGGCCGCCGGGTCGCCGATGCCGCCAAGTGCGACGGCTGCCAGTTCCATCGAGTCCGGATCGCCGGCATTGACCGCGGCGTTCATGATCTCGACCAGCGGCCCGACCGCCTCCTTTCCGCCGAAGATGCCCAGGGCCCGGATGTAGGCCCATCGGCCCGCCAGCCCCTTGGTCGTCCGCCAGCCCGGTTCCATCAGCGGGATCGCCTCGCGCAGGCCCAGCCGGGCGACCACCATGGCCGAGAAGCCCCGGAAGGATTCTTTGTCCTGCACGGCGGCCGGCTTGTCGTCCGGCACGTCATAGCGGATCTCGGGCGAGCCCTTCACCACCGCCAGCGCTACCGGGCGGCATATCGCCGGGTCCAGCGCCCACAGCGTCTGGATCGCATAGGTGCGCAGCCGCATGTCCTTCGTCTCGTTGAGCACCAGGTCGCGGACAGCCGGCGCCGCTGTTTCCGCCCCCAGCACGCGCAACGCGGCCAGCGCGTTGTATCGCTCCTTGCGGTCGGAGAGTTGCCCGATGTAGTCGGCAGCCGGTGCCATCTCTTTCGGCGGGCAGTCCCTGCTTATGATGTCCACGGTCGCGAAGGCCGCGTCGAACGGACCATCGTTGGCGGCCGGGCCGGTGTGCTCCAGCACTGTCACCGCCCGCTCGCCCTCAGCCGGGACGTTCTCATAGGTCAGCTTCGTGCAGGTGACGTCTTCCCACCGCCGCCCGGCGCACACGATCGTGTAGTCGGCTGGGGCTTTGTTCACCCGCGTCACATTCCGCTGGGCCCTGCCGGCGGCGTCCAGCCATTCGCACGTCATCTTCAGCGCCCGGCCGGCCGGGATGTCGGCGGCAACGTGGATGCGGTTGGTCCCCGGCATCAATGTTGGCAGGGCGAAGATGTTGTCCTGGAGCTGTGCCGTCCAGACGACCGAGTCGACACGCGTGCCCGGCGTGGTCTCCAGTTTCACCCAGGCCTCGTAACGGCCCCGCAGGGAAACCGTATCCTGCGGGCACAGGTTGACAGCCGTCGTGCCGTCGCGGGCCGGACCGACGGCCTCGCTCTGATGCAGGAGCTTCCAACTGTTGCCGCCGTCGATCGACAGCGAGAGCCTGAAGGTGTCCTTCTCCGCGGCCCGGCGGAAGCGGAGAAACCATTGCGAATCGGCGACAACGGCCGGGAATGTCCGGTGGAAGACCAGTCCGCCGCCGTCGGCCGGCGTCCCGTCAGCGGGCGTCAGCAGGAATCGGTCTTCGCTGCTGCCGGCGTGAATGACGTAGGGCCCGTGCTCGAAACTGGTCAGGCCCTTGAGCCCGCCGAAGTTGTCGACCCAGAGGTTGGGCGGGCGCTTTTCTGAATAGGGCTGACCCCAGGCGCTGACGTGAAGGCCGCCGGGCGAGACGGAGATGTCGGCCAGCGGCGCGGGCGTCGTGGCGTGCGGGCAGGCGACCCAGCCCCAGTAGGCGAAGTCCCAGTCGATGTGGTTGCGTGGCGTGCGGCTGGGCCACTGGTAGAGCGAGAAGTCCCACATCAGGTCGTCCGGCGAGACGATCCGCGAGCCGTCGCGGGTGTAGGCGAACCAGCCCTCGGAGGTGTCCAGCGTGTGCCAGCGGGTCTGTCCGTCGTCGTCGCGCCACTCGGCCAGCACGACGGTGTGGCCGTTGAAGAAGCACTTGGTCGCCCGGTGGCCCATCGCCCGCCAGACCAGCTCGTAGACCCGCGAAAGCCCGTCGCACCAGTGGGCCGCGTAGACATTGAGAATCTTAATCGCGTCGTCGTGGATCTTGACGGTCCTGCCGTCCGGGCCGGGTTCCTCGGGGATGTGGCCGTTGGTGGAGGTGGAGAGGTGGCGGATCCACCGCCACACGGCCAGGGCCTTGTCGGTGTCGGTCTTTGCGTTCTCCAGGCGGCAGGCGTCCAGGCCGAACTGCCGCAGATCCCGCGCGTCCGGCCAGCGGTCGCAGGTGACGCGAACGCCGGTGATGGCCGACGCCGGCCGGTCTCCGGCGGCCAGGACATGGGCGCCGAACAGCAGGGCGATCGCGGATACAAGCAGCAGTTTCATGTCGCATACTCCCTTGTCGCAAGCGGTAGTGTGGCTACTTCGGCATGCTCATCGCCAGGGCCGCATAGAAGCGGGCGGCTGCCCGGATCGACGGGATATCCACATACTCGTCGTCGCCGTGGGCATTCTTGCCGCTGACGCCGTACATCACCGTCGGCACGCCGCCGTCACGGCTGAGCCAGTGCATGTCGGTGAAACCGCCGGTCATGCGGAAGCGGACGGGCTTGCCGACCAACTGCCGCAGCACCTTGCGAGCCAGCCGGGCGTGCGGATGGTCCGGGGCGATCGTGCCCGGGTCCACGCGCATCAGTTCGTCGATCCGGACCTTGAACGTCCCGTCGCGGCGGCAGACGTCGCGCAGGCAGCTGACGATCTCGGCCTTGGCAGCCGGGATGCTCTCCTCGGGGTTGATGCGGCGGTCGATGGAGAAGACGAAGCGGTCGGGGATGGTGTTCACCTTGCCCGCCCCACCGCCGATCAGCCCGCCGGGCATGAGCGTCGGGCCCTTGGGAGTTCCGCTGCTGGTCGCCAGCCGCGTCCTGCGACCGGCCAGTTCGACGGCCAACTCGTCCAGCGCCGCCAGCAGCATGCGGCCTTTGCCCAGGGCGCTGACGCCGTTGGCAGGGTTGGACGCGTGGGCCGCCCGACCGAGCACGGTCACCAGCAGCCAGAGCACACCGCGATGGGCGTAGCCGATGCGATCGCCCGACGCCCCTTCCAGCAGGACGGCGGCGTCCGGCCGGATCGCCCCGCTGTGGACCAGCCAGCCGAGTCCCGCGTGGCCGCCGGTCTCCTCGTCGGGCGTGAAGCTCAGCTCGATGTTCCACGGCGGCGTGACGCGGGCCTGCCGCATCGCCTGAATGGCGAAGACCGCAGCCGCGTCGGCGGCCTTCATGTCGCTGCTGCCGCGGGCGTAGAGCCGCCGGCCGCGCTCGGCCGCCTTGAACGGGTCGCGCGTCCAGCCCCCGGTCGGCGGCACGACGTCGTAGTGGCCGGTCATGTGCAGGGTCCGCGCAGCCCCCACGTCCCAACGGGCGATCAGGCTCGGCCGCGGATATCGCCCGCCGTGCTCGGGCACGAGGCGCTTCAGCTCGGCCTTGGGCACGTTGACGACCCGCGTGGTCAGGCCGACGGCTTCCAGTTTCGCCTTCAGCGCCGCGACGCAGCGGCCGTAGTTCCGGCCCGGCGGGTTGACCGTGTCGATCGCGCACAGGTCGGCGGTGAAGCGGACCATGGCCGGCACGAGCCGGTCGATCCGACGAAGCACTCCATCAACCGCCGGGGGCAAGGGGGCTGCACGCTTGCTGCGAGACATCAAACGGCTCCTTTCCAACGGGTGCGGAACGTCACGCGGGGTACTTCGGGCCGACCGCCGTCACTTGGCCAGCGCCGCCGCGTCCAGGCGGAACGCCAGCGGGGCGATCGGGCCCTCGAACTGCTGCGGCCACAGCAGCAGCGACAGCTTGTGAACCGGGTCATACAGCAGGGCGCACTCGTGGACAGCCTGCGAGTGCGGGGTCTTGATGTCCGGCGTCACCCAGCGGTTCTCGGCGCAGTGGTAGACGTGCGTCCAGTGCTCGTCGTCCTTGTCGGTCGGCCCGTAGGCCAGCACCGCGTCGGCGTCGGGCACGTAGACCGCCTCGCGCGAGACGACGCCGCCGTCGGCCGGCGACGGATTGCGGACCCACTTGCCGTCGGCGAAACCGAAGAACCACAGCTCCGGCTTGCCGCTCTTGCTGTCGCCGCTGAGGAAGATCAGCCGATCCCGCTTGCTGTCGTAGACCATCGTCATGTGCTCACGCTGGAACGGCCGATCGCTGTTGGCGATCTTGATCTCGTCCCAGCCGAAGGTCTCGGGCTTGCCGGCCTCGCCGGTGAAACGATAGAGCCGCCCGCTGTTGCCCCACGTGTCCCGGGCGTCGTGCTGGTAGACGACCACGCCGGTGGGGGTGTCGATGGCGATCGGCGAGACCGACCCGCCGCCCGGGAACGGCTGGGGGACCAGCCGATCCAGCCACGCCCGTTTCACCGGGTCATAGATCCAGGTCCACTTGATTACCTTGCCCGCGTCGCGGTCGAACCAGTCCGATCCGCCGGCGTCGGTGAAGACGCCCACGTGCCGAACGCGATCATAAGCGCAGGTGTGCCGCATGTGGCGGGCCCAGGGCTGATTGAAGAACGTTCGGCCGGCCGGTCGGCGGGCCCACTGCCCGAAAGGGTCGGGCGTGTAGGCCGCGTCACGGTCGATGTTCCAGCGGTTGGTCGCGACGTCGTAGAACGCCATGTCTGTGCCCTGATAGCCGCTGTGTCCGCCGCCCCACTTCATCGCCACGCCGCGGTCGCCGTCGAAGATGGCCGTCCCCCACGTTCGGCCATTGGTCGTCCGCGGCGGCTTGAGGTCCACCCACTGATTCGCGGGCAGCTTGGCCAGTTCCGCTGCCGTCTTCTCGGGTTCCGGCGCAGGCGCCTGGCTGTACCACGCCACGGTCCGGTCGGCCTTGAGCCCGAACGTCCCCTGCGGCACGCCGCCGAACTTTGCGGCCTCCGGCGAGTCCGCTGCCACGCGCATCGCAGGGTCGTAGGCGAACCGCCAGGTCCGCCGGTTGTGACGGTTCAGGTCGCACGCGACCAGGATCGCCTCGTCGCTGCCGGGCAACGCCTCGGCCGAGAGCCAGTCGGCCCGCGGGGCGGTCGCGTTCACAGGCGACCAGGCGTCGGCCGACACGTCGTAGACCCACACCTGGTTGGCCAGTTTCTGGGCCTTCTGCCAGTCGGCCCAGACGCGTCCGCCGATCAGCAGAACCAGGCCCGACTTGGGCAGGTAGGTCATCGCGTGACAGCTTCGCGGCGGGGGCGAAACCTTCGGTTGCCGCTGCTGCCACTCGTGCCTGGCCGGGTCGAAGACCCACGTGTCGGCCAGGCCGCGATCCTGGCCGTCGCCGCCGAAGAGCACCATCAGCTTGTCCCGGCTGTCGTAGACCAGGCGGCTGTTGCAGCGCGGCGGCGGCTCGACCTTCAGGTCCAGCTTCTTCCACGTGTCGTTGGTGCAGTCCAGCGCCCAGGTGTGAGGCCGGCCATCGGGGGCGTCAACTCCTCCGCCGCCGAACAGGATCGCCTGGCGGCCAACCGGGTCGTAGCACATCGCCCCCCACAGCAGCAGGGCTGGCGGCTGGGCCTTGTCGCCCACGTCATGGATCAGCTTCCACTCGCACTTGGCCGGGTCGTAGCTGAAAGTCATCGAGCCGACATAGAAGAGCACCCGCTGATTCGCCTGGTCCCAGCAGCACTGGTAGAAGCTGGAATTGGGCCTGGGCAGCCTGATCCCGTCTCGCTCGTAGAAGCTCGCGGTCGGGGAGCATATCTCCCAGTCGCCCCATTCCTTGTATTGGCCGGCCCACTTGTCGGCCACCGCAGCCGGCAGCGCGTCGATCCACTTGCCCTGCTCGACGGGAAAGTGCATCGTCTCGGCGGCGGTCATCCTGATCCCGTGCACGCGAGTGCCCCAACTCACCAGGGCGTTGATCGTGGGCGCATAGATCACCTGGCTGAAGGGATGCCCGCCGGTGTCCTGCGAGAGCGGCCTGAACGGGCCGGGGGCCTCGTCGGCGCCGGCGGCGGCGTTGGCGAGGATCAGCAACCCGAATCCGAGGATCGACAATCTGCGCATGGCGACCTCCTGCACGTTGGCATCCCGTTGCGGCTTGCGTTAACATTCCATGTTAGATTCCTGCTGGGGATTGGCAACCCTGCAACGCCTTCAGGCGGGGAGCGGCCATGGCTCGATTCGCCTGCATCGGTCTGATCTCACTGGCTGTCTGCCTGCCTGCGCTGGGCGCCCCGCCGGCCAAACCGGCCACCTGGCGCGAGCAGCCGCTGAACGACGAGCTCGTGGACCAGACGATCCAGCGGGCGCTGGAGTACCTCTGGAAGGCCCGCAACGCCGACGGCAACTGGGAGTCGCTCACCGAAGCCGAGTATGCCAGGCAGATCAAGGACGTGAAGATTTCCGACCAGCCCAACAACCCCGCGACCCAGTACGGCGGCCGAACCGCCCTGGTGCTGCTGGCGATGCTCAAGTGCGGCGTGAGCCCGGAGGATCCGCGATTCGACAAGCCGCTGAAATGGCTGGCCGACCTGCGGCTCGAACGGACCTACGCGCGGGGCCTGCGGGCGGCGCTGCTGTCCAACCTCGGCCGATCCGGCGAGGGCTACCGCCGCGTCATGGAGGACGACAAGGAGTGGCTGCTGGCAGCGATGCACTCGGACGGAACCTACGGCTACTGGAAGCCCCGGAATCAGCGGGCGCCGGCCAAGCCGCCGTCCGGACCGGCGACGTTCAGCAAGGAAACCACGGCGACGATGTTCAGCGATCTGTCCAACACGCAGTACGGGATCCTGGGCGTCTGGCAGCTCAACGACGCGGGCATCGAGATTCCGCAGAAGTACTGGCAGTATGTTCAGCACGGCTACCTTTCGCTCCAGCACAAGGACGGCGGCTGGAGCTACAGCGGCGGCCGACCCGATGATGTCAGTTACCAGAGCATGACCCTGGGCGGACTGGCCAGCCTGTTCATCGTCTGGGACAAGTACTACGCCGCCAACTGCGACCGGCAGCCCGACGCCAACCTCGTCCGCTCCGTCGATCGCGGACTGGACTGGCTGGGCAGGAATTTCTACCCCGCCGCCAACACCGGCCGACCCGACCCGCGCTGGTTCGTCCTCTACACCCTCTACGGCGTCGAGCGCGTCGGCGTGGCCAGCGGACTGAAATATTTCGGCGTCCACAACTGGTGGGACGAGTCGGCACGCTACATCCTGCGTGCCCAACAGGCCGACGGGAGCTGGCCGGCGGCCCACACCGAGGCCCCTGCCCCGGTCAGCACCGCCTGGGCCCTGCTGTTTCTCTCCTATGGCCGGGCGCCAGTGATCTTCAACAAGCTGGCTTACGGCGACGTGTCGCAGTGGAACAGCCGCCCGCGCGACCTGGCCCGACTGACCACGTGGATGCACAAGACCTACGAGCAACTGTTCAACTGGCAGATCATGCCGATCGGCCGCCCTGTCAGCGAGCTGCTGGAGGCGCCGATCCTGCTGATGAGCGGGCAGAACCACTTCGAACTGGACGCCGAGCAGAAGGAGAAGCTCAGGCAGTACATCCTCGGCGGCGGACTGCTGCTGGGCGAGGCGGCCGGCGGCAGCCACAACTTCACCGTCGACTTCTACAAGCTCGTCCACGACCTCTTCCCCGACCTGGAGCTGACGCCCCTGCCGGCCGACCATCCGCTCTACACCGTCCAGTACCAGCTTGGCGAGCAGGCCAACGCCCTGCCCAAGCTCGTCGCCCTCACCAACGGCATCCGCATCCTCGTGCTCTTTTCGCCGTCCGATCTGGGCTGCACCTGGCAGCGCCACGACATCAACCGCGGGCTGCCGATCTTCCAACTCGGCGGCAACCTGATGCAATACGTCTCCGACCGCGGCACGGGCCTGGTCGGCCGCGGCGGTTCCTACATGGTCGCCGACAAGGGCAACAAACCGGCGGCGTCGGTGACGATCGGCCGGCTGATGTGGGGCAGCCGCTGGCAGTGCGACCCCGAGCCCAACGCCTGGCGGCGCGTTGACGTCGTCTGCCGCAACGCCAACCTCGCCTCGGTCGCCGCGCAGGAAACCGATCTGGCCCAGCCGCTTGACGCCAAGGCCGTCCCCATCCTCCACGTCACCGGCGTCGGCCCGCTGACGCTCAACGACGCCCAGAAGGCCAACCTCAGGAAGTACGTCGCCGACGGCGGGCTGCTGCTGGCTGACGCCGCGGGCGGCGGCGATGAGTTCGTCAACAGCTTCAGCAAGGTCGTCGCCGAATTCGTCGGCCAGCCGGTGCCGCTGATCCCCCCCTTCGCCGATCAGGTCGGCGAAGGCGGCAAGGTGCGGATGCGGCACATGGACAAGCTGCCCCGCGTCACGCGGCCGCTCAACGTCCTGGGCTGCCGCACCAGCGACGGCAAGTGGCAGGTGCTCCTCGTGCCCTGCGATCTGACCGCGGCGCTGGCCGGCTTCCCGAGCCTCCAGGCCAGCGGCCTGACCACGGAGTCAGCCGACTCGTTCATCGCCGCCCTGCTCAAGTGGCGCGGCCTCCAGGCCAACTGACGCGCGGTTCCATCGCGCCTTCTTTCGCCAGGCTCGGAATCGAGGATTCCGGGGTCTTCCCCGACCGTTGCAAACGGTCTCACGATGTCATAGAAACAGGCGTCGCCCGGCGGTCGTCGGGCCCGGAGACGTCATGGCCGACCCCTCATCCTTCCTCGCGTTCGATCTGGGCGCCAGCAGCGGGCGGGCGATGCTCGGCCGGCTCGCCGACGGTCGCCTGACGCTGGCTGAGGCCCATCGCTTCGCCAACGGCCCGATCGACGCCCCCGGGCCCATGCGCTGGAACCTCGGGCGGCTGGAGCGGGAGATCGCCCGCGGGCTGGAGGTCGCCCGGTCGCGGGCAGGCCGACTTGCCGCCGTCGGCGTCGACACCTGGGGCGTCGACTACGTGCTGCTCGGCCGCGGCGGTCAGGCGGTCGAACAGCCCTACCACTACCGCGACCATCGCACCGAGGGCGTCTGCGACCGCGTCTGCGCCCGCGTCGGGCGCGAGCGGATCTTCGGCTGCACGGGCATCCAGTTCATGCCCTTCAACACCATCTTCCAACTCGCCGCCCACGACCCGGACGTCCTGGCCCGGGCCGAGCGGATGCTGCTGATGGCCGACTACCTGGCGACGCGCCTGGGCGGCAGGCCCGTCGGCGAAGTCACGCTGGCCAGCACGACCCAACTGCTCGACCCGCGGACGCGCCGCTGGGCCGACAGCCTGATCGCCGAGCTGGGCCTGCCGCGGGCGATCTTCCCGCCGCTCGTCGAGGCCGGCACGGTCGTCGGCGACTGCGGCGGGTCAGCCGTCGTCGCAACCGCCCACCACGACACGGGCGCCGCCGTCGCGGGCACGCCCGGCGCGGGCGACGACTGGGCGTTCCTCTCCTCGGGCACCTGGTCGATCCTGGGCCTGGAGCTGCGCGAGCCGGTCCTGACGCCCGAGGCTCTGGCTGCCAACGTCAGCAACGAACTGGGCGTCAACGGGACGGTGCGGCTGCTCAAGAACATCGCCGGCCTGTGGCCGCTCCAGGAGTGCCGCCGCCACTGGGCCGCCGCCGGCGACGACCGCGGCTGGGACGAACTGGTCGCGCTGGCCGAGGCGGCGCCGCCGCTGGCCGGCGTGATCGACCCGGACGACGCCCGGTTCCTGGCCCCCGACGACATGCCGGCCGCCATCGCCGCCGCCTGCCGCGACGGCGGCCAGCCGCCGCCTTCGAGCATCGGGGCGACGGTTCGGCTGATCCTCGAATCGCTGGCCCTCAAGACGCGCTACACGCTGGAGCTGCTCCAGCGCGTGACCGGCAAGCCGATCCGCACGATCCACCTGATCGGCGGCGGCGTGCGGAACCGACTGCTCTGCCAGTGGACCGCCGACGCGACCGGCTGCCGCGTGCTGGCCGGGCCGGTCGAAGCGACCGCGACGGGCAACCTGCTGGCCCAGGCGGTGGGCGTCGGGGCGATCGCCGGCTGGGCCGACGCCCGGGCGATCGTCCGCGCGTCGTTCGAGTTGGCCGACTACGACCCGCGCCCCTCGCGGGCGTGGCAGGACGCCTACGGAAGACTGTGCGACTTGATCTGAAAACGGAGACGATCATGAGCGACTGGAAGAAGCGATTGGCCGACCGCGGCGTGGACGTTGACGCCGTCAAGACGCAACTGAAGCGGTTCACCATTGAGACGCCGAGCTGGGGTTACGCCCAGACGGGCACGCGGTTCGGCAAGTTCCTCCACCCCGCCGCCGCGAAGACCTTCGAGCACAAGGTCCAGGACGCCGCGGAGGTTCACAAGCTGACCGGCATCACGCCGGGCATGGCCGTTCACGTTCTCTGGGACTTCCCCACGGGCTTCGAACCGGCGGTGGTCAAGCAGTGCGCCAAGCACGGCCTGCGGATCGGGGCGATCAATCCCAACGTCTTCCAGGACCAGGCTTACAAGTTCGGCAGCTTCGCCTCGCCCGACGCCGCCGCCCGCAAGCAGGCCGTCGCCCACTGCATCGACTCGGTCGCCATCGGCCGACAGGCCGGCAGCAATCTGCTCAGTCTCTGGTTCGCCGACGGGACCAACTTCCCCGGCCAGGACGACTTGGCCCGCCGCAAGCGGGCAATGGCCGCCGGCCTGCGTCAGGTCCACGACGCCCTGCCCGAGTCGATGACGATGCTTGTGGAATACAAGCCCTTCGAGCCGGCGTTCTACACGACCGACATCCAGGACTGGGGCATGGCCGTCCTTCTGGCCCGGCAGGCGGGCCCGCGGGCCAAGGTTCTCGTGGACACCGGCCATCACCTGCCCGGCTGCAACATCGAGCAGATCGTCGCGATCCTGCTGGATGAGGGGATGCTGGGCGGGTTCCACTTCAACGACCGCAAGTACGCCGACGACGATCTGACCGCCGGCAGCATCGCGCCGTATCAGCTCTTCCTGATCTTCGACCAGATCGCCGCCGCCCGCGCCGCCGGCAATCCCAACGCCGACGCCGTCGCCTACATGATCGACCAGTCGCACAATCTCAAGCCCAAGGTCGAGGCCATGGTGCAGACCGTCTGCACGATCCAGTCGCTCTACGCCAAGGCCCTGCTGGTGGACCGCAAGACGCTGGCCAAGGCCCAGGCTGCGGGCGACATCGTGCTGGCGGAGGAAACGCTGCGCGCGGCGTTCTTCACCGAGGTGGGGGAACTGCTGGGCGAGGTCCGCAGCGAGATGGGCGCCGCCCCCGACCCGCTTGTTGAACTGCGACGGTCGAAGTACATCGACCGCCGCGCCGCCGAACGCCGCGCCGACCAGGCCGACGCCGGCGGCAGCTACGCCTGATACGCGTGGCGGGCCTGCGTCAATTCAGGACACGCGGCGATCTGATGCCGCCGCTCTCGCGGATCGCCGCCAGCAGGCCGGGCACCTGTGACGCCATGACGCAGACCGGGTTGCGGCCGTGACGCAGGCGCGTCTGGGCGTCGATCAGACGCCGCCTGGCCCACTTGACCAGCTCTCCGGTCTCCAGCGGCCCATACTCGCCGTGGGCGGTGACCACGAACCAGTCTTCCCGGTCGGCCGGCGGTATCGGGTCGGCTGACCGAGCCCGGGCAGCGTCGCCTTCGCGTTCAGCCTTGGCCCGTGCGGCGCAGAGCCCCGGCACGTCGCGGGCAACCACCTGCACGCTGGTCGCCGCGCAGCGCAGGATGGTGTCCGGGCCGATCGCCCCGTCGTTGACGGCCTGGACGACCTGGGCGCAGGAGAAGGGCCCGGTCCATCGTCCGTCACCCGTGGAGGCGTACCAGCTCGGGCGGCTGGAGACGTCGGCGGCCTGGGGCGGGTGAGCAACGGGCCTGGGGAATTCGATGGTGAAAAACTTGCCGCATCCCGGGCAGCGCACGCCAAATCTCAGCGCCAACCGGGATGCCTTGACCGTTCGACGACATACCGGACAACTGATGTTCATGATGGTGTCCCCCGCCCCAGTGTCGATGACGTGCGCAAAGGTACCCATAGCACGAGTGCGAGACGTGGGCAAATGCACGACCGTACGTATTTCGCCTACGCAGACGCAACTGCCGGGAGTCGTGCTACTTGTCGGTCGCAGGAATTTGCGAAGTGTCTTCTGTCGCTTTGGGCGCGGGTGCGGCGCCTTCGTCAGAGTCCGGCTGGGTCGTTGGCGCAAGTGACTTGGGGAAGTGCCGCAACACGTTGGTGCCGCAGCGCGCCCCGCCGCCGCCGCGGTGCAGGCTGTCCCAGCCGTTGACGAAGTCCACCACCGCCCCCTGCTCGGCCATCCGCCGCTCCGCTGCGTCCCGGAGCGCATCGCTGTCGTCATCGGCGGGGTCCGTCCGCGGGCCGAACGGCTGAAGCACGACGGCAGTCCCGTTGAGGTTGACCAGGTTGACCGCGTTGGGCGTCAGCCACCAGACCTCGTTGCCCTGCCCGTCGTCGGCTGCCAGCACGGGCAGCCGGATCACGTCCCGGCGGCGGATCCCGCCGACGCCGGCCCGCACCGTCGCGACGATCCCGTCCGGGCCATCGATGCGATCGGCCAATCGCCGGGCAGCGGCGGCCAGTTCGGTGTCCTCGGCCAGTTCGCCCGCAGCCACGACAGCCGGCACCGACTCGCCACCGCCGTCGCGCCAGAACTGCGTGCCCTCGACCAGCAGGTAGCGGGTCGTCGCGTCGGGCGGCTCGTACCAGGTCTCCTGGCTGTCGCAGCGGTCGTCCATGATGCCCGAAACGGCCGCCACCACGCCATGCCCGCGCCGTACCGGGTCGCGCAGGTCCCAGACCTTGTCGATGACCAGCCGGTGGGCCTCGACGCGGGCGATGCGGGCGACCTGCCCCCCGCCCGCGCCCGACCACAGCCGCACGTAGCGCCAGCTCGCACCCGATGACTTGAAGTCGCGGCCGCGGTCCTCGAGGGAATCCTCGCCGCCGCCGGTCGCCTGGCCGGCCAACTCGCGGCTGCCGGTCTGGTAGAACACGGCCCGCTGCGCGGGCGTCTTGCGGATCAGCTCCAGGGCCCCTATCGGGTCGGCAACGACCAGCCGGTATCCCGGCGGCAGCGCGCTGGGCACGAAGGCGACGATCTCGTCGACGTGGCCGACGCGCAGCCAGTCGGTGTCCAGTTCGATCAGCCCGCCGTCGGGGCCCGTCTGGAGCCGCTGGCGCCGGAAGTACCGCGCGAGGTGGGGCGACATGTGTCGGCCGACGATGATCCGGCCCATCGGGTTGGCCGACGTCGGAGGGGAGACGACCACGTCGCCGCCGGCGTCGAAGCGGTTCCAGCCGCGGAAGGCAAGCGGATCGGCGTCGATCACCTTCGTGCCGCTGTCGGGGAACTGCTCGCGGGCGAAATCGTGCAGGGGCTCGCCGGCGGGCATGAGCAGCACGGCCGGCTGGCCGTCGACCCAGCCGAAGACCCACGCGTCGCGGGCCCATGCGTAGATCGCCCCGATGCCCAGCTTGCCCTCGCGGTCGATCTGCGGGATGTGAACGATGCTGTCGGGCTGGAGGTCGCCGAGGTTCTCCAGCGACTCGACCCACGCCTCCATCGACGTCGCGCAAACCATCGCCACCGGACCGAACGGCGGAGAGACGACGAAAGGATGGGCCGGCGGACGGTCGCACCCGGCCGCCAGCAGCACCGGCAGGAGGATCGACAGCGCGAGTCCGAGTCTCGATAGCCGATGCCGCATCACAGCCGCGTTCTCCTGATCCCGGGACGCCGACGCCGGGGCAGGCGAGCCCCGAGATCGGGAATGCGACTATTATCCCCGCGCGGTGTCGGATTGGGAATCCCCGACCGTCTCCGGCCCGTCCGGGAATCTCTTGCCGGGCGGAGGAAACGGCAGTACGATTGAAGCAACGGCCGATCGGTTGCAGGCCGGGCCGTTTCATTTCGCACTGCACGGCCGGCGTCTCGGCGCCGCGGGTTGCGAACGCATTCTCCGCAACCGGGCGCAGCCGGCCAACCCGAACGCTCGACATCCTTGATCTGACATCCTGATCGGAGCACGCCATGTCCACCCCCCTCGCCGCCCGGCGCTGGATCGCCATTCTCGGTTTCCTGGCCGCCCTGTTGACGATGGCCCGGGTCAGCGCGGCCGAGCAGCGGACCGTCGTCGTCGGCCCGCTGACGTTCGAGTCGTCGCAGAAGCTGCTGGAGTTCCTGCCCACGGTGGACGTCGGGACGCACAAGGCGTTCCCCAACTGCCACGAGGACGGCTGGGTGTTCACGCAGTTCCCGCTGGTGCAGTTCAAGCTGCGGCTGTTCCTGAGCCCGGGCTACATGCTGTCGCACCACGAGGCCTTCCTTCAGGCCAGCTACGACGACGCGAACATCCGCCCGGGCGGGACGCTGCCGGTGACGTTCCGGCTTCAGCCGGCCGGGACGGGGTCGTACCTGCGCAGCGGGGCTGGGGCGATCTGCGAAGCCAAGTGGCGGATCGGCGTGAGCCTCGGCGGGTTCGGCGTGTGGATCGAGAACGACATCCCCTACCTTCCCAACTTCAACTGCGGCTACCAGGCCCACGTCGGCGGCTACACGACGCCGATGCCCAACGGGAAATACACCGTCGGCGCCAAGAGCGACCTGGGCGACGAGATTCCGATCACGCTCTACGACGTCGCGGGCAAGGGGGAACTTCAGCTCGTGCTCCAGCCGGGCCTTTTCTTCGCGCTGCGGTTCAAGGACATGACCGCCCGCGTCGCGGTCAGCGGGGCCGAGTCGATCAGCAGCGGCGGCACGGCCGTGCCCGTCGGTCAGCCGACGACGCTGGTCCACGACAACCAGACCGGGCACACGTTCAACGTGACGCTGCCGGCCGACCTGCGGGAGCTGTCGGACTTCCGGATCGTGCTGACCGGCATCGACTATCAGGACGACGTGAAGATTTCGCCAACGATGGGCTTCGCCCTGGGCGTGAAGGTGGAGCTCGGGGCGTCCTCCGGCAACGGCGAGCAGGCCGACGAGGACGAGACCGAGGGCGGCGGCGAGCCCCCCGACGGTGAAGACAACGACCTGGAGGAGGAAAAGGACGAGAGCGAGATCAGCGGCCAGAAGGTGGACTTCGGCAAGGTCACGATCAGTTGGGGGGAGATCGGCTACACAACCCCCTCCTACGTCTGGGACATGGGCAGCGGCCCGCTGGGCAACCTGTTCACGCTCGGCTGGAACCTGCCGCTGAACAGGCCGGACACCGAGGTTCCCATCGCGATCCCGCCAATGCCCGACCTGATGATCCCGTCGGCGACGATCGCCAACGACAACCGCACGCTGACCTCCAGCGTCGAGGTCGACAACCAGGGCAGCGCCGACGCCGGGGCGTTCCAGGTCAAGTGGATCCTTGAGAAGTCCGACGGGTCGACCGTCGCGGGCGTGCCCAGCCCGCTCTGGACGCAGGCGGTCAACTCGCTGGCCGCCGGCGACTGCGTGACGCTGAGCAAGAGCCTCACGCTGGCCGCCGACCTGCCGCTGGGCTCTTACCGTCTGCGTGTGCAGGCCGACACCGCCGGGTCTGGCGCGTGGCATCAGGTGGTCGAGCAGTGCGAGGTGAACAACGAGGCCCAGGCGACGCTCAGCTCGACGCTGGACCTCGGGGCGACGCTGGGGGCCGACTGTCTGTTCCGCCAGCAGGCCTGCGCCGCCGGCGACGCGGCGCCCGCCTCGCAGCGCATGCCCGGGCGGCGCTACTGGATCAAGGCCGCGGTCACGCGGCGGGCCGCCGACATCGCCGCCCCGATGGTCCCGGTCGAGGTGTGGGCCCAGCGGCACCGGTGCCCCATCGCGGTCCAGGGTGTGGGCGACAACGCCAACTACGGCGGCGAGTATTACGGGCCCAGCGTGCTGATCGCCCGGCGGGTCGTCGCCCTGGGCATGGCCACCAGCGCGTCGGTCGTCGTGCCCTGGGATCTGCCGGCCCGCGAGGACGCCAACTGGGAGATCCGCGTCAAGGTCGATCCGCAGGGCCAGGTCACCCAGTGGCTGCCCGGCGGGCAGGACGCAACCGCCAACGACCTGGCCTGGGCGTGGCGGCGGTTCGAGCGGCCGCGATTCTTCGTCAACGGGATGGGCGCCCGCCCGGGCCCGGGCGTCGCCGACGCCGACTGGACCATCGGCTCGCAGACGACCTACTACGCGCGGGTCCGCAACTCGTCGGACACCGCCGCCACGGGCGTGCCCGTGCAACTGTTCGTCGCCGGGCGGATGGTCAGCGAAACGACGCTGGACATCGCCCCCTGGACCGACGGCGAGATCACATTCACGCGGCCGTTCAGCCGCGACGACCTGTTCCGCGACTTCGACCTGGGCGGGGGCATGGTCTTCCCGCGCGTCTTTGTGCGCGCGGTGATCGATCCGCGCGACGAAGTCGAGGACCAGAACGACGGGCTGACCAACGCCGATCAGCGTTACATCGACGCTCCGCCGATCGGCGACCTGGAGGCCGAACTCAGCCTGCCCTCCGAGCCCGCCTACGCCGGCGAGGCCCAGGCCGTCCGCGTCGGCGCGGGCAACGCCTATCGCCAGAGCTTCCCGGCCGGGGCGCTGGGCAAGGTGGGCGCGTCGGCCCACGCGCTGGTCGGCGAGACCGAGCAGCACCAGGAGCAGCAGGTCGCCCAGGGCCAGATCGACCAGACCCCGCCCGGGCAGTACCTTGCCCACACCTCGACAAACTGGGGCGTGACGACCACCTGGTACACGTGGGAGCACGTCCGCGCCTACCTGCCGGCGGTCCAGTGGGTTCCGCAGGCCTCGGGGCTCCACCTGTTCACGGCCCACCTGACGGTCCCGGTCGCGCCCGCCTGGGCCAACAGCCCCGAGCGCGACAAGTACATCAGCGACCTGAACTCCTTCGACAACGGCGTGGTGCGGACGTTCTACGTCGGCCTGCCGCGGCCCGACCTTCAGGTAGCGCGGGTCTACGCCGCCCGGATGCCCAGCCGCGGCGACCTGGCCGACCTGCGGCGGCTCTCCGGCCGAATCGCCGAGTCGCTGGCCGGCGGCCGACGCGCCGACGCCCTGCTGGCTGAGGACACCGGCCGAGCCTACGCCGGCGCCCCGGTGACCATCGCTGTGGACGTGATCAACCCCCCGCCGTCGGCCGACTACCCCCCGGTCGCCGCGCTCAACGTCCGAGTCAACCTCTACGCGGTCTACCAGCCGGAGTGGAAGAAGCACCGCGTCCTGGCCGACATCAGCCGAAAGTGGTCGCAGCTCGAAACGCAGTTGCCCGGGCTCGGCAGGCCGATCCGCCAGTTCGCCCTTTACGTCTCCGAACGCGATCGCCCGACCACCGGGCGGCTGCTCGTGCCCACGCCCATCTCGATCACCACGCCCCGGGCGGCGCACCAGTTCACGCGCCCGGCTGCGGGCAGCTTTCGGCCGACGACGGGGGGCCGCCTGCCGCTGAACCGCCCCGACGCCGCGGAACTGGCCTCCAAGACCGCGCTGGATCTGCTGCACGAGTTCAACCAGGCCCAGACCGAGGTCCTGCTGGTCGGCACGCAGGTGCTGCCGCGCGTCGAAGCCGGCGCGGTGGCGACGTTCCAGTGGCGCCCGCCGCACGGCGGCGACTGGCTGCTGTCGGCCGTGGTCGATCCGGGCGACGAAATCTTCGAGCGCGACGAGCAGAACAACTCGGCCGACATGCTGCTGGACGCCCGTCCGACACCGCACTACTTCGCCAACACCCCGCCGCACGCGGTGCTGGGCGTGCGGGTCGGCCGCGGCGTTCGGCGGAGCGAATTCGTCGAGTCGGTCCTCGCCCAGCGGGCCGGCGACGAGCCCAAGGCCCCCAAGACGCCCGACAGCTACCCCGTCGACCGCGAGGTCGGCAGGATGTGGGATGCCCTGGACGCGGCGGCCGCCAAGCGGTTCGCCGCCCTGCCCGCCCTGTCAGCCAGGCGGACGATCACCATCCGCCAGGGCCAGACCTTCACGCTCGTCGGCCAGCGGACCGTGGACCGCGAGCACGACGTGGCCGGCTACTGGTGGTCCGGCCCGAGCCTGAGCGAGGTCACCACCGAGCCCTGCCTCGTCGTCGACACCAGCCTGCCCGGGCAGGAGCTGGGGCCGGGCACGCACGTGTTCTGGCTGACGGCGACCGACTCAGCCGGCCTCTACGGGCGCGACTGCGCGTTCGTCACGGTGGTCAAGGGCGGGTCCAACGCCGCAAACCTGGCGCCCGCGGGGGTGCAGATGCTGCCCGCGGGGCCCATCGCCGGGCAACTGACCAGCCTGCACGTCGCGGTCGTCAACGACGGCGGCGGGGCGACGGGCAAGGCGTTCGCGGTGCAGGTCTTCGACGGGCAGACTCGGCTGGGCGAGGTCACCTGCCCCGCCGGCCTGGCCGCCGGCGACGTCGCCGAGATTTCCCTGCCCGACGCCTGGACGCCGACGGCCGGGCTGCACGCCCTGCGCGTCGTCGTGGACCCGGGCCATCAGGTGGCGGAGTCCAGCGAGTCCGACAACACGATGGCGCTGGCGCTGCGCGTGACCGACAACGCCCCGCCGGTGGCCGACCTGGGGAGCGCGGAGTTCACCGTGCAGGCCGGGCACGGGCTGTTCCTGGACGCCTACCGCTCCTACGACCCCGACGGCAGGCTGACGCGCTACGACTGGTTCGTGAACAACCGGCTGGAGAACGGCGTGCACGGGCGGCGGTTCCGCTACGTCGCTCCCAATCGGGCGGGCGACGTGAAGGTCAAGCTGGTCGTCGCCGACAACGGCACGCCGCCGCGGCCGAGCGCCGCGTTCGAGGCCGTCATCCACGTCGTCAAGGACCGCAACCGCGAGCCGGTCGTGCAGTTGCCCAGCCACCTGATCGTCACGCGCGGGCGGCAGATCACCATCCCGGCGGTCGGCTGCTACGACGGCGACGGGAAGATCAGCAGCTACCAGTGGAAGGTGAAGGGGCTGGAGGCCCGCGAGGACAAGGGGCACGCCTTCGTGATCGACACCGCCAAGGCCAAGACCGGCGTCTACGAGGTGAAGCTGGAGATCGCCGACAACCGAGGCGCCACCGCGTCGGGCAGCACGATGCTCTATGTCGTCGACGAGCCCAACCGGGCGCCGGTGCTGGACATTGCGCCCAACGTGATCGCCGTCCGCGGCGAGAAGGTGACGCTGGACGCCTCGCACAGCCGCGACGTGGACGGCACGATCGCCGACTACCTCTGGATCGTGCCGCCCACCGCCCAGGTCGCCGCCGGGCCGAAGTTCGTCCTGGACACCGCGACGCTGAAGGTCGGCCTCCACCTGGTCATCCTCGCGGTCAGCGACAACGACGGGGCGACGACCACTCGGCCGATCGCCGTGACCGTCCTGCCGCTCAAGGGCCAGCCGCTCCAGAGCGACACCGGCTACGATCCGAGCAAGCCGCTGAACAAGCAGCAGCTTCAGCAGATCGACGGCAACCCGCCGACGGACAAGCCGAAGCGACGCACGGACGAATCGCCGAAATGAGGGAAATTGAGAATTGGTGATTGCAGATTGTAGATTGCGGATTGAAGAGGGGCCCACCGGCAGCCTTCTTTAATCTCCAATCTGCAATCTTCAATCTGAAATCCCCCCCGCCCGGTCGCTAGTGCGTCTCGCCCTCGATCGTGCCGAAGCTGATGTCCAGTTCGTCGCGGCCCTTGATGTCGGTGATCTTCCCGTCCACCAGGTAGACGACGCGGTTGGAGGCGGCCAGCATCTTGTGGTCGTGCGTCGCGCTGATGATCGTCACGCCCAGGTCGTTCTTGAGCCCCTCGAGCATGCGGATGATCTCCTCGCCGGTCTTGAGGTCCAGGTTGCCGGTAGGCTCGTCGGCCAGGATGATGGCCGGATCGTTCGCGAGCGAACGGGCGATGGCGACGCGCTGCTGCTGGCCGCCGGACAGTTCGCCGGGCCGGTGGTCGTAGCGTTTGTCCAGCCCGACGCGGTCGAGCAGCTCGCAGGCCTTGGCGTAGGCGGGCCCGTCGTCCATGCCCGAGAAGACCATCGGCAGCATGACGTTCTCAGCCGCCGACATCACGCCGATCAGGTTGAACGTCTGGAAGATGTAGCCGATGCGGTGGCAGCGGAGGTAGGCGATCTGCTCCTGGTCCAGGTCGCTCATGCGGGCGCCGTCGATGTAGACCTCGCCCTCGGTCGGCCGATCGAGCCCCCCGACGATGTTGAACAGCGTGCTCTTGCCGCTGCCGGACGGGCCCATGATGCTGAGGTACTCGCCGCGGTAAATGTCCAGGTCCACGCCGGCCAGCGCCCAGACCTTCTCCTCGCCCATGCGGTAGAGCCGCTTGACCTGACGGGCGGACACGATGACGTCCCGTGATTCGCTCAAACCCGTCTGCTCCCAATGCGGAATGCGGAGTGCGGAATGCGGCATTCAGGGCGTGCGGGCCGCAGCCGGTCTTCGCCTCTGATTCCGCACTTCGAATTCCGCATTCCGAATTTCCTTCAGTGGTCCGCGCCGATCTTGCCTTCCTCGATCTGAATCTCTTCGCGGTTCTGGATCCTCGCCACCAGGCCGTCGCGGATCCACGCGATGCGATCGCTGACGGCCAGCATCTTGTGGTCGTGCGTCGCGCTGATGATCGTCACGCCCTCCTCGCGGTTGAGGCGGCGGATCAACTCGATGATGTCGCGGCCGGTCTTGGCGTCCAGGTTGCCGGTGGGCTCGTCAGCCAGGATGATCGTCGGGTCGTTGGCCAGCGCCCGGGCGCAGGCGATGCGCTGCTGCTGGCCGCCGGACATCTGCGTCGGCTTGTGCAGAATACGGTGGCCGAGACCGACCTTCTTGAGCAGTTCGGCCGCCTTGTCCTGGGCGTCGGCCTGCGGCATGCCGGCGAAGAGCATCGGCAGCATCACGTTGTCCAGGGCGCTGGCGACCGGGATCAGGTTGAACGTCTGGAAGATGTAGCCGATCTTGTGGCAGCGCAGCCAGGCCAGCTCGAAGTTGTCCAGCGCCGCGATGTTCACCTCGTCGATGAAGACCTGCCCGGCGTTGGGTTTGTCCAGCCCGCCGATCATGTTGAACAGCGTGCTCTTGCCGCTGCCCGAAGGGCCCATGATCGAGACATACTCGCCGCGGCGGACTGAGAAGTCCACGCCGGCCAGGGCGTGCACCGCGTGCTCGCCGCGCCAGTAGGTCTTGCGGACGCCGACGGCCCGCACGATGTGGGCGGCCGCCAGGACGCTGGCGTCGCGGGCGCTGTCGCCGGCGGCCGGGATGTCAGCCGACTGTTCGACCATCGAAACCTCGAAAATCGCGGTCCGCGGCTGGTCGTCAGCGGCCTGTTGCAGACCCTCAACCCCGAGCCACAAGCCGCTGACCACTAACCACTTCTTCCTCACACTTCCGACCGCATCGCATCGACCGGCTGCATGCGGGCCGCCCGCCAGGCCGGGTAGAGCGCCCCGGCGATGGTCAGCAGAACGCCGATCAGCAGGCAGATGCCGACGAATCGCAGAATCTCCAGCCCGGGGATGTACCGCGCCGACGCGAACGTGTAGCGGGCCAGCCCCTCGATCACCGCCAGCAGTACGCCCACCACGATGCCGATGACCGTGCCGGCGATGCCCTGGAACGTGCTCTCCAGCAGGAACAGCTTGATGATGAATGAGTCCAGCGCCCCCAGACACTTCATCGTGCCGATCTCGGCGAACCGCTCGGTCACGCTCATCAGCATCGCGTTGAGGATGCCGACGAAGGCGATCAGCAGCGCCAGGCCGACCATCCACCAGGTCGTCGCCGAGCTGTTCTCGGCGGCGGCCCCCAGGGCCCCGCTCTTTCGCAGCTGCTCCAGCAGCCGCTGGGGCGCGCCCGATTGCACGCCGCGGGCGATCGCGTCCGAGCAGAGCACGTACGTCAGGAACGCCAGCGCCAGGATGATCCCGCTGGTCACCAGCATCGACCGCCACCAGCGCACGCGGATGTTCCGCCAGGCGATCTTGATCGCCTTGCGCATCGGCAGCTTCACCTGGCGCTGCATTTCGCTCATGCTTGCTTCCCGTCGTCTAAGACCCACGAACACGGGGCCGGGGGTCGGGGATCAGGGGTCGGGGGGCGGATTCTCCCTACCGAGCCCCGATCCCCGATCCCTGACCCCCTCGTTCCAACTCCATCACGATCAGGCCCCGCCCCATCATCGTCCGCAGGAACGTCGCCACCGCGTGCTCAGCCGACGCGAGGTCCAGGCTGTGCCCGCCGGCGAACTGACTCACCAGCCGCTTCACGCTCGTGCGGCCATCGCAGGCGTCGTAGACCTCCACGCCCATCCGGTCCAGCCCGAACGTCCGCTCGATCATGCCGCCCCCGCCGATCAGCCGCATCCATCGCGGCTTGGGAGCCATCAGCGTGATCAGCGCCCCGCCGTTCTCACGCTCGGTGCGCCGGACGATGGGCGACTTTCGCGGGCGGGCCGACATGGCCGCTTCGCGCGACAGCCGCGGCTTCCTGCCCCGTCGCAACGCCACGCTCACCTCGCCTCCGGTTCGCCCGGGCCGCGGTCCCAATTCATCGCGGCGATCGCCTCGCGGACCGCGTCCTCGTCCCAGCCGCCGGGGCTGTCCAGCTCAGCCAGCAGCAGCCGGTCCAACTCGGCGTCGTGAGCGACCGCCGCCACGTTCCGCCGCCGCGCGATCCAGTGCATCGGATACCCGAACTGCTTGTACGAGTACCTTATCACGCCCGGCAGCGATCGGCCGAGCGACTCGAACTCGCACGGCTCGCCGTCCGGCGGGCCGGCCCGGCGACGCCGCTCGCGGAACGGCATATAGCCGACCCATCGGCCCAGCTCGCGCCGGGACAGCGACAGCTCAGCCGGGAAGAGCTGCTGGAGCGCCATCACGCGGCCGCCCGACGCCAGCCGCAGCGAGATGCGCCCCGGGAACAGCTCGCGGCCGACCAGTTCCAGGCCCGGCGGCGAACGGAAGCTCGCCCCGTAGACCGCCCAGACGCCCGGTTCGTCCGCGGCCGCCGAACCCAGTGAGGGCAGCAGCAGGTCTTCGGCCGTCCGGGCGACCGACCGGTCGTCCGTGACGTTGAAGACCAGCTCCAGGACCAGCCGGGCCCGCGGCGACCAGCCGTACCACAGCGCCGCCTTGTTGCCGTCAGCCGACGCGACCCGCGGCGCCCAGGCCGCCAACGGAAAGTCGTCCGTCCGCGGCGTCTGCTCCTGAGGGACAGCCGCCGACGCGTCGGAGGCCAGCCGCGTGCGGATCCAGGCGTGCGGGTCGAAGTTCTCGGCCTGCATCCGCCGCCACTTCACCTGGAGCACCATCGCTTCGTCGGCGCCCAGGTATATCCGTCCGCCCCGGCTGTCGCCCTCGATCTTCACCGGGCGCCATCGCGGCGGGATCCGCATCCGCCAACTGCCCCAGGCCAGCCAGGGAGATCTTGGATTCGAGATTTCAGATTGCGGATTTTCGGAACGCCGGCCGTCGGTTGGGGCGTCATCGCATCCCATGTCCTGGCCGGAGAGCATTTCTTTCCTCAATCCAAAATCTGCAATCTCAAATCCGAAATCAGGACCTCTGAAAGACCCCTGGGAGAGGGGGTTCTTTCAGAGTTCCGCATCTAAACCGGCAGCTTGATCACGCTCTTGCTCATGAACACGATGCCCAGGCTCAGCATCGTGATCAGTCCCACGCCGGCGGTGAAGCCGGCGGCGAACACAATTCTATAGCGGGCCCAATTCTCGCCGAAGCGTCTCCTGAATACAAAACGCCCAAGCACGGCCCCGATAAACATGGGGATGATTGCGTGTGGCGCCGACTTGTCCAGGCCTCGAACGATGCCGTAGACGAGGAAGATCGGCAGGCCGAATCGACTGAGGATGGCGTAGAGCCCCAGCGCGACGACGAGCCCCGCGCCCAGGTAGGCCGGGGTGAAGGCCTCCTTGAACGGCGAGGCGGCCTCGCCGGGCAATGTCGCGGAATACAGCAGCCCCTGCTGGTAGGCGCGCAGCTCCCAGAATTCGTTGGCGTAGGGGAACATCTCGCTGGGCACCGGGGCGATGGACCAGATGAACTGGCTGAACACGACCGTGCCCAGCAGCATGACCGGCAGGATGAGCAGTTCGGCCTTGACCAGCGAGTTGATCTTCGTGCCGGTCAGTTCGGTGGTACGGAAGAACTGGGCCTGGCGGGCGTAATCGTGGAACGGGATCGGGGCGAACCAGACCGAGGCCCCCTTGTAGCCGGAGAGGATGAAGGTCGCCTCGCGGACGAAGGGAACCTGGACCTGCTGGCCGACGATGCCTTCCATCCGCGTCGAGACGTAGCTGATGACCGGCGTGTAGACGAAGCCGTAGAACGCCAGCAGCCAGAGCGGGAAGTAGGTGCGGACGCCGTCGACCTCCGCCGGCAGCGGGCGGACGTGGTTGATCAGCAGGTAGCCCAGCAGGATGTACGTGCTGGTGGACAGCAGGTAGATGCCCAGGGCGACCCAGAGCGGGAAGTCGCCGCGGCCCTTTGGAGGGTGAAACAGCTTGCCCCAGTCGATGCGCTGGCGGATGGCGCCGCTCTCGTCGGCCTGCTTCTGGGCCTTGCGGAAATTCTGGAACAGGTGCAGGAAGCCGATCAGCGCGATCGCCAGCGCCAGGCCCAGGCCGAAGCTGAAGTAGAAGTCCATCATGTTGGCCTGGATGGTCTGGATGCCGCCGATGCCGGGCTCCCAGTTCTTGAGGATCCCGAAGTGGTAGAGGATCGGGTTGGCGGTCATGTTGATCAGCAGGCCGATGAACGCCCCGACCATCGCCCAGTACGGCAGGACCATGCCGGTGACCACGAAAGTCAGGTCGAAGCTGATGAGCATGGGCACCGCAGGCAGGATGCCGTCGGTGAAGTCGGTCAGGTCGACGAAGGGCAGCGGCAGGATCTTCACCGACTCGCTGAAGACGGCGCCGGTGATGTTGGGGATGGCCAGGTAGATCGCGCCGAAGGCCATGCCGGCCATTCCGCCGATGCTGAACGTCCGCCACCGCCAACTGTCCTGCTGGTTGGAGGCGTCGGCCAGCGCGGTCATGCCCATCGCCGAGACCGGGGCCATCGGGAAAGGCAGTTCCTCGACGTCGCTGGTCAGGCGGAACATGACGTAGCCCAGCCCGAAGTGGTCCAGCCGCGTGATCGCCTGGAGCAGGACGATCAGGCCGATGGGGACCAGCCAGGCGCTCATGAGGAAGCTGCGCTGGGCCAGGACGTGCGGGTCGCTGGGGGCATACCACGAGGGGATGAATTCGGTGACGCCCAGCTTCTGCATCATCTCGGACTGGACGATGAACTGCCGCCAGAGCAGTCCGCCGTCGGACTGGATGACCGCCCCGCACATGTAGAACAGGACGAAGATCTCCGGGCGCTTCAGCTTGGTGAAGGCCCGCCGGGCGACCTCGACATAGAGGATGACCGTGACCCACTGGGCGGCGGGTCCCATCTCGATGCCGGCGACGAGCTGCATGTAGAGCTGGGCGGGCGTCATCAGCAGGCCCACGAAGAAGGCCATGACGATGCTCCGCCAGCCGGTGCCGTCCTCGAACGAATCGGGACGCTGCATCAGCTCGCGAAATTCCTGGAATTCCTTGTCCTCACGCATTCGCAACTCTCGGCGCGGGTCGGACGTCGCCGCTCCCGCGATTCAACGGATCAAGTCAGGACCGAACGTTCACATCCCGGGCGTCGTCGGCGGGACCGGCAGCGGGCCGGACGCGCCGACCTGGTTCAGCCACTCGGTCCCCTGGGCGATGTATTCCAGAATCCGCGCGGTCTTGAGCTTGCGCCAGCCCAGCAACTGGCGGCGCAGGTCGCCCAGGAACACGCGGTTGAGCTTCCACCAGCTCGATACCTGGCCGGCCCCGCGGCGCAGCTCCACGTCGATCTCCAGCACGTTCTCCTCGGCCGTTCGGCGGATCGTCAGCCGAACGTCCTGCCGGACGCCCAGGTCATAGGGCGCCAGCCAGACCGTCGCCTCGATGCCCAGCAGGCCGGTCGCGTCGGAGGGGAACAGCCGCAAGTTGTCGGTCGAGAAGTGCCCGATGCTGCCCTCACGGTGAGCCTCCATGTAGTCGTGCAGGAACATGACCACGCCGTTGGCCGTCTGGCCGGTCACGGTGAACGGCAGCGAGTCGCGGATGACGTCGTCGACCGGGTCGGGGACGCGCCACTTCATCTGCTCGCTGGGGGCGGCCACCTTGCCGGCCAGGATCGCCGGCACGATCGCCGAGAGCACCACGACCACCATCACCAGCAGCATGGTCCAGATGGCCTGCGTGCCGGAATAGTTCAGCGTGATCCCGCCCAGCCAGCCGAAGTGGCTCAGCGCGGTCGCGGCCCCCTGCCCCACGACGTAGCCGAAGATGGCCCCCATCAGTCCGTAGGTCATCGCCTCGGCCACGAACAGCACGCCGACGTGCAGCGGCGCCAGGCCCAGGCTGGTGTAGATGTGGATCTCGCGTTTGCGCTCGGCGATCGAGTTGAGCATCGTGTTGAAGATGATCAGCCCGGCGATCACCAGCATGATGAACATGCTCTTGGGAGCCTGGGGCGTCAGGCCGGTCGCCGCGACGACCTTCACGCCCTCGCTGCCGGCGTAGTAGATCGGGAACGCCAGCCGCGACGCCAGGTCGGTCGCCATCGTCTTGGCCTGTTCCGGGCCGGGCGCCGTCACCGCGATCGCCCGCAGGCTGGCGCCCGGCAGTTCGCGGACCACGTCGGCCGGCAGGATGATGACCTGGTCGCTGCCCAGGCGCTTGAGGTTCACGCTGGGCTCGAGGCCCTGCCCGGTCGCCAGTTCCTCGGAAAGCTGCTCGATGTCCTGGCTGGCCAGCAGTTGCTGCTGCTCCTGCGGCAGGGCCGAGTAGTTGGTCGGCAGGATGCTCTCGCCGGTCATGTCGCGAACCTGCTCGTCGAACTGGCGGACGTCGTAGACGCCCTGGAGCACGCGCTGGGCGCCGGCGACGAAGACGGTTTGCCCGACCTCGACCTGGAGTTGCTCAGCCACCGGGGCCGCCAGCAGGCAGCCGCCCTCAGCCGAGAACCGGTCCCAGGCGGCGGCGCCGACGACGCTGCGGATCGCGGTGGTCTCCCGCTCGCGCCCGTCCAGTCCGACAGCCCCCAGGAGCGACACCGGCGGGATGTCCAGCCGCGGGTTGCGGACGTGCAGCTTCCACTGCGGCTGCTGGGCGTTGACCAGCCAGTAGCGGGGCACGGTGCACGACTCGCCCATGACGACGCGCAGGTAGGCCAGCGACTCGGAGGGCATCTGGCGGTCCTGCGGCTGGCGGATGAACAGGCCGGTGAAGGGCGCCGCGGAATCGAGGCTCAGTTCCTTCTGGTCGCTGTAGCTGGAGACCGAGGTGAAGCAGAGCAGCGCGAAGGTGATCAGCACGACCGTGCTGCCGGTCAGCAGGGTCCGCACCTTGCGTTTGCGCATGTTGGCGATGCCCAGGCGCAGGGCGCTGACGGCCAGCCCGCCGCGCGACGTGCGGGCGCCGGCCGCCTCGGCCCGTCCGCTGCGTATCTCCTCCATCTGGACGCGGAACTTCTGGTAGACGATCGACATGACCATCAGGCTCATGAAGATGATGCCGAAGGCCATGATGATCATCAGCGGCTGGCTGCTGATGCGGAACGCCGGGTGGAAGCTCCACAGGATCGCGGTCATGATCGCGAAGATGACCGCGATGCCGCCGAGCTGGCGGTAGATGTACGGGCTGGCGATCAGCAGCCGCTCCATCGCGAACGAGAACGGCACCAGCGCCAGCAGCAGGAAGATGGCCGCCCGCACGACGTCGTTGGCCGTCTTCTGGATCGCCTGGTAGGCCCGCACCTCGTCGGACATGGCCCCGGTGACGGACTTGTAGAGCGCCCCGCCGTCGTCGCGCTTCATCGCGGCATCGATCTTGTGGAACTGCTCCGCGGTCCGGCCGCGCAGGTCGTCGACCACCTTCATGACGATGCCCGCGCGGCGGTACTTCTCAACGCGGATCGCGTCGAGGTTGTAGAAGTCCAGCACGCCCTGGTAGAGCGGCGAGCGCGTCAGTCGCTGGTCCAGGGCAAACCCCTCCATTGCCTCGCGCGTGCTCTTGCCTCTGGCCTTCTCGGGCGTGTCGACGTTGAGCAGGGCCATGCGGTTCTGCGTCGCCCCGGCCCGCAGGATGAGCTGCCAGCGGATGTCCGGGTCCAGCAGCGCGGAGAATTGTCCGCCGGTCAGCCCGTAGTTCATCCGCTGCGGCTTGCCGCCGCGCTCGGCGTCCTGGAGCGTCGCCTGCGGAAGCTGGATGAGGAACCGCGGATCGAACAGCCCCACCAGCGACACCTCGCGGCAGGTGAAGACCACCGCCCGGCGCGGCGTCGTCTTTCCCGTGGTCACGTTCAGGTCCAGCCGCACGCCCTTGCCCACGCGGTTCATGTCCACGCCGCGGCGGATCGACCCGTCGTTCTCGTCCAGTTGCCAGGCCTGGAGCAGGTGGGCCGCCCGCTGGCTGTAGACGTGCCCGGGAAGGTAGTCGAAGTAGAACTGCCCGTCGGTCCCGGTCCGCACGAACTCCAGCGTCCGCACGCCCTCGACCCGCGGACGCGAAGCGAACGAGACGCTTCCGCCGCGCGTGCTGCCCAGAACCAGAGTCGCGAGGTAGTCGGGCATCGGCAGCCGGGCCACCGGTTCGCCGGGCGCCTGATCCACGATCGAACCGCGGGCCCGCATCCAGTTGGGCACGACGTTGGCCTGCGGCGAAAACTTCGGGGCGTCCCCGTCGACCAGCCGCTCGATCAGGATCCGCGTCGCGTCGATCTGCGGGCCCAGGCGGTCCCAGTCCAGCGCTCCGAAGCGGTCCTGCGGCGTGTCCACGCGCCGCCGCACCGCGTCCAGCGTCGCCCAGGTCGTCGCCCGGATTCCGAAGCTGCGGGCCGGCGCCGTGATGTTCGCGCAACTGCCCACCGTGAACGAATCGACCGAGTCGCCCTGCCCCGCGACGGGCATCAGGTCCACCGCCAGGGCCAGACGCCCCGGCCAGAACAGCCCGCGCGAGTCGGCCTTGCCGTCGCGGAGGTTCGCCTTGATCTCCTTCTCCCGGTTGTTCACCGCCAGCAGCCAGCGGGCGAAGTCGCCGCCGCTGCTGGTCTCGTTGATCTTCAGCAGGTCGCCCTGGAATCGCGGACCGGCCGCCAGCCCGCCGTCGGACAGGTCCAGCCCCAGCAGGAAGGCGATCGGCGTGTCGTAGAAAGGCCCGTCCCCTTCGCGTTTGTCCGGGTCCACGAAGGGAATGCCCAGGGCGTCAAGCATCTCCTCGCGGAGCCGCCCGTCGCTGCGGCGGACTTCCCTGCGTCGCTCCTGCTCGGCCAGTTGCCCGCGGATCCGGGCGACCGCCCGGCCCCAGGTCGCCCGGGCCTTGTCCTTGACGCTCTGTCTGTCGTAGGTGCGGCTGCCCAGCAGCATCAACTGGGCGGCGTAGTAGTCCTGCTTCTCGGCCTCCAGGACGGCGACTTCCTTCTCCAGCGCGTCGCGCTGCGGACCGGCTTCCAGGCCGAACCGCCGCACCCGCCGAGGCTCCAGTTCGGCGTCCACCTTGACGACCTGCCAGGCGACCTCGTCCTTGACGTAGCGCTGAAGCTCGGCGTACTTTGAACTGCCCAGCCTGCGGTTGCTCCCGTCGGCTGGGCTGCCGCCCTTGAGCAGTTCGTCCAGCAACTGGGCGTGCTCGCGGTAGGTCTTCTCCTGCTCCTCGTCCTCCTCCTGGCAGACCCGCGTCTGCTTGGGCGTGTAGCCCAGCGCCCCCAGCATGTGCCGCGGGCCCAGCAGGTTGATCCCGTAGGCGTCGGCGAACGCAAAGAGCATCGGCCGCGAAAGCCGGTCAGCCGCGAAATGCCGCAACAGACCCAGCGCCGCAGCCGCGTCGACCGCCGCATCCGCGCCCGGCGCCAGGTCCGGCACAATGCTCATCGCGTCGATGGGCGCGACCACGGCGATCGCCGGTTTCGGCCTGGTTCCGGCCCGCGCCGGCAGCAGGGCGTAGAGATTCGTGGCCCGCGCCGTCGCCCAGTCCGCGCGGCAGACCACCGTGCCTTCCAGCAGGTCCGCTTCGCGGTCAGGATCGCCCGGCTGGGTCCGCGGCGCGGGCCGGTCCGTCTGCGTCGTGGCGGCCTGCAACGGCCGAAGTCGGCTGGCCTTCAGGGCCTCAGCCAGCGGGCTGTCGGACGGGATGTAGAATCGCGGCACGTAGATCGGCAGCCGCGACAGGTGGCTGTGGGCGTCGGCGACGCTCTCGTCGGGCGAGCCGAGCAGGAGAATGGCCGTGGCCCCGGCGTTCCAGACCGTCTCCCAGTTGCCCCCGCCGGTCATGTTCATCACGGCGATCCGTCCGCGCAGGCTGCGGGCGGGCAATTCGGCGTGGTTGCCCTCGCCGACGTAGATCAGCCTGCCGTGGATGCCTGCCGGGCCGGTAACGTCCAGCCGCACCGACGCCGGCCAGATCGGATAGATCGGCGCGCTGCGCGGACCGCCGGGCCCATCGACCGTCAGACGCGCCTCGCGGGTGCGCGGAACCACGACGTCGAAGCTCTGCTCCCAGACGCGGACGCCGGGGACGGCCCGCAGCTCGTCGGCCAGCCGCTGGACCGCCTCGTCGTGTCCGGGCGAACCGACCAGACGCGACGGCGCCTGGCAGAGCCACTGCGTGTCGCGTCGCACGCCGGCGACCAGATCGCTGACCGGTTCAGGCTGCGCGGTCGCGGGCAGGTCGTCGGCGGCCAGCCGGGACGCGGAGCCCGTGCAGACGCCCAGCCCGAACAGCCAGGCGGCCGCGCCCAGCAGGACGCGAAGCAGGACCGGATTTGCCGTCGATCCGCGAGCCATGATTCCGCTTGAAACTCCCGTTGCCGCGTTCGCGTCGTCCCGCCCGCATGGGCCGGGGCAATCAGGTCGGCGTCACCTGCACCCTGACATAGGGCAGCCCCGGATTGAGCCAGACAAGAATCGCCGGGGTCAGGGCCCAGAAGACCGCCGCCAGCACCTCACCGATAATCAACCCCAGGAACACCGGACGGGCTCGTCTATATAACCGAGCCCCGCCGAAACTCACCAGCAGAATCTTGAGCGTCCAGCCGACCATGATGCTCGCCCAGCCGACGTCGCCGTAGTTGGTGCGTATCAGCAGCAGCCCGATGGGGTGAAGCGGCCAGCGCGGCATCGTCAGGCAGGCCCAGTAGAGCAGCAGCGCCGCGCCCGCGCCCAGCCCCAGGTGGAGCGAGGCGCTGTGCAGCCCGGGGGAGATTCCGCCGCGATCCAGATCGCTCATGTCGCGATGGGTTTCGTCCAGGCGTTGCGTGCCCCAGAGATTGATCGGGCTGGAGGCCGTCGGGTCCATCGTCGAGCCGTGGCGGTAGTTGGAGACCAGGTGGGCCATGCCGCTGACGACCACGCCCAGGACCAGGACGCCCAGGAACAGGTAGCCCAGGCGCAGGCGGTAGCGCGGATCCGCCTGCTCGTCCAGCCCCGTCCCGTGCATCATCATCGCCGCCGGGTTGACGCGGGAACTCATCGGGAACAGGAACGCGACGACCCCGCCCATCCACAGCGTGATCGGGCTCAGCCACGCCCCGGGAACCAGCCGCATGAAACTGACCGGCTCGGCGTACATGCGGATGAAGGGCATGCCGGTCTCGGCGACGACGCGGCTGATAACCAGGCAGATGATGAAAGCGAACCCGACCAGCAGCAGCGACCAGACCGGGCTGACGCCGACCCAGCACATCCAGGCGAACATGCCGGCCAGACCGGCCATCAGCAGCCAGGCGGCCTTGCGGTCGCGTCGCTGGGCGGGCGTGGAGGCCCGCGCGAACATCCCGCCCAGCACGCGGGCCCAGTGCGCCCGCCCGATGAACAGGACCACCAGGGCGATCGCCAGCATCGCGCCGTCGCGGTGGTCGAGCATCACCGAATCGTCGAAGGGGGGAAAATACGAGTAGCCGATCATCCGATAGACGCCGTAGGCGACCACGGTGAACCAGATCGAGAAGCCCACGCGGTTGGGCATGAAGAAGGTGACGCCGACGAGCATGAAGTACACCCGGGCCTTGCGCAGCGAACCAGCCAGGGCGCTCCACGGCGGCTCGTTGAGCAGGCTGGTCAGGTCCCAGCCGATCGGGATGCGCGGGGCGATGTCGGGGCGATACTGGTTCACGCCGATCAGGAAGTGAACCAGGAAGATGACGGCCGCGGCGATCCAGAAGGCCCGGCTGCGGAACAGCGGCGCAAAGAATCGCCCCTCCCCGGGCTCCTCGATCATCGACCGCTCGACGGTCAGCAGCGGGAAGGCCAGCCGCTCGTTCAGCCGCCACTGAGGCGTGACGATCATCGCCAGCCCCAGCATCATGACCCAGGAGGCGATCAGGAACGCCCCCCAACTGACCGCCGGACCGACCCATGCCGACCAGGGGATCGGCGCGCCCGCCGGCAGCTCGGTGATGAAGGCCTCAGCCGCCGGCGCCGGCTGGCCGTACTGCATCGGCCCGGGGAACAGGCCCGGCGGCAGGTTCATCTTGTGGTAGCGGGCGGCCAGGTCGCGGCTGGCGCCCACCTGGCGGGTGACGCTGGCCAGCGTGTAGGGCAACTGGCGCAGCAGCCCCTGGCCGGGCACGACGCTGGCCACCAGCAGCACGCCGAAGATGATCGCCAGTTGCCAACTCCGCAGCGCCGACCGCGGCGCCAGCCGGTGCAGCACCGGGTTGACCCCGGCCACCAGCACCAGCATCAGGAACATCGCCAGCACCGGCAGGTAGCTGTCGGAGACGAAGGAGTTGTTCAGGACGAAGTTGTTGTAGGGAGCGAACAGCCAGATCGCCAGCGAGCCGGCCAGGCCGATCAGCACGGCGACGAGCACTCGCGCCGCGGTCCGATTCTCGCGCTGGTCAGGTTCGATCCGCATGGCCTGTGGGGAACCCTCGAGGGCTGGAGTCGCGTCCCGACAAGTCCCGTCCCGATGCGTCGGCCATCAGAATAGTGAGATGCCCGCGTTCGTCAACCGATTTCGCCGCGCAGTACAAGAAACCGGCCCGCCGGGCGGCGGGCCGGGCCCGGGCGGCTGCACCTGCCGCCCGGGTACTGCTGAAGCACGCCTCGTCCGGTCACCGGCGCGTTCCCGTCCCGGGCGCGGCGGCGGGCTGACCGGTCGGCGGGGCGGTGGTCAGCTCCACCTTCTCGATCTCCAGGGCGTGCAGCCCGTCGCGATCGATCAGGCGGCCGCTCATCCGCACCTGCTTGCCGATCCAGCCGCGGGCCGTCGCGAACGCGTCGTGATGGTCGGCCGAGAACGTCAACAGGTAGACGCCCTGATACAGGCCGCCGGGCGGATCGACCGCCGTCTTCGCCAGGGCCGGGCCCTGGACGTTGGGCGTCAGGCCGATGGGCCCGTCGAACGCCGGCGCCGCCGGTTCATTCGGGGCCGCCTTGGGCGTGGGCGCCGGGGCAGGCGCGGCCATGGGGTCGATCGCCGCTGCCACCGGCGCAGGCGCCGCCGGCTGGCTGAGGTAGTCGCACAGGTTCACGATCGTCCCCTCGATCGTCCGCGTCGGCGCCGGAACGTCGAGCATCCGGGCCGCTTGGCCGGGCGCCTTGTCGCGGGCCCGGGCCGCTGACATCCACGAACCCAGCCCCCCAGCCAGCACGAACAGGCCGCCCGACACGGCCAGCACCAACGCCGCTCTTGCGTGTCGCGGTTTCATGGTCTCTCTCCTTCGGGCCTTTGCCGACAGGCGGCGTCGCACCCGCGCCGGCCGGACCGGCTCCGAGAATGACCCTCCACTTGTCCGCCCCGCCCGAACCGCCGGACGGGGCCGGGAGAACGCCGATCCTCCCGCCATCAGCTATCCATGCCCCGGGAACCCGGCGGGTCAACGCGGACAAGTCCGCGAAGGGGGATAGGGGAATCCCCTATTGGCTGTAAGATGCGATAATACAGATGGTTGCGGTCCTGCCGCCACCCGGTTCGATCGCGGCAGGAATGTCGGGCGGGTCACACTTCAGAGGTGATAAAAGTAACTGCCCAGCCCGATGGTAAAGACGAAGTCGCCGTAGAGGCTGTGCTCGATCGCGCTGATGAGCGCCGACCCCGTCCGCTGGTAGGTTCGGGCGAACAGCAGTCCGCCCAGGAGCGTCAGACCCGGGGCCCAGAGATTCCAGAAGATCAGGTGCATGTAGCTGAACGTAACGGCCGCGAAGCACGCGAACGCCCATCCGCCGCCGCCCGGCCGCCCGCCCGGCGCCGCCAGCAGGTCCGGCCCGCCGTAGCGATGAAACAGGAAGCTGCGGTAGATCAGCGTTTGCGGCCAGACCGACAGCAGCGGGTAGAGCACCAGCACCATCGCAAAGAGCCCCGGCCGGGCGCGGGCGAAACTGAACAGCACGCCCGGCTCCAGCCGCCACACGACGACCCCCAGCAGGCCGGCCAGCACGGCGAACCGCAGCAGCATCGGCGTCAGTTCGCGCCGCAGATCGGCCAGCGACTTGAAGCGGCGGCGGTCGAACGTTGCGTCGCGCCGCAGCAGCCAGAAGCAGACACCCGCCGCCAGCCAGAGGATCGGGAACAGCGGGACGCGCCGCCCGTGCATCGCCACCGCCAACGCCCGCACGCCCACGGGGACGGCCACGAACAGACAGCAGTATTCAAGGGCGAGAAGGAGGCGGCGACGGGAGGGCGTCGGCGAAACTGGCACGGGGCTTCTCAACGGTTGAGGACGTTCATCGCGCGGCGCCGGCAGCCGAGACGCCGTGACGGGCCAGGAACTCGTCGGTCCCTTCGCCCAGGTACTTCCGGAGCACCCGCCGGTCCACCAGCGTCAGGTCGATCAGCATCAGCGCGTCCAGCACGTCCCCGAACTGCGGGTCGATGTTGAAGCCGATCAGGCGGCCGTTCAGCTTGAGGTACTGCCGCAGCAGCACGGGCATGCTCCGCCGGTCCGACTCGAGCTGGCGGATCAGGTCGTCCACCTCGTCCAGGTCGCGGACGACCATCGAAAGCTGCCCCGGCGAGAAGTCCCGCAGCGGCGTCGCGTGCGGCGGGTGCTTGGGCCGGACCAGCCGGGCCATGTCGCCCAGGAAGCGGTTCTGCCGCAGGAACTGCATCAGCAGGCAGCGGCTCATGGAGCTGTAGTCGTTGGACACGCTGACCGGTCCGAGCAGCATGCGATATCGCGGGTTGGCCACGACGTAGTGCCCGATGCCCTTCCACAGCAGCATCAGCGCCGCGTACGATTTCTGGTAATCCGGAGTCACGAACGATCGGCCCAGCTCCAGCGCCGGGTCGAGCTGCCGCAGCAGCCGGCTCTTGAAGTCGAACAGCGTGCTGGTGTAGAGCCCGCTCTTGCCCTCGCCGGCGAGAATCTCGTCGGTCGCCCCCAGGCGATAGGCCCCGACCACGCGGCCGACGCTGCGGTCCCACACGAACAGGTGCAGGTAGGTCTGGTCGAACCGGTCCAGGTCGATGCTGCGACCCGTGCCCTCGCCGACCGCGCGGAACGCCAGCTCGCGCAGGCGGCCGATCTCCCGCAGCAGGTTGGGAATCTGCTCGGCCCGCGCCCGCCAGACGTCCATCGTGCCGTTGGCCACCAGCAGTTGGGACGGGTCCAGCCGCTCCAGCTCCTCCGCCAGCAGCGCCGGGTCCACCGGGTCGACCACCGGCTCCTCGTTGCGCCCCGTCGGGCCGACGTGGGCGGCGGACGACTCGCTGGACCGGCTGCGAAGCAGGTGCGTCCGCACTCGCAGGTAGCCGATCAGTTCCTCCGGGTCATCCATCGCCGCCAGGCGCGTCGCCTCGATCGCATGGCCGATGTGCACGCCGACGCGCCGCCGCTGCTTGTTGAGCAGTTCGCGTCCGAGCATCATCGTCCGCAGCCGCGGGTGGACCAGCCCCATAAGTTGGAAGGCCAGGCTGTTTCGTCCCTCGAAGAACACCGGCAGCACCGGCGCCCCGGTCCGCTGGATGATCCGCCCGACGCTGGCGTGCCAAGGCGGGTCGGTCACGCCCAGCCGACCGAGACGGGCGTGGGCCACCTCGCCGGCCGGGAAGATCGCCAGCGCTCCGCCGTCGGCGACCCAGCGCATCGCCCCCTTGATCCCCGCGATGCTCCGCCGGGTCGATTCCCTGCCCCCGAACGGATCGACCGGGAAGATCAACTCGCCCAGTTCGGGCATGATCGCCAGCATGAAATTGGCCAGGAAACGGAACGGCCGCCCGATCCGCTCGAGCAACTGGCCCAGGATGATCGCCTCCAGCCCGCCGAAGGGGTGGTTGGCGACGATGACCAGCGGGCCGGTCTTGGGGACGGCCGCCAGGTCGGCCTCGGAGACCTCGACCTGCACGTCCATCATCCGCAGCGTGCGGTCGAAGAAGGAGGCCTCCAGGCCGCAGGTGTTCACGCGCGTGTAAAGATCGTTCAGTCGGCCGAAGGCGAGAACTTTTTCCACCGCCGGGCGGGTCAGCACGGAAAGCCCCCGGCGGATCGGCCCGCCGCGGGCGCTGGGAAGTCGGAAGGGGCGAAGCGTCGAGCGTGTTCCGGCGGCCTTCATCGCGGTGCACCCCTCAGCACGAGTCAGCGTTCGGACCAGGTCGGGGGAATCAGCCTGACGATCCTTTCGGCGCCAGCAACATAGGTTCCGCGTGTCAGGACCCATTCGGCGGGGCGCTAGGAATCTGTGAAGAAATGCCGACAGCCCTACCGCTTGGGCCTGGGGCCGGGCCGATCTACAACCCAGTCGCCTGGTCTCCCGACGCCTCCCACCATACCCGCCCGCCGCCGCGCATGCAACGCCCAACCGGATGGTCCGGCCGTCACGCGCCCCTGCCCCGCCAGGCCGCCTCCTGTCGCCCCGTTCGCCCACAGAACGCAAGACGCCGTCCCGACACCGGCCGCGACAGGCTTGCGGCGCCTCGGCGGACCCTTCATACTCACGCCATGACGCTGCGACGAGACCTCGCTTCATTGCGTCGGCGGCATGAGGGTGAGGACCTGACGGCCGGCAGCGGGTATATTCGATGAGGGCGAGGCGTCGGTCGGCCGATGCGGCGTCGCCCCGACACGTCATTCCTGAGGAGGTCGCCATGCCAGCAGTCGCGGCCAAGTTGTTTGTGCCCTTGGCGATTCTCGCCCTCCTGCCTTGGCCGCACGCCGCGCGGGCCAAGGATGTCGTTCCGCTGACCGACGAAAACGTCGACGCCGCGATCAGGAAGGGCGTCGACTACATCTGGTCGCTCCAGAACAAGGAGGGGCACTGGGAGCAGATGAGCGACGCCCAATGGAAGGCCCGCAAGTGGGACCCCGCGCGACCCGGCGTGGACGACATGGTGCGCGGCGGGCGGACGGCGCTGGCCCTGCTGGGCATCATCCACGGCGGGGGAAGCGTGGAGGACGCCCGCTTCAAGAAGGCCGCCAACTGGCTGGCCGAGCAGGACATTCCCGGCACCTACGCCCTGGCGCTGCGGGCGTCGTTGTGGTCGGCGATCGAGCAGGACGTGCCGGCCGCCCAGGAACTGCTCCGCAAGGACGCCCTCACGCTCCAGAACGGCATCTGGCCGCACGGCACCTACGGCTACTCGATGCGGCCGGCGGCCACCATGTCCGAGACGCCCGCCGGCGACTTCTCCAACACGCAGTACGGCATCCTGGGCGTGTGGGCCGGCGCGGAGGGTGGGGTCGAGATCAACCAGAAATACTGGCTGCTGGTGCAGCAGGGCTATGTCTGGGGCCAGCAGAAGGACGGCGGATGGGGCTACTCGGTGACGCCGGACCACAAGTGGCCCGGCGGCAGGGCAACCTACCCCGGCTCGCGGGACGGATTGACCCTCGGCGGCATCGCCTCGCTGTTCGTCGTGTGGGACCGCTACTACGCCGCCGGCGCCTGCGACGGCAGAAGGGTCGACGCCGAGTTGCTGGGCAGCCTGGACGCCGCCATCAAATGGGTCGGCAGCCACTTCAGCCAGCTCAAGAAGACCGGCAAGCTGACTCACTTCGAGCCCTACACGCTCTACTGCCTGGAGCGGGCAGGCGTGGCCAGCGGACTGAAATACTTCGGCGACTTCGACTGGTATCGCGAGGCCGCCCAACTCGCCCTGAACGCTCAGCAGGACAGCGGCGGCTGGGGCACGGGCCATCATTTCCCCGAGTGCGGCACCGCGTGGACGATCATGTTCCTGGCCTACGGACGGGCGCCGGTCGTCTTCAACAAGCTGGCCTGGGGCAAGCTGGCGGACTGGAACAGCCGCCCGCGCGACCTGGCCAACCTGACGCGCTGGATGGGCCGCACGATCGAGACGAAGTTCAACTGGCAGATCATGCCGCTGGACGCCAGCGCGCACGACCTCCAGGACGCCCCGATCCTCTACATCTCCGGGTCGTCCGCGCCCCGGCTGACCGACGAGGAGAAGACCAAGCTGCGCAACTTCGTCGCCAACGGCGGGACGCTGCTGTTCAGCCCGGACGGCCGCGGCGCGGCGACGTTCGCCCGCGGCGTCGAGGCGCTGGTCCACGAGCTGTTCGCCGGGCAGGAGCTGGTGCCCGTGCCGGCGGATTCGGCGCTGTTCAACAAGCCCTATGCGATCAAACCGCCGGCGCCGATGAAGGGGCTGAACAACGGCATCCGCTGGACGGTGCTGCTGTCCGGCGTCGACCTGGGCTGCCCGTGGCAGCAGTTGCAGGTGGTCAAGGCCAAGCCGCTGTTCGACCTGGCCGCCAACCTCTACACCTACGTCAGCGACAGCGGACAGCTCAAGGGGCGCGGCCACAGCTACCTGCCGCTGGACGAGGGCAAGAACCCGGGCGCGCCGACGACGGTCGGGCGGCTGAAATGGGGCAGCGACCTCCAGTCCGACCCCGAGCCGGCGGCGTGGGCCTTCACCGACGTCCGCCTGCGAAACGCCGGCGAGCCGGGCGTGAAGGTGCAGGCGACCGACCTGGCGCAGCCGCTGGACCCGGCGGCCGTTCCGATGCTGCACGTCACCGGCGTCGGGCCGATCGTGCTGGACGACAAGGCCAAGGCGAACCTGAAAGGCTACATCGAAGCCGGCGGGGTGCTGCTGGCCGACGCAGCCGGCGGAGACCAGAAGTTCGCCGAGAGTTTCAGCAGGCTCATGGACGGGCTGCTGGGCGAAGGGGCGCTGACGCCCGCGCCGCCGGCCGGCGACCTGATGAAGGCCCTCGCGCCCGCCGGACAGGCGTGGTACCGCCACCGCTTCGGCCTGCCGCGGGCGCAGCGGCCGATGGAGGCCCTGGTCCACGCGGACCCGGCCGGGCGGGCCAACGTGATCTTCCTGCCCTATGACCTGAGCAGCGCGATGGTCGGCTACCCGTCGGCCGCGCCGGTGGGCCTGACCCCGCAGTCAGCCGAGGCGGCCGTGTCGGGGCTGCTCAAGTGGCTGCGACAGCACCCGGCCGGCGCGTCGCCGAAATAGGCTCGCAGCCCGCCAGGAACCTTGAAGTTCCCCAGCCGGTCATCGATACTCACGCCATGACGCCGCGAGAAGACGAAACCGGGCTGCAACTCTGCGAGCCGACGCTGGCGCTGCTGGCTGAGTTCGCGGCGTTCAAGGCCGAGTTCGCGGCCGCGGGCGAGACATCGCTTCACGGCTTCGGCGGGATGGAGGGGGAGGACCTGGCTGCCGGCGTCGGCCTCTGCCGCGAACAGGCGCACGGCCGCGGCCTGCCCGAGGGCTGGGTGCCGGCCACGACGTTCTGGCTCCTCCGCGGCCGATCCCGGGTCGTCGGCACGAGCAACATTCGCCACCGCCTGAATGCGTCGCTGGAATACGAGTTCGGCCACATCGGGCTGGCCGTTCGGCCGTCGCAGCGCAGCCGGGGCGTCGGGACGCGTCTGCTCGCCCTGACGCTGGCGGCCGCCCGGGAGATGGGACTGACGCGGGTCCTGCTCACATGCGCCAGGCGCAACGTGGCGTCGGCGGCCGTCATCCGCAACAACGGCGGCGTGCTGGAGAACGAGGTCGCGTCGAGCATCGACGGCCAGCCCGTCCAGCGATACTGGATCGACCTGTGACCCTCGCATGAACCACAGCAACGCGGACATCTCGACGCGCATCGCACAACTGCAAGCGACCTGGAACGCGGCGGAGGCCGGGGACGTCATCTCCGACCTTACGACGGCCGTCTGGCAGGCGGGCGGGCCGGATGCGCGGACCGACGCACAGGCCGCGGCGCTCCGCGAGCTGCTGGCCTACCGGCTGGGGCGCGGGGCGACGCTGGAGGACCTCAACCTGCTCTACCGCCTGGAGCAGGGCATCGGGCTACGCGAGCAGGCCCTGTCGGCCGCGCGGCAGGCGGCCGACCTGGCCGACCGGACCTCCGGCGGAGCGGCAACGATGGACCGCGTCGCGGCGACGTTTCAACTGGCCAAGGCCCTGCTCTACCTCGACAGCAACGCCGAGGCCGTGCGGCTGACCGAGGCGGGCCTGGCCCTGGGCGACAAACTGGACGCGCGACAGCCGGGCGACGCCGGGCTGCTGCGGCTGCTGGCCGACCAGCACTCGCGGCTGGTGATGCGAATGGTCACCGCCGCCGGGCACACCGAGCAAACCGAGCCGCACTTCCAGGCGGCGATCGACCGCTGGCGGCGGGCGCCCGACCCGGCCGGCCAGGCGGCGGCGCTGGGGCTGCTGGCTGAGGCCCGCGTGTTCCAGGGCTGCTGGCAGCAGGCGGTGGACCTGCTGCGGCGGGCGATGGCGATCGTCGGCTACCCGCAGCGCACCGACGGGCTGGCCTACGGGTTGTGGGCCGGCGCCAAGGCGATCTGCCGGCTGGGCGACTGGCAGCAGGCGGTGGCGTGGACGCAGGAGGCGGCGCGGATCAGCCACGCGCTGGGCAACGCCGAGGCCGTGCAGGAGGCCCGGCTGGTGGAGGCGGTTGCGCTGGGGGCGGGCGGGCGGCTTGAGGAGGCGCTGGCGCTGGCCTCCCAGGTGGCCGCCGACGTCAAGGCGCTGAACATGGGCACGCTGGAGTTGTGGGTGAACATCGAGACGGCGTGGCTGCGGATGCGTGCTGGCCGCCCGGCCGACCTACCGGCGCTGAGGGCGACCTGCGATCGGCTGGTCTCGACCGGCTACAACCTGCTGGCGGCCGAGGGGTTCTACGCCCTGGCCCAGGCGACGAAGCGCGCCGGCCAGGAATCTCGCGAGCCGCTGGAGCAGGCGGCCGCGATGTTCCGCCGCCTGGGCATGACCTGGCACCTGGAGCAGGCGGCCCGCGACGCGCTGCTCTGATCACTCCGGATTCACCGCCTCGCGGCGGCCGCTGACGACCGAGCGGGCGAAGGCGTCGGCCACCTCGACCGCCGCCAGGATGTCGCCCGGCGTGGCCAGCGTCGGATGGGCCGCCAGAGCCGCGTCGGCCGACCGGCCCCCGCGCACGTCGCCGACGGCCGCGGCGAACTCGGCCAGCCAGTCCTGCCCCATCTGCCCGCCGTAGCCGGGGACCGCGCGGCTTTCGATCCGCAGCCGCTGGCAGCCGGCGGTCGAGGCGACCTCCCGGCTGCCGGTCGGACCGGCCGGGCCCGCGCCGCCCTGCGGCTCGCTGACCAGCAGCAGTTCGTCCACATTGCCCTGCCAAGCCGGCGACCAGGACGCCGCCCCCCGCCGCCCGCGCAGGGCGACGTAGATGTCGCGGGCGCCGGGGTAGCTGGGCGTGATCGCGTAACTGACGTCCAGCGTCGCAATCGCCCCGTCGTCGAAGGTCAGGACTGCCTGGGCGTTGTCCTCGATGTCGCGATCGGGCTGGCCGACCGGGCCCTGGACGGCGCCGCTGACGGCGACGACCTCGCGGCCGGTGAGCCAGCGGAACCAGTCGATCCAGTGAACGCCGAGGTTGAACAGCGGCCCGCCGCCCTGGTCGGCGCGGAGCATCCAGCCGGCGTTGTCGCGAAGGTAGCGCGACGGGTGGCCGGCGTTGAGGCGGCCTTCCATCGCGGTGATCGAGCCCAGTTCGCCGGCGGCGACGGCCTGTTTGATCCGCCGGCTCACCGGGTGGTTCCGCCAGCAGTAGGGCGAACTGACGACCACCGAGGGGTGGTCCGCGGCGACTTGGGCGATGCGGCGGGCGCCGGCCAGGTCGCCGGCGGCGGGCTTCTCGACGATGACGTGCTTGCCCGCGGCCGCCGCGGCGGCGACGCACTCGGGCATGTCGCGGTGCGGCAGCCAGATGATCACCGCGTCGATGTCGTCGCGGGCCAGCAGGTCGCGGTAGTCGGCGTGGGCGTCCAGCTTGAAGTGGGCGTTCTCGGCAGCCAGGAATTCCGCGTCGCCGTCGGCGACGGCCAGCGGACGATACTGCGGCAGGTGCGCCCAGAGCGGCCAGTACCAGCGCGGGTGCTGATGGTGCAGTCCGATGATTCCAAGTCCCAACGGCATATCATTTCCCTCGCAAGATCGGTATGTTGTCGGCGACCGGGGCCGTCCGCGGACAGGCTACCCGACGGCGGGCAACTTGTCAGCCCCGTTGTGGCGGCGGCCGCGGGTTAAGCCCCTCCGGTTCGGCTGCCGATAGAAGCTCTGTGTCGGCGGTGCGTCCGCTTCGGGCTCGCCATCGGCGCCTTTGACACGAGGAGACTGCATGGACGCCAAAGCGCTGGTCAACAAGTTTGAGAACAAGAAGGCCCTGGTGGGCATCATCGGGCTGGGCTACGTCGGCCTGCCCCTGGTCCGCGAGTTCGCCGCCGGCGGACTGGCCGTGCTGGGCTTCGACATCGACGCCCGCAAGGTCGAGAAGCTGGCTGCCCGCAAGAGCTACATCAAGCACATCCCCGACTCGCTGATCGAGAAGCTGATCGACTCGGGCAAGTTCCACGCCACCAGCGACATGGCCCGGCTGAACGAGCCGGACGCGATCCTGATCTGCGTGCCCACGCCGCTGACCCCGTCGCGCGAGCCGGACCTGGCCTATGTCGAGTCCACCGCCCGCTCGATCGCCAAGGCCCTTCGGCCGGGCCAGCTCGTCGTGCTCGAGAGCACCACCTACCCCGGCACGACCCGCGAGGTGGTCCTGCCGATCCTCGAAGCCGGCGGCTTGAAGCTTGGCAGGGACTTCCTGCTCGCCTTCAGCCCGGAGCGCGAGGACCCCGGCCGCAAGGACCACAGCACGCGGACGATTCCCAAGGTCGTCGGCGGGCTGGACGAGGCGAGCCTGGCGGCCGCGGTCGCCTGCTACAGCCAGGCGGTCGCCAGGGTCGTGCCGGTGAACTCGGCCGACGTGGCCGAGGCCTGCAAGATTCTGGAGAACGTGTTCCGCTCGGTCAACATCGCCCTGGTCAACGAACTGAAGGTGCTGTTCGACAAGATGGGCATCGACGTGTGGGAGGTGATCCGGGCGGCGTCTACCAAGCCGTTCGGGTTCATGCCCTTCTACCCCGGTCCCGGGCTGGGCGGGCACTGCATCCCGATCGACCCGTTCTACCTGACCTGGAAGGCCCGGCAGTACGAGCAGGCGACGCGGTTCATCGAGCTGGCCGGCGAGATCAACACGGCCATGCCCGACTACGTCGTCCGCCGCGTGCAGGACGCCCTGAACGACCGGGGCAGGCCGATGAAGGGCTCGCGCGTGCTGGTGCTGGGGCTGGCGTATAAGAGGGACGTGGACGACGACCGCGAGTCGCCCAGTTTCCACCTGATCGCCAAGCTCCAGGCCAAGGGCTGCGTGGTCAACTACAACGACCCCTACATCCCGCACAGCCGGCCGGGCCGCGAGCACAACCTGAACCAGAGCAGCGTCGAGCTGACCGACGCCAACCTGGCGTCCTACGACTGCGTGCTGATCGCGACCGACCACAGCGACTACGATTACGCCCGGATCGTCAAGTCCTCCAGGCTGGTCGTCGACACCCGCAACGCCACCGCCGCCGTCACCGACGGCCGCGACAGGATCGTCAAGGCGTAGCGGGCTACCCGCATTCAACCCCGCGGGCCGCGGAGCGATTCCGCGGCCCGTTTTCCTGCGCCGCGATGGGGCTTGCCCGCAGCCGGCGGGAGGATTAGACTGTGGCGTTTCGTGGGACCGGCATGGATTGACTGCACCCAGCAAGCGAGGAAGGCATGCCTCAGAAGATTCGCGTCGTCGTCACCGACTACATCGAAACCGACCTGGACTGGGAGGCCAAGGAACTGGCCCAGCGAGGCGTGGACTTCGCCTGTTACCAACTCAAGCAGGCGAGCGAGGACGAGGTCATCGCCAAGTGCCTGGACGCCGACGTCGTCGTCGTCAACATGGTCAAGATGACGCCCCGGGTCATCGCCGCGCTGCCGAAACTGAAGCTGGTGATCCGCCACGGCGCGGGCTACGACAACGTCGACGTGCCGGCGCTGACGGCCCGCGGCATCGTGCTCGAGTACATCCCCGACTACTGCATGGACGAGGTGGCCGAGCACGCCATTGCCCTGATGTTCGCCTGCGCCCGCAAGGTCGTCTGGGGCCGCCGCGTGCTGGACGACTCGGTCGCCCGCGGGGAGTGGGACTTCAAACCGATCCAGCCGATGTATCGCATCGCCGGACGGACCGTCGGCATCGTCGGCTGCGGGCGCATCGGCAGCCTGGTCTACAAGAAGCTGGAGCACTTCGGCGTCAAGTTCCTGATCTGCGACCCGTACCTCTCGGAGCGGCGCAGGGAGAATCTGGGCATCCGGACCACCGACCTGAAAACCGTCTGCGAAGGCAGCGACTTCGTGACGGTGCACACGCCGCTGAACGACGAGACGCGGCACATCATGAACGCCCAGAGCATCGGCTGGATGAAGCCGTCGGCGTTCCTGATCAACACCAGCCGCGGTGGCATGGTCGACACCGACGCCCTGGCCGCGGCACTCAAAGCCCGCAGGATCGCCGGGGCGGGCATCGACGTCTACGTCAAGGAGCCGCCCAGGCCCGACTTCCCGCTGCTGGGGCTGGACAACTGCATCTGCACGCCGCACCTGAGCTGGTACAGCGTGGACGCCGAGCGGACGATCCGCGAGAAGATCCTCCAGGACATCGTCATGTTCCTGGACGGCACGGGCCCGCGGATCCCCGTGAACCCGGAAGCAGCCAAGAAGAGTGGCAAGTGACAAGTTTCAAGCGACGAGTGGAGGACGCCGACCACTCACCTCCGTTGCCCCTTCCACTTGAAACTTGAAGCGCGAAACTTGAAACTTGAAACGGGACACTGAGCCGCACCCAGGACGCATTCTCCTGAAAGAGGTCTGACATGCCGACAACCGCCAAGACAACGCCGATCGCTCACGTGGCCGGGCCGCTGCCGGGACCCAAGAGCAAGGCCCTCATCGACCGCTGGCGCAAGGCCGAGGCCGACACCACCGGCTACCAGGCGTCGGTCGTCTGGGATCGCGCCGCCGGCGTGGTCGTCACCGACGTGGACGGCAACCGCTACATCGACTGGACCAGCGGCGTGCTGGTGACCAACATCGGCCACTGCCATCCGAAGCTCGTCGCCGCCGTCCGCGACGCCGCCGGCAAGCTCATCAACAACTACGAATGCCCCACGCCGGCCCGCGTCGTGGCAGCCGAGCGGCTGGTGGCGGCCCTGCCCAACCACCTGGACAAGGTCTTCTTCCTGACCACCGGCAGCGAGGCCACCGAGGCCTGCGGGCGGATCATGAAGCGCAAGACCGGTTGCTTCGAGATCATCGGCTTCCACGGCGGGTTCCACGGCCGCACCTACACCGCCGCCAGCGTCGGCGGGATGGCCGGTCCCAAGAAGGGCTACGGCCCATCGATGCCCGGCGTGATCCGCGTCCCCTTCCCCTACCCCTACCGCTCACCCGTCGGCGACGATCCTGCCAAGCTGATCGATTATTGCATGACGCGGCTGGAGGAAGAGGTCCGCGCCAGCAGCACCGGCTCGCTGGCCGGCATCATGGTCGAGCCCTACCTCGGGGCGGCCGGGTTCATCTTCCCGCCCGACGGCTACCTGCCTCAGCTGGAGGCCTGGTGCCGCAGCAAGGGCATTCTCTTCACGCTGGACGAGGTGCAGAGCAGCTACGGCCGCACCGGCAAGATGTGGGCGATGGAATGGGAGAACCTCACGCCCGACCTGGTCGCGATCGGCAAGGGCATCGGCAACGGCGTCCCGACGTCAGCCGTCGCCGCCCGCTCCGACGTCATCGGCTGCCTGGGCAAGGGCGAACTGAGCAGCACCGTCGGCGGCAACCCGGTCAGCTCGGCGGCCGTCGTCGCGATCCTCGACGTGATGGAAGAGGAGAAGCTGGCCGACAACGCCCTGAAGATGGGCGCGTTCATGATGAAGCGGCTGAAGGAGACCCAGCAGAAGAGCCGCCACCTCGGCGACGTCCGCGGTCGCGGGCTGGTCATGGGGCTGGAACTGGTCCGCGATAAGAAGACCAGGGAGCCGGCCGCCGACCTGACCAAGCGGCTGATCGACACCTGCGCCGCCAACGGCCTGCTGATCGGCTCGGTGGGCATTTACGGCAACGTCGTTCGCGTCGCCCCGCCGCTGTGCATCACCAAGGACGAGGCCGCCGAGAGCTGCGACCTGATGGAAAGGTCGCTGCTCCAGCTTGAGAAGTAATTCTGCTCGGGACAATTCAATGAGTATCACGCAGGAACAGATCCGCCAAGCCGTCGCCGCCTGCCTGCCTGAAGCCCGGCAACTGCTGGCTGACCTGATCGCAACCCCCTCGCTGCCGGGTGCAGAGCAGGCGGCCATGGACCGGGCGGCTGACGCGTTCGCCGCCATCGCCGAGGTGCAGCGCATCCCGCTGTGCGACGCCCTGCGCGACGACCCGGACTACAGCGACCCGGTCCCCGGCATCACCTACGACGGGCGAAGCAACGTGCGGGCCGTCCGGCCCGGCGCCGGCGGCGGGCGAAACCTGCTGCTCAACTCCCACCTGGACACCGTCCCCCCCAGCCAGGGCCAGGACGACCCCTACAACCCGCGCGTCGTGGACGGCGCGATGGTCGGCCGAGGCGCCTGCGACGCCAAGGGCCAGGTCGCGACGATCTACCTGGCAATGGCGGCGCTGAAGAAACTGGGCGTCAAGCTCAAGGGCAGCGTCATCGCCCACATCGTCGTCGAGGAGGAGAACGGCGGCAACGGCACGCTGGCGATGGTCCGCCACGGCGAGCCGGCCGGGGCCGACGGCTGCATTGTCCTGGAGCCGACCGAGTGCCGCATCCTCACCGCCATCCGCGGGGCGGTCTGGTTCCGCGTGACGCTGACCGGCAAGCCCGGCCACTCCGGCCAGGCCGGCCAGACCCGCTCGGCGCTGGACATGGCCATCCGCGTGGTCGAGATTCTCAAGGGGCTGCACAAGCGGCTGCTGGCGGCCGGCCGCGGCAACCCGATGTTCGACAGGTTCGAGAACCCCATGCCGCTGACGATCGGCAATTTCCACGCGGGCAACTGGCCCGCGACGGCGGCCGGGCAGGCCGTGCTCGAAGGCGTGCTGGGCCTGCTGCCCAACACGACCGCCCGCGAGGTGATGGCCGAGATGGAGTCGGCGATCCGCAACGAGGGCGGGCCGGACATCGCGGCCAACTTCGCCCTGCACTTCATGTATCGCCACGACAGCTCGGTGGTCGCCAACGACCACCCGCTGGTGGCCGCCGTCGCCGGAGCGTGCAAGGCCGCCGGCGCCGCCGCGACCATCGACGCGATGACCGCCAGTTGCGACGCGTGGCTCTACAACAATCAGCTCGACATCCCGACGCTGGTGTTCGGCGGCGGGAGCCTGAGCGTCGCCCATTCCAACCGCGAGAAGATGGAGATCGACCAGCTCGCCCGCGCCGCCGAGATCGTCGCCGCCACGGCCGTCGACTGGTGCGCGTAACCGTTCAGCCGCGAGCGTCAGCGAGCGCGCTCTTGAGGAGTCACCTGCATGCCCACCAACGGTAAAGTCGGATTCGGCCTGCTGGGCGCGGGGCTGATCGCCCCGTTCCACGCCAACAGCATCAAGGCGTCTGACGGCTGCGAGCTGATCGCGGTCGCCGACCTGGACCCCGCACGCGTCAAGAAGGTGACCGACAAGTTCGGCTGCGAAGGCCGCCGCAGCCTGGACGAACTGCTGGACGACGGCCGCATCGACGTGATCTGCGTGCTGACGCCCAACCACCTGCACCGCGACGCGACGGTTAAGGCGACCGCTGCGGGCAAGCACGTGCTGGTCGAGAAACCGCCGGCCATGAGCCTGAAGGAAACCGACGAGATGATCGCCGCCGCCCGGTCCGCCGGCACGCACCTGGGCATCGTGCTCCAGTGCCGCGTCCGCAAACCGATCCTGGCGATGAAGGAGGCCATCGCCTCCGGGCGCTTCGGGCGGCTGCTGTCGGCCGACGCCTACATGAAGTGGTTCCGCTCGACCGAGTATTACCTCTCCGACGCGTGGCGATCCAGCCGCCGCAGCGGCGCGGGGGTGACCATCCAGCACGCATTCCACTACATCGACCTGCTCCAGTTCCTCATGGGTCCCGGGGCGGCGGTGCAGGCCCGCATGACCAACCTGATGCACCCCCAGGTGAACCTGGAGGACACGCTGAACGCCTTCGTCAATTTCGCCAACGGCGCCCAGGGCGTCGTCGTCGCCTCCACCGCGCTGTGGCCGGGCACCGACGTCCGCATCGAGATCAACGGCGAGAACGGGACCGCGATCATGACCGGCGAGCGGATGACGACGTGGAAGTTCCGCGACGAGCAGCCCGGCGACGAGGCCGTCCGCCAGCTCGGCCGCGGCTCGGTCGGAACCGCCGCCGGCGGGCCGGCCGACTTCGACTTCGCCGACCACCAGGTGGTGATTTCGCAGATGGCCCGCTGCGTGCGGGGCGAACAGAGCGAGCCGATCATCCCGGCCGCCAGCGCCCGGGCCAGCCTGGAGATCGCCCTGGGCATGTATAAGTCCGCCGCCACAGGCCAGCCCGTCCGGTTGCCCGTGACCGACGAGGAATCCATCTGGAAGGACTGATCGCGGCGATCGGACGATTCGCCCCGGTTGAAAGCAGGAGAATGCGGCATGAGGCGAGCCTGGATCGCATCCGTCGGATTGATCCTGTCAGCGGTCACGGGCCTGTCGGCGGGCGACCCGCCGGCCGGACCATCCAGCTTCGACGCCGGGGCCATCATCAGGGACTCAGCCACCGCCAACGGGCTCTGCGTCGGCCTGGGGCTGGATGTGGACGCCGCCGGGGCCCTGGCCTCCGGCAGCCGCCTGTTCGTTCAACTGGTCGCTCCCGACGACAAGGCGGCGCTGAACTGGCTGAGGACCCTCGACTCGGCCGCCACGCGCGCCGACGTGGGCGTCGTCAGCCATCCCGACAATCCCCTGCCCTACGACCGCGACGTGGTGAACCTGCTGATCGTCCGGGGCCAGGCCCACTGCCCGCCGGCGACCGAGGTCCGCCGCGTGCTGGCGCCCGGAGGCGCGGTCGCAATCATCGACGGGCCGCCGGGCTTTGCCGCCGACGCCCGGAAGCTGGGACTGGCGCCGCTCGACTCGCCGGCGGCAGCCATGTTCCGCAAGGATCCCCTGCCGGCCGCCGAGGACTGGGGCTGCATGACCGGCGGCCCGCAACAGGGCAACTCCCTGCCCCGCTCGACCATCGAGCCGACGATGACGCTCCGCTGGCGGGCCGGCCCGCGCTGGCAGGCGCGCGACTATCACTACGACGCGTTCGCCTGCGGAAGCGGCGTGCTGATCTATCGCGAAATCACCGTCGTCCCCGGCAGCGTCGATCAGTTCCGGCGGGTGCTTATCGCCCGCGACGCGTACAACGGCCGGGAGTTGTGGCGCCGTGTCAGCCGCCCGGATCCCCGTCCGATGTACGGGTTCAAGGTCGGGGCGTCGGTCGCCGTCGGTGAAGGTCGCATCTGCGTCGACATGGATGGCGGCCTGCTGGTCCTGGACGCCTTCACGGGCAAGCCGCTGTTCGCCCCGGAACTGGCCAAGCCGCCCCGGGCCATGACCATCTGCGGGAAGCACCTGGTCTTCACCGGCGACGGATTCCTGGCGGTCAACTCGCTGGCTGACGGCAAGAAGCTCTGGGACAAGACGCTCAGCGGCAGGATCGTCGCCGCGATCAAGGACGACATGATCTTCGCCCCCGACGCAAGCCGGATCGTCGGCTTCCGGCTGGCCAGCGGCGAGCAGGCCTGGACCTATGACACCGCCAGGGACAAGCACCCCCAGATCGCCTTCCGCGGAGGGGTCTTCTGCACCGCCTCGGCCGTCCACTACACCAAGGCCGACCGGGAGAAGACCTACCTCTTCGCCCTGGAGGCCGAGACCGGCCGGCCGATCTGGGACGCCGAGGCCGACAATCCCAAGACGGTCTATCCCGACGTAAAGGATATGGAGCCGGGTCTGGGGCTGATCGCCTTCGACGACGAAATCTGGTTCAAGTTCAAGAAGACCGCCCGGCCCAAGCCCGGCTACACCGCGACCATGACCTGCATCGACGCCGCCACCGGCCAGATCAAGCGCAGGAACGTGACGCTGGACAACGACTCCACGCACTGCTGGGCCAACAAGGGCGCGGGCGACTACCTGTTCTACTCCCGCAACCTGTTCCTCAACCGCAGGACGATGGAAGTGACGGCCAACGGCCTGGTGCGATCGATCTGCGCGATCGGGCACATCCCGGCCGAACGCGAGCTGTTCATGCTGCCGCACAACTGCCGTTGCAGCACGCTGATCCGCGGCGTGCTGGCCATGGGCGCCCCGCAGAAGGCCTACGACTTCCGGGACCTGCCCGCGCCGGTCCCGGCCGAGATGGGCGGCCGCCACGCACCGCAGGAGGACTCGCCGGACGACTGGCCGATGTACCGCGGCACGCCGCAGCGGTCCTGCGGCGTCCGGTCGGCGATCGGGGCCAGGCTGGAGAAGAAATGGGAATCGCCCGTCGGCTCGGAAACGCTGACGCAGGCCGTCTCGGCCTATGGCCTGGTCATCCTGGCCGACCGCGAGCGGTCGCACGTCGTGGCCCTGGATGCCGAAAGCGGCGTCACCCGCTGGACGTTCCCGGTCGGCGACGGCTTGTCTTATCCGCCGACGCTCCACAGGGGACTGTGCCTGCTGGGGACGGCCGGCGGCTGGGTCTGGGCCCTGGACGCCAGGACCGGCCAGCCGGTCTGGAAGCTGCGGGCCGCGCCGGGGGATTGCCTGATCGGCGGCAACGACCGGTTCGAGTCGCGCTGGCCGGTCGTCGGCGACGTGCTGGTCCAGAACGGCGTGGGCTACGTGGCCGCCGGGCGGGCGGGCGCCATCGACGGCGGCGTGCAGGTGGTGGCGTTCGACCCGGCCACCGGCAGGGTCGCCTGGCGCCAGGCGTACGGCGACGCGGTCGCCGCCGACCTGCTGGTCGGCACGCCCGCGGGCAACGGATTCATGATGAATGCCAGACTGCTGACGCCCGCCGACCACAGGCTCGACAGCCAGAGCGCCGAACTGCCGGGCTGCCTCAACATCGTGCTCCACTCCATCGGAGGCATCGGCACCTACGCGGCGCTGGACGATTACCTCAACAGCAACCAGCGCCATCAGGTCTCGGCCCGCCGCGAACTGCTGGGCGACCGGCGGATCGCCGGGATCAACGTCGCCTTCAACGACAAGGTGAGCGTCGCGACGCAACTGGTCCCCGAAAAGGACCCCCGGCTCCGTCTGGCGCCGGCGCAGCGGATCGTCGCGGCCGATGTCCCCAAGAAGACCCGGTGGGATCTGCCCGCGGCGGGCCTGCACGTGGACGCGATGGCTGTCGCGCCGGGCATGATTTACTGGGTCGGCGGCTCGCCGGTGGACGACCCCCGGGCCGAGTCGGCCCTTCAGGTCTGGTCGGCTGACGACGGCAAGTGCCTCCAGTCGATCGCCCTGGGCGACCGCCCGATACCCGACGGGCTCTCGATCGCCGGCGGCAGGCTCTTCGTGGTCACGCGCAGCGGCAAGGTGATCTGCTTCCAGGGCAGGCCATGAATCGACGGGCGGGCGGCCGCCATCGCTAACCGAAGAACGCCCGGATCGAAGCGGCGACGTGTTCGATCTGCTCGGCCGTCAGTTCCGGGTAGATCGGCAGGGCGAGCACCTCGTCGGCGGCCCGCTCGGCCTGCGGGAAGCTGCCGCGCGGCAGCTTGAGCGACGCGAAGCAGGCCTGCTCGTGCATCGTCACGGGGTAGTAGATTTCCGTGCCGATGCCCCGCCCAGCCAGGAAGTCCTTCAATTCGTTCCGCCGCGGCACGCGGATCACGTACTGGTTGTAGATCGACACGTTGCCCGGACGCACGACCGGCCGGGTCGCCGCGTCGCAGCCGGCCAGCAGGGCGTCGTAGCGGGCGGCGTTGGCCCGGCGATCGGCCGACCACTTGTCCAGGTGCTTGAGCTTGACCAGCAGCCCGGCGGCCTGGAGCGTGTCCAGGCGGAAGTTGCCGCCGACGTAGGCGTGGTAATACTTCGGGTTCATGCCATGGTTGCGGAACATGGCCAGCCGATCCAGCAGCTCCGCGTCGTTGCTGACGATCATGCCGCCGTCGCCCAGTCCGCCGAGGTTCTTGGAGGGGAAGAAGCTGAAGCAACCGGCGGTCCCGAAGGCCCCGGCACGCACGCCGCCCTGTTCGGCGCCGATCGCCTGGGCGGCGTCCTCGATGACAGCCAGCTTGTGGCGGCGAGCGACCTCCAGGATCGGGCCCATGTCGGCGACCTGGCCGAACAGGTGCACCGGCATGATCGCCCGCGTCCGGCTGGTGACCGCGTCGGCGACGCGGGCCGAATCTATGTTGAAGGTGTCCGGCTGGATGTCGACGAGGACCGGCTTGGCGCCGACCCGCCAGATGGACCCGACGGTGGCGAAAAAGGTGAAGGGCGTGGTAATGACCTCGTCGCCCGGGCCCACGCCCAGGGCCATCAGGCTGCAAAGCAGCGCGTCGGTTCCGCTGGAGACGCCCACGCCGCCGGCGGCGCCGGAGTAGGCAGCCACCTGCCGCTCCAGCTCCTTGATGGCCGGTCCGCCGATGAACATCTGACTGTCCATGACCGCCTCAACGGCGGCCATCATCTCGGCTTTGAGCGTCTGGTACTGGGCCTTGAGGTCCAGCAGCGGAACTTTGATGTTCACCTGGGTCGGCATCAAGTCAGATCCTTCGCGTCGTGAGAGGCATCGGTCACGGTGTCAGGCAACTCCGGGGACGATTGTAGTGATCCCCCGGGCGCGGGCAAGCCTTCGCCGGCCGGTCCCCGTCACTTGCCGGCCGGCGCCGCCTTGGCGACGGCGGCGGCGGTCTCGAACAACCGTTCGGCCAGCCCGTCCCAGCCGGACCGCTCGAACCAGTCGAAGCCCAGCGTGTGGCCCATGCAGGCGGCGCGAATCCGCCACGCCCGCTCGTCCAGCACCGCCCGGCAGCGCTTGGCCAGGTCGGCGTCCAGCGTGCCGGCCAGCAGGGCCTTCTCGATGACGATGCGAGCCTCGCAGGTCTGCACGCCCTCGCGGATCTGCTCGAAGCGCTCGGTGGTCACCGCGCCTTGCGGCCCCGGAGCCGCGAGGCACTCGGTCGCCGAGTCCATGTTGAGCTGGGCCCAGATCGTTTCGGGGTATCGGGCGTTGATGGTCAGCGACCGCTTGGAATTGCCCATAGGCCCGGCCTTCTTGGGGTCCAGAACCGGCCAGAAATCGACGCCCGTGCGCCCCAGGCCCGCGAAGTTGGCCATCTGGGCGGCCTCGACGGTGAAACGGTGCACGCTCAGCGAGGTGAGCGGGTAGAGCGGGTTGCGGGTGGCCGGTCCGCCGGCGCGGGGGAAGATGTCGCTGAGCGACTGCCAGCCGTAGTAGTAGCCGCCGGTCGCCCCCCGGCCCGCCTGTCCGGGCGGGGGAAACAGCCCGACGTAGACCGACGTGTGATACCCCACGGGGATGCCGGCGACCGAGCTGCCGCGGCAATCCTGGTGCGGGTTCTTGATCCACTTGATTCCGGCGAAGCAGGCCCTGAAGAACTCGGCGGTCGGCTTGGTCGGCCCGCCCCACTCCGAGCTGATGCCGATCATCGCCTTGTCTTTCAGCCCGCGTTTCTGGAGCCGCTCCAGCACGCCGGCGTAGAGCTGCGTCCAGAGCTTGGCGCCCTCCGGCGAGTCGTAGCGCGGGACCTCGATCAGCTTCGCTTCGTCCGTGGCCGGATCCCACTGGGTCACCTTCGGCGGCGTGCCTTCCTCGTGCCGCTGGGTCCAGGTGTCCTGGCCGAGGTAGATGTCCCACACATAGAGCGCCACGATGTCCAGTTTCATGTACTTCTGGGCCAGGTCGAGATAGCGGTCCATCAGCGTGTAATCGAACTTCCAGCCGTCGCCCTCCTTGACCCAGCGGACCAGCGACTGCGAGTTGCCGAAGTTGGTGTGGCAGATGAACGGAATGACGACGTACTTGTTGCCCACCTCGCTCATCAGCTCGAACGACGGCTCGATCAGCTTCCAGTGCCGCTCCGACCACAGCGGAACCTCGTAGCGAAGAGCCACCGACTCGGGCGATTCGATCAGCCCCATGTGCGTCACGAAGTCGCGCGGGTCGGGCAGACGCCAGTCGGCCACGTGCAGCCGGACCGGCAGCTCGTACTTGCCGCCGTTGGCGGCCACCGTCAGCGTGCCGGCGTAGTCGCCGGGCGCGGCGTCGGGGCCGACGCGGACCTTCAGCACGATCGGCTGGATCGCCCCCAGCGACTGCTTGTTGACCACCACCGGCTCGACCCGCGGCGGGGCGGTCTCCAGCAGCGTGTCCCAGAAGCCGGAGGTGGTCCGGTGGCGCATCGTCATGTCGTCGTCGCGGATCGAATAGAGCACCCGGACGTCCGACGCCGGGATCTTCGCCCCGCCCGCCCCGGCCAGGTCGGTCACCTGGGCGCTGACTCCCTCCAGGGCCGCGCCGGAGGAAACCGTGACCTTGCCGACGAACGCGCCGTTGCGGCAGGCGGCGATCGACACCGGCTCAGGCCCGCCGACGCCGCCGTCCAGCGGGTCGGCGTAGTCCTCCGGCGACGAGCGGTGCAGCACGCTGGTCGTCCAGACCTGCACGCCGTCGGGCCGGGCGATGTTGGGGGCCACGCCGGCCGACGCCGTCAGCGACAGCCGCACCAGCCCGCAGGTGCTCCAGATCGAATGGTGGTTGAGGTTCTCCTTGCGCAGTCCCGAGCCGTAATAGGGGGCGCGATGGACCTCGATCGCCAGCACGTTGGTCCCTTTGACCAGGTCGCCGGGGGCGATCGCCAGCGTGCCGGCGCCGCGGATCCGCTTGGCCAGGTTCTCCTTGTCGCGCAGGACCACGCCGGTGTCGTGGACCGCGTTGCTCATCACGCACTTGCCCGGGGCGGTCTCGAACGCGTCGACCGGCAGGTCGTCGGCCACCGTGTCGGGCCCCAGTTCCCCGTCGGGCAGGTTCCTGCGGGCGATCTGCCTGCCGTTGAGGTAGACAACCACGCCGCCTCGGAATTCCAGCGACAGCGTCAGGTTCTTCACCGCCGCCGGGTCGGCCACCGCGAACCGCCCGCGGAGGCACTCGACCGCCAGGGCCGGTCCGCCCCCGTCGATGAATCCGTAGACCGCGCGATTGTGCGTGCTCACGTGCAGACGACTCCAGCCGGTGTCGTCGAACGCGGTCGCGGCCCAGCCGGCCGGCGGGGCATCGGTCTGCACCACGAACGAGGGGCCGTAAGCGTCGTTGGGCCCGGGGACGAGCTTGTCGGCCTCTCGCACGACCGGCGTTCGCCAGACCATGAACGCCCGCCAGCAGGAGCCCTGGTCCAGCACGACGGTCGGACCGGCTGCCGGGTCGTCGGCCGCGAGGGCCGGCACTGTCAGGAGGGCCATCAGGCTCACTGCCAACATGAATCGGCGACACATGCGCATGAGAAACTCTCCTCGGAGGGTGCATGAGTTCGGGGTCAGGCCTACCTGCCGGCCGGCGAGCCGCTGCCGGACGGGCCGGGCAGCCAGGTCAGATCGCCCAGCGGCTGGCCGGCAGCGTCGGTGATCTGGGCCACCATCATCCAGGTCGTGAGCCGGTTCTCGACCTCCAGCAGCAGCCGATTGGCCCCGGCGGCCAGGTGAACCGGCACGACGTCCACCGAGTCGTGGAACCCGCGGCTGGCGGTCGCGCCGCTGATCCCGTCGTGGACGAGCCGGCCGTTCAACCAGGCGCGGTTGTGGTCGTTGGTGTCCAGCCGAAGCACCGCGTCGCGGGCCCGGTCGCTGTAGAAGTAAGTCATCGCGTAAGCCAACTGGTTGCCGTCCTCGCCGAGCCGCCGCCCGAGGTCCACGGCCTGGGCGTTCAGCGCCGACCACTTCACCTCGCCGGCTGCGGTCTTGATCGCGTCGCCGTCGGCCGGCTGAACGGTCGCCGGGTCGAAGGGGTGGTTCTTCAGGTCGCGGGGGAAAGGCCCGGCGGTGATCCAGTGATCGACGTAGTCGGTGCGGACCATCGTGCCCGGCTGGGCGAGGAAGGCATACCTGGCCGTCGTGACCGCGTTGGCGGCCGGGCTGCGGTCGGCAATGCCGCTGACCTGGAGGATGTACTGCCGGTCGCGCTTCAGCGGCTCGGCCAGCGTCAGGACGACTTCGCGCTGCTGGCCGCGGCCGTCGGCATTCAGCGCCGCGTCCTTGACCTGGAGCGGCGCAGCGGGCTCGAGCGGAGCCGGTCCTTCCTCGGTGGTGAAGAGCCGGAAACCGCCGGCCTTGATGCTGCCCGGAGCGACCGGCTCGTCGAAGCGAACGATCCATTCGGTGTCGGAAGCGGGCACGACGTATTCGACCTTCGGCGGACCCTTGTCCGCGGCCTCAGACAGCAGCCGCCAGACGACGGCCGGCCCGTCGGCGTTCACCCGCTGATAGGCCAGCAGCGACTGGCCCGTCGGACCGGCGGCCAGCACCGGCTCCTCGGCCTCGTCGCGGTCGGCGACGATCAGGGCGGCCGGGCGGTCGATCAGCCCCCAGCCGGGCAGCATGCGGGTCATGTAGAGCCGGCGGTGGTTCAGCCGCCGCGTATCGACGAGTTGCCCGCACGACCAGACGACCACCAGGCTGCGCCCGTCGTAGCAGGCGGCCGGCGTGCCGGTCGGCCAGTTGTCGCCCATCGTGTGCTTGAGGGCCCCGCGCATGCCCATCGGCCAGCCGGGGTGGTTGAACCAGCGGGCGGCGTCCAGGCAGTTGGGAACCCGGCCGTCGGCCTTGGCCCCGGCGAAGCGTTCGCCCCCGCCGCGGCGGAAGGGCTCTGAGGCCTTCAGCTCGGGCAGGCTGCCGTCGGCCAGGAGGCGGGCGCCGGCGATCGCCCCGTTGCCGCTCCAGCCCCAGGGGTCGGGAAACGGCTGGCTGTTCATGAAGACGTAGCCGTCGCCCCACGCCCCCACCGCGACCGACGCGCCGGCGATCTTGTCGACCCAGACTTGGGTCGTGGGAACGACGACCTTGCCCTGGCTGCTGACCAGCGCGGCGTACCACTTCTGGCAGACGAGGTAGTTCGAGCCCGTCCAGGCGACGCTGGGGCGTTCGCCGCGATCGAGGATCGTGAACCCCATCTTGTCGGTCAGCGTGCCGTTGGCGGCGTCGATGCGGGCGCCGTGAATCTCGAAGTGATCGTCCACGTAGCCCTGCCAGACGACGAGGAACTGCCCCTTGCCGTCGGTGGTGACGGCCGGGGCGACCTGGGCGCCGGATCGGCCGGCGATCAGGAAGCCCTCCGTCGGCGTCACCTGGCCGTCGGGAGTGACGATCGCGCCGTAGATGTCGCTGTCACGTCCGCGGCGGTCGGCCCAGACGACCAGGAAGTGGCCGCTGCAATAGGCGACCGCGGGAGTCTCCTGGGCCCCGGCCTGGGCGCAGACCGTCAGCGGCTCGCCGACGGTCGCGCCGTCGGGCGAAATCCGCTGGGCCAGGATGTCGCTGCCGCCGCCGGCGCCGCTGAAGCCCTCCTGCCAGACCAGCAGGTAGGTGTCGGCGCCGAACGCAACGGCCGGGGCGAACTGCCCGCCGTGGGCGGGCGAGGCGACGGGGCCGGCGGCGCCCAGCGTCACGCCGGCCGGCGGCTGGCCGGCGTCGGAGGCCATCACGGCCATGGGCATCTGCGGGACCGCGCAGGAGGCCAGCAGCATCGCCGCCGGCAGCGACAGAACGAGTGTGGCGGTTCGCCTCATGGCCTGGCTCCCTTCTTGATCACGCGGATGCAGCCGCCGCCGAGCACGTAGACGTTGCCCGCCGCGTCGATGCCGCAGGGCACGCCGCCGACGCAGTCCTTCCACGGACCGGTCATCGCGGTGTTCTTCCCGAAGCCCGGCCCGAACGTGCGGACCTGGTCGCCCTTGATGATGCGGATGACCGTCTCGTCGTCGGAGCGGCAGATGAAGCAGTCCAGCGGCTTGTTGTAGAAGATCATGTTGGGCCCGCCGCCGGGGTGGAACCGGGCCTCCAGCAGGGCCCCGTCGCAACTGCGGTCCCGCGGCGTGTCGGGCAGTCGGCCGGCGAAGGTCGAAACCTCGCCCTTGGCCAGATCGACCTTGCGGATGGCGGCGTTCACCTTGTCGGCCACGTAGAGGTTGCCCTTCCCGTCGCAGGTCATCCCGTGCTGGCGGCCCTGGCTGTGGGCGAACCGCGCCTGGGCCAGCGGGCCGTTGGCGTAGCCGGTCCCGCCCTGGGGGTTCAGCGTCGTCACCAGGTCCTTGGCCGGGTCGTACCGCCGCAGCCAGTCGCCGTCGAACAGGTAGAGCGTCCCGTCGCTGTCCAGCGCCACGCTGTCGAAAACCGAGGTGAACAGGGCGTCGCGCCCGGCCCCGTCGCGATGGCCGTTGACGCCCGCCTGGCCGGCCACCGTCGTGGTCAGCCAGACGCCCGAGGTCCGCCGGATCCGCCGCAGCGTCAGGTTGGCGGCGTCCACGACGTAGAGCGTGTCGTCGTCTGCGACGGCGATGTCCAGCGCGTCGCCGAAGGTCGCCCGGCCGGGCGGACCGTCGCTGGCGCCGGGCAACTCGGGCTGGCCGGTCAGCAGCAGCGCCTGGCCGTCGGGCGTCACCTGGGCGATGAACGTCCCGGCGGCGACGTAACCGTTGCCCTTGCTGTCGAAGGCGACAATGCCGCCCAGGCCGGTTTCCAGCCTGGGCCCGGGGACGAACTTGTGGACCAGCGGATTGCCGGCGTAGATCTCGGCCTGCCACTGGTCGATGTCGTCGGTGAGGATCAGCCTGGGCGCGTCGGCCGCCAGCACGGCCCCGACGACGGCCAGCAGGGGCAGGACCCAGAGCAGTCGACGGAGAAGCGGGGCGTCGGCCCTTGAGTTGGATCGCATCGCGGCCTCCTGTGCGGGCATCTGAAGATCGTCCCACTCTATCAAACCCGCGCAGTCCGTCAAACGGGTCGGGCGGCGCGGCTGATTTCTGCGTAAGAGACCTCATGACGCAGGGAATCGTAAGAATCGCGACAAGGACGGGTGTCGGCGAAGTGGAGGGACAGAAGGCACGCTGGATGCTGACCTCTGGGCAATGGGCGACTGCACCCTACGGTGTGGGAGTTGCGGCGCCCGGGGCAGCGCTTCCGGTCGATGGGCCGCCTCGCCGCCCAGGTGCGAAGGGGAAGCAGGTTTCGTACACCTTCACGTTCAAGACGCAGGGCGGCCTCCTACGCGAATACGACGGCTACGTGTTGGTGGCGAATATCGACGGTTCTTGGGAGCCGTGGGGCTACGACATGGACGGCGTCTCGGCCCCTCCGTATAGGGGTCGCGAAGCCTACCAGCAGGCGCACAGGGCACAGGACGCGCGGGACAAGTAGCAGGGTTCACGCCGTCGCGACGATCTCGCCCCGCTGCCAGGTGAACGGGATGGCTTCCACCGAGGTTGCCCCCGGGTCGGCGAGGGAGAGGGAGCGCGGGCGCGTCCTACTGTTTCTCCGAGTCGGCCGACTGGCTCGCGGCGAACGCCTTGACCACCGGGGCAACCGGGTCGGCGGCCTGCTTGTCGCCGATCACCGGCTTGGGCGGCTGGTAGTCGCCGCTGATGTAGTAGAGGAACTGCGGCGAGATGCGGAACTGCTGGGCGAAGGTCTTGCTCCGGTTCACCTTGTGCGTCGCCGCGACGGCCAGCCGCTCCAGCCCGTACTTCAGATACTTCCCCTCGCCGGTCAACTCGTAGGCGTAGCCCGGAACCGCCAGCGTGAAGCCGGCCAGCCCGTTGTATTCGCCGCGCTGGCTCTTGCCCATCGTCTTGTTCACGTCGCAGTACATCAGCGAGTCGGCGGCCAGCACCGTCGCTTTGGCGGCCTCCAGGTCGCCGACCGTCTTGAAGCAGTTGTAGAGCCCCTCGGCTGCCAGGCCGTACATCCAGAACTGGTCCCACGCCTTCTGCCCGCCTCGGCCGACGCCCAGGGCCGTTGTCGCCTTGGCCTGCTTTTCCCAGACGGCCTTGTACTTCGCATCGCGCGACGCCCGCCAGGCCAGGAACAGCCCGGTGATCCGGTTGCCCTGGGCCCGCAGGGCGCTGCCGCCGTGGGCCGTCAGGTAGTCGCCGGCCAGCAGACCCACGTCGCGATACCAGCCGTCGCCGGTCAGGTCGTAGAGTTCGTAGAGGCTCTGGCTCTTGGCGCTGTCCACGTTGCCCGAGACGCCGAACGGCTCGCCGCCCCACCACTGGCGGAAGTGGCCGCGGTCGGGGCAGGTGTGCTCGATGCCGTTGAGCGCTTGATTCGTCGGGTGCCAGTGGCAGATGTCGATGTCGGCCAGGTGCATCGCCGCCGCCTCCGCGGCGTCGAAGAACTCCCACGCCCCGCTGCGGACGAAGCGGATCAGACAGGCCCGCGGGAAGTCGTAGTAGTTGCCGTCCCAGCGGCTGTTCAGGGCGTCGTTCTCGGTGCAGTAGTCCTTGTATTCGCAGTGGGATCCGAAGCTCATCCAGCCGTATTCCTCGACCTTCTGGCCCGAGACATAGGTCGTCTCCAGCGGCTTGCCGTCCTTGTCCTTCAGGACGCTGGGCAGGCAGAATTTCACCTTCACGTCCTTCTGCGGGCTGCCGTTCATGTAGGCCATCACCGTCGCGAACGACAGGTCGGTCGCGTTCTCATACTCCTGCACCAGCGGGCGCAACTCAGCCGGGTAGTTGTCCAGCGAGATGTCGCAGATCCTGTCGAACGCGAGGGTCTTCTGGCAATACCACTGCGGCTGGCAGGCGGCGAACAGCGGCGAGACGACGGCCATCGCCCGGGCCCGGTCGTCGGCGGCGCCCGCGGGGGCGTGGAACGCGAAGAGCAGGTCGTGCGTCCTGGCCCCGCCGGTGTAGAGGTCGATGCGGGTCAGCGGCTCGGAGTATTCGCCCGCGGGCACGGCCGCCTTCTCGCCCTGCAACGGCACCAGCCAGACGCCCACGCTCCCGTCGCCGGCCGCCTCCAGCCCCTTGGGATGGAGCTGCCAGAACCAGCGCACGCCGACGGTGAGCGCCTGACTCTTGCCGTCCAGGCTCAGCCAGCCGACCCGCCGCGTGTCGATTTCCTTGCACGGGCCGGTCGCCTGCGACTGGCCGCTGACGACGTATGCGATGCTGGTCGGCTGGAGCATGGCGACGCGCTGCCCGCCATGCACCGCCCCCTCGATGTCCTGGCCCTGTGAACTGCCCAGGGCGTAGCGATACTGCGGGCCGGCGTCAGCCAGTTGCAGCCGGAAACCGAGCTGCCGCAGGCCGACGAACGAATCGAAGCTCGCCCCCTGTCGGTTGACGACGGTGAAGACGACGCGGACCGCCGCCGAGCCGGCCAGCGCGTAGTAGCGGGCCTGGAAGTCCAGCTTGTCGGCGCCCTCCTGCTGGAACGCGCCGGTCACCAGGACGACGGCGCGGGCCGGCCCGTTCTCCTCGACCGTGATGGACTTGACCACGGCCGTCGCGTCCGCGGGCGCGCCGAGCGCCGGCGGCTTGGCCATCTTGTTCTCGATCGGCGTGCGGCCGTACTCGGCCTTGAAGACCACCTCGCCCGGGGCCTTGATCGCCGCCTTGCCGCCGGCCTCGACCGTATCGAACAGGTGCCACGGGCCCTTGGAGACGGTGAAGCGGACCGTTTGCGTGTTGACCGTGACCGCGTCGCCCCTGGCCTCGACGACCACCGGCGGCAGCGGCGGGCCGGGCAGTTTCGGCGCCGCGTCGTCGCGGACGGTGAAGCGGGCCGTCTGGCCGGCTTTGACGTCCGTGCGGAAGTGGACGGTCATGAACCGCACCGAGTCGTCCGTCAGCCAGCGTTCGCGGACGACGAACTGGGCCTGCACGGGCGAGCCGTTGGCGTCGGCCAGCCAGAACTTGTCCACGTCCTTGCAGGTCCCCTGCGGCAGGGGCACGCCGCCGTTGACGGCGTTGTCGACGCGATCGACGCCGGCCCGCTCGGGCACAACCAGCGGAATCTCCAGCCCCCGCGCCGCCGGTCCGCACCAGAGGGCCGCCAGCAGCAGTGTTACGATTCGTGCGGTTCGCATCCTGTGGCTCCTGTGTGTGTCAGCTCCCCCGCCCCGGCCGCCCCCCGCCATCCGGCGATCAGTCCAAGCCTAATCGCCCCGTCCGCGAAATGAAAGCCCTGAGCGGAGGTAGCAGGCTCGCCCCCCTCGTAAGAGGGCGCGGATGTCCGGGTTCGTGTCGCGCCGCGGGGGCGGCGGCCGTCGCGGCCGGGCCGCAACCGCCGGCCGGGCCGGGCGATGCGGGGCGCGGAGAGAATTTCGATTTTGCCGGGACGCCCGTACAGGTTGTGCGCGCGGATCATCGCAACCCCCGCGGCCGGCGGGCCCTGGCGGGATACCTTCAAGAGCCTGTATTGGCCTGTATCCGTCAGCCGCGCTGTGAGTTTGCGCGGCGGCGGGCCAGGGGGGCGGCCAGCGCGCCGAAGAGCAGCAGGGCGAGCGTGGCCGGCTCGGGGACAGGGGCGGGGTCGGTGGTGAACACGTGGACCCGCCCGCACCGACGGCCCCCGCAACATCTCAGGCCGGCAGGGGCGCCAGGCCGGGGGGCGAGGGGTTGGCCAGCAGTTCGCGGGCCCGGGAGAGGGCCTTGCGCGAGGCGGCGAACATGTCGTCCTCTGAAAGAAAGACGTTGGCCCCACCGACCATCTCGACCAACTTTGTGTTGCCCAGGATGGTCCGCAGGTTCGATCGCACGCCGGACATCAGCACCTTGCCCCCGGCAGACTGGACGCGGCGGATGAACGCCCCCAGCACGTCCAGGGCAGTCACGTCGATGGCGTGGATGCTCTTGAGCCGCAGGACGAAGACCCGTGCCCGCCCCTCGACTTTCTCCAGCTTGCGCTCCAGATCCTCGGAAGAGCCGAAGTAGAGGTTCCCGCCGATCTCGATGATCAGCACGTCCACCGGCTGGGAGAGCGAATCGATCTCCTTTTCCCTGAACGTTCCGTTCTCGGCCTCGGGGTGGATCAGCAGCCTGACCGGCACCGTGGTGGTGTCGCGCAGGTAGAGGAAGATCGAGATGGCGATGCCCATGTAGATCGCCCAGTCCAGGTCGGGCATCAGGATGGTCGCCCCGAAGGTCGCCCACAGGACCGTTCGGTCGCTGCGCCCGGCGGCGCAGACCTGGCGGATCTGGCCGACGTTGACCATGCCGTATCCGGTCAGGATGATGACGCCGGCCAGAGCGGCGTCGGGCAGGTAGCGGGCCCAGGGGGCAAACAGCAGCAGGATCGCCGCCAGCAGCAGCCCCGACAGCACGCCGGCGATCCGCGTCTGCGCCCCGCTGGCGTGGTTGATGGCCGAGCGGGTGAACGACCCGCTGGCCGGGTAGCACTGGAAGAACGAGCCGACCAGGTTGGCCGCCCCCTGCCCGCGGAACTCGCGGTTGGCGTCGACCTTTCGCCCGGAGATCGACGCCAGGGACTTGGAGATCGACATGGCCTCGACCAAGCCGATGATCGCGATCGCCATCACGCCGCTGAACAGGCCGCGCGCCTGGGCCAAGCTGAACCGGAACAGGTGCGGACGCGGCAGGACCGAGGGGATTTCGCCGGTCAGCTTCACACCGTGGCGGCCCAGGTCGAACGTCCATGCCAGGACGATGGCCAGCAGAATGCCGATCAGCGCCCCGGGCAGCCGCTTGCCGCGTATCCTGCACAGCAGCATCACCGCGATCACCAGCAGCCCCAGGCCCAGGGCGTAAGGGTTGGTCTGACCGATGCGGGCAGCGACATGGTAGAGCTTGACCACCAGCGGCATGTAGCCCCGCCCCGGCGAAACGCCCAGCAGCGAATGGACCTGGCCCAGGGCGATGATCACCCCGGCTCCGCAGGTGAAGCCCACGACCACGGCGTGGGAGACGTACTTGATCATCCGGCCAAACTTCATCAGCGAGAAGGCGATCTGAACCGCCCCAACCAGGAAGGTCATCAGGAAGACCATGCTCAGGGCGTCGTCGCGACCCATGTAGGACCGCATGCTGCTGGCCACCAGCAGCGAGATCGCGTTGGTCGGACCGGTGACCAGGTAGGGCGAACTGCCCATCAGGGATGCAACCATCGCCGAGACGATGGCCGTGTAGAGCCCGTAGACGGGGTTCAGTCCGGCGATGATCGCGTAGGCCATGCCCTGCGGCAGGGCCACCGTCGCCACGGTGAGGGCCGCCACGAAGTCGCGACGAGCCTTCTCAAGGGTGTAGATCATGCCCGCCCAATATAGCCGAACGGCATCCGGCGACAAGAGAGGCTGAAGGCGGCGCGGCAGCCCGGGCGGCCGATTCGGGCGGCAGTGGAAAGACCCGCGAATCCGGAGGGCTGGACGCGGCCGGAGTTCCTTGCCAGGAGGGTGGCCGGGGCAGCATCGAGGAGCCGCGTGTCAGGACCGGCCAAGTCGGACGGAGGGTCTACCTTAGTCCTGTCTGACGATGTCGACCGAAATCTCGACCGCCGGGATCGCGCCCCTGTTCTCAAGCCAGTGAGTCGTGTTCCTGTCTTCGGGCCAACCCACGCCCGGCCCGTAATCCGTGGCGACTCCGTTTCGATGGTCCGTGATCGTTCCTTGCAGGATGTACACAACGCCCGGCCGGTCCTTGTGGTCGTGAACCGGCCCAAAGACGCCTCCGGGTTCGATGGTCACCAGGCGCATTCGGAGCTGTCGCCCCGACATCCCCTCGATCTCGGGGCCGAGGTCGACCGCCGTGAGCAACTTCGTGGTGACGCCCTTGGTCTCCGGCGATGCCTTTTCGCTGCACATGGTTCGTTCCTTTCCGGGAAGGCAGGCCGAACGTCGTGGGCCATTCGACAAGCTCATGGGGAGCCAATGGCAAATGCAGGATCAACGGATTGCGGCTATGAACTCATCGGGACTGATCCCGGCCTGCCGCAGCAGGCCGCGGAGCGTACCAACGGCCAATTCCTTGTGAAGCGGTATCACACAGCCCCGGTCGCCTCGGCGCATCACGACATGACTGCCGCGCTGGCGTGCCTGACGAAAACCCATGCGTTCCAAAGTACGAATGACATCCTGGCCGGAGATGCGGGGCAGTTTAGGCATGAACGGCAACCTCGAAGGTCGTCACCAACGGACGGGCGGGTCGCTCCATCGGGAACTCTTCGAGATAAAGCTCGGTCGCTTCCTGCAAGTTACGGAGTGCGTCCTCGATATCGACGCCTTGGCTGACGGTACCGACTTCGGGGCATTCCGCCACGAACAGGTCGTTCTCTTTGTGAAGCACTGCGGTCAGCGTTCGCGTCATGGCGAGTCCTCCATTTGCAGTATATCCGTCGCTCTGCCCAGGGGCAATCACGCAGCGGCATGACCCGCGGTCCGACGGCACAAAGAGAATACCGCTTCCTCAGCGGCCTCAGCGTCCCCGCGGCATGTCTCCGAATCGGGAAGGCTGGACACGGTTAGAACTTTTCGCGGCCGAGGCATGGGCCCTTGGCGGCCATAGTTGACAGTATGGCACTTCGCGGCGTTTGGTAGAGAACAAGACGAAGGTGCGGCCGCACCTCGCGGTGTTCCTGTGGCAAGATGGCCTGAAGATGACGTCACAAGGGGGCGAAGTCCTCTGGGTGCGAATCATAGTGTTGCTCAAACAGACCGAAAAGGAAAGAGTCATCCGGAATTAGGCCAGCATATTCTCCATCTAGAGCCGGCTCTTCTACCTCCAGGTCTTTTCCAGTGCTGAGCACTTCCCTTACGCGAACCAGAAGCTTTGCGACCGAATCGACACCGAAGAAGTGGTACCCCTCGGCCGCATATGACAACTCTAAGGGCGTCAGACACTCAACAGCGTGCAACACGCCACCGTTCATGGCTAGCCCGTGGGCGCGGAGAAGATTGCAGATCGCTCGATCGCCGATCTTCGGAGTTGCCCCACCGCCTGCGCAGGCCCTGTTCCAGATCAAGTCCGACTCCCGCATTCGATATTCTCCATGATGTGCCATTCACCGCAGTTCGCAAATCCGGTAGCCTCACCCACGAGTTTGAACCGGGGCCCTCGCACGAGTGATCATAAGCTGAGTCTGCGCAAGAAGAAAGCCGCCCCGTTGTTCGCGGTCGCCTTTCGCGTGAAGAAAGTTGGGAAGACTGGTTTGGAACCATGCATCGGGCCGAACTGCTACTTCCTGCGGCGGCGGGCCAGGGGGGCGGCCAGGGCGCCGAGCAGCAGCAGGGCGAGCGTGGCCGGCTCGGGGACCGCGACCGCGGCCAACTGGGCGTCCCAGGTCACCGCGTAGTCCCAGCTCGCGAAGTCGCTGTTGGCGAAGCCCAGCGTGAACTCGTATCGGCCGGCTGACAGGCCGGTCAGGTAGATATGCTCGACGTTGTCGACGGTCGAAACGCTCTGGTCGATCAGGCTGCCCTGCACGTAGCCCGAGGCGTTGTAGAACTTCAGGTTGATGTCGGCCAGCGACGGCGTGAAGGTGGCCGACGCAAACGGCGTCTGTCCGTCCACCTCGGCGATCGCGCGGTTCCAGGTCAGCAGGATCGACAGCGAGGTGACCTCCTAGCCAGCGGCGACCTCGAAGAAGTAGGTCTTGCCCGACGCGGTCAGCGTGTCGTAGTCCCAGCCGGTCGTGCCGACGTCGGCGACGGCGCTGGCCTCCTGCTCGCCGGAGGTCAGGATGCGGTCGCTGTTGTCGATGTTCAACTCGCCGGCGCCGTAGCGGGAATCCAGCGGCTGGGTCTGGGTGTGCGACCACGAGACGAACTCGGTCTTGGTCGCCCCGCCCATCAACAGGGCCTTGATGGTCAGTTCCTTGGAGGCGTGAACGTCGCTGCCGGCGGTCTGCATCAGCAGCCCAGCGGCGGCGCTGACCATCGGCGTGGCGTAGCTGGAAGCCGTGCCGGGGGCGACGATGTCGGGCTTGGATCGGCCGGCCACGTCCAGGCTGGTCGGCCCGTGGCTGCCGCCGCCGTCTCTTCGGCCGACGACGATGGCGTTGTAGCTCTGGCCCAGCAGCTTGGGCACGGTGGTCGTTGAGCCGTTGTTGACGGCGACGACGGCCAGCACGTTGTCGCGGACGACCATGTAGTCCAGGCGGCGGGTGATCTCGATGGCGTCGGCGTCGGAAGTCTGGGAGTCTTTGCTGACCCAGCTCGCGTTGATGATGCGGCTGGTCTCGACCTTGGGGGCGTAGCGGTTGTAAGCGCGGAGGAAGCCCGTGTCCAGCCAGTTGCCGGCGCTGTAGACGTCGATGGTCGCAATGCCCGATGCGATGCCCGAGTTGCCGTAGTAGTACGTGCCGACCGTGTAGGCGTGGCTGGAGTAGGCGCCGATGCCGGTCTTGTCGGTGAAGGTCTTTCCCGAGAAGGCCACAGGGATGGTCGAGGGCGGCGTGTAGGGCAGATACTGCGTGCCGTTGACGTCAAGCGACGCCTCGACCTGGGTCACCTTGACGCCCGAGCCGTTGGGGATGGGCTGGCTGGCCAGCGTCCGGCGGGCGACCATCGACGTGTAGCCGATGTCGTCCATGTAGCCGGCCGAGGCGGTCTGAGTCCAGGGGAGAACAAGAGCGACGGCGAGGAATCCGATCCGGCGAACAGGACGCATCCGGGGCGCTCCTCAGACCCTTATACGTCTTGTCCGAAGGCGCCCTGGGTCGGGGCAGGCCTCTCGAACCCTTCTCAATAGTCATTCTTGCAAACCGCGTACCACAGATGGGTCGATCGGAGGCAAGATGTCATAACCATATAAAATGCAATTGTTTACATGCAATAACCCCCGTTCCTGGTTTCCCTCTGTGATGAGAAAATGCAACATGCGTGTTGCGAGATGTGTACACGCCCCCGGGAAGTCACTCAGTCATGTGCGTCGCCGAACTGCTCGCGGACCCGGGCCAGCAGCGTCTTGAGGTCGCCCGCCCGGGCCTTGGAGGTCACCAGCGTGACGCCGCGGCTCTGCACGACGACGAGGTCCTCGACCCCCAGCGCCGCCAGCAGCGCCCCCGGCTCATCCGAGAACAGGATGTTGCCCTTGGCATCCACCGTCGCCACGCGGCCGCGGCACAGGTTGGCCTGGCCGTCGGTGGGGTTGACCTCCGCGACCGCCGGCCAGTTGCCGACGTCCAGCCACTGGCAGTCCAGTTCGCGGACCAGCACGGAGCAGTTCGGGTCAACCGACGCCGGCTCCATCAGGGCGAAGTCGATGCTGATGCGCGGCAGGTTGGAGTAGGCCGCCGCCGTCCGGGCCGCGTCGCCGTCGGCCCAGGCGTCGGCAGCCGCCCGCAGCGCCCGCAGATGATCGGGGCGAAACCGGCCCAGCCGGGCGACCAGCGTGTCGGCCCGCCAGATGAACATGCCGCTGTTCCAGTAGTGCTGTCCGTCGGCGCAGTAGCCGACGGCCGTCGCGTGGTCCGGTTTCTCCACGAAACGCCGGACGCGGAAGGCCTGCTTGCCCACGGCCGGCCCGCGATGGATGTAGCCCAGGCCCGTGTTCGGCCAGGCGGGCGGGATGCCAAGGGTCACCAGCGCGCCGGGGTCCGCGTCCAGCAGGCCCATCGCGTCCTCGACGGCGCTGGCGAAGCGGTCGACCGGGCGGATCACGTGATCGGCGGTGAAGATGCCGACCTTGGCGTCGGGATCGCGGCGGGCCAGCAGCAGACAGGCCAGGCCGATGGCGTTGGAGGTGTCGCGAATGGCCGGCTCGCCCAGGATGTTCTCCCGCGGCAGCGAGGTCGCGACGCGGGCGATGGGCTCGACGAGTTCGGCGCTGGTGACGATCCAGGTCCGCTCGGGCGGGAACAAGCCGCCCAGCCGCTCCAGGGCCAGTTCGAGCAGGCAGCGGCCTTCGACCAGGGGGAGCAACTGCTTGGGCCGCCCCTGCCGGCTGAGCGGCCACAGCCGCGTGCCGCTGCCGCCGGCCATGATCACTGCGTGGTTCATCGTCCTGGGCTCCTGCAACGTCGGCGCGTTCCGCCGACGACAGGATAACCCGTGTGCGTCCGGAGAATCAACCGGCGATTCGGGAGGCGGGGTCAACGCCCCGGCGAGAAACCGGGGTCTACCAGGTCATCACGCTTCGGCCGATGATCTGCGGGCGGACGTAGCCGGCGGCGCCCGGCGCGTAGTTGCACTTGGAGCGGTCCAGCAACACCATCAGCCGCCGGTGGAACTTGCCCTTGGCCGCTGGATCCCAGAAGTTGCCCGTGTAGCTGCGGTCCAGATCCTCGACCAGCACGTAGACCATGAACACGTCGCTGCGCGTCGTGCCCACGTCGGTCAGCCGATCCATCATGAAGTTCTGCTCGGTCGGGCTGCCCGGCGATTCCTGGTCGCAATGCCACGCTGTGCTGCTGCTGTTCACCCACGTACTGCTCTGGGTGTCGTAATACCACGTCGGCACGGGGCGGTTGGTCGCGGTGGACCACCTCGCAACATCCGGCTGCTCAAGTCGAGCGTTGTACTGGGTGATCGACTGGGCCACATAGGAACTGTTACCGGTGTAGGTCAACTGGTCCAGCAGGGGCTTCATGCTGGTCATCTCGTTCACCAGGCCCAGTTGCCCGACGCCCTCCTGGAAACCACGATTGGTCGCGTTCTGTCGATAATCATAAATGCGCTGATGCAACTGGTAAGTGAATCCCGAGACGGCCTTCTTCCTCTGGGCGAGCTTCTGGTATATGTCCATGCCCTCGTCGTTGCCGTCAGGCCCGTTGGCCCCGTGCCAGGTCATCCCCGGGGACATGTAGTAGCTCATGCACATCAGCACATGCGGCGGGGCGGTGTTGACGTTGACCAGGCCGGGCAGACGCAGTTCCGTCAGGTCGTCGGCCGTCCCGTCCCCGTTGTCGTCGGCGCTGTTATACCGCCGGCTCATCCGCGTCAGCCACCCCAGCACGCGATAATCCCCCCGCGTCGCGTTCGCCCAGTTCAGATACAAATCCCCCGTCGCCGCCCCCGTCGTCGCCGCCGTGATATGGTCCGTCACCGCCTTGCACCCGCTCACGCCCGCCGCCTGCGGGCCCACCGTCATCAGATAGTGCAACTGCCCCACCGTGTCAAAATCATGCACCACGTTGTCCGGCGGCACCGCAATCGACGCCAGCCGCCCGTCCTGATACGGCGTGTAGAACGTCGTCACTACCTCCGCGTTCTGGCTCCCGAAACTCTGCGTCGGCGTGTTGTACCACACGTCCCGCGACTGCAGCCACTGCTTGTCGCCCCGGCTGGCGTGCCGCGTCACGTTCCCGATCGACGGACGGTCCAGCCACTGGCTGACCCCCATCGCCGCCGAGATCGCGCTGTTGCCCGCTCGGTCCACGATCACCAGCGGGTTGCCCGCTCCCGACGCCTGGTTGGACAGCATCGGACGCAGCAACTCGATGTCGCGGTTGATGTCCCCGTTGCGGAACAGCAGGTTCCCGTTGGTGATCGCCGTCCCGATGAACACCGACGGCCAGCCGAATCCCTCCGCCGTCGTCGCGTGGCTGCGGATCGTCAGCCGGCCCCCCGCCGACACCACCGTCCCGCCCGGGATCGTCACCGCCAGCGTGCCCAGACGAATCTGCCAATACCCCACGTTCACGTCCACGTTATACGGGTTGAACAGCTCCAACGCATACCGGCTGTTGCTCCACGTGCTCAACGCGTAGTGCTTGATCGCCACCTCCGTGATGAACACCTGCGGCTCGTTCCCGTATATCCCGCTGGTGTTATACACCGTGTCCACCTTGTTGCTCCCCCCGCCCGCTCCCGTCGTCGAGAGGTCCTGGTCGGCGTCCCGCCAGTCCGCCAGGTTCACCACCGCCTGCTCCACCTGCTGGCTGCTCAGGCCCCCCGTCGGCGCCATCGCCCCGGACAACGCAAACGCCGCCACCAACGCCTTGGTATACAGCGCATTGTGCGGGCTGGCGTTGTTCACATACAGACACCCCGGATCATCCGCTGTCTTCAGCCCCGCCTTGTAGATCGCCATCCACGCGTCCCAGCTCGCCGCTCCCGACGGCGCCCCCCCCGTCGGCATCACGTTCGGATGCACATTACGCACCCAACTGTAGCTGGTGAAATACATCTGGAGCGAGTTGTTGATGTGCGCCGCGTCAAAAGGATTGGTCAGCGGCACCGTCTCGCTGATGTCGGGGATCAGGTAACGCCGGTCGGCGCTGCGGGTGTAGGAGTAGCTTCCGACGGTGGCTGCGCGATCGGTGAAGGTCATCGGCCAGTCGAGTTCAAGGCGGGCGGCGGCCGGTCCGGGCTTGACCCCGTAGCTCTGGAGCGCGAACGTCTCCCAGGGACGGAACGGCAGGGCGTTGGGGAACGTGTCGGTGATCCGGGCGTTGTCCAACTGCATGCTGTAGTCCAGGTCCGGATGCTTCACCAGTTCCGCGGAACCGATATCCGACTGGGACGAGAGCGATCGGCCGAAGTAAGCGCCGTAACTCTGGTTGGACGCCATCCATTTGAACGCCCCGTTGCCATACTGGCTCCAGACGGCCTCGATGCTGGCCGCTGGGGCGTCCACGCTGTAGGGCGTGTTTCCCAGGTCGAAGGGCGTCCCGCGGCCGGCTGTGTTCAGGTTGATCATCGCGCTCTCGTCGATCACCCGCACCGCCCAGCGATACTGGCCGTTGGGGCTGAGCAACCATCGCGAGTCGTTCACGCCGTCCCCGTCGGCGTCGGCCTCCAGGGCGCTGGCCAGCACGCTCGTGTCCGTTGCCGCCACCCCGCGGTTGAAGTTGGGGCCCGCCAGATTGGTGATGTGCGGCCAGAGGTAAACCCCGCCGGCCTGCTTTTCCGGCAGCGTGCTGGCCAGCCAGGCGTCGTCCCACAGGCCGAACTTCGCGGGGTCGCTGTTGGTGCAGGGGAAGTCGAACGGCTCGTCGGGCACGTCGTGGCTGGACGTGCCGTTCCCGAGCATGTTGGCGTCGTCGCCCCAGAGGTCGCGGGTCAACTGCCCGATCACCACTTCGCAGACCGCGTTGGCTTCCACGTCCAGGCGGGCGTCCTCCAGCCCGATCGCGCCGGCGGCACGGTCCATCTGGCTCATGCCCAGAAAGCCCATGCCCACGACGAACAGCACGACCACCAGCGCGACCACCAGGATCAGCGCCGAACCGGTCCGACGCCGCGGCAAGCGTGTTGAGATGAGCATATTGTCGCCTTTCGCCGGCGGCCCCGGGACTTGTCCAGATGCCGCTCAACTGATGTTACGCGGTTGGCCGCCGGCCGACAATGGGGCAGATGGGGGCCTGTTGCCATACACAGGACAGGGGACGATAATAGTCCAGTGGGCTCGATGTGCCGGTAAGCCCTCTCCGCCCGGGGCGTTGGGCGGATGGGCCGCTGCAATCGTCACAACTGCGAGAGTTGAGCATCTCTGCGACAGGCGGCCTGGCGGGTCTCGGACATCGGCTCTGACATATTGTGGCTGGAATGCAGTCAGCCGTCTTGCCGGCGGCGGCACGGGGAGATTCTCAATGCCTCATACGTTGCAGCTTTCACGGCGTCGCGGCACGGCCTTCATCCTTGTGATCGTCCTGCTGGTCGTGCTGTTCGTCATCGCCATGGGGTTCATGGGCATCACGCGCATCGACCGGATGGCCAGCCAACTGGACCTTCGGGACTCGCAGATGCACGCCGAGGCCAACGCCGCGATCGAGCAGGTCGTCGGGCTGCTCAGCCAGGACCTCTGGGGCGACGACGCCAACATGCTCGGGAACGGCACGTCCAGCCACGACGTGGCCGACGAACCGTTCGACGTCCCCTGCACCAACAGCGACCCCGCGAAGTTCGGCCTGTGGGACGACGCCTGGCTGGCCAGCACGCTGCCGGAGACCGTGGGCGCCGACTATCGCTGGCCGCACGTTACCAATCTGGCGGGCACGAATTTCGGCCGCAGCGTGGCGGCCTCCGACACCAACGTGCTGGCCTCGACGCTCGAAGCCGACGCCGACCGCGACGGCATCAACGATTCGCGCTGGTATCTCAGCCCGTCGGGCCGCTTTCGCATAGCCGTCCGGGTCGTCGACGAGTGCTCGATGATGAACCTGAACACCGGCGGCCGCGGCTTTGCCGACGACCGGGGCTCGACGCCGTCTCACATCGCCATGGTCCGATGGAACGCCGAAACCCAGTGGAACAACGGCAGCGCCCCGGACGACGCCTACCTGGTCTCCGCGCAGCACTGGTCGGGCAGCAATCCCGAGAGCATGAACAACGCCTACTTCTTCGGGCGGCGTTCCGTCGGGTCCAACGCCGACGGCCGAACCGCCACCGACGCAGCCTGCGACTATTCGATGAAACTGGACAACCCCCGGCTGCTCGACGTCGTCCCCGACGCCCTGCCCTTCCGCCCGTGGGAGACGCTGGCCATGCAGAGCTACGGCATCAAGGCCGGGCCCTGCGCCGCCCGCATCGACGCCGGCTGGTTCTGGAGCATGAAGACCACCCGCGGCACCATGCCCGACATCCGCACCAACATGACCGATCCGACCTGGGGAACCGGGGTTAACGGCAACTGGTCCTACCGGATGTATTACACGACCTACAATTGGGTGCGTAACGTGCATCCGAGCGTGATGCCGACGGGGGGGGCGCCGTCGGGGGCGGCGAGTTGGGACGCGTGGATGGCGATCTACAAGGCGGGGCTGAAGACTGCGGACGATCCGGGGTGTCTGTATGTGAACAACGCCAGCCCGCACAATGCGCTGTATACCAAGGCGTTGGTGGCGGCGTTTGCGTTGTCCGGGGCGATGGCGCCGACGGGGGGCCTGAGCAGCCAGCAGGTGGAGCAGGCGGTGGTGAACCTGGCGGACTGGCGGGACGCCGACCAGGACCTCTCGACGACGGGAGCGGGCGGGGGGAGCAACAAGGTGGACACGGTGTATAACACCAGCGGGATATACGGGAACGAGCCGCAGGTGTTCATCACGGAGGTGGCGATCAAGCACTACGCGTTGAGCACGTGGAGCAACAGCCGGTATGCGTTGGAGCTGTTCAACCCGTATAACGTGGACGTGAACGTGGGGTATTGGCAGATTCGTCTGGGCACGCTGGCGGTGACGATCCCGGGCGGGACGGTGGTGTCGGCGGGGGGCCGGCTGACGATCCGCAGCCACGCGACGACGGCGGAGGGATTCGGCTGGCCGTCGGTGTTCATCGGGACGGCGATCACCAACGGGAACCTGCTGTTCCGCAACGGGGACATCAACCGCGACATCGAGTTGCTGCGTCCGATGCTGTCCAACCAGGCGTCGGGAGCGGGCAACCCGCTGGTGATCGTGGACCGAGCGGGCAACAGCGCGATCTCGGCGGCGATGGGGGTCAGCCAGTGGCTGGACCGTCCGTCGATCGGGAACGTGACGCGGCACGCCAGCCGGGGCGACAAGCAGTGGCTGCAGTCGCGGGACGTGTGGTACAACACGCCGACGCAGAGTTTCGGGAGCCAGAACGCGGAGGTAGTGACGACGTTCTACACGCCGTATCAGGACGGGCGGCTGGCGTCGATTGCGGTGCCGCCGGACAACGTGGTGCATGATTTTGACACGGTGGGGCAGTTGCACTATCTGATGACGGTGGGCCCGCAGGCGGCGGGCGTGAGCGGGTGCAAGGCGGTGACGGACCATATCACGGCGGCGACGACGGGGGCGGCGACGGGGGATTTGTATCTGAACTGGGCGAACGCGACGCGGGGGGATTATCGCGTGCTGGGGTGGCTGACGCGGATGAGCCGGCGGTATAACAGCGCCGACGACAACGGGGACGGGACGGCCGACGACCTGACGGAACTGCGTCTGCCCGGCCTGGTCAACGTCAACACCGCCCCGCCGCACGTGATTGCGCAGCTGAATTGGCAACTCAGTCCCCGCGAGAGCTGGAACTCACAGACCAACGGGTACGTGTATTCCTATGAATGGCAACGCCATGAACAAGGCAAGCCGGCGGCGTCTGCCTTCATCTATAACCAGAAGATCTACGACCAAGCGAGGGCCAGTGGATTCACCGAAGGTGTTGGCGAGTTGGGCCGTGTCAGCGAGCTGATGGACCCCTCGGCTGTCCTGAACGCCTCACAATTTGCCCGCAGGCCCAACGGTTCACCCGGGGCATGTCCCTTCAGCGCCCGCAACATTCAGCGGGAGATGGAGTTCTATTACGACGAATACTACATGAATTTCCTGCCCCCGACAGATTACTACTTCTATGCCCAGGTCGCGCCGGGCAATCCGAACGAGCGGCACTTCCTCCTCGACCGCATCACCGACGTCGCCACCACGCGGTCGGACACGTTCCTGGTCTACGTGCTGATCCAGGACCTGAACGTCGGCTACAGCGGAAACTACTGGGACGCGGCAGCCGGCGGCCCGCACACGCAGAGACTGGTGGCGCTGATCGACCGCTCCCGGTGCAACTACCCGCCGGGCAATGCCAGCCACCAGCAGCCGACGATCGTGCTGCGCAGCCAGCCCACCTGGTAACCACCGGGAACGATCGGGCCCCGGCCGCTTCAACCGGCCAGGATGCGGACATCGAATTCAAGTGACGGCAGGTGTCGCGCCGACTCCGCAGCGGCGATCACGGGCTCGGCTGAGGGGCTGGAACCCGATAGGGAGTCGTCGGAGGCGTGCCCTGGCCCGGGCCGTGGGACTTGAGCCAGTCGCCAAGGGGCATCGCTCCGCCGATCTCCGCGGCGGCAGGCGGCGCCGCCTGGGCCGGCGCAGGATTCGTCGGCAACGCAGCGGCTGAGGCGGGGCTCGGCGAGACGCCGGCTGGGGCCGGCAGAACCGACGGCGCGGGGCTCGCAGGAGACACGGCCGAAGCCGGAACAGCCGACTCGTCGGGCTGAGTCGTCGGCGGCCCCATGAGCTGGGCCGCGATGGCGTCAGCCACATCCAATGCCGGCTGGGTCGTCGCCGTCACGTTCAGAATGATGTCCTCAGCCACGTTGGGCTGCCGGGTCTCCAGCGCCAGCCAGGCGGCCAGTATCTGGCTTTCAAGGGCGGGCGTTCGGCCGTCGGCGCGGCGTCCGGAGGCGATCAGTTCGGCGGTGCGGGCCGGGCCGAGCAGGTCGGCGGCCCCGCGCGGCGCATCCAGCACGCCGGGGCAGTTGTCCAGACAGTTGCGCAGGTGGCGAACCGCGGCGACCGCGTCCCCCTGGCCAGCCTTGGCCAGGGCCGTCAGCCACTCGATCTCCCCCTGCCGCCGCGCCATCGCCATTTCAGCCAAGAGCGTCTCGTCGGCCTGCGTGAACCGTCCGGCGGCAAGCTCATCGGCAGCCCGGCGCAGGCCGGGGTTGACCTTGAGTTGCCCGGCCAGGTCGAAGTCCGGCTGCGGCCGGACGTTGATCGGCTCAAGCCCCGGACTGGCCATGAGGGCCTGTATCTCTTGCGAGAATGCGTCGAGAACCTCCAGTCCCGATCCCCCGCTGCCATAATTGGCTGTTCTGCTGCGAGCGGGCATACGGAACGCCGGCAAGCCCGTTGGGTCGCTGCCGTAGCGCCGGACGTTGTAAGACGACGGCCTGCCAACAGGATCCCGCCCCGTGTAGAGGAACTGCCTGGCAGCCCCGCCGACGGCGCCGGCGCCGGAGGACGCGTAATTGGGCGTGAGCGGGCCGGTGCCGTATCCGGTCGGACGCCTTGTCAGGCCGCCACCCGTACGACGGGTGTAGGTTCCGCCGAGGTCCTGGGAAGGATCGCGGCCACGAAACTGGGATCCTCCCAGGTGGAAACTGCCAACCGACCGCGATTCGGTGCCCTGGCCGGTCGCACACAGCGGCGTACACATCGAGAGGCCAACGCCGATTGCCAAGGCGATCAAAGATATCTTCATGTCGTCCTCTCCGCGGGACCGTGGGCCGCCGTCTCCTGCATATATTGTAGTGCCAATCGCCCAGCAGAGGAAGCCGTCGAGGTCTAAGTGCTCCGGCATCGCCGCGTCACCAGCCGGCCGTGGTTCTTCTCGATCTGCCGGGCACTCCAATAGGTCACCCCAGGGACTGGGACTCGCCGCGATTGCCTTGATTCTGCACAGACTTCCAACTAGACTGGATTATGGGCAGAAGCAGGAAGGCCCCCCAACCCGGCAGGTGGCGTATGCGGAAGCGTTCAGGACATGCGGGTTTCACGCTGATCGAGTTGTTGATCATCATCGGCATCCTTGCACTGCTCCTGGCGATCCTCATGCCCTCTCTGTCGGCTGCCCGCGAAGCGGCACGGCGGGTCAAGTGCGCCCATAACCTGCACAACATCGGTTTGGCATTGGCCAGCTATGCCAACGACAACGGCACTCAGTATCCGCGCACGAACAAGAGCCCCAACAAGTGGCGGAACGTCGGCTACCAGGCGACATTCAACGACGCTACGAACGCCACAAAGAACGCGGGCAACCTGCGGGCGCTTTACTTGCTGATCCGCGGCCGCTACGCAACCCCGGATCTGTTCATCTGCCCGTCCGCATCCACCGACGAGGCCCTCGCGGTGAATTCCATCGACACGTATTATGAGTTCCCCCGCCGGGTGAACTGCTCCTACTCCTACTACAACACCTGGGGCTGGTCCCCCAAGTCGACGGACAATTCGGCGCTCGCCGTCCTGGCCGACCGCAATCCGCTCATCAAGTTCTACTGGTATCCCACCTGGTCGTGCGACCGGGGCGACGCGAACGATGCGGTCAGCATGGATGCCCGTGTCGACCGAAACGTCCCGGAATCCGCCAACTCACCTAATCACGGCGGTCGCGGGCAGAATGTTCTGTTCATCGGCGGCCAGGTCGAGTTCCACGGCACCCCGAGGATCGGTCTGACCATCAATGGCGTCCAGGACAACATCTACACCGAGGCCGACGGCTCGGCCTGGGGGAAGGTCATGAATGAAACCGTCCTGGGCGAGGAGCCCTACAGTTCGGACGACGCCTGGCTGGTCCCCTGACGTCCAACTTCAATCCCCAGCGGTTCAGCGAGTCTTGTCCTCGGGGGGCCAATCCGGCAGGAAGTCCCGGACCATGATGGGCATGAAGTCCTGGAGGAATTTCTCCGCCGCCGCCTGGTGCTCGTCTTCATCGGATATCAACGGGAACTTCACTTCCACCTTCGCGTAGTAGGCATACTTCCCGAAGGGGCTGTTCAGGAGCAGTCTCACCTTGGTGTGGTCGCCTTCCATCTGCCCGTTGAAGCAGAAGAAGTAGATCACATTGTTCCGCCGTTCTCCCTCGTCGCGCCCGAAGAACTGCACGCGCCGCACATTGACCTTGCGGCCGGCAAACGTGAATTCCGGATACTTGCTCGCGCTGACGTTCTCCGTGTAGCCGCCGCCCAGGTAGCACCGCTCCGGCACGTGGGGCACCACGTCCGGCTCGCCGGTGTAGTAGCTGACGAAGAAATAGGCCTGCATCCTGTTGTCGACCGGGCGCCCCTTGTCGTCGGTCAGCACGTAGAGCCGCTGGATATACTGCGGGCTCATCAGCATCGTCGCGGAGTCCTGCGGCACTTCGCTGGCCGTCTTGCCGTCGCGAAGCCGCGTGGGATGTTTGGCGCCGAGCGTCTTTTCGATGTCCGGTCCAAGCATGCGCTGGGCCGGGCCCCAGTCCGCCGGCACGGCCCACGCGCAGTCCGTGCCTTGCTGGGGGATCTCATCGGGGAAGCGATCCAGCGCCTGCTTGAGCGGTACGGGATGCTTGAGGAAGACCGTGCCCATGATGGCGTTGACGACGTTCCAGCTCACGGCGCTGACCAGCAGCACGCCCGCGACCGCCACGAAATGCCTCTGCCTGAGATCCGGCATGACGCTGCGGGCGAACTTGCCGATCCGGGCCGGTTCGGACAGGGCGCCGAAGAACCGCCCCAGCCCGCGCCCGACGGCGCCGGGCACGGCCGCAGCCATGTCCAGAATGGAAGAGCCGCCTGCTTCCGACGGGGCCGGCGTCGCTTCCTGGCCGGATGCGCCGCGCTGATCGGCCTCTTCGACGACGATCTTGGACAGGATGACATGCAGCAGCCAGAACAGCAGGAAGGCGACCGGAAGCATCAGCAGGCCTTCCATCGTGTGCGCGAACCCCTCGGCCCAGCTTCCCCGGTCGATGTAGTGCAGGAAGCCCATGCCCGTGACCCGGAAGACGTTGCTGGCAATGGCGATCGGGATCGTCGCCGCCAGCAGTATCAGCCGATGCCACAGCGGTCGGCGGGCCATGTAGGCCATCAGGGCCCCCAGGGCCATGAAGGCCATCATGATCTTCATGCCGCTGCACGCCTCGGCAACCTGGAGCGAGGCCATCTTCCCGCTCCGCGTGAACACGTCGATCACCACGCCGTTGAGGTCGGCCCGGATGCCCACCAGTTTCAGCACCAGCGCCGACGACTTGGCCGCGACTTGCTGGAGCTTGGTCGAAATCGGATCGTAGAGGATGCCGCCGATCCGGATGCCGAACAGGATGAACACCAGCGGGAACCACACCGCCCCCAGGAACCGCCACCCGCACAGGGCCAGCACCATGCCCACCAGCAGCAGCCACCAGGAATAGTCCTGGCCCATGATCAGCTTGATCCAGTAGGTCGCGAACAGAAAGCAGCCCAGGGCCAGGGCGATCACGCCCAGCCCCGCCCAGGTCGGCCTGAGCGGCACGTCCAGCCACTTGTCGCGGATCGCCAGCAGGATGCCGACGCAGAAGAACGGAATGACCAGCCCGTGGCTCCAGTTGTCGTTGTGCAGCCAGACCAGGAACAGCCGGATCATCGTTCCGTGGAACAGCCAGAAGAACAGCCCGGCCAGCATGACGATCTTGGTCAGCCGCGAGGGCGTGAAGAAGTCGAGGGCATCGCGCATGCTGTGCCCGCCGCCGGCCGATCGGGTGAACGTCCTGACAGCCTCGGCCTGCTCCGGCGTAAGCGGTTTGTCTCCTACTGCTTCGGTCACAGCGATAGATTCGCCTTCTCCGGCTTGGCCGGCTCTGCTGATGCTACGACAGATTGATGGCCGTGGTTCACCAAAGATCGGCTAAAATCAAGCCTGATGTTAAGTATAGTCGCCGGGCGGCGTCCAGCCCCGTTCGACAGGATTTTTGGCTCGGACGCCGGCCAACGGGCCTCGGTTCATCTTACGGCCAACCCGAAGGCCGGCAAGTTGAATCAACAGGTCGAATCGGCCGATAGGATCAGCCGGTAGACGCGTCAACACACCAGACCCGGCGGTTGCATGGTCATCCCTCTTACAGTCGCATGTGCGGTCGCTCTGGGCCTCGGGCTGCTGCTCACGCCGCTGATGGCGCGGCTGGCCCTGCGGCTGGGGATCACGGACAAACCCGACAGCCTGCTCAAGCCGCACCAGAAGCCCATGCCCTATCTCGGCGGGGCGGCCTTCTACCTCGCCTGGGCCGGGGGCGTGGCCGTGCTGGCCATCGGCTGGCCGGGGCTGGCGAGCGGCCGACTCTGGCTGGTGTTGGGCGCCGGGGCGGGCGTGCTGGCCCTTGGGCTGCTGGACGACGCCCGCGGCCTGGGTCCCAAGCCCCGGGTCGTCGTTGAGGTCGCGGCGGCGGTCGTTCTCTATGTCGGTGGCGTGCGGTTCGTGGCCATCCCGGGCCTGTCGCCGACCGGCTGGGCGGTCTGGCTGCCCGGGCTGGCGCTGCAAATCGCCCTGGTCCTGGGCGCCTGCAACGCAACCAACCTGCTGGACGGCCTGGACGGCCTGTGCGGCAGCGTCGCGGCGATTGCCCTGATTGGCCTGGCGGCGCTGGCGGCCGGGGCGCTGGGCGCGACGCAGGCCGAGGGGATGGACGGCCGCCTGACCGTCGTCGTCGTCATGGCCCTGCCTCTGGCGGCGGCGGTGATCGGGTTCCTGGTCTACAACTGGCGTCCGGCCAGCCTGTTCATGGGCGACGCCGGCAGCCTGCTGCTGGGGTTCACGGTGGCGGCCATCGGCGCCCTGCTGTCGGGCCCGGGCGTCGGGGGCCTGCACCTGGGTCTGTCCGGCCTGGTCATCTTCATCCTGCCGATCGCCGACACGGGGCTGGCGTTCTATCGCCGCAGCCGCAGCGGCCGGCCGCTGTTCGAAGGCGACCGCAGCCACTTCTACGACCAGCTCGTCGACCGCGGCTTCTCGGTTACCCAGTCGGTCAGGACCTGCATGATGCTCGCGATGGTCTTTGCACTGGTGGGATGGGTGGGCGGCGTGCTGCTGAGCTTCGGGTGGGCGATGGGGCTCTACGTCGTGACGCTGGGCGCGACCGCCTGGTGCCTGCACCGCTTCGGCTTCACACGGCTGGAGAGGGCGCCCGCGCCGCCGGGCAGTCAGCCCGCATCGTCGTTCAAAGGTTCGCGCTGACCCACGCGGACGGCCGGCACCCCCATGACGACGCTCCAGGGCTCGACGTTGCGGGACACCACCGAGTTGGCGCCGACGACGGCCCCGCGGCCGACCGTCACGCCGGGCAGAACCACCACATTGGCGCCGAGGAAACTGTCCTGCTCAAGCTTCACCGGAGCGGTCTTCAGCCCACGCTCGCTGTCGGGCAGCATCGGGCCGGCCAGCCGTTTACCCGGTGTGGGCCATTCGCTGACGGAGTAGATCTTCGCACTGGACGCGATCCCCACAAAGTCCTCGATCACCACGCCGCCGCCGCCGAGCACGACCACGTTGGGCGCCAGGTGACAGCGGCTGCCGATGGCGATGGAACCGTCCTGGGCGCTGAGCTGGACGTAGCGATCGATCAGCGAGTGCTCGCCGATGCGAATCCGCCGCAGGCCGGTCATCACGACCCCCACGCCGACCAGGCTGCAACGCCCCATCGCGCCCAGCCGGCAGCGATAGGCCCACTGGCGCAGCTTCATGCCAACCGCGCCGGGCAGGTGGTTGATCGGCATCCACAGCGGATCGACGAGCAGCCCCTTGGCCAGCAGCTTCAGGGCCATGCCGACGGGCAGACGCCCCCCGGTCGCATACGAGTTGCGAACGCTGGTGTCCTGCTGCGAGTCTTGGCGGTCCGCGCTTCCCACGGCTGAGATCCTCAACAACTGATGCCCCCGTCAATGACGATCGTCTGTCCGGTGATGAATCTTGCGCTATCCGAAAGCAGAAACTCGACGACGCCGACGACGTCCTCGACCGTGCCCAGTCGGCCCAGCGGTGTGCGCCGGGAAATCTGGGCCTTCTGCGATTCGTTCAGCCCCTCGCTCATCTCCGTCTCCAGGAACCCGGGCGCAACGGCGTTAACCGTGATGTTCCGGCCGCCCAGTTCGCGGGCCAGGCTCCGCGTCAGCCCCAGCAGGCCCGCCTTCGTGGCCGAGTAGGCCCCCAGCCCGCTGTAGCCGCGCAGGCCGACGATCGAGGAGACGTTCACGATCCGCCCTCCCCCGCCCAGCAGCATCACGCGGGACGCCTCCCGGGCCAGCCAGATCGCCCCCAGCAGATTCACCTGGATCGTCTGGAGAATGGCCTGGTCGCTCATGGTCGCCAGCACGCCATCGCGGGCCAGGCCGGCGTTGTTCACCAGCGCGTCGATCCGCCCGAACCGCTCATGCACGCGGCGGACGGCCCGGATCACGGCGGCCGAGTCCGACACGTCGGCCGCGTCGAAGATCAGCCGCTCGCCGTGCTCCCTGGCCAGTTGCTCCAGCGATTCGCCCGGCGTGCGGCTGAAGGTCGCCACGCGATCGCCGAGTTGCAGGAACCGCCGCACCAGGGCCAGACCCAGGCCTCGGCTTCCCCCGGAGATGACGACAGCGCGATCGCTCATGTCTGGCTCAGCCTCCTCGCCGGAGTTTCATGCTACCGCCGGTCGCCAGCGTATCAACCAGGTTGATGATCCGCGGCCGCTTGTGCCCCGCCAGTTGGCGGCAGGCGAAGTCGATCCGCTCGCGCAGCGCCGCCCGGTCGGCGCCGGGCATGGGCAGCACGTCGGCCTGGACGAGTTGTCCGACGATGGAACTGTCCACCCCGCTGACGCGGACCTCCGCAACCCCCTCGACGCCGCGCAGGACGGCTTCGATCTCCTCGGGATAGACCTTGTCGCCGCCGACGTTGATCCGTGTGGACTCCCGCCCGAGAAACAGGACCCGGTCGCCGCGGACCTCGACCGAATCGCCGGTGTCGAACCACCGACCGGCCACCGGCTGGTCGTCGAGGTACTGCCGCATGGAGCGGCTGGAGCGGATCATCAGTCGGCCGTTCTCGACCTTCATTGCGACCGGCAGATCGTCGCGATTGAGCAGGGAAGCCGGCAGGCCTTCGCGGGCATCGTGCACGGAGAAGCAAACGCCCATCTCGGTCGAGGCGTATATCTGCGTGATGCGTGCGTCGGGAAACTCGCGCCGAAGTGCGTCCAGGATCGGCTGCCGGGCGGCCTCGCCGCCGAGGGTGATCTGCCGCAGCGGCATGCGGCGTCGCTGCCCGTCGCTGGATCGCACCAGGAGCATCCGCCAGAACGTCGGCGTGCCGGAGACGAACTCGACGCGATCGCGAACGATAGCGTCGATGATATCGCCCATGTCGCGCGACGTCGGCACCGTCAGCCTGGCTCGGCCGATCAGGCCGGTCAGCAGGACCTGCAATCCCGCGTAGCGGGTGCACTCATACGCCAGCAGCATCCTGACGCCGGCCAGTTCAGGCCTCGGGCGGATGCCGCTGGTCAGACTGGCCCAGGTGTGCAGGGCGGCCTTCGGTTCGCCGGTTGTGCCGGAAGTGAACAGGACCACCTCGCTCGGGGCGTTGGCGGGGAGGTCACGCGGGGCCGCACCCGGCACGGACGGCGGCGGAGTCACCAGCCGCGGATCGCCCGCCGATTCTGCCGCTTCGGGTTCACAGACGATGCACGCCAGGCCGAACCGATCGGCCAACGCGACAATATCCTCGGCCGACTGGCTGGAGAGCAGGTATGCGCGACATCCCAGCCTGTCCAGCGCCGCAGCCGACGCGATCCATTCCGACCCGTCGCTCAGCGCCAGGCCGACGGGCCTGCCCGCCATCGCCGCCCACGCCGCCGCCAGGGCGGACGCCCGGGCAGCCAGCGTGTCGAACGTCGCGATCGCCGCGCCGCGGGCCACCGCCTCGCAGCCGCCGTTGTGCTTCGCCAGGTTCATTAGCAGTTCAAAGAGCATCGGCGTCAGCTCTCCGCCGCCTTGTCGGGAGACCCGGCCTGGTAGATCGCCACCAGCTCACCCAGCGTCCGAGGCAGCCGCGCCGCCGTGCCGTCCCGGAACGGATCGTGCCCGAGTTCCTGCTCCAGCCGCACGACCAGCGTCGCGAAGTCCAGGCTCTCCAGGCCGATGCCCTCGCCGAACAGCAGCGCATCGTTCGCCATTGCCGGCGCCGAACGATTTGAGTACCTCAGCACTTCGGCGATCAATTCGCGGATTCTCTCATCCACCTGCATCGTCACTCCTCGTCTTTCCCCACGGAAGATGGACCCAACTCGATGATGTAGATGTTCTCGCGCCGCTCATGATGCTCCAGCTTGCCGACCAGACGGAAGCCGCAACGCACGTAGTAGGAATTCGCCGGCTCCAGGCCCTGCCCCACGAGCACTTTGACCTGCCGACATCCGCGTGCCCGGAACTCATCGAGCGCCGCCCGCATCAGCCGGCCCCCCACGCCCTGGCCGCGCACCGCCGGGCTGGTCACTACGCTGAGCAGTTCGGCCGGCGGGTAGTGCTCGCGCTCGACCGTGCCGGGATACAAGACTGTCTGAATGACATGCCGCACTGTGCGCGGATGGAACGCCCTGGGCAGCAGGCGAAGGCCCAGCAGGAGCCCCTTGCGCCTGAGGATGCCGCGATAGGTCCGCCGCAACTCCGTCGCGCAGCTCACGAACCCGACGACGTGCCCGCCGGACTCGGCCACGAAGCCGAAACCATTCTTCGTCCGCGGCAGGGCGTCGTAGATGCTGCGGAGCACGCCGACCCCAAGGCTGGAAAGGAACCCGCTCGCGATCTGACTGCGGTGCAACTCGGCGACGGCCGGGGCATCGCCCGGCGTCAGCGCCCGAATCACGACATCGCCGTTCTGAACCGTCACGGTGAACCGGGCCCTTTCAGACGGGGAGGTCGCTCCTTGGCAACGGCCGACATTACAGTATTATCGGCCCCATAGCCAGGCAAGCTTAGAAAAGCGACCGGAACATTCGACGTATGAATTGTCCCGCGTACAGATCGATCCGAACCTTCCATCGACGGGGTAATGCCCCCGCGATAAGATGAGGCGATGGGGCGGAGCGGAACTCCTTGTGCGCGGCCTTGACCGGCCGTGTCGCGGCTGATTCGTCGCCCGGCGGTTCGGGAATTGCGAAAGGCTCATCGAGTGGATCATCTACTCCGGCTCCAGCGGATCTTCCGCGACGCGTTCGACGACGACGCGCTGACCATCACGCCGCAGACCTCTCACGACGACCTCGATGGCTGGGACTCCGTGCAGCAGGTCAAGTTGATCCTCTCGATCGAGGCCGCCTACGGCATTCAGTTCGACATCGAGCAGGTCACGCGGTTCAAGACCGTCGCCGACTTCATTGCCGCCATCGAAAGCCAGCAAAGCAGCAAGGCATGAGCGGGATCGATCACGCCACCGAGAGGGCCCTGGGCCTCCTGCAAGATTGCCCGACCGATCGGCTGGGACCGGCGGCGGCGGAAGCAGTCGCCCTGTTCGCGGCGGGCGCCAATGTGCCAGCGGTCGACGCCCTGGCCGACCTGTTGGAATCGCGGCTGGGCGACCCGGCGGCGATTGGCAGGGTGGGCGATCTGCTCGCGGAGGGCCCGACGCCGATGGCCAAACTGCTGGCCGGGCGGCTGCTCACGCTGGCGGCCCGAACCGACGACGCCATCGCTGCCTGCACGCAGGCTCTGGCTTCGCTGCCGGGCATCGAGCCGGACGCGCTCGCCCAGCGGGCCAGGCTGCTGGCCAAGGCCAAGCGATTCGAGGAGGCGGCCGCCGATCTCCAGGCCGCATTGACCGCCTATCCGCCCTACCCGTTCTTCGTCAAGAGCGAGCGTCTGATCGAGCGGATCATCGCCTCGGGCCTGTGGCAGCCGCGGCGGAAGATCAAGCTGGCGGTGCTGGCCAGCTCGACGACCGCCCTGCTGGCGCCGCTGCTACGGGCGTCCTGTTTCCGCAACGGCGTGCAGGCCGACGTCTACGAGGGCCCCTACGGCGCCATCCATCAGGAGATTCTCGATCCAGGATCCGGGCTCTACCGCTTCGCCCCCGACGCGGTGCTGATCCTGGTCAACAGCCGCGACCTGGCCCTGCCGCCCAGCGGCGGGATGCAGCAGGCCGCCGATTTCTGCGGACAACTGCGGGCCCGCTGGAGCCAGCTCCGCGACCGCCTGCCCTGCCACGTCATCCAGGTCGGCTTCGACTGCCCGCCGGCCGGCGCGTGGGGGGCCCTGGAGGAAATGATCCCCGACGGGCGCCGCCGTGTGCTGGCTGAGGCCAACCGCCTCCTGCTGGCCGACCTGCCGCCTTACGTTTCGTTCATCGATCCGGGTGAGGTCGCGCTCCAGTTCGCCGGGCCCTTCCACAACGCCGTCGAGTGGCACACCGCCAGGCAATATCCCGCGTCGGCGGCGCTGCCGCTGCTGGCCGATCACGTCGCAGCCCACTGCCAGGCAGTCCTGGGCCTGACCGCCAAAGTCCTGGTCATGGACCTGGACAACACGATGTGGGAGGGCATCATCGGGGAGGACGGGCTGGGCGGAATCAAGATTGGCCCGCCGTCGCCGCAGGGCGAGGGCCGCCTGGAACTCCAGCGCTACGCCAAGGAACTTCAGGGCCGCGGCATCCTGCTGGCGGTCTGCTCCAAGAACAGCCTCGCCAACGCCGAGTCGCCCTTCCGCAGCCACGATTCGATGCTGCTCAAGCTCGAAGACTTCGTCGCCTTCGCCGCCAACTGGCAGGACAAGGCCAGCAACCTGCGGGCGATGGCCGAGGAATTGTCGCTCGGGCTGGACAGCTTCGTTTTCCTGGACGACAGCCCGATCGAGCGGGCGTGGGTGCGGCGGGAACTGCCGCAGGTGATCGTGCCCGAGTGCGGGCCGGCGCCGTGGGACATGCTCGCGGCCCTGCGCCGCGGAATGTATTTCGAGAGCCTGGCGCTGACGAAGGAGGACTTCGAGCGCCACCGCAGCTACAAAGCCAACGCCGACCGCCGCCGTACCGAGCAGGCGGCCGGCTCGCTCGAGGATTTCCTCCGCGGGCTGGAACTGACCGCCCGCCACGGGCCGGTCGACGAAGCCGCGCTGGCCCGCGTCGCGCAACTGACCAACAAGACCAGCCAGTTCAACCTGACGACGCGGCGCTACACCGAGGAGCAGGTACGGGCGATGGCCGAGTCGCCCGACTGGTGGTGCCGCTGGTTCAGGCTCACCGACAAGTTCGGCGACTACGGCCTGATCGGCGTGATCTTCGCCCGCACGGGCGAGACCTGGGAGATCGACACCTGGCTGATGAGCTGCCGGGCCCTGGGCCGACAACTGGAGCAGTTCATGTGCCGCGTGCTGGCCGATGCCGCCAGGACCGGCGGCGCCTCGGCCATCCGCGGGCAGTACATCCCGACCGCCAGGAACGGCCTGGTGAAAGACCACTACGCCGAGCTCGGCTTCAAGTCCGAGTCCGAAGAGGGCCGGTTTCTGCTGGACCTTTCAGCCGCTTCGATTCCGACGTGCGATTTCATCTCGACCTCCGAGCCGGCGCCTAATCGGATTTGACCGCCTGCCCGGCGCCATCCGATAATGCAACTGATGAATCGCCTGCAACGCCTTTACTGGACCGCCCGGGGCCTGGGCTGGGACAACCTGCCCCGAAGACTTGTGCACGAGCTGCGGAAACGCAGCGGACGGCTCCGCCGCCGGCTGGACCCGCGACGCTTCGACGACGCGGCCTACCGCCGCGACACCGGCCTGACTCCCGGGCAATCCAGATCGCTCTGGTCGCAACGGGCAGGGCGCATGCTCCCCCTGCCCACGCCTACGATGCTCGAACGCGTCGCCGGCGGCCGCGAATGGCAGGCAGCCGTCACCGACGTCTGCGAGCAGGCCCTGGCCGGCGACTATCCGTTCTTCTCCAACTGGACCGGCCGACTGGGCTGGCCGCCCGACTTCAACCTCGACCCGGTACACGATATTCATTGGCCGACGAACGAGCACTGGACGCGGACCGCCCGGTCCGGCCCGCCGCGCGACGACATCAAGCTGGTCTGGGAGCCGTCGCGGTTCACGCTGGCGTTTCACCTGGCCCGGACGTACGTCCGCGACGGCAGCGAACGGTGGGCCGAGGCCTTCTGGCGGATGTTCGACGCCTGGGTCGAGCAGAATCCCCCCATGCTCACGGTCGCCTGGGGCTGCGGGCAGGAGATGACCTTCAGGCTGATGGCCATGCTGTTCGCGGCGTCGGCGACGCTGGAGAGCCCGGCCGCAACGGACGATCGGCTGGACGCCCTCTCGCGGCTGGCCTGGCAGACGGCCAACTCGGTCGAGGCCACCATCGACTATGCCCGCTCGCAGGAGAACAACCACGCGCTGAGCGAGGCGGCCGGCCTGTGGACCGTCGGACTTCTGTTCCCCGAATTCCCGCGGGCCCGGAAGTGGCGGGATGCCGGCCAACAGGTGCTTGCCGCGGAGTCGGCCCGCCAGATCTACGCCGACGGTTCGTTTGTGCAGAACTCGCTCAACTACCACCGCGTGATGATGGACGACCTGGCCTGGTGCTGCGCGCTGGGGCGTCGCAATGGTCAGCTCCTGGACGGCGTCGAGCACCGTCTGGCGGCGGCGACGGACTGGCTGGGCGAGATGATCGACCCGGCTAGCGGACGCGTGCCCAACTATGGCGCCAACGACGGTGCGAACGTCCTGCCGCTGAGCGTCTGCGACTATCTCGACTACCGCCCGACGCTCCAGGCGGCGCACGGCCTGCTGCACGGCTGCCGCCGGCTGGCGGCCGGGCCGTGGGACGAGAAGATGCTCTGGCTGTGCGGCCGGGAAAGCCTGTCGGCGCCAGTGAAGTCACCGCCGCGATCGGCTGCCTGGTCCGCGCCCGACGGCGGCTACTACGTCCTCCGCGGGCCGCGCTCCTGGGCCATGACGCGATGCCACACCTTCCGCGACCGCCCGGGCCAGCCGGACATGCTGCACGTCGATCTGTGGATCGACGGGGTCAACGTCCTGCGCGACGGCGGCAGCTACTCCTACCAGGCCCCGCCGCCCTGGAAGCAATACTTCAAGTCCACCGCCGCCCAGAACACGGTCGAAGTCGGCGGCGTGGACCAGATGGTTCACGGGCCCGGGTTCCTCTGGTTCCAGTGGACGCGGTCGCGGCTGGCGAAGTTCGCCGCTTCGCCCGACGACGGCGCGGGCGACTTCGAGGGCGAACACGACGGCTACCGGCGCCTTCGGCCGGGCGTGCTGCACCGCCGAGCGGTCGCCCGTCGCGGCGAATTCTGGATCGTCGTGGATGACCTGCTGGGCGCGGGGCGCACGGAGTTGGCGCTGCGCTGGCGGCTGGCGGAGGGGAACTGGCGGCAGATGGAACGCAACGCGTGGTCGGCCGACCTGCCCGGCGTCGGCCCGATTCGTGTGGCCGTCGCCGCGGAGGCGGAGGGGCGACTGTTGGCCGGACAGGAATCGCCCGGGCCCGAAGGATGGGAATCGCTTTACTACGGCCGCAAACAGCCGGCGCCGACCGTCGTGCTGGCCGAGTCTGCGGACCTGCCACGGCGCTACGTCACCGTCATCGCGCCAGGCCCCCGGCTGGGCGTCGCCGTCCGGAGCGAGACTCTGATTGTCAGCGGGGAAACGGTGCTGGAGATGACATTCGCCCCCCCGGGCCGCTCACCGATTCTTGCCTGACTCGGCCTGCACACGCTGGAGCGTGGCGATGAAGCGGTCGGCCATCGCGTCGCGACCGAACTCCCGCTCAGCCAGCAGGCGCGACTGAACCCCCATCGGCTTCAACTCGTCGCGGTGATCCCGCATCCACAGGACGGCGTCGGCGAAGGCCGCTGGATCGTCCGGCGGCGCGACGCAGCCGCAGCGGTTGGTCTCGATCAGCCCAGCCAGCCAGCCGGGGTAGTTGGTCAGCACCGGCAGGCCCGCGGCGATGTAGTCGAAGAACTTGTTGGGGCTGGTCCCGTTGTAGAAGCCCGGCACGTTGGCCAGGATCTGCATGCCCACGTCCACGTGCGGCAGGATGCCGGCCAGTTCGAGCTTGGAGACCGGGTCGTGGAACGCGACCAGGGCGTCGAGCCCCTCGGCCTTGGCCCGGGCCTGGAGCCCCGGCTTGAGCCCACCACTGCCGATGAAGATGAAGCGCACGTCCGTCACGCCGCGCTGCTTGAGGACCGCGGCGGCGTCGAGCACGGCGTCCAGCCCGTTGGCCCGGCCGTGGGCCCCCGTGAAGACCAGCTTGAAGGCGTCACCGGCCAGCGCCGGGTGGTCGAAGCGCGGGGCGTCGGGGCGGAAGATGTCCAGGTCGCAACTGTTGGGGATGAACGTGATGTCGTCGGGGCTCACGCCCGACGCGGCGATGTGCTCCTTCATCCCCGGCGCGAGGATGACGACGTGGGCTGCCGCCCGGTAGAACGACACCTCCATCCGCCGCAGATACCACTTGAGCAGCGGATTGGTCAGCAGGCCCATGTCGATGGCCAACTGCGGCCAGATGTCGCGGACCTCGAAGACGAAAGGCACGCCAAGTCTGCGAGCAGCGTCGCGGCCCGGCTTGCCGACGTTCAGCGGGGTGGAGGTGGCGAAGACCAGGTCGGCCCGGCTGGCGACGGCGACGCGGGCGGCCAGCTTGCAGAACCGGTTGAAGGCCATCCATCGCCGGCGGAAGCTCATCGCGTTGGAATAAGCGACGTTGAGGAAGTGGACCTCGATGCCGTCGATGTTCTCGGTGGCCGGGCCGCCCGGGTCCGACTTCGACGCGCCGGCGCCGCCGGCGATCATCGTCACGCGATGGCCGCTCTGGGCCATGCGACGGGCAAACTCGTAGCTTCGCGTCCCGCCGCTGCGATCGGGCGTCGTGAAATGCTGATGGATGTAGGCTACGTGCATGTTCGCCCCGTCACTTATTCGAAGGTGCAGCGCCGCCGCCCGAGAGCAGGTCGGCATACTCGTCAGCCAGAACGACGGTCCGACGCTCCGTGGCCGCCGTCATCGCGGCGAAGCTCGCGAGCGTCGCGTTGACCAGTTGGTCCAGCGGAATCAGCGGCTGGCCGCCGGCGGCGACGCGATCGACGAACGCCGCGAACTCCGCGCGGTGTCCCTTGTCCTGGCGGCGGGTCTTCAATCGCTTGAAGCCACCGAATCCGTAGGCGACCGTCTTGCGGAAGTTGTCGATCTGGACCGCCCTGCCCTGGCTGAACAGTTCCGCGCGCTCCTTGGGGAAGTTCCTGGGACCGTTGGCGAAGTAGTCCACGGTTCCCACCGAACCGTCCTGGAAGCCCAGCGTGATCGACATCTTGTCCACGCGGACCGCGACACCCTCGCCCATCATGGTGGCGGCGACGGTGCGCACCGGCGAACCGGCGTAGAACGACAGCAGGTCGATGTAGTGGCAGGCCTCGCCGATGATCCGCCCGCCGCCGCGGACCGGGTCGTGCACCCAGTGCTCCGGCGGGATGATCCCGGCGTTGGCCAGAAAACGCATCGCCAGCGGCTCGCTGCGCCCGGCCAGCAGTTCGCGGACCTTCACGCTGTGCGGCGAGAAGCGGCGGTTGAAGCCGACCATCACCTGCAAGCCCGGGGCGGCCCGGACGGCGGCCAGGATGTCGGCCACCTGCTGGGTGTTCATCGCCAGGGGCTTCTCGACCATCACGTGCTTGCCGGCGGCGAGGGCCTCGACGACCATCCGGGCGTGCAGGCTGTGGCCGACGGCGATGATCACCGCGTTGATTTCGGGATCGCCGAGGATCAGCTTGTAGTCGGTGACGGCCTGGCGGGCCTTGCCCTTGCCGGCCAGGAAGGCGGCGGCTCGGCCGTCCAGGTCCGCGATGTACTTGATGTCGGCCCCGGTCCGGACCAGCGCCGGGATGAGCGTCATCTTGGAGAAGTTGCCCGCGCCGATCACGCCGACGACGACGCGACGGACCGACTGGGCAGCCGCGTCCGGGAGACGCAACGTGATCGACGTCGAGCGGTCGGCCTGCTCCGGGTATTCCAGGACCACGCCCAACGTACTGCCGCCGCTGATGGCTTCGTAGGCCTCGGGAGCCTCGCTGAAGGCGAAGCGGTTGCTGATCAACGGATCGACCTTCAGGCTGCCGTCGGCCAGGGCGGCCAGCACCGCCTCGAAGTTCCGCTGCTCGGTCCAGCGGACGAACCCGACGGGGTAATCCTGCCCGCCCTGCTCGTAGGCTTCGTCGTATCGGCCCGGGCCGTAGCTGCACGAGACCTGGAAGGTCAGCTCCTTCTCGTAGAAGTCGGTGCGGCGCAGGTTCAGTCCGATCACGCCGACCAGAACGATCCGCCCGCGCTTGCGGCACATCTCGGCCGCCTGGTGGATGATCTCGTCGGTCTTCGCCGAGGCGGTAATGATGACGCCGTCGGCGCCGCGACCGCCGGTCGCCGACATGGCCGCCGCGACCGGATCGCCGCCGGCGCCGACGTTGACGGTCTGGACGCCGAACGACTCAGCCAGCGCCAGGCGGGCGGGATTCACGTCGGTCCCGATGACGTGGCCGCCCGAGGCCCGCAGGAGCTGGGCCGTCACCAGGCCGATCAGACCCAGGCCGACGACCACGAACGTCTCGCCCAGGGCCGGGGCAGCCAGCCGGACGCCCTGGAGACCGATGCTCGCCAGGACGGTGAAGGCGGCCTGCTCGTCGGTCACGCCGTCGGGAATCTTCGCGCAGAGGTTCCTGGGAACGCAGACGATTTCCGCGTGCGGCCCGTTGCTGACGACGCGGTCGCCCGGGGCGAAGCCAGCGACGCCCGGACCGACCTCCAGCACGACGCCGGCGTTGCAGTATCCCAGCGGCATGGGCTCGCCCAGCCGCGTGAACACCGCCTCCAGCGTCGGCAGCAGGCCGTCGGTCTTGATCTTGTCCAGGACCTGCTTGACCCGGTCGGGCTGGCTGCGGACCTTGGCCAGCAGGGACGCCTTGCCGAACTCGACCAGCATCTTCTCGGTGCCGGCGGAGATCAGCGTTCGGCGGGACTGGATGAGCAACTGGCCGCGCCCCGGCCGCGGCGCGGGCACGTCGGCCAGCATCACCTGCCCGCCCCGCATGTCATTGAGGACCTGTTTCATGATGCCCTTTCAGGGGTGCGGCCAAGCCGCGTCCAGCGTGTTATGAACTTCCGCCGCTCGATCCGTTGGACGAGGCATGGCAAGGAAACCGTGCCCCGGCGACGCCACGGACGACGAATGGGCCTGTGTGACGCGGCACTTGACGCTGATGCGAAGGGACGCGCCTCAGCGGGAACACCCGCTTCATGAAGAAGCGGACCCGACGAACCTTTTCCACCCCTGGAAGGGACGGGGCTTGATGGACTCGTCACCGAACAGGTAGCGGTAAAGGAGGACGAGGTTCGCTCGCTGGTGTTCCCATCGGTAGTGCTTCTCGTAGGCCTGACGGCCGCGGCGACCCGCTTCAACGCGCAATTCCGGGTGGGTAACCAGTTTGTCCAGCAGTTCGGTCAGCGCCTGCCTGTCGCCGTATGGGAGGCCCCAGCCCAGACCGTATTGCTCGGCCACGCGGGCCGGGTAACTGCCGGCCGTGCACAGATACGGCTTGCCCAGCATCATCGCCTCGAACATCTTGTTGGCGCTGGAAATGTAGATGACCTTCAGCGACGGATCATAGAGCAAGCTGATAAGGTCGGCCTGATCCATCCGCTTGAGCGACTCCTGGTGCGAGACCAGTCCGTCGAAGGTGACGTTGGTCATCGCCTCGTAGCGACGCCGGATCGCCGGGTCGCTCAGTTTGCCGAAGGCGTCCAGGCAAAGGTCCGAGCGGCTCTCGACGGCGTCGGCCAGCAGGAAGGCCCCGCGGAGCAGGGAGAGCCGGCCGCTGAAGTTGATCTTCAACGGCTGGCCGTCGGCTGGGCGGTAGTCCGGACCGCAGTCGTGCTCGGGGACGTTGAGCACCTGGATGACCGGAACCCGTCGGGCGGCTGGGCGACCGAAGAACTCGGCGCAGACATCCAGGCAGCCCTGGCTGAGGAGGATGCCGTCAGCAAAAGGCGCGACCATGCGGTCCAGCAGGGTGAACAACTGCGGGACGGGGAATGGTTGGCCGGTCAGGCACAGCCCCCAGGCGTCGCGGATGTCATAGACCACCTTCACGCGCCGAAACAACTTGCAGGCGACCGCCGGGACGAAGGCGTCCAGGTTCATCGCGTGGATCAGGTCGTAATGGCCCCGCAGGTACTGACGAAACAGCCATATCCACCACAGCGGCCAGTAGAGAAAGTACTTCTTGCTGGACGCCGGGACCGGTCGCTGGAAGCGGAGGATATCGAAGCCGTCGGCCTGCTCGCGGGCGGGCAGATCGCCGCCGACGTTCCAGCAGAGAACCGTCACCTCGTACCCAAGTTCCCGCAGGGTCGAGACGGTCCGCGGTCCGGCTGGCGTGGAGTCCCACAGCCCGCCGCGAACCACGCAGGCGCGACGGCGGCGACCGACCTGGGGCGAGTCACTCACCGGCCTGCTCCTCCCGCGTCTGACCGACAAGCTGCTCGAATTGCTCCAGCAGGTCGGTTCGACCGCCTCGTTCCAGTTGCCGTTGGAGGTAGTCACGGCTGTCGCCGACCGGCTCGGCCGGGCTGCCCACAACGATGGTCCAGGGGGGAATCTTGCCGCGAGCCACCGAGCCTGCCCCGACCACGGCCCCGCGGCCCAGTTCCACGCCCGGCATCAGCACCGAGTAGGTTCCGACAAACGCGAACGGCCCTACCTTTACGGGACGGAACACGCCGAAGGGCTTCTCGAACGTCATGCCAAGTCCGCGACCGATCGTGTACGGCGACCAGTCGTGCGTGAGAATCCGCACGTTCGAGGAGATCGTGCAGCCCTCGTTCAGCTCGATCATCGAATAGTCGGTGCCGTCGAACCAGATCTGGGCGGAGATGTAGTTCGGGCGGCCGTTGATGACCATGCCCCGCCGCTTGTAGTAACGCAGCATGAAGCGCGTGCAGGTCGACGGGCTGATGGGCGAAATGATGTTGCGCAGCTTGAACACCACCGCCTTCTCAATCTTCCTGAACAGCGACATCAGGTTCCCTTTCTGCCCTGTATGACCCCCGTCGCTTCCGTCGTCCTGAGACGGCCGCCGGGCCTGGCTCAGGCCCCCGGACTCCACAGGTCACGCCGCTGAGCGTCGATCTCCGCCTGGACAAGTTCCGGCGCCAGATTATCGAGCCCTCGCGTGCAGACGTAGCCGCCGACCACGACGACAACCAGGACTCCGAAGTTGGTTCCAGTGAATCCGGTCCGCATCAACAGGTAAGACCAAGCCGCCATGGTCACAACCAGGAAGGCCTTCAGCCACGTTGTCGGCCGAATCATCCACCCATAGACCTTGTAAACCAACAAGGCCCATATCACGCCATAGAGCCAGGGGCCCAGCGGCCCGAACAGCATGTGGGCCTCGGCCAGGCAGCCGAAGGTGCTGACGTGATAGGACACTGTCTCGCGATCGAATGCCGGCTTGAAGTAGCGGCTATAGAGGCCCACCATCGGCTTCCCCGGCCACACGGCGCGAGGGATGATCACAATGACGCTATCGTAGGCGGCCTCGGGCAGGCGTCGCGGCGACCACCTGAAGTTCTCGATCACGAGTGGCAGGTAGTAGCCTTCCTTCTGATACTTGTATAAGTGCGAAGTCGCGCCCGCGAAGGTATCCCGTTCGCCCACGCGTCCCAGCAGCATGAAGGCGAAGATGACAACTGCGAAGGCGGCCGCCGCGGTCAAGGCGAGGTGCCACATCTTCTTGAAGAAGCCGGCCGACGACCACTTGAGCATCTGCCATACGACCAGCAGCACAATCAGGGGCATGACCACCGCCGTCTTGCCGGCCCCAAGGATCGTCAGCCCCGCAACCAGGCAGAAGAACAGGATCGACTTCTTCGACTTGTTCTCGCTGAACACCATTATCGCGGCAAAAATCAGGATCAGGCCCCTGAAGATGTTCCGCAGGTAATTGATTGGCCCCAGTCCCTCCTTGATGTAGGTGTACGCCCTTGGATTGAGGGCTCGATCGATCATCGTCAGGGGATTGAATCCGACACCGGCCCCCAGCGAGATAATCATGAACGCCAGAAACAAGAAGAAGATCAGCTTCGTCCGCCACTGCACCTGCTCGGGGACAGGGAGGATTGGGAGGGCAATCTTCCTCCTCTGACGAAACAGCAGGACCAGACTGATCGCGTAGAACGTGTAGAAGAACTTCCGCAGGGTCCAGAACGCCAGACTGAACTGTTCGGTCTTGAGCAAGCTCAGTCGATAGATCGGCTCCCAGTACATGTGGCCCAGGTAGGGCCCGACGTAGAGCATGCCAAACGCGCCCAGGAACAGCGTCATCGGCGAAAAGACGCGGTAGTTCCGCCCAAGGATCAGCAACTCCATCGCCAGCATGACCAGCAAGGCGATCGGAATGTCCAGGAAGAAAGGATAGTCGCTCATCGCCTACCAACCTCGATGCCTTGTCTCGGCAAGACGCCCGCGACGTCTGCCTGCTCTCATTATACGACAATGACAGTCGGCTACTCTTGCAGACGACCGCTCGTCGCCAAGGACCGGTACAGCTTCTCCCAAAGCGAGCAGACCAGTTCATTGTGCGACCAGACGGAATGGTAGTTGGCCTGCTGTGCCGCCTCCGGCATGGGCTGGGCCAATTCCTCGTAGCACAACTCCGTCAAGGCGTCCAACTCGAACAGGTGACAGCCGTCCTCCCGCTTCCGCTGGAGGTAGGTGTTCTCCGGACGCAGGAACAGCTTGGTCCCGCAGCACAGGCTGTAGGTGCAACTGAAGCCGCCGACCGCGTAGTACTGCGGCATGATCAGCACATCCATGTCGCGGAGGAACTCCAGGTAGTCCGGCAGACTCATCAGTTCACGAACGGGATGAAAGGCCCTGCCCAACATGCGGCCGCCCAGAGCGGTTATGGCATCCGCCATCCCCGCATCGCCAGTCGACAGGAGAACATGGACCTCCAGTTGCCGATCCGAGAAACGCGCCAGTTGCTCAAAGGCGAACTCGTACTCGGCGACCGCGCGGGCGCGATGGCCGACGCAGACCTTCAGCGGCGAACGCGGTTGCCGGAGTTGGAACCGCTCGGGCAAGCCCGGGTGCGGATAGCGGGCCAAGCAGCGCGTGGACAGCGGGCCAACCATCGTTTGGAGCATCTCGAATTCCTGGTCGGTCTGACAGGAGACGGCCGCCAGGCGGGGCACACAGTAGCGATAGGGGCGGAACCACAGGTATCGCAGCGGGTTCAGCCCGATCGGGTAGTGCCGCCAGGGCGAGATGACCCCTCCGCCCCAGCTGATCCAGGCGGTGCGGGCCAGCAACTGCGGCACACGCCGCAGGCCGAACCAGAACCACCGATTGTAGACCCCGTGGATGATCAGGCTGCCGCCCTCGTCGGCCACCTCCCTCAGCCGCGGCACCAGCGATCGCAGCCCTTCCGGCACGAACCCGCATTGATCAGCCGTCAGTGCAATGGCGTCCTGGCGGAGGCGGTCGCGGACACGGCCGGGATCGCCGCCCCAAACGATCACCCGGTGGGCCAGATCCAGGCCCGGGGGGCAGGCCAGCATCGACGGCGAGAGACAACTGCTCAGCAGGTGCAGCGGCCCGCCGTTGAGCAGATGGTAGATCGTGTAAGCCAAGCCATCCTCCGTGGGAATCTGCCGCAATCACAGCGACGGGGACGGGGGCTGTCCGGAGCCGCCGCGCCGTGCAGACTTGATCACTTGCGTCACAAACGCCCGGAAATCGGCCACATTCAGCCCATAGCTTATCACCAGCCAGCAGACCGTGCCAACAACAACCTCCGCGATCAGCGTCCAGAGGTTGGAGTGCATCGGCAGGACCCACGGCACGGCCAGCATGGCCACGCAGACAACAGCGGCCACCAGGCCGGAGGGGACGATATCCAGCACTTGTCGCCAGACCGAACAATGGACCGCCAGGGAACTGAGGTAGGCGTTGACCAGGTAGCCCAGGATGCCCACGCCGACCTGACCGATGACGATGGCCTGGATGCCCCACCGCCAGGCGATGACCAGGTTGGCGACGATCAGCCCCTGCTTGATCAGGGCGCCGATCAGGATCAGGTCGCTGCGTCCGCGCCCCTTGACCAGGTCCACGTTGTTGCCGCTGAGCGGGAAGAAGAAGACCAGCGCCGCCAACCAATGAATGTAGGGGATCGCCGGAATCCAGGCCCGGCCCAGCAGGCCCCGGACCAGCGGACCGGCAGTGGCCAGCAGCATGGCCGCCATCAGCCCGCTGAACAAGGCCAGGGTGCGGACCACGCGGCGAAAACCTTGTCGCAGGCGAGCGGGTTCCTCCTGGACCTGGGAGAAGGCGGAGAAGGCGACGCGGGAGACGATGGAGTTGATGTTCACCGAGACGGTCATCTGCAACCGCCGGGCGTTGGAATAGAGACCCAGGGAGACCGCGTCGAAAATCTTGCCGATGACCAGGAAGTTCAGGTTGTCGAAGATCACCGCGATCAGAGAGGTGGCCATCAGCTTGGAGCCGAAGCCGAACATCTTCCGCAGGGCCGACCAGGAGAACTCCCGCGTCGGCCGCCAGTTGCTGACTACCCACATCAGGGCGACCCAGACCAGCCGCATGGCCAGCATCTGGGCGATGATGGCCCAGACCCCCGCGCCCATCAGGGCCAGGCCGACGCCGACGACGCCGGAGGCCACGGAGGCCGGAAAGGAGGCCGACAGGAGCTTGCGGAACTGGAACTGCCGCTTGAGCAGGGCGTGCTGAACCGCACCGAAGGCGTTGATGACGTTGTTGACCGACAGCCAGCAGGTCAGCGGCACCAGGATGGGCTGGTCGTAAAAGGCCGCAATCCACGGCGACGACAGGCTCAGCAGGCCGGCCATCAACACCCCGAGGGAGATGTTGAAGTAGAAGACCGAACTGCAGTCGACGGAGGTGACTTCCTTCTTCTGGATCAGGGCGTTGGCAAAGCCGCTGTCAACGACCGTCTGGACCAGGGCATAGAAGATCGCCAGCATCGCCACCAGGCCGAAGGCCTTGGGCCCCAGCAGGCGAGCGAGAATCAACTGGACGGCCAGGAGGACCAGTTGCTGCGAGATGTTCTCCAAAGCGCTCCAGACGGTCGCCTTGAGCATCTTGGAGGTGTTGATTACCACAGAGGTGTTCCACGGCCTTGCCGGAATGACCGTCCGGCCGCGAGAAAGACAAATTGAGACCGTCACTCGCCGCGGGGCATCCGCATGGGCACGAGATCCTTATAGGCCCGCACGCCGACTTCCGCCTTCAGCCAGCCGGGGTCGGGCTGCTCGCCACAGGCCCAGGCAAGAATGGCCGCCGGGATGTTCGCCCCGCAGAGGTGGTGGAACGGGTAGTCACCTGTGAATCGCGGATTCACGTCGATGACCCGCAGCGTGCCGCCGTCGTCCAGGACGTCCACACCCCAGATGCCCGGATGGCGGGTCAGCGCCCCCAGTCGCCGCGGGATTTCCCCGGCGATCAACGGATCGACGGTGACCACCTGGTCGGTCTCGCCCGCCCGCATCGACACCACGCGGATGGCGAAGTGGCAGGCATAGCGGCCGGCCAGATCGTTCACCACGTCAACGCAGTACTCCGGTCCCTGAATGGCCTGCTGGATCAGCACGCTCTGGTCAGCCGGGCAGTCGAAGAACCGCGACGATTCCAGCCGGGCCAGTTGTTCGACTGCGGCGTCGTAACTGGCACGAAGTTCATCCAGCGTCTGGCATCGATGCAGACCCAGTGAGCCGAAACCGATCCGGGCCTTGGTCAGCACGGGAAGACGCAGCCGCCCGTCCGACAGGGCATCCCGCGCCTCCTCCAGCGACAGGGTAGCCCAGGGAACGGCGATACCCGCCTGCTCCAGCCGCTGGCCGCACTCGTACTTGTCCAGGCATATTCGCCCCCACTCGGCGTCGGGAATCACCGGAACGGCCCCGACGGCTCGCAGGTCGGCCAGGTGACGTGACAGGACAAAGGTGTCCCAGTCGTGCAGTGAGCAGATCACCCCGACCTGCCGGCTGCGGCACAGTTCCAGAATCGTCGGGATGTAGGAGTCGCTGTAGGAAGGCGGCACCACGACGGCCTCATCGGCCACGAGCATGGCCGGCGTATCCGGGTACATGTTCGCGCAGATCACCCGGCCCTGGCCAGCCAAGGCCTGGCGGAAATAATGAACCAGGTAGCTTCGCCTGCCCGCGCTGGTCAACAGAACATTGGTCATGGGCGTTCCGTATTCTGCCAAATCAGTTCCGAGGGGCCGTTGTCAGGTAGACCTTGTGGCCGTTGGTCCAGAAGTAGGCCGGCTCATGGCCCGGAAACTCAAAGCCTCGAACTCGACGATCGATCTCCTCCAGCGACAGCGCCTTGATGTCCAGTTCCTTCAGCGGCAGCAGCGAGTCCCGGCTGAAGTACTGGCGTTTGACCTGGTCGCTCAGCAACGACCGCTGCGGCGTCCGGTTGGCTTTGCCCGCCAGGACGGCCTCCACGTTTTCCAGGTAGAGTTCCCACAGGGCGATCAGGATGCGTTGTTCGACCATGAAGGCGGTGTCTTCGCAGCTCACCGGGAACTTCTTGATTGCGATGATGTCGCCCGAGTCGACGCCGGCGTCCACGAAGTGAAGCGTGGCGCCGCCCTCGCTGTCGCCCAGAATGACCACGTGGCAGCAGATGTTGACGCCGGCCCGCTGCGGCAGGAAACCGCCATGCATGTTGACCACGCCGCCGGAGAACCGCTCCAGCAAGGCCGGCTTGAGGATTTCCGCAAAGCGGCAGACGAAACCGAAGTCCAGCGAACCGGCCGCGAACTGCTCGACCAGTTGCCCGGTCGTCAGCCTGGGAATCCCCAGTTCCCTGGCCCGGGGTCCCAGAAAGGGATAGTCCCAGAGCTGCGGGTATCGCGACTGGGCGATGTCCGGACCCACGACGGCCACGACTTCGACATCAGATCGACGGTGGAGGTCGTTCAGAACCCTGCTGGCGATCGGCAGATGGCCAAACACCACCGCCTTCTTCCTGGACATCTTGAATCTCCTGGGTATGCGCTGGCAGGAGTCATCGGCCGCCAGCAAGCTGGCCGGTCGCAAAGGCCTCGTAGGCGGACTCCAGTGCCTGCAATTCGGTCTGGGGCATCTTGATATCGTTGGCGGAGTTGAACCGCTCCTCCAGGGCATACGGGCGGAGCGGGCAGCCCCGCCGAGCCATGATCTCGCTCAGCCGGCCGTAGAACGCGCCGGGATCCGCGCACAGGTCTTCGTAGGCGTAGACCAGCTTCTGGCTGTCGGGGACGTGTTCGAGATCCTCGTCGATCGACTTGACCGTGAAGTAGACCTGGCCGGCCACCTGGCGGACGGGGTCCATGGACGCCAGCAGGTCGTATTCCTTCGGCTTGACGGACCACCAGATCTGATCGGTCCCGTAGTACTTCTTCCGCGACTGCATGACCGATTGCAGCAGGAACCTCGGCTGGCGGCGGATGTGAATGAACAGCAGCTCCGGCATCCGCTGGGCGAAGAACGGGATGTTGTACTGCATCATCATGCCCTTGGACATGAACGGCTTGCCGAAGACCGATTCGATGGAGGCCAGTTCGGCCCGCATCCGGGGGATATCGACCTGAGCCAACTCCTCCGGCGTCATGTGGCCCGGGTCGTGGTTGGGGAAGAACCGCCGCCAGAAATGGAAGAACTCGCTGATCGCCATGGCCCCGGTCGTCTTGCCCAGCGTGCTCTTGAAGCCGCTGGAGGACTGGATGTCGGCCAACTCGTTGCGGTAGTCGTACTGCGGATCGAAGAGCAACTGCTGGAACATCGCCCCGACCATCGGGGCGTAGGCGAATCGCGACAGCATGTTCGTGGGGTAGGCGAAGTCGCCGCTGGCCGCCAGAATCTGCGTCAGGACCGTGGTGCCGCTGCGCGGGCATCCGACGATGACCGCCACCGGCAGTCGCGGCGTCGAGAAGCGACTGTTCTCCGCCGCCTGAACGGGCCCGAGCAGCGCCTTGAGTTGGGCGATCCTCTCAACCAGTTTCTGATTGGGGCGGAACTCCTCGGCACGGTCCCCTTCGTGCTTGAGGAAGTGCGACTCCTTGCCCATCATTCCACTCCTTCGGTGCAAGGGGCCTGGCCCCGCTCCCATGTGAATTGCCCCATGAACTCCTCGACCGACAACTTGCGCATCAGCGTCTGCCATCGTCCATCCCGCTCGCGGACCACGACCGGCGGCGCCGTCCGGATGAACGGCGGCGCCGTGACCAGGGAGTAGGCGCCGACGTTGGAGAACACCAGAATGTCGCCGCGGGCGATCGGCCGGCGGCAGTCACGAAATATCACGTCATGTTCCAGGCAGGTGAAACCGGTGACGTCCGTCGCTTCGGCGTCTTCCTCTCCGCCCCGGCCTGGCGGCCGCAGCACTTCCATCGGCAGGTTGATCGCGTTGGGAACGATCTTGAGGTGACTGACGCTGCCGGCCGTCGCCGCTACCCGGCGTCCGGGCAGTTGTTTGACAACTTCAACCCGGCAGGCGTATTGCAGGGCGTCGGCCACCATGCCGACCCCGGGCTCCAGGATCAGTTGCGGGCCGCCTTGCGTTCCGTAGCGGGCGGCCAGGATCGGCGCAACGGCCGCCGCGTACTGCTCGAAGCCGGGCGGATCGAAGCTCAACTGCTCCAGCAGGGCGGGCGGCATGTTCCCGCAGAATCCCCCGCCCAGGTCGAGATAGCCAGGCCGGCCCTCGGGAAACAGATCATCGGCGATCCGCACCATGGCCTGTGCCCGATCGGCGTAGGCCTCGGCCGACCGGTCGAATGAAGAATGGCAGTGCAGCCCCGCCAGTCTCGCATGGGGCAACTGCCGGATCCGCCTCGCCGCCTCCTGAAGGTCGCCATTGCTTGCGCTCAGGCCGAACCGGGACGTCTTGCCCTGCCACTGCATGTCGAGGTTGCACCGCAGTCCCAGCTCTGCCGGCGGAGCGGCCCGGCCGGACAGCAGATCGGCGACGACCTCCAGTTCGTCCAGGCTGTCGATGTTGAGCATGGCGCCGCCGGACAGGGCGACGTCCAGTTCGTCGCGCGTCTTGACCGGACCGTTGAAGATGATCCGCTCGTGCGGCACGCCCAGGGTCCGGGCGATCTGATACTCCATGCCCGAGACGACCTCGGCGTAGAGGCCCAGCCGGTCGGCCTCGACGCACAGCGCCGGCAGGTAGTTGGTCTTGTAGGAATGGCCCAGGTTCGTGTTCGGATAGTGCCCGCGGAACGCCCCCAGGAACCGCTGGACGTTGCCCCGATAGATGTCCAGCCGCCCGATGAATGCGGCCCCGCCGACGGAGTCCAACAGACTGTTCAGCTCATCCCAGGTGTACATGTGTCGCCTTTGCCTGCGTGCTGTCCAGCGCCAGCCGAGCCTGCATACGCCACAGGTCCGCCGAGCGGTCGGTACTGTCAAAGCCCATCGAGCGGTAGAGCGCCTGCGCCGGTTCGTTCTGCGGCGAAACGTCCAGGGACATGCTCGCCATGCCGCGAGCGAGGGCAGCGTCCACGGGACACCCGCAACGGCGGCCATCGGGACCGACCGCGGGATCGATCAACTATTGCTTCTGCAGCAACCGGCCACCAGACCGCAGATGCGGTCGATCTGGTCGGTCGGCAGGTTGTGGTAGAGCGGCATGCAGAGGATGCGGCTGGCGATGTCTTCGGCGATCGAAAGGTCGCCGCGCGGGGCCTTGGCGTAGGCCGGCGTCTTGTGCAGCGCGGGGTGGAAGTAACGCCGCGGGTGGATGCCCTGGGCCGCCAGGACGTCCACCACGGCCAGCGCCGTCTTCTCCGACGGCAGCAGCACCGGCATGTAGCTGTAGTTGTATTCGTCCGGATGGAAAGCCTGGAACCGCAGCCCGGCTGCGCCAGCCAGCGACCGCTGATAGTGCCGATAGAGTTCGCGCCGGCGGGCGATCACCGCATCCAGGTGGCCGAGGTTGGCCAGGCCCAGGGCGGCGTGGATCTCGGTCATCTTGGCGTTGGTGCCGTCGTCGCTGAGTTCCTTGGCCTGGTCGTGGCCGAAGAAGCGGAACTGCCGCAGGCGGGCGTCCAGCCGGTCGTCGCGGGTGAAGCAGGCGCCGCCCTCGCAGGTGTTGAACAGCTTGGTCGCGTGGAAGCTGGTGCAGGAGATGTCGCCCCAGTCCATCACGCTTCGGCCGGACGCCTGCACGCACATGGCGTGGGCAGCGTCGTAGATCACCTTCAGCCCGCGCTCGGCGGCGAGGGACTCGATGGCCGCCACGTCGCACGGGGCGCTGAAGACGTGCACCGGCATGATGCCGACCGTCTGGTCGGTGATCGCCTCGGCGATCCGGACCGGGTCCAGGTTCCAGGTGTCCGGGTCGATGTCCGCAAAGACCGGCGTGCAGTATTCCCACGCGATGGAACTGGCCGTGGCGGCGTAGGTGAACGGCGTGGTGATGATCTGGCCGTGCAGGTCCAGCGCCCGGATGGCCAGTTGCAGGGCCAGCGTGCCGTTGCCCAGGCAGACAGTCTGCTTCACGCCCAGCCGGCGCGAGACCTCGGCCTCCAGCCGCTGGAGCAGCGGGCCGTTGTGGGTCATCACGCCGCTGTCCCATATCTGGCGGAGATAGGGGGTGAATTCGTCCAGCGGCGCCAGCGACGGTTGGGTGACGAAGATGGGGCGATCAGCCATGGGCGACCTCGCGCAGTCGGGTTTGGTAATCGGCTTGCCGCTGAATCGTCTCGTAGGACGCGTCGAACCGCCCCGAAGCAACCGTGGCGGCGAAATGCTGCCACATGTTCCGGTAGTAATGGTCGGACGGCAGCACGCGCTGCTCGGACCGGTCCTGCCACTCCAGTTGCAACGTCGGGCGGAAGTCCGGAGGCGGGGTAAAGAACCGCCCGGCCGTCAGCTTGCCCTTTGTGCCCAGCAGTTCCACCGAGCACTGGTAGTAGGAGTCAAAGCCGAAGTAGCACTGGGCCGCCACTTCGCCCGGGCCGACCAGCGTGGCCGAACCGGCCAGGTCCACGCCTCGCCGCGGATCCGTCTCCAACGTGGCCGCAGTGAGCGTCAGGTCTGGCCCCAGGAAATGCTGGGCCGCCTTGAGGACGTAGCCGCCGGCGTCCAGCAAGGCGCCGCCGCCCAGGGCCGCGTCGTATCGGAAGTTATCCGGCGGCAGCGGCGGGAAAGAGAAGGTCGCCCGGACCAGCCTGAGGTCGCCCAGCTCGCCTGCTGCTACGATCTGGTCGATCGACCGCGTCTGGCTGTGCAGCGGGAACAGATAGTTCTCCATGACGCAGCAACGGTGCTGTCGGGCCAGGGCCAGCAATTCGCCAGCCGTCCCCGCGTCGGCGGCGAAGGACTTCTCCACCAGCAGGTGCTTGCCGGACCGCAGGGCCTTGTCGATCCACTCCGGATGCAGGCCTGTCGGCAGGGGCATGTAGACCGCGTCGATGTCGTCACGATCCAGCAGGGCCGCGTAGCCGACGACCGGCTCGCCGCCGAACTCGCGGGCGAACTGGGCCGCCTTCGACTCGGTGCGGCTGGCGACGGCGACCAGGCGGACGCCCTCGGCCAGGCGCATCGCAGGGATCATTGCCCTGCGGGCGATGGCGGCGCAACCCATCACGCCGACTCTCAGTTCCGCCATGTCGCGTGCTCCGGTTTCAATTCGCCTGGCGCATCGCGCCGACGCCCAGCGAGGCCATCAGGCAGCGGGCCTCGACGTTCAACAGGTGCGAGTGCAGCACCATGTGTTTGAGGTGGTGGATGCTGATCCAGCGGCAGTTCTCGTCCGGCGGGTCGGCCCAGTCGGGATCGACCTGGACGATCCGGTTGTGGTTGTTCTCGCGGAAGAAGCGGCCGCCCTCCTCCGATTGCAGCGTGTCGACCCAGCAGCGACCGAACGACGGATCCAAGGCCTCGGCCAGGTAGGCCGGCGGGTCGTCGGGATTCTCGTCCTGCGGGAAGCACTGGACCGTCGGCCCGATTTCCAGCACGTCCGCGTTGCCCGGCTCCAGCTTGGCCTGCACCAGCAGTTCGGCCCGGCCCTGGCGGACCCGCAGGAAGTAGGTCATCAGCCCCACGCTCAGCGGCCGGACGATCGGCTGATACCAGGCGGGCACCTCCCGGTTGCTTGCCTCGACCCGGACGCCGATCACCTCGAACATTCGCCCCTGCTCGTGGCGGATGACCGAGTCGGTGACCTGCCAGCCGCGCATGTCGCGCGGGCGGACCGGCTCGACGGTCTGGGCGGCCAGGAAGCGCCGCCCGGCCAGCCAACGCAGGTCGGCCGCGTAGGCCGGACTGTCCACCGGTCGGGTCAGTGTGTCCATCAAGGCCGCTTCCAGCTCGCTGGTCGGCCGGGCGAGGCGGCCGGTTTCCAGACCGGCCGCCCGCTCGATGCGAGCAACGCAATGCTCGGCGTCGCCGGCGCCGGAGGCTTCGTCCGCATCAAGCGGGATGCAACTGAGCACCGTGCGGGCATCCATGTTGACCACGTTGTCCTGCCGCAGCAGCCGGAGGATCTGGCCGAGGGTCAGCCAGCAGAAGTCCTCCCGGACGGCCACCTCCTCGGTGGTTTCCACGACGATGTTGCGGTTCAACTTGCGGAAGAAGCGGCTGCCCTGTTCGCTCTGGAGCGAATCGACCAGGACCCGCCCGCGCGATCGGTCCAGGAAGTATTCCAGGTAGTGCGGCGAGCGGCCCTGGTGGATGCGCATGTAATTGCTTCGCGTGGCCTGAACTGTCGGCGAGATCTGGATGTAGTTGATGTTGCCCGGCTCCATCTTCGCCTGGGCCAGGAAGTGCAGCACGCCGTCGATCCTCTTGACGAGGAAACCGAGGATGCCGATCTCCGGCTGGTGGAGGATCGGCTGATCCCACTCGCCCGGCCGGGGCGATTCCTGCCGGACGCGCAGGCCGTCGACGCTGAAGAACCGGCCGCTCTCGTGGCTCAGACCGCCGGTGCGCGGGTCGAACCGCCAGCGCTCCAGCCGGTCGAAGGGGACCGGCTCGATGACGAACCGGTGCTGCCGGGCCCGGTCGTCAAACCAGGCGGCGAAGGCGCCGTTGGGCATCGGGCGGCTGTCCTCGCACAGGGCCGAAGCCAGCAGATGCAGCGAGTCGCGGCTCATGCCCGGGCCTTCCGCTGGAGCAGGTACTCGCGGACGTAATCGAAGTAGATGCTCTTGTTGCCGGCGATCCGCTGAAGCATTTCGTCCGGGCTGATGAAGCCCATGTGGACGGCGATCTCCTCCAGACAGGCGATCTTCAGCCCCTGCCGCTTCTCGATAGCCTGCACGAAGCTGGTGGCCTCGGCCAGGCTGTCGGGGGTGCCGGTGTCCAGCCAGGCCGTGCCGCGGCCGAGCAGGTTGACCTTCACGCGGCCCTGCTGGAGGTAGAGGTTGTTCAGCGAAGTGATCTCCAGTTCGCCTCGCGCCGACGGGGTGACCTGGGCGGCCAGGTCGCAGACCTGGCTGTCGTAGTAATACAGCCCGGTGACGGCATAGTTGCTCTTGGGCTGCTTGGGCTTTTCCTCGATGCTGACGACGTTGCGGTCCTTGTCGAACTCGACCACGCCGTAGCGCTGCGGGTCGGAGACGCGATAGCCGAACAGGACGGCCCCGCCCTGGGCGGCTGACTCGCGGGCCTTCTGGAGGCTGGGGGCCAGACCGGCCCCGAAGAAGATGTTGTCGCCCAGCACGAGGCAGCCGGGCCCGCCGGCCATGAAGTCCCGGCCGATCAGGAACGCCTGGGCCAGCCCTTCCGGCCGAGGCTGCTCGGCGTAGCCGAGCCGGATGCCCCACTGGCTGCCGTCGCCCAGCAGCTTGCGATAGAGCGGCAGGTCGGTCGGGGTGGAGATGACCAGCACCTCGCGGATGCCCGACAGCAGCAGGACGCTCAGCGGGTAGTAGATCATCGGCTTGTCGTAGACCGGCAGCAACTGCTTGCTGACGGCCGTGGTCATCGGGTAAAGCCGCGTGCCGCTGCCGCCGGCCAGGATGATGCCCTTCATCGTTTGGCTCCTTTCGGGTCGCGGCCGACGCCGAGACGCTCGCCGGCGTACTTCCCCTCGCGGATGGGCCGCCACCACCACTCGTTGTCCAGGTACCACTGCACCGTCTTGCGGATGCCGGTGTCGAAGTTCTCACGGGCCCGCCAGCCCAGTTCGTCCTCGATCTTCGTCGCGTCGATCGCATATCGCAGATCGTGCCCGGGGCGGTCCGTGACGAAGGTGATCAGGCCGCGATAGGGCCCGTCCGCGTGCGGGCGCAGTTCGTCCAGGATGTCGCAGATCGCCTGGACGACCTGGAGGTTCGTCCGCTCGTTGCGCCCGCCGATATTGTAGGTCTGGCCCGGCCGCCCGCGCGTGACGGCCAGCCACAGCGCCCGGGCGTGGTCCTCCACGTAGAGCCAGTCGCGGACGTTCTCGCCCTTGCCGTAGACCGGCAGCGGCTTGCGATGCAGGGCGTTGAGGATGACCAGCGGGATCAGCTTCTCGGGGAAGTGATAGGGACCGTAGTTGTTGGACGTGTTGGTCACCAGCACCGGCAGGCCGTAGGTATGGAACCACGCCTGCACGAGGTGATCGCTGGAGGCCTTGGACGCCGAGTAGGGGCTCCGCGGGTCGTAGGGCGTCCGTTCGGTGAACAGGCCCGTCGCCCCCAGGCTGCCGTACACCTCGTCGGTCGAGATGTGGTGGAACCGGAACGCCGCCCGTGCGTCCGCCGGCAGCTTGTCCCAGTACTCCCGGGCCGCGTCCAGCATCGTATAGGTTCCGACGACATTGGTCTGGATGAACGTCGCCGGTCCGTCGATGCTGCGATCCACGTGGCTCTCAGCCGCCAGGTGCATCACCGCGTCGGGCCGGAAGTCGGCGAAGACCGCCCCCATCGCCGGCCGATCGCAGATGTCCGCCCGCACGAACCGGTAGTTGCCCTTGCCCTCGATCTGGCGGAGCGAGGAGAGATTGCCGGCATAGGTCAGCTTGTCGACGTTGCAGACCTCCTGGCCCAGCTCGCCAACGAGATAACGCACGACCGCCGACCCGATGAATCCCGCGCCGCCTGTCACCAGAACCCTGCGTGCCTTGTCCATGGGCGCTCCCTGGCTGAGCCGGACGGAACCGTCCCGGTCAGAGCAGACTTCGTCCCCGTCGGCTGCGCGCACGTCCGCAACGCAACCCGTTCAGATCGCACAAGCTACGAACACAAATCGTCCAGCCTCCCAACGGCCGGACGATCCAGTGCTCAAGTCACTGTCATTCATCGACGCGAAGACGCACTGCCGTGAATCAACAATCCGCACACCCGGACGGCCGGCCCGTTCCTCTGGCCCGGATCGGATCGGGCGGCGCCGTTTCTCAGCCATCCGCCTGCATGCCCGGGGGCAACTCGCCCCTGGCGTCGGCGTTGACCAGAGCCATCGGCTGACGGTCGCGGCATCCGTCGCGATAGACCGTCACGCCCTTGCACCGCAACTGGTAGGCCCGCCGATAGACCCGGTCGACCTGCTCGACGGTCGCCTCGCGGGGAAAGTTGATGGTCTTGGAAACGGCTGAGTCGCACGACTCCTGGAACGCCGCCTGCTGACGCAGGTGCCATTCCGGGCTGAAGTCGTGGGCGCAGACGAAGAGTCGTCGGACCGGCTCGGGGACCTCGGCCATCTCGGCCAGCGAACCGACGCGGGCGATGCGCTCCATCAGCTCGTCGCTGTGGAAGCCGCCCGCCCGTGCAACGCGCTCGAAGACCGGATTGATCTCGATCAGCCTCTGACCGTCCATGACGTTGCGGACGAAGGCCAGCGAGAAGACCGGCTCGATGCCGGCCGAGCAGTTGGCGATGATGCTGATGGTCCCGGTGGGCGCCACCGCGGTCGAGCAGGCGTTGCGCATCTTCCGCCGGTGGACCGTCTGCCACGTCGAGCCGGGCCAGTTGGCAAAGCAGCCGCGCTGCTCAGCCAGTTCCTCGCCGGCCGCGTGGGCCTGTTCCTGCACGAAGCCCATGAACCGCCGGCCCCACTCGGCCCCCTCTTCGCTGTCGTAGGGGACGCCCAGCTTGAACAGGGCGTCGGCATAGCCCATGACCCCCAGCCCGATCTTGCGGTTGGCGTCGCACATCTCGGCGATCCGGGGCAGCGGGTAGCGGTTGGCGTCGATGACGTTGTCCAGCAGGCGGACGGCCCATCGGATCGCCTGGCCGAGACCTTCCCAATCCACTGTCGCGACGCCGGGCCCGGTGGAGTCGACGAACGCCGCGAGATTCACGCTGCCCAGGTTGCATGCCTCGTACGGCAGCAGCGGCTGCTCGCCGCAGGGATTGGTGGCCTCCATCCGCCCGACATGCGGCGTGGGATTGGCCTGGTTGATCCGGTCGATGAAGACCACGCCCGGCTCGCCGGTGGCGTGGGCGTTGGCGACCAGCGCCCGCCAGACATCGCCGCGCGACCAGAATCGGCCGGCGGCGGCAGCGCCGGGCCCCTGGCCGTCGGCAGCAGGCAGCGAGCGGAGGTCGTACTGGTGGATGTCCAGGCTTCGCGGGAGCAGGAACCGTTCGCCCGTCCGCGGATTGCGGACGACGTGCGCGGCGTCCGGGTCGGCCAGCAGGCCCTCCATCCACTCGTCGGTGATCTTCACCGAGAGGTTGTAGTTGGTCAGGCAGGCGAGGTCCTGCTTGGCGTTGAGGAACTTGAGGATGTCAGGATGATCGACAGCCATCATCCCCATGTTGGCGCCGCGACGCAGGACGCCCCGCTGGATGGCGTTGGTCGCCTCGGAGAAGGCCTTCAGAAAACTGATCGGGCCGGACGCCGTCCCGCCGTTGCCGCTGATGCTGTCGCCGGCCGGCCGCAACTCGTCGAAGGCGAAGCCGGTCCCGCCGCCGGCCTTCTGGATCAGGGCGGTGTCCCGGATCGACTCGAAGATCCCCTCGACCGAGTCGGGGACCGGCAGCACAAAGCAGGCCGACAGGGTCCCAGCCTGGCGCCCGGCGTTCATCAGCGTCGGGCTGCTCGGCAGGAAGCGACGGCTGGCCATCATCCCGTAGAAGCGGCGACGCCACAGGGCCACCTCTCCGTCGTCCGCCCCGTGGATCGCTTCGACCTCGGCCAGCGTGCGGCTGACCCTGTCAAACAGTTCCTGCGGCGTTTCGACGACCCGGCCGGTCTCGTCCTTGCGGAGGTAGCGGTCCTCCAGCACGCGCCGAGCGTTGGCTGACAACTCCGGCGCAACGGCGTTCATGTCGTCAAGAGATGTCATGGGTTGGCCCGCCCCCCGAGTCTCTCTATCGTGCGGTCAGCCGGCCAGCACGCGGACGATCCGCTCAGCCGTCTTGCCGTCCCACAGGGGCGGACGGGCAACGGCGACCTGGGTCCGCATCGACTCGACGAAACCGGCCCATATCTTCTCGGCGTCGGTGCCGACCAGGCGGTTGCCGCCGACCTCGCAGGTGACGGGCCGTTCGGTGTTCTCGCGCAGAGTCACGCAGGGCGTGCCCAGAATGGTCGTCTCCTCCTGGATGCCGCCGGAGTCGGTGAGCACGACCGAGGCGTCGGCCATCAGCCCCAGGAACTCCAGGTAGCCCTGCGGCTCGAGCAGGCGGATGGCCCCGCCGCTGGACGCGACGCTCTGGAGCAGACCGAAGGTCTCCATCCGCGCCCGCGTCCGCGGGTGGACGGGGAAGACCACCGACGTCCGCTCGGCGACCCGCACGATGGTCGACCAGATTCGCTTGAAGGTCGTCGGGTCGTCCACGTTGCTCGGCCGGTGGAGGGTCACCAGGGCGAAGGCCTTGGGCGTCAGACCCAGGGCGGCGGTCGTGTTGCGGGCCTTGGCCTTTTCCAGGTTGGCCAGCAGCGTGTCGATCATCACGTTGCCGACTAGGTGCACCTTCTCGTCCGGCACGCCCTCGGCCTTGAGGTTGGTCACGCCCGACGGCTCGCTGACGAACAGCAGGTCGCTGATCGCGTCGGTCAGGACGCGGTTGATCTCCTCGGGCATCGCCCGGTCGAAGCTGCGCAGGCCGGCCTCGACGTGGGCGACCTTGATGCCCAGTTTGGCAGCCACCAGGGCGCAGGCGATCGTCGAGTTAACGTCGCCGACGACCAGAACCATGTCGGGCTTGCGTTCGAGGCAGACCGGCTCAAAGCGTTTCATGATCTCTGCCGTCTGAACGGCGTGACTGCCGCTGCCGACCTCCAGGTCGATGTCGGGGCGCGGAATGCCCAACTCCTCGAAGAAGAGCTGGCTCATCTTGTGGTCGTAGTGCTGGCCGGTGTGGACCAGGAGGGGTTCAATGGAAGGGGCGGCCTGGTAGGCCCGCATCAGGGGCGCAATCTTCATGAAGTTCGGCCGGGCGCCGACGATATTGATGATCTTCAAGTTCCGTGACTCCTGTCGAGTTCTCTTGGATGTGGATAGACTTCGTCCCCGTCGGCTGCGCCGGACATTTCGGCGCAACCTATTTAATAACATACAATTATGACTATACGACCCGCGTTCTCCACCACAGCCGTGGCATCCCGCAGGCCCGCTCGCTCTATCGACTTTACGCGACGCCGCTCATGCGGGTTCGAGCTGATCGGCGTCGATTTCGACCGCCGCGCCCTGGCCCAGCATGCTTACCAGCAGCACGAATCGATCACGCCCCTTGAGCCGGTCGACGAAGCCCTCCAAGCCGGCCAGCGGACCCGCGATGATCCGGCAGGCCGTACCCGGCCTGAAGCGTGTTACCGGTCCGACAGGCTGATCGGCATGAAGCATCCTGCGGATGCCTTCCAGTTCGCCGGCGAGCCTGGCCTGGTCAGCCACCTCGATCGTGCGGACCAGACGCCCGGTCGCCAGCGCCGCCAGACGAGCTTCCTCGTCGCCGCACAGGAACAGGTAGCCGGGGAACAGCACGACCCGGCTGCGCCATCGACGGCCTTTGCTGCGTAACCACTTGTCATACATCGGCAAGAAATAGCACCTGCCTGAACGGGCAAGCTCCCAGGCCAACGCCTTTTCCTGACGCGGCTTGCAGTGCCCCACCCACCAGCGCCCGGTAAACGAGTCAATCGGCGATTCTTCCGGACGGGCCAGCGGCGGGTTGTCCTTGGAGTTGAGCATACAAACTCGCGGATTACGAATGAAGACTACGGAGGCGGGCCGAGCGTCTGTTCCCGGACTCGGGGGTCTGGGCAATCCTGATGCCCGAGTCCGGTTGCCCAATCCACCCGGCAAGCAAGGCGATTTGTCCGGAACAGGCAGGCGGTCCGGAACTCATCTGCCTATTGCAGAATGCCAGGAATGTAGTATATACGGGCCAGTTGCTTACGCAATGCAAGAGCCGTTCTCGAATGGCCCATTGACAAGTGGACGGTTTGTCGCTACTATTCCCCCTTTTCCTATGGGATTTGTAGACTTAATGGAGAGCCTGATGATCAAGCCCCACGCCGCAGACGCCCTCAAGCCCCTCTACGTCGCCGACGACGCCGCCCGCAAGAAGCTGGCCGCCGAGGCCGCGAAGCTGCCCTCCATCGTGGTCAGCTCGGCCGCCGCCGCCAATGCCGTGATGCTCGGCAGCGGCTACTTCACCCCGTTGTCAGGATTCATGAACCTGGCCGACGCCCTGAGCATCGCCAGGAACATGCACGCCACCTGTGGCCTGCTGTGGCCGGTTCCCGTTCTCAACGTCGCCCCGGCCGACAAGCTCGGCAGCGTCAAGGCCGGCAGCCGCGTCGCCCTGCGCGACCCCAACGTCGAGGGCAATCCGGTCATCGCCGTGCAAGACGTGAAGTCCATCGAGACGATCAGCGACGAGCAGATGGAGGCCCTGCTCCAGGGCGTCTTCCGCACCAACGACCCCAAGCACCCCGGCGTGGCCGCTTTCACATCGACTGGCCGAACCGTGCTGGCCGGCCCGATCCAGGTGCTCAACTACTCCTACTTCGCGACCGAGTTCCCCGACACCTTCCGCACGGCCGTCCAGATCCGCGAGGAGATCGCCAAGCGCGGCTGGCAGAAGGTCGTCGCCTTCCAGACCCGCAACCCGATGCACCGGGCTCACGAGGAGCTCTGCCGCATGGCCCAGGAAGCGGTCAACGCCGACGGCATCCTTGTCCACATGCTGCTGGGCAAGCTGAAGGCCGGCGACATCCCGGCCGACGTCCGCGACGCCTGCATCCGCAAGATGGTCGATGTCTACTTCCCGCCCAACACGGTGATGATCACCGGCTACGGGTTCGACATGCTCTACGCCGGCCCGCGCGAGGCGGTGCTGCACGCGATCTTCCGCCAGAACGCCGGGGCGACGCACTTCATCGTCGGCCGCGACCACGCCGGCGTGGGCAAGTATTACGGCCCGTTCGACGCCCAGGCGGTCTTCGACGAGATCCCGGCCGGCGAGTTGAAGATCGAGGTCTTCCGCGCCGACCACACCGCCTACAGCAAGAAGCTGGACAAGGTCGTGATGATGAAGGACCACCCCGACCACAAGCCCGAGGACTACGTGATGCTCAGCGGCACGGCCGTCCGCGACATGCTGGCCGCCGGCAAGCCGCTGCCGCCGGAGTTCGCTCGTCCCGAGGTGGGCGCGATCCTGATGAAGTATTACCAGAACGAGGCCGGCGCGTAGCCGCACCGCCCGCTCCCTGACGGTCGCGGCCCACCGTGTACTGAATCCTGTAGAAGCAATCTTCACCACAGAGAACACAGAGAGCACAGAGTCGGGAGTATCAAAAAATTCTTGATTTCAGGCATTTCTTGACGCTTCTGACCTCCTCTGTGATCTCGGTGTCCTCTGTGGTGAATGAAGATTTCTTTTGCAGGCCTCAATAGCCGCGAGCGTAAGCGAGCGCGTAGACAAGCGTGCGGCCGATCGCAAGATCGTAGCCGCCGAACTCAACCTGCGTAACCGTTCGATCGAAAAGAACTGACCGCAACACCACCGCACGCAAGGAGACTTCCTTTGGCCGAGCAGAAAGCCACCAACATCGTCTGGCATGAAGGGCACGTCAGCCGCTCCAAGCGGGAGGAACTGCTGGCCCAGCACGGCGCGACCGTCTGGTTCACCGGCCTGCCCAGCAGCGGCAAGAGCACCGTCGCCTTCTCCGTCGAGCACGCCCTGATCCAGCAGGGCCGGCTGGCCTACGTCCTGGACGGCGACAATGTCCGCCACGGGCTGAACAAGAACCTGGGATTCTCCGCCGCCGACCGCGAGGAGAACATCCGCCGCATCGGCGAGGTCTGCAAACTCTTCGCCGACGCCGGCGTGATCTGCCTGGCCAGCTTCGTCAGCCCCTACGTCAAGGACCGTGACAACGTGCGCAAGATTCACGACGCAGCCGGCCTGCCCTTCATCGAGGTCTTCGTGGACGTGCCGGTCAACGAGTGCGAGAAGCGCGACCCCAAGGGTCTCTACGCCAAGGCCCGCAAGGGCGAGATCAAAGGCTTCACCGGCATCGACGACCCCTACGAGCCGCCGGTCAAGCCGGAGCTGGCCCTCAAGAACGCCGAGGGCACCGTCGCCGACGCCGCCGCCCAGGTCCTGGCCCTGCTCAAGGCCAAGGGCGTCCTGAGCAAGTGACCGCCGTCGCCCATTTCCAGGACAACGACAAGGGCGCCCGTCTCGCGACGGGCGCCCTTTCTGTTTGTGCGACCGCGGGCGCGGCGATCAGGCCGACCGGACACGCTGCTGCCACCAGCGGACCGTCCGCCGCAGGCCTTCGTCGAAGTCCATCCGGGCGACGAAGCCGAAAGCCTGCCTCGCCCGCCGGCAGGTCAGTCTCCTGACTGACGGTCCTCGGGGCCGGGAGGCCGAGACCCGCCTTTGCCTTTGATGTCTTCGGCCCGTTGGCGTGACCGGCGCTCCATGCGGAGGCACAGGAAGAACATCGCCGCCCCGCCCAGCAGGACGCCACCGAGAATGAGCGCACTACTGTCGAAATGCATCCACGTACTTGCCGACACCTGTTCACCTCCCTCCCCCCAATCCCGGCGGACAACCCGCCCCATGCCTCCGTTCCAGACCCACTTGGGCCGGCACCCGCGGCCTGCCGGCCTCGGGAGGAAATTACCTAAGCCCGACAGAACGCGACGGACCACCGCCCCGGCACGTGAACCCTAGCGGAACCGCCCGGCCTTCACGTCGTAGATGGCGCTGCCGCTGTAGTGGCTGCTGACGTAGACGCAGTCGCCCTCGACGGCGAAGATGGTCTCGACCTTGTCGCCGCGCTGGATCTTGGCCGCCCCGGCGGTGGCCAGATCGTTCCGAAGTTCCGTCCCCAGTTCGACGATGTCGAAGTCCTCGAAGCCGGCTCGCTGCATCAGCCGAACGATATCGTCGGCGCTCAGCGCGATGACATCGCGGCTGGGCACCGCGACGACCTGCGCCCCGTACTGCGGCGGTGAACCGCCGCACCCCCCCGCCAGCAGCATCGGCACCAGGCACATCACCGCAAGACCCGTCCGCACCAGTCCCCGTCGTGCACTACTCATTCTGACTCCCGCTGTGCGTGGATCCGCCGCAGGCTCTCCTGCAGCGCGGTACGGAATTCCGGTCCGACGGTCGGGATGACCGGCCGCTCCTTCGCCGGCACCAGCGTCCGGGCTCCGTCGGGGCGGACGATCCGGGCGGTGATGAACACCGCCAGTTGCCTGTTGGTCTTGACCTGGGAATCATTGCGGAACAGCCGCCCGACGCCCGGGGCCTTGCCCAGCCCCGGCACCCGCACCTGGTTGACCTGGCTGCGGGAGTCCATCAGGCCGGCCACCGCCGCCGTGCCGCCGTCCTCGATGCGGATCACGCTGCGGGCCTGGCGGCGGCTGACCACGGGCAGGTCGTTCTCCCCGCGGGCCACGACGTCGCTGACCTCCACTTCCATCTCCAGCGTGATCTCGCTGTTGTCGCCGATCCGCGGGATGATCCGCAGGATAGTGCCCGATTCGATCTTCTCCAGCTGCGCCTGGACGTAGTAGGCCCCGGGCGTGGTGATCTGGAAATACTCGTCGGTGGTTACCTTGATCTGGGCCTCGCGGTGATCCTGAGCGACCACTTGCGGCGAGGCGACGATCGTCGCCTCGTCGTTTGAGGCCAGCAGATTGAGCATCATCAGCAGGCTGTTGGTGAACTCCTTGCCAACGGTGTAGCCGATCTCAATGCCCCAGGGCCAGTCCGGCCCGGGCAGCCCCCCGCCGTGGTAGTCGGAGTTGGTGGCCAGGCCCGCCCGTATCTGCGGAAACGTCCAGCGCACGCCCAGGTCCAGCAGGTCGTTCTGCTCCAGCACCACCACGCGGGCGTTGAGCATCACGTGCCTGGGTGCCACGTCCAGTTGCTTGAGGTCATCGACGATCCGCTTGAGCACCGCCGGCGGCGCGGTGACGCAGACGGTGTGGGCGGTGGCGTCGGCCTGGGCATAGGGGCGGAAGCCCGGCGAGAGCATCTTCACCGCCGCGTCGGCCGCCGCGTAGTCCAGCCGCAGGACCTGCGTCTGGCTGACCAGCGCGTAGGACGGACCGTCCAGGGCCGGCGAGCAGACCAGCAGGTAGCCCGGCATCTCCTTGACGGCGTAACCGGTGCCGGCCAGCAGAATCTCCAGCGCCTTGCTCAGCGGCACGTCCTTCAGTTCGCAGGTCACCACGCCCTGCACGGTGAAGTCGGGCACGATGACCACGCCGGTCTGCGCCGCGACGTCCGAGAGCGCCTGCCGCAGGCTGGTCTCGTAGAAGACGTTGGTGACCCGCTTGCCTCCGGCCGCGTCGGCGGGACTGGCGATCGGCGGGGATGAGCCGCCCGGCTGGGTCGCTGGGACCGGCTCAAACCCGTCAGCCATCACGACGGCGGGCGCCAGAGCGAGCAAGAGCATCAGGCAACTGCATTTCATTGAACACCTCAAGTCACGGTTGGCCTGCCGGGGCCGGCGGCTTCGGACTCCCGTCCGGCTGACTGGTCGGAGGATCGCCCGCCGCCTGCGGCGTCGGGACGGTGAACCGGACGGCCTTGACCACCGCCGGCTTGCGCTCGGCATACTGGACCGAGACGCTGGCGATGTACTCGCCGGGATTGAGGGCCTGGGTCCAGAGGATCGGGACAACCGCCTCGCTGCCGGCCTGGATGGCCAGCGGGGTCACCGGCGGGGCCATGCCGACCGGCTGAGCGGCGGGGGTGCTGAGGCTGACCCGCACCTCCGGCCGGATGCTCACATCCCCGCTGTTGCGTACGCGGGCCGCGAAGAGGACCGCCCCGCTTGGCTGGCGCGAGGCGGTGAACTCGGCGACATCGGCGACCATGCTGCCGGTGCCCTGGGCGCCGATCCGCAGCATGGCCGACCGCCGGGCCTGGCCGTGGGAGGAGGCATCCAGCTTGATGTCGGCCCGGTTGAACAGCACCGCTGCGTAGCGCTCCCCCGTGGCGTCCTTGGGCAGAACGACCGTCAGCGGCACCCGCTGGCGGGTCAAGGGACGGAGTTCGACCGTCTCCTGACCCAGTTTGACCCACTCCAGGCCCGGCCGCCCGTGGGCGGGATCACCGATCCCGACCGCATCGCTGCCGTCGGGCAGCCGCTGCCACTGGACCAGGCTGACGGTCACCGGGAGGGTCTTGTCGGTCATGTTGATCAACTCGACCGCCTGCATGCGGGTGGCGCCGGGCTGGATGTCGACGTCCAACTGCGTCGGCGAGACCATGAAGCCGGCCGACTGCTTGAGCAGTTCGGTCTTCAGTTCGTCGCTGGTGTCGCCGACGGTGGGCTGTCCGTCCTTGAGGTAGAACGGGAAGACGCTCTGCATGGGCGGAGCGTCCTTGGGCCCCAGACGGACGGTGGCCAGATAGGCGCCGTCGGGGAGGTTCAGGGGAATGTCGCCCTCAAACAGCCGCTCGTGCAGGGGCAGCAGGAATCCCCTCCCGGCCTCCAGCTCGATCTTCTCGACCAGTTGCCCGGCCGCGCTGCGCAGCTCGACGGTGCCGGCCAGTCGGGTATGAATGTTGCCGCGGTTGCGGACCGGGACGTTGAACTTGTATCCCCGCCTGGCCGCCCCGGGCGTGATGATCGGCTTGCCGGCGTCAATGACTGCGGCCACCCGGGAACCGGGCACCGTCAGCAAGACAGGCACCAGTCCGCGGTGGGTCAGTCGCACCGTCGCACCGACTCCGGCGGCCGGCGGGGCATCGGCCCCGGCGCCGGGCACGCCGGTGCACGAGATGATGGCGTAGTACCCGCCGGCGGCGTCCTTGGGCACGGTCAGCTTGCAGTTCAGTGCCCGGGACTCGCCGGCCTTGAGCGAGAACTTCGTCGGCTCGACCTCGATCCAGTCCTTGCAGGACCGCGGGGCGTCATCGGCCTCGACCGGAAGTCCGCCCGAGAGCACGGTCATCGCCTTCACGCGAATGTCGCAGTCCATCGGCATGGCGCCCACGTTGGCGACGGTGATCCGGAACCGGGCCAGCCCGCCGGCGAAGCCTCTGCTCTCGACGATGATCGGGGTCATGCCCAGTTGGGCAAAGACCCGGGCGCCCGGCGCCGCGGCCAGCAGCAGGCCCGCGGCCAGAGCGGCCAGAGTATTGCGTTGGAATTGCCGCGTCATTGCTCCAGACCTCCGATGATCCAGCAGGCTCCGTCGACCACAAGGCCGGGAAGGAGGGCACGGCCCCAGGGGAAGAGCCGGCCCTCCTTCACCGGGCCACCGGCCGATCGCTCGGCCGGATGGGGAAGGGGGATCAGAGAACGGGCGCGGCCACGATGGCCGGGTCAAAGTGGTAGTTGCCGTCGGCCTGGTCGGCCGGCGGGAGCAGTTCCACCTTGTACTTGACCAGGTAGGCCCCCTTGTCGCCGTTGTTGACCTTCCACCACAGGGTGTTCAGGACGGTCCCCGAGGCCCCGGTGCCGAAGGTCGTGGGAACCTCGTCAGAACTCCACGTGTCGCCGTTGTCGTTGCTCCAGCTCAGCGTGAACCGGGCGTTGAACGCCTGGTCGGAGATGTCGCGCAGCAGGACGTCCTTGGTGCCCACCATGGCATTGCGGACCTCGCCGGTGTAGTTGCCCGACGCATCCTTGAGCATGTCCGCGGCCGTCTTGGAGGTCCCGTCGAACGAAATCCCGATGTACATCCCGTTGTTGGAGCGGAAGTACCCGTCGACATAGGCGGTCTTGTCTTCCGAGGTCGCATTGAACGGGTCGCCCAGGTGGACGTAGATCTTGTTGTTCGAGAACGACTCTTCGTAGTACATCTCGATGTCGCACTCGATGTCGATCTTGCTGTCGCCGACGTCGGAGATGTCCAGCCAGCCGCTCTTCTTGTAGACACCGCTGTAGGACCCGCTGCCATACTGGTACTTCCAGTTGGTGGTGCTGGCGTTGGCGGGGCCCTGGGACTGCGCATTGATGGTGCTGTAACCATCGTTGGCTGTCCCCTCCTGGTCATAGAGCGTGCCGTTGGCATCCTGGGCCAGGGCCGGGCTGATCAGCAGGGCGCCGATCGCCACGGCAAACAGAATCATCCATGTGCTTCTCATTTCATCTGCTCCTTACAGGTAACAGGACGCTTCTCTGGACGGCCCATGCTGCCTGGTCTCAGGCCGTCCCCCGCAGGGTGTCCGTCCCGAAACGCCGTCCCATTCACGCGGGCCTTCGCATCAGCCGACGGGCGGACCCGCACTTCGCTCGCCGGCAGTGGCCTCTGATCTCCGATTCACCGGCCCGATTCCTTCTGGCCGGCCGATTCGACTTTCCGTGTTGCGGTCACCTCCCTTCAAGATCCCGATCGACTGACCCGGCGCCTGCGGCGCCGGTCGGCCTCCGGCGGGACGGCAAGGCCTCCCCCTTGCCCGGCCCGGCCGACGGCCTATACTTGAATGAGCGGCCCGCGGGTGGCGCGCAAAGCCTCCGCTGACCGTCCCGGGTGAGTCGGCGCTACCGGCCAAGGTGTCCGCCGGCTCACCTGCTTCCTTTCACCGCTCCCCTTCGTAAAGCCAAACCGTCACGATCGCGCGTCGCCCGCCCCTACAGTTGCGGGGCGACGACGATGGCCGCTTCGAACGAATAGTTGCCGTCGGCCTGTGCCGCCTCCGGCAGCAGGCGGATGTCCCAGACCATCGGGTACTGCCCCGGCGCCCCCCCGCCGACCAGCCACCACAGGCTGCGGGACACGCTGCCGTCGGGGCTGGCCCCGAAACTGTCGGGCGGGTTGAACGTCCCTCCCCCGTTGCAGCTGAGCAGCGCCCGGGCGTCGAAACTCTCCCCGGCTATGCTCCTGCCCAGCACGTCCTTGGTCCCGGCCATCGCCCCGACGATCCGGCCGGTCGGCCGGCCCAGCGTGTCGCGCTCCACGGGCTCGTGACCGGGCGTTCCGACGCCCGACAGATCCAGCCCGATATACATCCCCGCGCTGGTTGCCAGGGTCCCGGCCGGCCGCAGCGTCAGCACGTCGGCGGTGGCCTGGAAGGGCTGGCCGAGGTGCACGTAGCACTTGTTGCCGCTGATCGAGTAGCTACAGTAGGTCTCGATCGCCACTGAAACGGGGATACTCGGGCCCGCGACGTCCGGGCCGTCCGGACCGCCCACCACGCGCGTCTGCAGCGTGCCGGTGTAGGTTCCCGCCGGCTCACTGCCCAGGGTCTGGACACGGAACCGCAGGGCCAGGTCCAGGACCGCCGGTCCCGCCGGCAGGGCCACCTGCACCGCCGCCGTCATCGGCACATAGTTGCCGGTGTCCGGCAGCCGGAGGTAGAGCCGGTCGGCCGGGATAACCGACCCGGTCGCCGAGACCAAGTCGCCGCAGGAGACGACCAGGTTGCCGTGGGAGCAGTTGGCCACGAAGTGGGCGGTCAGGACCGCGGACGAATCGAACGCCCCCGGTTGGGAGATCGCCCCCAGGTCCAGCGGGTTGGGCGAGGCGGTCAGACTGATGAACCGGCCGATCTGCGGCCCGGCCGCCAGCTGCGGCAGACCGACGGCCAGCCATACGGCGATGGCCGACGCGGCCACGCCCAGCCGCCACAGCGCGGGCGAACGACTCGAGCGACCCCCGGCTCGCCTCATGCCCGCCCTCTCTTCCTTCGCATTCCGGTGAGCACGGCCACCGCCCCGGCACTCAGTATCGACAGCGACGCGGGCTCGGGAACCGCCATGCTCGAAGCCGGCGGCAGCGCCGCGACGGCGCCGTAGCCGAAACCCATGATCGCCGTCGACTGGCCCAGCGCCGGGCCGCCCGGACCGGTGTAGTTCTGCTGCCAGAGCGAGAAGTCGTGGATGTCCACGTCGCCGTCGCCGTCCCAGTCGCCCTCCTCCCACAGCTTGCCGGTGGCGCCCGGGCCGGTGTAGTTCTGCTGCCAGTCGGAGTAGTCGTGGATGTCCACGTCGGTGTCCATGTCCGAGTCGCCCGGCAGCCAGGGCGGAAATGCCCGGTTCGCCCCCCACGTGCCGGCGCTGATCGTCCAGTCCAGTTCTCCCGCTCCCACGCACTTGACGTCCCAGTTGCCCACCAGCACACCGCTCAGGTAGGTCTGGTAGTGAAACAGCGGGCGGTCGATCAGCCGGTTGCCGTCCACGGCGATCGCGAAGGCCAGGAACGCGTAGCCGTCCGACGGGCCGTCCGCCGCCGCGAAGGTGCGGTCGTCGTTGAGGAATGTCTGGGCCCAGGACTCGGCCGCCGCCGAGGGATCGCCCGAGCCATCCAGCCCCCCGAAGGCCAGCAGGGCCGGCGCGTCCAGGTGGTATCCCGGCGCCATCAGCACCTGGATGTGGTCGAAGGTTCCCCCGGGCGAATCGATCATCGGCACCGACCAGATGTCGGCCGGCGCCGACTTGAGGAACGCCAGGACGAAGGCGGCGGCATGGAGCCAGGTCGAACACTTCATGTCGCGTTCCCCTCAGCGTTCCGGTCGGTCGGACGGGCCGACCGCCGTCGGCTCATCGCCCTGATGGCCGGGACCAGGCCCAATCCGATCAGCAGCCCGCTGCCCGGCTCAGGCACGACCGTCACCAGGGCCCCGCCGGCGGTCACCACGCTGTCCGCCGGGCGGACCTTGTAGCCGCTGCTGTAGTAGACCACGTTGGCCTCGATCTCCCCGCCCAGCGACAGCGTCGTCGTGCCGGGCGCCACCGCGGTGAAGCTGCCGGTGGCCAACAGCGTCCGGCTGACGGCGATGGTGTTGTAGCTGGAGTTGACCGGCAGGATCAGGGCGGCCCCGTGTCCCACCACGTCGTCAGTCGACCCCGGCAGCTCGGTGTTGCCCCGCGTCGTCACCACCAGGGCCGGCACGCCCCAGGCGACGTCCCACTGGTCGTCCCACGTGCCGATGAACGAGTCGTAGCCGTTGACCGGATCCAGCAGGCCGCCTGAACTGAGGATGTCCGCGGCATACAGGGCCAGCCCCAGCCCGCCGTTGTCGGTCACCGTTCCGTAGATCTTCACCGTCACCGTCTCACCCGGATGCACGACCACCGGCGCGGTCGAGTCGTTGACGGTCATGTCCAGCGTGACCACGGCCGCCGACGACACCCCGCACCCGCACCCCATCACGAGCCAGACTGCAATGTGCCTCATGGACTTACCCAATAGACGATTCACGCGACGTCTCCTTCATGCTGCTGCCCTGCCAAGGGAACCCAGACGGTTATGGCCGCCTCCAGACGGCAATAACTCTCTCCGACTGCCCTGCCCAACCGCCCCCTTCACCTGCCGCGCTGGCGCCGGGGCACGATCCGGCGCCGCGCGGCTACCGCGGCGATCCCCATCCCCAGCAGCGCCAGCGTCGCCGGCTCGGGGACCACCGCACCGATCACCGGCCCAGTGCCGGCGGTGGAGTTGATCACGCTGCCGACGATCAGGTCCGGGCGGTACTCGCTGAGCACGTAGAGCACCGCGCTGTTGTGGCCGGGCAGAATCTCGTTGTCCCACCGCGTGGTGAAGTAGAACGACACCACCGACTGGGCATCCACGCCGCCTCGATCCTCCGGGACCACCAGGTTCAGCCCGCTGAAATCCCCCCGCGCCGTCCCGGTCAGCCAGCCCATCTGCGAGCCGGCGTCGGCGCCGCAGAACTCGCCGATCGAGAACAATTCCACCGCGTGGGGCGAACCGGCCCGGACCTGCACCTGGTAGAGGTACGCATACTGCGTGCCGTCGGACCAGGCGCGGCTGAGCACATCCACGTCCAGCGTGGCGGTGACCACGTGCGAGACCAGCAGGTCGCTCGCCGGCTGGGCCGGGCCGGCGAACAGGTCGTCCATGGTCGCCACGGGCGCCAGGTCGACCGGGGCCCCGACCGCAAGATGGCCCGACAGGGATAGAACCAGCGAAACCACACACACCCCAAGAGTTCCCGATCTCATGAACGCCGCCCTCCAGTAAGATGCGCACGCAGCCCCGGGCACGCCCCGGCCGGCTGCCTGTCGCCTTCTCGCATCTCACTGGTGGGGCCCCTTCGCCCCTGCGGCCGATCCTGACCGACGACCGAGGCGAATCCCTCGGACCGGTCCAAACCCGAATACATCCCGGCGGACCCGGGCGCCGTTCGGCCCGGTCCGACGTCTGCGCGCGTTATGCCGCGCCAACAGCGTTGTGCCTTCCGATCAGTACTGCCTGACGGAATGGCCCCCGAGGCCGCCCCTGCTGATCCTAAGGACTCAGTCGATGGCCCCCAGACCCCGCTGTCTTGAGCACACTGTCAACGCCCGGATGCCGGCCTGACTCGCCCACTTGGCAGTTCGGCAATCCGGGGCACAAACCTCGATGGCCTTGTGTATGCAAACAGCGTGCCAGACACGAAGCCCGTTTGTCGAAAGGGCCGGGAGCGGTGGGGAGGCACGGAGAAAAAAACTTGTCGCGAATAAATCTCGCCGCTACAAGTCCTCTGATTTGTTGGCAAAAAACAACATCCGACAGCGCCCATGTTGACGTAATGCAACAGGCCTTGCGCACCAAGGGGCGTGCTGGAGGGCCCGGCGGCCGGGGTCATGCCGACCGGACGCGCTGCTGCCACCAGCGGACCGTCCGCCGCAGGCCTTCGTCGAAGTCCATCCGGGCGACGAAGCCGAAGGCCTGCCTCGCCCGGCTGACATCCAGTTGCCGCCGCGGCTGGCCGTCGGGCTTGCCGGCGTCGAAGACCAACTCGCCGGCGTAGCCGATGATCGACTTGATCTTCTCGGCCAATTCGCGGATCGTGATCTCGAAACCCGCCCCCAGGTTCACCGGCTCGGGCCCGTCGTATCGCTCGGCCGCCAGCACGACCCCGCGGGCGCAGTCCTCGACGTAGAAGAACTCGCGACTGGCCCGGCCCGTGCCCCAGATCTCCACGGCCGGCGACTTCTGCTCCCTGGCCTCGACGAACTTGCGGATCAGCGCGGGGATCACATGGCTGGAGGCCGGGTCGAAGTTGTCCCCCGGTCCGTAGAGGTTCACCGGCAGCAGGAAGATGCCGTTAAGGCCATATTGCTGCCGATACGCCTGGAGCATCACCAGCAGGGCCTTCTTGGCGATGCCGTAGGGGGCGTTGGTCTCCTCGGGGTAGCCGTTCCACAGGTCCTCCTCGCGGAACGGCACGGGCGTGAACTTCGGGTAGGCGCAGATCGTCCCGATCTGGACGAACTTGGCCAGCCCGACCCGCCGGGCGTGCTCGATCAGGTGCAGGCCCATCGCCATGTTCGCGTAGAAGAATCGGCCGGGGCTGGCCTGGTTGGCCCCGATGCCGCCCACCTCGGCTGCCAGGTGGATCACCACCGTCGGCTTCATGTCGGCGTACATCCGCGCGACATTGGCCTCGGCGGTCAGGTCGTAGTCGGCGATCCGCGGCACGAGGATGTTCGCGTCGGGCACGCCCGCGCGACGCAGCTCGTCCTGGACGCATCGGCCCAGGAAGCCGTCGCCGCCGGTCACCACGATCCGTTGTTTGGTCAGGTCCATCGTCAGCCGCCGTTGGCGGTCCGGTGTTCGCGGACCACGCGTTCTTCCCTCGCCAGCTTCCAGTCGTGCTCGACCATCATGCGGGCCAGTTCCTTGAACGTCACCGTCGGCTGCCAGCCGAGCTTCGCCCGGGCCTTGCCCGCGTCGCCCAGCAGCAGATCCACCTCCGCCGGGCGGAAGTACCGCGGGTCGATCTCGACGTGCTTGTGCCAGTCCAGCCCCAGCAGCGCGAAGGCTTCCTCAACGAACTCCTGCACGCTGTGCGTCTCACCGGTGGCAATCACGTAGTCGTCGGGCGTCTCCTGCTGGAGCATCAGCCACATCGCCTGCACGTAGTCCCCCGCAAAGCCCCAGTCCCGCTTGGCCGCCAGGTTGCCCAGGTAGACCTTGTCCTGCAGGCCCTCTTTGATCCGCGTCGCCGCCCGTGTGATCTTGCGGGTAACGAACGTCTCGCCGCGCCGAGGGCTCTCGTGGTTGAACAGGATGCCGCTGCACGCGAACATCCCGTAGCTCTCGCGATAGTTGATGACCTGCCAGTGGCTGAACAGCTTCGCGCAGCCGTAAGGGCTGCGCGGATGGAACGGCGTGGTCTCGCGCTGCGGCGTCTCGGCGACCTGGCCGAACATCTCCGACGAGGACGCCTGGTAGAACCGCGTCTTGAGCCCCGTGTCGCGGATCGCCTCCAGGAATCGCACCGTCCCCACCGCGTCGGCCTGCACCGTGTAGACCGGCTGATCGAAGCTGACGCGGACGTGGCTCTGGGCGGCCAGGTTGTAGACCTCGTCCGGTCCGACCGCCGAGAGAATCTGCCGCAGGCCCGCGCCGTCGGTCAGGTCGCCATAGTGCAGGAACAGCCGGGCGCCGCTGGCGTGGGGGTCCTGGTAGAGGTGGTCGATCCGCCCGGTCGAGAAGCTGCTGGAGCGGCGGACGATGCCGTGCACCTCGTACCCCTTGCCCAGCAGCAGTTCGGCCAGGTAGCTCCCGTCCTGCCCCGTGATGCCCGAAATCAACGCCTTGCGTGCAGCCATGGATGCCGATCCTCGCTTGCCCGGACCGCGACTCAATCCAGCCATTCGCCACCAGCCTAAGCCCCCCGGGCCGGTTTCACAACACCCCATCGGCGCCCCGGCGGGCTTTTCGATTGCCGCCCGGGAATCGGCCGGTTGCCCTCGGTCAGCCGGTTCGTCTCTGACCGGCGTCGCCGGCTGACAGGCGGCCGGTCCGACAAATCTGCCCGGCCAATGAGTTCCATTTCAGCACCTCCGCAATTCGTCTCGGGGATATGCCGACGCTCCGCGTCCGTGCGACGTCCGCGATCGGCGGAGCCCTGTTCGCACGCGACGTTCACTCATTGCCGGTCGTGGCGTATGATTGGCCATGGTCACGAGGGCTCAACGGCACGCTATCATCATCGCCGGGGTCGGCGTCCTGACCGTGGCGGCGGGAATGCTGGCGGTGGCGTTCAGCGAACTGAGCGACGACGCCCGGCCTGCCCGTCGGCCCGCAACGCCTCCAGCCGGAATCCCGCAGCAATTGACCCGAGAGGGTGATTGGCCGGCCTTCCACCGGGGAGGCCGGCTGCTGGGGCAAGGCGACGCAATCGGCCCGCCGCCGATGTCGTTGCGCTGGACGTTCAAGACCGAGGGGGGCGGATTCGTGCGCTGTTCGGCAGCCGTCGTGGGGCGCACCGTCTTCGTCGGCGACGGCGAGGGGACGTTCCGGGCGGTCAGTCTGACTGACGGATCGCTCCGCTGGCGGTTCCAGGCCGGGGCGGCGCTGGAGTGCACGCCGCTGGTGGTTGGCGGGCGGGTCTTCTTCGGCGACACGCAGGGGTTGTTCTACGCCCTGTCGGCCGACACCGGAAACAAGCTCTGGTCGGACGACTGCCGGAAGGAAATCGTCTCGTCGCCCAACCTGTTCCAACGGAACATAGTCTTCGGCAACAGCGACGGCTGGGCGTTCTGCTACACGCAGCAGGGGCGTCGTGTCTGGGGAGTGAAGTTGGCCGACCGGATCAACGGCAGTCCGGCGGTCCGGGACGGGACATTGTGGATCGGTTCGTGCGACCACATGCTGCGGGCGGTGAGCGGCGCGGACGGCTCGGAGCAGATCTCGATCGATGCGGGGGAATACCTGGCGGCCGCCCCGGCGGCGACCCCCGACGGATTGATCATCGGGGGGTACAACGGCAAGGTGTTCTGCTACGACCCGGACACGGCCGTTCCGCTGTGGACGTACGACAGGATCGGCCGGGAGATGCTGACCTATGCCTCGGCGGCGTGGGCCGACGGCATCGCGGTGGTCGGCGCGCGCGACCACTGCGTTCACGCGATCGACAGCCGGACGGGCAGGCCGCTATGGCGGTTTTCGACCGGGGGAGACGTGGACGGCTCGCCGGCGCTGGCCGGCGGGCGAGTCTATGTGGGCAGCCGTGACGGGCGGTTCTACGTGCTGGATCTGCACGACGGGCGGGAGTTGTGGAGCTACCGGGCCGAGGCGCGGATAAGCTTCAGCCCGGTGGTGACGGCCGGGCTGGCCCTCGTCGGCGACGAGGACGGCAACCTCTATTGCTTTGAGCCCGCGTCGCCGCAGACGACGGGGGCGGAGCCGCCGGCGGGCAGCCCCCCGTAGCGCCGGGTCGGGCGTAAGCGCGGCTGAAGCCGCCCGCCGGTCGCGATGCGCGGCCTGGAAAGGGCCGGGCCAGTGGACAATTCCCCTCTGCTGTCTAGAATTCGCGGTCGCATTTCCTCTCGATCCTCACCCCGATTGCGCGGCAGCGGTGTCCACTCGCTGTTTCTTCTCAATGTTTCGGGGCTCTCGCGTGTATCACCTGCCCGAGGAAGAGACGCTCGACCGGGATGCGCTGGCGCAACTTCAGCGTCGGCGTCTGGCTGCAATGCTGGATGAAGTGCTCGCAGCCAACTCCTTCTATCGCCGCAAACTGGGCGGCCTGAAATTCGATCCGGCGTCAGACCCGCTGGATCGCCTGCCATTCACGACCAAGGCCGAACTCCAGCGGGACCAGGCGGATCGCCCGCCGTTCGGGAGCAACCTGACCTACCCCCTGGATCGCTATTGCCGCTACCACCAGACCTCCGCCTCGACCGGCCGACCTCTCCGCTGGCTGGACACCGCCGAGAGCTGGCGCTGGTGGACGGAATGCTGGGGGATCGTCTTCCGCGGGGCCGGCGTGGCCGCGGGAGATCGCCTTGTCTTCCCATTCAGTTTCGGCCCGTTCATCGGGTTCTGGGCGGCGTTCGAGGGTGCCGTGGCCCTGGGGAACATGGCCCTGCCCGCCGGCGGGATGAGCACGACCGCCCGGCTGCGTTACATCATCGACAACCAGGCCACCGTGGTCTGCTGCACGCCGACCTACGCCCTGCACCTCGCCCAGGTCGCGGCTGAGGAGGGCATCGACCTGGCGGGCTCCAGGGTGCGGGCCCTGATCGTGGCCGGGGAGCCCGGAGGCAGCGTGCCGGCGACGCGCCGGCGGATCGAATCGGCGTGGTCCGCCCGGGTCTTCGATCACGCCGGGATGACCGAGATGGGCGCGACCGGCTTCGAGTGCCTCCACGCCCCCGGAGGCATTCACCTGATCGAGAGTCAGTTCATCGCCGAAGTGATCGACCCGGCGACCGGACGGGCATCGGCGGAAGGTGCGGGCGAACTCGTCCTGACCAACCTGGGACGCCGGGGCAGTCCGCTGATCCGCTACCGCACGGGCGACCTGGTCCGGCTGGTCCGGGGGCGATGCGGCTGCGGGCGACATTTCGTGCGAGCCGAAGGCGGAGTCCTGGGGCGCGTGGACGACATGCTGATCGTACGGGGCAACAACGTCTTCCCGTCGGCGCTGGAGGCCATCATCCGGCGCTTCTCATCGGTCGAGGAGTTCCGGATCACGGTGACGGGCGCAAATGCAATGGCGGATCTCCTGATCGAGGTGGAGTCGGCCGGCCCGTCGGAAGGATCGAGGCTTGACCGGGAGATCGCAACGGCCATTCGGAACGAGCTGCATTTCCGCCCCAGCGTGCAGGTCCTGCCGCCGGGAAGTCTGCCGAGGTTCGAGATGAAGGCCCGTCGCCTGGTGCGCGTGTGAGGCCATCGCGGATGCAGCGGCAGCGGAATTCCGGCATCGAACGACGGGGGATTGGAGACGCGATGACAGTGAAGAGAAACAGCGGCGGGTGGAGCATTGCACTGATCGCAACGGCGGGACTGCTGGTCTGCACCGGGTGCCAGATGGCCGGAAAAGATCCGGTGTCCGCGGCGACCCGTGCGCGTCAGTGGCACAACTGGCGCGGGCCGGAGGCCACCGGGGCGACCCGCGAGAAGGCCGCGGTGACGGCCTGGGAGCCGAATGACGGCAACGTGCTGTGGAAGACGCCCATCGGCGGCATGGCCTCCCCGATCGTGACCGACGGGCACGTCTACTTCATCACCGAGGATCCCGGCGGCGACGCGGTTCACCTGGGCGAGCGCATCGTCTGCCTGGACGCCGACAGCGGCAGGCTCCTCTGGCAGGCGCACTACAACGTCTATTTGACCGACGTCGTGGACAGCCGGCTGGGCTGGCCCCAGATGGCCGCCGACCCGGAGACGGGATACGTCTACGCTCACCTGACCGGCGGCGAACTGACCTGCCTGGACCGCGAGGGCCATGAGGTCTGGCACCAGGACCTCACCGAGCGATTCGGTCGCATCTCCGGCTACGGCGGGCGGCTGCACACGCCGGTGATCGACGAGGATCGCGTGATCCTCAGCTTCCTGAACTCCAACTGGGGCGCCGACGCCCGCGGCTCGCACCGCTACGTCGCGCTGGACAAGCGGACCGGCCGGGTCATCTGGTGGTCCGCCCCCGGCGGCAGCCCGGAGGACACGACCTATTCCATGCCCGTGGTCGCCGTCATCGGCGGCGTCCGGCAACTCGTCGCCCCCAACGCCGACGGCTGGATCTACGGCCTGGAGGCGCGCACGGGCCGGGTGCTCTGGAAATTCCACCTCTCGCTGCGAGGCATCAACAGCTCGGTGGTGGTGGCCGGGAAATACGCCTATGTCACGCACAGCGAGGAGAACATCGACAACACGGTGATGGGCCGCGTGGTCTGCATCGACGCGTCCGGGCGGGGCGACATCACCGGGAGCGGGGAAGTCTGGCGGGCCGACGGGATCGCCGCCGGCTACGCCTCGCCCTCGGTCGCCAACGGGCGCCTGTATGTCGTGGACAACTCGGCCCTCATGGTCTGCCTGGACGCCGGGACCGGCCACGAATACTGGCGATACGAGCTGGGCCGGATCATGAAGGGGTCGCCGGTGGTGACGGCCGACGGCGTCATCTACGTCGGCACGGTGGACGAGCGGTTTCTCATCCTTCGCGATGCGGGGGACCATGCGGACCTGCTGAGCCTCAAGACCTTTTCGGGTCCCGGGGGGATCGTGAACGATGTGTCCGGCGGGCCGGCCGTCCTGGGCGGCCGGGTCTACCTGATGACCCGCTACGAGACCTACTGCCTCGGCCGAGGGGCGGCCGCCGCTCCGCCGGAGATTCCGGCGCCGGACGCGGAGCTGCCGCCCGACCCGGCGCATCCGGCCACCCTGCAGATCACCCCCGGCGAGGTGTCCGTGTCGCCCGGTGAGAGTGTCCGTTTCAGCGCACGGCAGTTTGACGCGCACGGCAGGCTGCTCGGGCCGGTGACGGCGACCTGGTCGGCCTCGGGCGTGGACGGAACGATCGCCGCCGATGGAACCTTTGCCGCGGGCAGCGGCAACCGCTTCTCCGCCGGCGCCGTGAAAGCCACGGCCGGGAGCCTGGTCGCGACGGCCCGCGTGCGGGTCTGTCCGCATCTGCCCATCGCCGAAGACTTCGAGTCGCTCAAGACGGGCGTGACGCCGCCGGGCTGGATCGGCGTGATCGCCAAGTCGCAGGTCACCGACCGCGACGGCAGCCGGGTCCTGTGCAAGCTGGCGGCCAAGGAACGCCCCAGCCCGCCGTTCATGCGCATGCAGGCGTATATCGGTCCGCCGATCGCGGGCGGATACACCGTTCAGGCCGACCTCCTGGGGACCTCGATCAAGGACGGCCGATTCATCCCCGACATGGGGCTGATCAACAGCCGCTACAAGCTCCGGCTGATGGGGACGACCCTCAAACCCGTGTTGCGGGTCAGCTCATGGAACACGCAGCCCCGACTGGTGGTCGATACGCCGATCGATTGGAAGCCCCTGGTGTGGTACCGGATGAAGTTCCGCGTGCAACTGGAGGCGGACCGCGCGGTGCTGCTGGGCAAGGTCTGGCGGCGCGACCAGGACGAGCCGGCCGACTGGACCCTCCGCGCCGAGGACCCGCGCCCCAACCGGACCGGGTCGCCGGGCCTGTACGGGTATTCTGCCGGCACCACCCCCAAGAGCGATGGGCCGGAAATCTTCTACGACAACGTCAAGGTGAATTCCAATGACTAGCCACCGGAACTTCCTGCTCGCGGCGGCAACGCTGGCCCTCGTGGCGACGCTCACTGAGAGTCTGCCCGCCGGTCCGCCGACAGGCACGGACGACTGGCCCATGTGGGGCGGCTCGCCCGACCGGAACATGGTCAGCGCCCAGAAGGGACTCCCCCTGGAGTGGGACGTCAAGACCGGCCGGAATATCAAGTGGGCCTCCCCGCTGGGCAGCCAGGCCTATGGCAATCCGACGGTCGCCGGCGGCAGAGTCTACGTCGGGACCAACAACATCGGCGAGTTCAGGCCGAGCATCAAGGGCGACAAGGGCATCCTGCTCTGCTTCGACGAAGCCACCGGCAAGTTGCTGTGGCAGGCGACCCACGACAAGCTGCCGACCGGCCGAGTCAACGACTGGCCCGAGCAGGGCGTCTGCTCGACGCCGGCGGTGGACGGCGATCGTGTCTATTACGTGTCCAACCGGTGCGAACTGGTCTGCGCCGACGCCAACGGCTTCCTGGACGGCGTGAACAACGGGCCCTTCAAGGAGGAGAAGTACCATGACCGCCAGGACGCCGACTTCATCTGGGTGCTGGACATGATGGAGGAGCTGGCCGTCTTTCCGCACAACATGGCCGCCAGCTCGCCGCTGGTCGTCGGCGACATGGTCTACGTCGTCACGGGCAACGGCGTGGACGAGGGGCACATCAACATCCCCTCCCCCCGCGCGCCCAGCTTCATCGCGGTCAACAAGATGACAGGCAAGGTGGTGTGGGAAAACGGCGACCCAGCGGACAAGATACTGCACGGCCAGTGGTCCTCTCCGTCATACATGGAAGTCCGCGGTCGGGGCCTGATCCTGTTCCCCGGCGGCGACGGATGGCTGCGGGCGCTGGATGCCAGGACCGGTGAACTGGTCTGGAAGTTCGACATGAACCCGAAGGACTCGGTCTGGAAGCTGGGCGGCCGAGGAACCCGCAACAACATCATCGCCACCCCCTGCGTCCACGACGGTAAGGTGTACCTGGCGGTCGGCCAGGACCCCGAGCACGGCGAGGGCGTGGGCCATCTCTACTGCATCGACGCCACCAAGGAAGGCGACATCACCGAGACGGGTCGCGTGTGGCACTTCGGCGACAAGGACTTCGGCCGCACCCTGTCGACCGTCGCCGTCGTCGACGGGCTCTGTTACGCGTCCGAACTGGCCGGCTTCCTTCACTGCCTGGACGCCGCCACCGGCAAGCCGCTCTGGGAGTATGACTGCAAGTCGGCCATCTGGGGCTCGCCCATGGTCGCCGACGGTCGAATCTACATCGGCACCGAGTATGGCGACGTGATCGTCCTTCAGCAGGGCCGGCAATTGAAGGAGCTGGCGATCAACGTGATGGGCAGCTCGGTCTACAACACGCCGGTGGCCGCCAACGGCACGCTCTACGTCGCCAATCGCAGGAAGCTGTTCGCGATCCGGCAGGGCGCCGCCATGGTCGTCGCCGCCGACGCCCCCACGACGCAGGAGGACGGCGCTCCATGACCTCCGCCGCGTCGACCGAAATCGGGACGGCCGCCGCCCGGCAGCAGGCGGCCCGTGCGGAACTCGACGAGCACGTCCGCCGGATGGTCCGCTGGCATTTCGACCCGCAGACCGGCTGCCCCTTCTGGCTCCAGTTCGCCGAACGGCTCGGCTGGGACCCGCGGGACCGCGTCCACACCTATGCCGACCTGGACCTTCTGCCGCCGTTCCAGGATGAATGGCTTCGCGGCGGTCCGGTGCGGCGATGGGTCCCCCGGGCCCTGTCCGACAAGCCCGTCTACGTCTTCGAGACCGGCGGCACGACGGGCGTTCCCAAGAGCCGCATCAACATCGAGGACTTCCGCATCGACTATTCCGAATTCTCCAACTCGCTGGCGGAATCGGGCTTTCCCCACGGCAGCGACTGGCTGATGCTCGGACCCAGCGGGCCGCGACGGCTTCGCCTGGCGGTCGAGCATCTGTGTCAGTTCCGCGGCGGCATCTGCTTCATGGTCGATCTCGATCCCCGTTGGGTGATCAAACTGATCAAGGCCGGACGCATCAGCGAAGCCGAGGACTACAAGCGCCACGTCATCGACCAGGCCCTGACGCTGCTGCGTGCCCATCCCGGCATCAAATGCCTGTTCACCACCCCCAAGCTGCTGGAAGCGCTGGCCAACCAGGTCTCGCTCAGGCGGCTGGGCATCACCGGCATCTTCTGCGGGGGAACGGAGATGACGCCCCAGTTCAATCGGTTCGCCCGCGAGGAGCTGCTGGAGAACCACTCGATCGCCTTTGTTCCGACCTACGGCAACACGCTGATGGGCCTGGCCGTCAGCAAGCCGTTCGACCCGGCGGACAACTGGTCGATCACCTACTACCCGCCCAGCCCGCGGGCCATGATCGAAATCGTCGATCCGGATGCGCCCCAGCGCGTGGTGGACTACGGACAGTGGGGCCGGGTGCGACTGACCACATTGACGCGGGAGTTCTTCATGCCGCGATTCCTGGAGAGGGACGAGGCCATCCGCCGCCCGCCCTGCCCCGAGCATCCGTGGGATGGCGTCGGCGATGTCCGCCCGTTCCGGAAAATGGCGGCCGGCAGCGTCGAGGGAGTCTACTGAGCCTTCGATCATGACCTCGTCCACGCCGCACATTCCGATTCTTCGCAAGGGCGCGCCCTACCGCAGCGTCGACGTTCTGACGCTCTGCCACCATGCCACCGGCGAGCCCGTGGCCACCATCAGCCAGGCCAACGGCGGCCTGGTCGCACGCGACATGGACAGCATGAACGCCGCCGCCCTCAACCGCTTCAGCGTGGCCGATCTGCTGGCCGCGTGCCGTCGTGCGGCCGACCTGTTCATGACCGCCGACCTGCCGCTGGGCGACGGACGACAGAGCTTTGACGACTACGTGGTCCAGCTTTCGGCCACGACGGGCCTGCCGCATGTCCTGTGCCGATCCAATGCTCGCAAGATACACACCGTTCTGACCTCCATGGCCGGCGTCCTGGCCGGACTCAGTCGAGGCCTGGATCTCTCGGTCCTGGACCAGGGGCACGGCCGCCAGCACGACATCCAGTTGTGCTTCGTCCGCACCACCGAAGTTCTTGGCGCGGTGCTGCCCAGCAACTCGCCCGGCGTGCACAGTCTCTGGCTGCCCGCCCTGCCGCTCAAGACGCCGGTGGCCCTCAAGCCCGGCCGCGAGGAGCCATGGACGCCCTACCGGCTGATCCAGTCGTTCATCGCCGGCGGCCTGCCGCGCGAAGCGTTCGGCTTCTACCCCGGCGACCACGCCGCGGCCAGCGAACTGCTGCGCCGCTGCGGCCGCTCCTTGCTGTTCGGCGACAGCTCGACGACCTCGCCCTGGCGATCGGACCCGCGTGTCGAGTTGCATGGGCCCGGCTATTCCAAGGTGCTCCTCGGCAACGACCAGGCCGATCGCTGGCGGCAGCACCTCGATATCATCGTGGATTCGATCCTTGCCAACGGCGGGCGGTCGTGCGTGAATGCGTCCGCCGTGTGGACTCCGCGGCATGGGCTGGATCTGGCCCGGGCGCTGGCTGAGCGCCTGGCCGCGGTCCAGCCCCGGCCCGCCGACGACCCGCAGGCCCAGATCGCCGCATTCGCGAATCCGGCGATGGCCGAGCGAATCAGCGATGCCATCGACGCGGCCCTGGCGGCCGGCGGGGCCGAGGATCTCACGGCCGCCATCCGCGGCAGCGGACGCATGGTCCGCGGGCCGCGCTGCGCCTGGCTGCTTCCGACCGTGATCTGGTGTCCCGATCGCGATCACCCGCTGGCCCGTCGCGAGTATCTGTTCCCGTTCGCCGCGGTCACCGAGTGCCCCGCCGCCGAAATGGCCGACGCGATCGGCCCGACGCTGGCCGTCACCGCGCTGACGGCCGACCCGCAGTTCGTTGGGGACCTGATGGCGTCGCCCGACGTGGACCGGCTGAATGTCGGTCCCCTGCCGACATGGCAGGTAAGCTGGGACCAGCCTCACGAGGGCAATCTCCTGGAGCATCTCTATCGCCGCCGGAGTTTTCGCGCCGAGCCGGTCCCATGAGACTCACTCCCGATCCACGTCCTGTCGAAGTGCCGGGCTCCCGCGTCCGCGTCGTATTCGGGGCGGGAATGCTGGCCCGGCTCGGCCAACTGGCCGACGGCCTGCTTCCCCGCGTCGCCGGCGACCCGGAACGTCGCGTACTGCTCGTGACCGACCCGGGGCTGCGGGACAGCGGCCATGTCGGCCGCGCCCTGGCGGCTCTCGCCGGTGCGGGCCTGGCGGCGGAGGTCTTTGACGGGGTTCACGAGAACCCGACCGGCGACGACGTCTCTGCCGGCGCCGAGTTCGCCCGCAGCCGCAGACCGGGCCTGATCGTGGGGCTCGGCGGCGGCAGCGCGATGGACGCCGCCAAGGGGGTCAATCTCCTGCTGACCAACGGCGGCACGATGAGCGACTACGAAGGCTACGGGAAGGCCCGCCGGCCGATGTTGCCTCTTATCGCGGTTCCCACCTCGGCCGGCACGGGCAGCGAGGCCCAGAGCTATGCCCTGATTTCCGATCCGGCGACGCATCGCAAGATGGCGTGCGGCGACCCCAAGGCGCAGCCGCGAGTTGCCCTGCTGGATCCGGACCTGACGGCGACCGCACCGCCGCACGTCGCCGCCGCCGCCGGGATCGACGCCATCGCCCATGCCGCCGAGTCGTCGGCGACGACGCGCCGAACGGATGTTTCACGCCGCCTGTCGCGTTGGGCATGGGAACTGCTCGCCCCCGCGTTCCCACGCAGCATGGGCCCCTCGGCCGCCGACCAGGCGAGGGCCGACATGCTGCTGGGGGCCCACCTGGCCGGGGCGGCCATCGAGAACTCCATGCTCGGCGCGGCCCACGCGCTGGCCAATCCGCTGACGGCGCGTTTCGGCGTCACCCACGGCCAGGCCGTGGGACTGATGCTGCCGCACGTGGTCCGCTTCAATGCCTTGGAGGAGAACCCCTACTCAGACCTGGAAGCGGAGGGCGGAGCGCTGGCGGATCGCCTGGACGAATTCCTGGCGCAGGCCGGACTCGCCGGGCGGCTGCGGGACCTGGCGGTCGATCGCGCGGTGCTGGCGGATCTGGCTGAAATGGCCGCCGGCCAGTGGACGGCGAGATTCAACCCCCGCCCGGTCGGAAAGGCCGAACTGGAAGCCCTTTACCGCTCGGCCTGGTAACGGTCCGGTCCGGTGGAAATGGCCCGGCGGGAGGCGTAGACTTGGTGGCATTGAGCTTCCCCCAGGTCGCCACACCTTGCACCACCTCAATGTTCGTCTGAGCGCATTTCCGCCGGGGATCGCAACGCTGAAGGGATTCTCGATACGATGGTCACCGAGGCGACTCACGATACGACCGAGCTTGGCAATTACTTCATCGCCAACTACCCCCCCTTCTCGGCGTGGTCGCCGCAGCACGTCGCGGATGCCCGGGCCGCGCTGGACCGCCCGCCTCGGCCGGGCACGCCCCTGGGCCTCTACCTTCACATCCCCTTCTGCCGCAAGAGGTGCACCTTCTGCTATTTTCGCGTCTACACCGACAAGAACGCCGCGGACGTGGAGACCTACCTGAAGGCGATCGGGCGGGAGGTGGAGTTGTATGCCGGCCGCGCGGGCATCGGCGGGCGGCACTTCGAGTTCGTCTACTTCGGCGGCGGCACGCCGTCGTTCCTTTCCAACGAGCAACTGCTGCGGCTGGTCGACCGGATCGGGCAGCACTGGTCCTGGGACCGGGCCCGGGAGGTGACGTTCGAGTGCGAGCCGGGCACGTTGAAGCAGTCCAAGCTGGAGACGATCAAGCGCATCGGCGTGACTCGCCTGAGCCTGGGCGTGGAGCACTTCGACGACGAGGTGCTGGCGGCCAACGGGCGGGCACACCGGTCGGCGGAGATCTTCCGCGCCTATCAGTGGGCCCGCGAGGCCCGCTTCGACCAGATCAATATCGACCTTATCGCCGGCATGGTCGGCGAGAACGACGATCGCTGGCGGCGAACGGTGGCCAAGGCGATCGAGCTGGCTCCCGACAGCGTGACGATCTATCAACTGGAGCTGCCCTACAACACGGAGATTTCGCGCGCGTCAAAGCTGAGCGGGGATGCCCCGCCGGTCGCCGACTGGCCCACCAAGCGCAACTGGGTGGACTACGCCTTCGGGCAGTTCGAGTCGGTCGGCTATGCCATCTCGTCGGCCTACACGCTGGTCCGGCCCGGCCCGCACGCAGGCTTCGTCTATCGCGACAGCAACTGGCACGGGGCGGACATGATCGGCGCCGGCGTGGCCAGCTTCTCACATTTCCAGGGCGTGCACTACCAGAACCTCGACCGCTGGGAGAATTACGTGCAGTCCCTGCTCGATGACGGCCGACTTCCCATCGCCCGGGCCCTGCCCATCAGCGACGAGCAGCGGATGATTCGCGAGCTGATCCTCCAGCTCAAGCTCGGACGACTCGAGGACAGCTATTTCCAGGACAAGTTCGGCGTGAACATCCGCGAACGGTTCGCGGAGCCATTTGAATCGCTGGCCGACGAAGGGCTGGCCGACCTGGACGGTCCCGGCATCCGCCTGACGCGGGGGGGACTGCTGCGGGCGGACGGGCTGCTGCCGCGATTCTTCGAGCCGCGTTACAGGAACATCCGCTACACGTGAGCATCATCGGGCACAAGAAGCTGCGGGACTATGCGAGCGTCCATGACGCCCTGTCGGACCTCTGCGCGGGCTTTCTGGAGCAGGGCCGGGGGCCGCACTGCCGCGAGGTCGGGGCCGACCAGATGCCCCCGTCGTTCCGCTGGCTGCTGGATCACAACGAGCACATGACCCTGCGCCTGGCGGCCTATCACGGGCAGCCGCTGCAACTGAAAGTGCTCCAACAGCGGCTGGATGGCGAACTCTACTCGCGCAAGATACTGCTCACCGCCTCCGGCGGCCGGCAGAACGTCGAATTCGGCGTGATGCGGATGGACCTGGCCTGCGTCAGCGCCGCGATCCGGGCGGAGGTGCTGAACCAGTCGGCGCCGCTGGGCGAAATCCTCGTCCGCCACGAAGTGCTCCGGCGGATCGAGCCGCGGTGGTTCCTCAGGTTCCCGGGGTACTGTTGCCAGCTCGAGCATTTCGGCCAGAGCCTCGAACACGAGGCCTATGGCCGTGTCGGGACCATCTACTGCGACGAGGAGCCGGCGATCGAACTGCTGGAAATCGTGACCGACGTGCGGGAGGCGGCTGCGCCATGAGCGAGCGGTACGACGTGGTGGTCATCGGCGGCGGCCCGGGCGGGGCAACGGCCGCAACGCTGCTCGCCGACGCGGGGCGGCGGGTGCTCGTGCTGGAGAAGGGCGGGTTTCCCCGTTTCCACATCGGCGAATCGCTCATGCCCGAAACCTACCACGTCTTCAAGCGGCTGGGGATGCTGCCCAAGCTGGCGGCCACCGACTTCCCCCGCAAGGAGAGCGTGCAGTTCGTCTCCGCCAGCGGCAGGGAGAGCCAGCCCTTCTACTTCCACGATCGTGACCCCAACGAGTGGTCCATCACCTGGCAGGTTCCCAGGGACAGGTTCGACCAGATGCTGCTGAGTAATGCCGCCGAGCATGGCGCCACGGTTCGCCAGGGCGTACGCGTCTGCGAGGTGCTGTTCCAGGGCGACCAGGCCGTCGGCGTCCGCGTCCAGGAGGACGATCGCACCCGCGACATCGCCGCCACGGTCGTTGTCGACGCCACCGGGCTCAACGCCCTGCTGGGGCGACAACTGGGCCTCCGCCAGCTCAACACACGCCTCCGCAAGGCCTGCATCTTCGCACACTACCGGGGCGGACACCGCGACAGCGGACGAGACGAGGGCGCGACCCTGATCCTCTCGCTGCCCGACCGGGCCGGCTGGTTCTGGTATATCCCCCTGCCCGAGGACACGGTCAGCGTCGGCGTGGTGGCCGACCCCGCCTACCTGGTCAACGGCCGGGGCGACGACCCGGCCGCGACTCTGGACGAGGAGATCAGCCGCTGTCCCGGCGTCGCCCGCCGCCTGGCCCAGGCCGCCCGCAAGCAGAAGGTGTGGGTCACCGCCGACTACTCCTTCAGTTCCCGCCGGACCGCCGGCAACGGCTGGGTGCTGGCCGGCGATGCCTTCGGATTCCTCGACCCCATCTATTCCTCGGGCGTCCTGCTGGCGCTGGTCAGCGGGCGGATGGCCGCCGACGCCATCGACGAGGGCCTCGGCCGCGGCGACGTCTCGGCCGGCCAGCTCGGAAAGTATCACGGCGAACTGGCCGCCGGCATCGACCGGATGCGCAAGCTGGTCTACGCCTTCTACGATCCGCAACTGAGTTTCGGCAAGTTCCTCATGGCGCACCCGCACATGAAGGACCACTTGACCCGGCTGTTGATCGGCGACCTGTTCAGTCCCGACGTGGACGAAATCTTTCCGCCGCTGGCGGAGATGTGCCCGTCGCTGGCGGCGATCGAGACGGCGCCCGCGGACGCATCCGCCGGCGTAGGAAGGCCCTGAGTCCGGTCTGGAGATCCCCTCTGCCCTAGCTCTCGAGGATCGGGAGAGTTGAATCGGCCATGCGGACGCTGATCATCATTGCGATTGCCCTGCTGGTCGTCCTGCACCAGGACTTCTGGTGGTGGGACCGCGCCCAGCCGCTCCTGTGGGGCGTGTTGCCGATCGGCCTGGCATGGCATGCGGGCCTGTCGCTGGCCGCCGCCGCCCTCTGGCTGGCGGCGGTCAAGTGGTGCTGGCCCGCCCACCTGGAGGTCGAGGACGATCCCGCCGCTCCGCCCCCCACGCCGCGGGAGGACGCCCCGTGACCGCATTCGTGGTGATCCTGGCCTATCTGGCCCTGCTGCTGGCCCTGGGGCTGGTCAGCAACCGCTTCTTCCGCGGGACGGCCACGGACTACTTCCTCGCCAGCCGCGGCATCGGCCCGTTCCTGCTGGTCATGTCGCTGTTCGGCACGACGATGACCGCCTTCGCGCTGGTCGGCAGCACGGGCGAATCGTGGAAGGAGGGCATCGGCGTCTACGGCATGCTGGCCTCCAGTTCGGGCATCGTCCACTCGGCCTGCTTCTTCCTGGTCGGCATCAAGCTGTGGTCGTGGGGCAAGCGGTACGGCTATGTCACCCAGATCCAGTTCTTCCGCGACCGCTTCCAGAGCCCCATGCTGGGCCTGCTGCTGTTCCCGATCCTGGTCGGCCTGGTCATCCCCTACCTGCTGATCGGCGTGATCGGGGCCGGGATCACCATCGAGAAGGCGACCGTCGGCGCGATGCCGGGGCTGTTCCCCGGCACTCACGGGGCCATTCCCTTCTGGTTCGGCGCGGCGCTGACCTGCCTGATCGTGCTGACTTACGTCTTCTTCGGCGGCGTCCGCGGGACGGCCTGGGCCAACGCCTTCCAGACCATCGTCTTCGTCGGCCTGGGCGTGGTGACCTTCCTGATCATCACCGGCAAGCTCGGCGGCGCCCAGGCGGCGACCGCCGCGGTCATGCAGGCCCACCCCGAGAAGCTGACCCGGGCCGGCCTGAGCAAGCTCCACTTCACCACCTACCTGCTGATCCCCCTGAGCGTGGCGATGTTCCCTCACCTCTTTCAGCATTGGCTGACGGCGCGATCGGCCAGGACATTCCGCCTCTCCGTGGTCGCCCACCCGCTGCTCATCCTCCTGGTCTGGGCGCCCTGCGTGCTGATCGGCGTCTGGGCCACGGCCGCCATGATCCACGGCAAGCCCGTCGTTCCCCCGGGGGCCAACGAGAATGCCGTCCTGGGCCTGATGGTCAATCGGCTCACCGGCGGCACCTATGGCGGGCAACTGCTGGGAGGCCTGCTGACGGCCGGCATCCTGGCCGCCATCATGAGCAGCCTGGACAGCCAGTTCCTCTGCATCGGCTCGATCTTCACCCACGACGTCGTCGGTCATTACCTCGGCCACGAGCGCCTCTCCGAGCGGGCCCGCGTCGTGATCGGCCGCGGATTCGTCATCCTCGTGGTGCTGGTCACCTACCTGCTGGCGCTGACGCGGCCCGGCGGCATCTTCACGCTGGGCGTCTGGACGTTCAGCGGCTTCGCGGGGCTGTTCCCGGTGGTGCTGGCGGCCTGCTACTGGAAGCGGGCGTCGGCCGCGGGAGTGATTGCATCGGTCCTGGTCACCGCGGGAACCTGGCTGTGGCTGTTCGCCCGCGCCGGGTGGGGCGCGGAGGGCCAGGCGATGTTCCTGGGCATGATGCCCGTGGCCACCATCGTGGCCGCTTCGAGCGCCGTGCTGGTGGGCGTCTCGCTGCTGACGCCGGCGCCGTCGGACCTGACGCTCTCGCGATTCTTCGGCCGCCCGCGGCCTGTGGCGGCGACGCCGACCCGGGCCGTGACCGCCGACGTGGCCGCCACCCCGGCCGAGAAGTGGGTCGGCAAGTTCTGACCCGGAGCGCACCATGAACCGCACATTCACCATGACCCGCCGCGTGGCGTTCAACGAGACCGACATGGCCGGCGTGATGCACTTCTCCAACTTCCTCCGTTGGCTTGAGGATGCGGAGCACGCCTTCTTCCGGAGCCTGGGGCTGAGCATCGAGAGCGAGAGCGACGGCCGGCGGATCAGTTGGCCCCGGGTCAGCGTGAACTGCGACTTCTCCGGGTCGGCGCGCTTCCAGGATGAGCTGGAGATCCGGCTCGCGGTCGTCCGCGTGGGGCGCAAGTCGGTCAGCTTTCAGGGAGACTTCGTGCTGAACGGGCGCACCGTGGCCGTCGGGCGGTCCACCAGCGTCTGCTGCGTCGTGTTGCCCGACCGGTTCGAGTCGATTGAGATTCCCGCGGAAGTCCGCCGCAAACTGGAGGCTTCGACGTGACCCTGCCCAATCCGGAGAAACGAAAAATGCCCTATCTGCCGCTGCTCTTCGTCGCCATGGCCGTCCTGTTCTGGGGGGCCTACGTCCCGATGATCCACCACGGGCAGACCGGCTTCGCCCGGCCCAGCCCGCTGCACGCCTTCCTGTTCGTCGGGGTGGCCTACTTCCTGACCGCCGTCCTGGCGCCGATCGCCCTTCTCTGGCTGACCGACATCGAGGCCCCGGCGTGGGCGGCCCGGGGCATCGGCCTGTCCACGCTGGCCGGGGTCTGCGGGGCGGTCGGGGCGCTGGGCGTGATCCTGGCGCTCAAGACCGGCGGCAGGCCGACGTGGGTGGCCCCGATGGTCTTCGCGGGAGCCCCCATCGTGGCCTCGCTGGTGGCCATCGCCTGGGACCGCCCGGCCCGATCGCCCAGCGTCTGGTACTGGGTCGGCATCTTCGTCGCCGCCGGCGGCGCCGCCATGGTCCTTCGCTTCAAGCCCTAGAGCGTGCCATAAACTCCGCGCGTCCGGCATCGGCCCCTGCGAGCCGCGAACGGGCGTTCGCGGATTGGCTGCGACCGACACAACGGCCGCTGCGCAGTGCGATCTACCCGCCAGTTCCCGCCGGCGGCTCAAAGAAGCAGAAGTCGCGGCGCATGATCGCTGTCCATCGTCAACCGACGACCACGGAAGTTCATAACCCACTCTAGCCCGTGGCCGAAGCGTGCCCTCACTTGGCCGCATAGGGATCGCAGGGACGCTGCCTGATCGAAGCGTTTCCGGGGGAGCCGGCCTGGTACGGCTTGGCCTTGAAGATGTCCACCTGTCCCTTGGGCCAGGCGGAGGCCTCGGCGACTGGAGCCTGATCCTGAGCCGGGGCGCCGCGACCACGCCGCGCAGCGCCGCCAGGCTGGCCCGGCGCGCCTGGACAGGCTTGACCGTGACGGCTGACGGCCCGGTCCTTGCCGGTGACGACCAGGACGAGCGCCAACTCCTCGACCGGGACATCCACCTCGCCCAGCACCACGCGATCGCTGCGGACCACGCCGCCGTTGTGATAGCCGTCGAAGCCGCCGATCCGCCGGCCCGCGGCGCCGACATCGAAAGGGCCGTAGTCCGGGGCCTGGGTGAACCAGCCGGCCAGGCTGTATCGCCCGGCCCGGGGGACCATCAGCTTCAGGTCCAGCCGCGAGCCGACCTTGGTCTCGGGCTTCTTGCCATGATCGCAGCGCTCCGGACGATTTCTTTCGCGTGGGACGCAGCCTTGTGATATGCTCTTTCGCTGGTTGTGCCTTCCCAGGGCCGCGGACTTGCGAAAATGTCCAACGTCGAAGAGACCATCCACCTTCTCGTCGCCCCCGTCGTCATGATCTCCGGCTGCGGCCTGCTCTGCCTGGCACTATATGCGCGGATGGCGGCCGTCATCAGCCGGGCACGCGCGTTTAACAAGGAACGGCTGGATCTGTTGGCCGGTCTGGCGGACTTGCCGCCGAACGGACCGCTCTTCCTCAACCACCGTGGCCGAGCCACCATGCTTCACGACCAGGTCGGGCTGATCCTCGGCCGGGTCCGACTCATCCGCGCATCGCTGGTGCTGCTGATGGCGACGGTCATCTGCATGCTGGCCTGCTCGCTGGCCCTTGGCCTCTCGCTGTTCGCATCAAAATGGGCGGCAGTGGGGCTGGGGCTGTTCGTGGTCGGCACGGCCAGCGAGATAGCCGGCGCAGGCCTGGCATTGTTGGAGTTGACCCGCGCTTTGGACTCGGTGGTGCTGGAGTACGACCGCATCGAGGCGACCGATCCGCCCCCGCCGACCTGGAATGCGCCCGCGGTTCAAAGCAACATCGACTACAGTACCAGATGAACGCGGATCGCATGGCCCGATAGCTGACATGTCCCCCGTGCGATCACTGATTCCCTTCACCACCGGTCGCATCAAGGAGGCCCAGAGCGAAGTCGAAGAGACGCCCCATGATCACCGGCCAACCGAAGAACCTTGCGTCCTTGGCGGACCTGTCCTGCATTTGGATCGATCGGGTGCATCAGGTCAAGCCGAGCCGCGAGATCATCCTGGACCTGGACAGCCCGGTCAGCCCCGGGTGATCACAGCGACGCCTGGCGATCACGGGCGGGCGCCCCTCGGCCCGACGGGCCCTGATACTCGGCACCACGTGTTCTTGAAGCGGGCCGAACCATGATGCGGGCCTTCCGCCCGCTGGGAGATGCGCCGCTTCTCTCGCCGCTCATAGCTCATGTCCATTCAATATGTTAGAGACATTATAGTATGACATTCGCATGACGTAAGCCAAGCGAAGCAACATACCGCAAGACGAACAGAATACTCTTCTAGAAATATATCCGTTCTCGATACTGTCTTAAGTTGCTGTACACCTGAGTGTTATATTTTATAAAAGTGGTTTGTCCTGGAATGTTTTGTATCTTGGCACGCCGTTTGCTTTGTATGTGATCTTACCACTTGCTGCGTGCGGTGGGACGAACGAGCCGAGAGAGAGGAATCGCGAGTTTCCACGGGAGACTGCAATGAACAGAGCAACGGTCCTGACGGTCATAACAGTGCTTCTGGCGATCTGCCTGCCGGCCCAGGCGGCGATAACGGCGACGTGGGACGGCGACACCAGCAACCTCTGGACGAACGGACTCAACTGGGTTGGCGGGGTGGCGCCGGTGACCGGGGACAGCGTCGTGTTCAACGCGTTGACCCCGAACATGCCGACAGACTTTGGAGGGGCGGGAGCGGCAACAGGCACCCTCGCCAAGATCACAGTGAGCGCCGGCAGTTGGACCTTCGGGCAGACCGGTCAGACCCTGAACATAGCCAACGCAAGCACGCCGTTACTGGTCACCTCCGGGGGTAGTACCATTACGTTTAACTGCAGTTTCACGGCCCCAAGTAGCGGATCGAGGACCATTGAAGCCAGGAACAGCACGATAGTGTTCAACCAGGCCGTGAGCTTGACCAGCAGTGGTCAAACCGTAGTCACCTACTTCGGGACAGGTAACAACATGAACGGCACGTTCGTGTTCAACGCACCCGTGAACACATTTGCCGCGTCGGGGTCGCCCTCGGCCGGCGGCGTTACCGGCACAAGTAACGCCGGATCGATGAGCTTCTTCCAGCTCGGGACCGATAGCTTCCTCTCGACCGGCGGCATCCTTCTCGTCGGTACCAATAGAAACTTGACGGTCTACGCTGACAACATCGATCGAATCCTTGCCGTCGCGTCCAACATCATGCTGAGCGGTGGCTCGACATTGCATTTTGGCGACGCCACCAATACCTACGCCGGTGCATTGAATGTCACCTGCCTGATCAAGGAGGCCAATGGCGAGGTGGGCGGCATTGACAAGGCCGGCAACAGCGTGCTGAAGCTCAGCTATGCAACCGGCAACACCTACACGCAAGGGACCACCGTTCTGGGCGGCACGCTGCTGGCGGCCAACACCAGCGGGTCGGCCACCGGCACCGGCTTCGTGTGGGTCAAGAACGGCGCCAAGTTGGGTGGCGGCGGCTACATCACCGGCGCCACGACGGTCGATTCCGGCGGCCACCTGACCCCCGGCCAGAGCATCGGCACGCTCCACCTGGGCAGCGTGAACTTCCAGGGCGGCGCTGTCCTGGATCTGGAGTATGACGAGACGACCAGCGACCTGGTCGATGCAACCAGCCTCTTCTTCGGGGCGACGGCGACGCTGAATCTGACCTGGGTCGGCGCCGGCGACGGGCCGACGGCGGACCTGGACCGCGTCCTGTTCAACTTCGGCGGAAGCGCCCCGACCAACCCGACCTGGACGATCAACGGCCTGCCCACAGGCGCCACCGGAGAGGTGACGATCCAGGGCAGCCAGGTGATTCTGCATCTGACGACTGCGACTGTGCCTGAGCCTGCCACGCTGGCGCTGCTGGCGTTGGGCGGGTTGATGGCGACCGGCGGAGCGCTGCGTCGCCGCAAGGCCGTCAGTTGACAATCACCCTTGGTGTATAATCGGCCCGTTGCCTCCCTGGGGGGGCAACGGGCCAGTCTATGTCCGGAGACCGGATCGGCCGCTGCATGGAGGCTTTCAGGCAATGGTTGAACAGCCCGCGGAAGATCAGGGGCGGCTGTCCCGAAGGCAGTTTCTGGCCAGGAGCGGTTCAGCCGCCGTCGGAGCCCTGGCCGCATCAGGCCTCTTCGGCTCCGCCCTGGCCCTGGCTGCCGACGACGCCCCCGCGCCGACGACTCAGCCGGACGGGGCTCGGCCGAACATCGTCTTCATTCTCACCGACGACCAGCGCATCACCGACTTCGGCTGCTACGGCAACAAGAAGGCGATCACGCCGGTGGTCGACGCCCTGGCGGCCCGCGGCG
>JAJVII010000042.1:0-137946 GCA_022072085.1 Phycisphaerae bacterium
AAGAGTTGGCGAGCATTGAACGGCAGCAAGCTGATTGCCGACGTGATCGCCGGCGTCGCGTTCGTTGATGGAGTCAAACAGATCGCCGCCTGATCATGATGCCATCAACAACTTTTGACAATAGCTCAACGCCACCTGGGTCAACCGCCGGGCCGACTACGACCGGATGCTCGACGCCCTGACCCTCGCCAAGGCCCAGGCCGGCGTGAAGAGCACGGCCACCGCCTTCGGCCTGCTGCCGAACTTGGTGGAGAAGCACTTGGAGGAACTTGCCCGCCTACGAACCTGGCCGGATAGAAAGGCATGAATCTAATCTGAGGGCGTTTGGTGCTTGCCTGGAACGTCAACCATGATAATCTTGCCTCCGCCATCGTAAGTGGTGGTGTAGGCCAACTGCCGGCTATCCGGGCTGAACGTGATGCTGTCAAAACCAATGTGGCCCCTCGGTGTCGTCCTCTGCCCGTCCACGATGAGAAACCACTTGCTGTCAGGCAACCCCGCCATGCAGGCCACATGCTCTCCGTTCGGACTGAACTTGATGCCTAGTATCTGAGCATCCATCAGAGGCTCGTTTACGGTCTGGTCAGCGACGAGAAAGTCCTCGCCGTCCCGCTGCCCGACATATGCGACTCGGTTGCCGTCACCGCTGAAGAAGAAAACCTGGTTCCATCCGGGATAGTTCCATTTGATTCGTTCAAAGATTGGACCCTCATTGCCGTCGATTGCCGCACAACACTGTCGTCCTTGTTTGAAGAGAACATAGGCCAGCCGTTCGCTATCAGGACCGAACATAAGGTGCTGGATCGAGGCCATGTCGTACAGCACTTTCACCTGCCCATCCAGATAGAGGCGTGTCTTGCCATCCCCCGTGGTGACGTGGTAGGCTAGATGTTTTCCGTTCGGGCTGAAGGCCAATTCCCGCAGGAAGTGAGATTCTGCCAGTCTGTGCCCATCGGCGATCCATTCAACATATCCACCACTGTGGGTGTTGAGTGCATACGCGACGCGACTACCGTCATCACTGAGGTGGATCGTGTCATACGCGATTCGTTCAAAGGCCGGCTCTTCGCGGTGGTCGACGACCACGAACGCTCGACCTTCGTTCCTCACCAGATAGGCGATATGATTGAGGTCTGGCGTGGCCCTGACACTGTTTTCGCTCACCGCGTCATAGAGCTTGCCAGTGTAACCGTCCATCACCATCCGCATCTTCTCGCCCACTCGGACGACGCGCCACGGAGCCATGCCATAAACCCTGGACAGATCCCGCTTGTCCCAAGGCACTTCGGCCACCTCTTGCTCAATGACGCCGAGCGAGCGGTCTGGTTGCGATGCTGCTGGGGGGGGCGGTGGGCCTGCGGAATCCTGCTTCCGGCAACCGGAACACAAGAGACCGGGGCCCAAGACGGCAAAGTACAAAACCGAAATCGCGCGATTCATGTGTCGCCTCCCGTTAACTTTGACGCAAGACTGACGCCGAAGTTCTACATCTCTTGGAGTATGCGCGATGGGCGAGGCGCGATCGGGTAGACAGAGGACGCATACCGGAAGGCCGAAGCCCGCGCCAAGGCCCGGTCCGCAGCCGTCACGCTCGCCGACCAAGACATCGCGCCCCCGCCGCCGATCCACAACGCTGGCCGGGGGGCGCAGGCCGACGCCAGCTTCCGATCTTTCTGCGAGACCGATTTCCCCCACCTGGTCATCGCCAAGATCGAGCGGGGCGACCGCGACTGTGAAACGCCGGCCGTCGCCATGCCCCGCGGCAGTGGCAAGACAACCCTCTGCCTGGTCACAGTGCTGTGGCGATCCGCAGCGCAAAGGGCCTGCTGGAGGCGGGGGCGACTGAAAGGCGGGTTCACGCGTTTGCCGGCTCGGAGTCGGCGTCGAAGACGGGGAAGAAATTCTCGCCGCGTTTGCTCACGCTGTGGCCGTCCATGTAGCAGATCGAGAACGCCCGGCGAGACTGGCTGCTCTGATTGCGGTCGCTGGCGTGCAGCAGCCAGTTGTGCAGGAGCATGGCCTCGCCCGGCTTCAGTTCGACGTACCTGACCCGGTCGCCGGTGCACCGCTCGGCCGCCATCTGCTCGGTGAGGAAACCCGAGGCGTGCTCGGGGTTGAGCAGTTCGTGATGCGAGCCGGGGATGATCTGCACGCAGCCGTTGGCACGGGTGGCCGGGTCCAGCGCCAGCCAGATCGTGATCTGCGGGTCGCGGTCCAGGTCCGTCCAGCGGTCCTGGTGCCAGGGCAGCCAGGTGCCCTTGCCGGCCGGCTTGTTCATGAACATCGCCCGGAACAGGCCGATCGGACCGGGTCCGTGGACGCGGCGGCAGATGTGGTGGAACAGCGGTCGGCGGATGAACGCCAGAAACAGCGGGTCGATTTCGAGATCCTGGATCTTGCGGTAGTTCAGCGTCGCCCCCTTGTGCCCGCGGCTCTGGACGCCCGCGTCCTCATACTTGCCTGTCTCGCTGTCGAGTTGCATGAGCATCCGGCCGTAGTCGATGTCCGCCTTGCCGAGCATGATGTCGTCAAGCCGTTGCTGCATGGCAGCCAGTTGGCGGTCGTCCAGCAGCCGGCCGAGATGGAGGTAGCCGTCCCGCTCGTATTGCCGCCACTGCGCTTCGGTCAGCGTGTCCGACGCCATGCCGAATCCTCCGGAAGGGCCCAATGCGGTTCCGGGAATTCTAGCGCAGGCATGCGGAAGTCAAGCGGGCGCCCGCCGGAAGCCGCAGCGGCCGAATCAGACAGGAGAAGGCCTCGCCGCAGAAACGCGGGGGCGGGAAAGCAATCATCGCTTGCCGTGGCACTTCTTGTACTTCTTACCGCTGCCGCAGGGGCACGGGTCGTTGGCGCCGACCTTGGGCTCGTCGCGGACGATCTGTTTCACCTTGCCCTCGCGGCCGGCCTGCTCGGCGGCGGCCAGGTCCTGCGCCTGGGCGTCGGAGGCGGTTACGCCGTAGCCCCCGTCGCCGAACGCGGCGTGGCTGGTCTGCGAGATGTTGTAGCGGCTCCGCGCGGGCGCCGAGAGCTGCACCTTGAAGACCACGTCGGTCACGCGGTCCCGGACGTTCATCAACATTTCCTCGAACATCCGGTAGCCTTCGTGCTTGTATTCAATCAGTGGATCCTTCTCCGCGAAGCCGCGCAGACCGATGGAATCCTTCAGATGGTCCATCGCATACAGATGGTCCTTCCAGATCGCGTCAAAGATGTCGATCAGCAGGTAGCGTTCCAGTTCGGTCAGTTCGCGGCGCATGAACGCCCGGGCGACCTGGGCGAGGCGGTCGGCCGGGGCGTCGGCCAGATCGGCCGGGGCCAGCTCGGTGTCGAACCGCTGCCGGGCCCACTCAGCCAGCGCCTCCGGCTCGCCGCCGGTGCGGGCCATGGCCTCCTTGACCTCCGCGGCGATCCGGCCGTCGGTCATGTATCGCTCGGCGGCGGCGACAAGGTCGCGGCGAAGGTCCTCCTCGCGGCGGCCCTGGACGGTCTGGAGTTTCCAGTCGAGGCGATACTTGTGGTTGGCCCAGCGGGCCAGGTGGTCGGCGCCATAGGGGTCGTTCGTGTCGCTCTGGCCGAAGCTGGCCTGGAGAGCGTAGTGCACCGGGTACTCGATCTCGCGGCGGCGGTAGAGGGCGCGGATCTCTTCGCGGATGACCTGGCCGACCTGGTCGGCGTCGGGCATCTTGATCCGCTCCAGCTCGATCTTGAGTCCGAACTTGCCGTCCACCCACGCCAGGAGCTGGCGGCGGGCGTAGTCGGGCGCCAGGAACGTCAGCAGCGGCGAGAAGTCGAACTCGTCGACCCGCTTCCAGGCGGCCTGCACCAGGTGTTCCTCGACCTCGCTCCGCTCCATCTTGCGCAGCTGCGTGTGCGGCAGGTTCACGCCGAACTGGCTCATGGCCCAGCTTCCCAGCCCGCGCAGATCCCACTCGCGGCTGTCCTCGGCCTCGGTGTATTCGCCGATGGTGACCGAGATGTTCTCGGCCGCCTCGTCCTTGGCCCGCGCCGAGATGAGCCGCGACAGTTCCTCGAGATCCTGGTCGCTCAGGTCGTGCGGGTCGCAGTTGGCGCCGAAGGTCGTGCGGGCCCACTCGGCGATGCACCGCCCGACGTAGTCCGGGTGGAGGTACTGCTCGATCGCGTCCTCGATGGCCGCGTCAATCATCTCCCACACCAGGTCGTCCACGCCGCGGTTCTCCAGCAGCGCCTGCCGCTGCTGGTAGAAAATCTTCCGCTGCGTGTCCATCACCTCGTCGTATTCCAGCAGCCGCTTGCGGACGAGGAAGTTCTTCTCCTCGACCTTCTTCTGCGCCCGGGCGATGCCCTTGCTGATCCGCCGGTCCTCGATGTGCTGGCCTTCCTTCAGCCCCAGCCAGCCGAGCACCTTCAGGGTCCACTCGCCGGCGAAGACGGCCAACAGCTCGTCCTGGAGCGAGAGGAAGAACCGCGAACTGCCCGGGTCGCCCTGTCGGCCGCCGCGGCCGCGGAGCTGGTTGTCGATCCGCCGGGCCTCGTGCCGCTCGGTGCCGACCACGTGCAGCCCGCCCACCTTGGTCACGCCGGGCCCGAGCTTGATGTCCGTGCCGCGGCCTGCCATGTTCGTCGCGATCGTCACGTTGCCGACCTTGCGGCTGTTCTTGCCGCGGGTCTCGACGTGCTGCTCGCCGGCCTTGGCGACGATGTCGGCTTCACGGGCGTGCTGGCGGGCGTTGAGCACCTCGTGGTCCACGCCGTAACGCCGCGTCAGCAGCTTGCTGAGCTGCTCGCTCTTCTCGATGCTCGTGGTGCCGACCAGGACCGGCTGGCCGGCCTGGGCGTGCTCGTGAATCTCGTCCACGATCGCGAACCACTTCTCCTCGGCCGTGCGGTAGATGCGGTCGTCGTTGTCCACGCGGACGCAGGGCCGGTTGGTCGGGATCGCCACCACGTCCAGCTTGTAGATCTTGGTGAATTCCTCGGCCTCGGTCATCGCGGTGCCGGTCATGCCGGCCAGCTTGCCGTAGAGCTTGAAGAAGTTCTGGATCGTGATCGTCGCCAGCGTCTGGGTCTCCTCCTTCACCCGGACGCGTTCCTTGGCTTCGACCGCCTGGTGCAGGCCGTCGCTCCACTGTCGGCCGATCATCAGCCGCCCGGTGAACTCGTCGACGATGATGACCTCGCCGTTCTGGACGACGTAGTCCTTGTCGCGCTGGTAGACGACGTGGGCGCGGAGGGCCTGCTCCAGCAGGTGCGGCCACTCGACGTTCTGTCCGACGTAGAAGCTGCCGACGCCGGCCTCGTCCTGGGCCGCCTGGATACCCTCGTGCGTCAGGTGGGCGCTCTTCTTGTCCAGTTCCACCTCGTAGAACCGCGTGGTCCGCTCCAGCGTCGGCTCGACCTGGGCGAGTTTCTTCTCGGCCTCTTCGCGGCGCTGCTCGTAGTCGGTGGCCTGCTTCTCGTCGCCGTCCTTGCGGGCCTGGGCGATCTCGCCGTCGGCTTCGCGGATCGCCCGCTTGGCGCTGTTCACCTGCCCGTCAATGCGGTCGTATTCCTTGTTGAGCTGGATGAGCTTGCGGGCGACGGCGTCGGCGGCCGAGTAGCGGGCCGTGTCGTCCTGGGCCGGGCCCGAGATGATCAGCGGCGTGCGGGCCTCGTCGATCAGCACCGAGTCCACCTCGTCGATCACCGCGTAGTTCAGCGGTCCCTGCACCTGGTGGGCCACCGTCAGCTTCATGTTGTCGCGCAGGTAGTCGAAGCCGAACTCGTTGTTCGTGCCGTAGGTGATGTCGCAGGCGTACTGCCGCTGGCGTTCCTCGTTATCCATCAGACTCTGGATCGCCCCGACCGACAGACCCAGCGCCTCGTAGGCCGGCGCCATCCAGTCGCGGTCGCGCTTCACCAGATAGTCGTTGACCGTGATGATGTGCGTCTTCCTGCCGGCCAGGGCGTTCAGATACGCCGCCAGCGGCGCCGCCAGCGTCTTGCCTTCGCCGGTGGCCATCTCGGCGATCGCGTGGTCGTGCAGCACACTGCCGCCGACAACCTGCACGTCGAAGATGCGGGCTCGCGGGCTGCCCGGCGACGACTCGGGAAAAAGGCGGCGGACCTCCTCGTAGAAGTCCGGCGGCAGCAGGATGCCCTGGAGGTCGTCGCCGTTGGCCAGCCGGGCCATCGTCTGGTCGTAGATCACCCGCTGCCCGGGGTCCATCTGCGTCAGGTCGTAGGCGTCAGGCGTGCGGAAGACGTTGCGGATGCCGACGTAGCGGTCCATCGCCTCGCGCAGATTGGCGAAGGCCTCGGAGAGAACCGAGTCCAGCGTCGCCCCCTTGGCCACGCGCTGCCGCAGATCGGCCGTCCGGGCGGCGAACTGATCGTCGGTGAAGGCGCGAAACTGCGGCTCCAGCTCGCTGACGGCGGCGGCCCGGTCCAGGTAGCGCTTCACGAGGCGCTCGTTGCGCGACCCGAAAATCTTGGTGAAAAATGCCGCGATCCGGTCCAGGAGCATGGGCCTCTCCGCATTGATAGAAAGCTTCCCGCTCCGCAGCCTGTGGGCCGCGTACGGGACGCAACGGTCAACGCAACATCATCCACGCGACGCGGAGATATGTCAAGCTCGCCGCACGGGATGCACGCGCGGACCGGCGCCAGGGCCGTTGCATTCCCCCCGCCACCCGCGGTAGAGTGCAGGGGTCGTCCGGCATCCGTGGGGGCCGCGGGCCCGTTCCGTTTCATCGAGTGCGACCCATGCTCCGACCCGAGCCCATGTCGCAAGTTCCCCGCTACCCGGTCACCGCCGGCGTCGGGATGCTGGCCGTCGCGGTCACGGTCGCCTGGCTGAGCGGGCGCTCCATCGAGATGCTGACCGACGCCAACTGGTGGCCGGACCGTCCTTGGGGCCTGCTGACCAGCGCCCTGCCCCACGTCAATGCGGTCCACCTGCTGTTCAATCTCTACTGGCTCTGGACGTTCGGGGCGTTCATCGAGGGGCGGCTGGGGCACGCCCGCACGCTGGGGCTCTACGCCCTGCTGGCAGCCGGCTCGTCGGCAGCCGAGACCGCCCTGTCCGGCGGCGGAGTCGGATTGTCGGGCGTCGGCTACGGCCTGTTCGCCTACCTGTGGGTCATGAGCCGCCGCAACCGACGCTACTACGACACCATCGATCAGCAGACGGTGCTGCTGTTCGTCGTCTGGTTCCTCATCTGCATCGCGACAACCTACACGGGCTACATGAACATCGGCAACGTGGCCCACGGCGCCGGGGCGGCGCTGGGGGCGTTGGTCGGTGTCGCGGCGTCGGGACCGATGCGCGAGCGGGCAGCCGGCGGCGCCGGCGCGGTGCTGTTGCTGGCGGCCAGCCTCGTTGCCTCCGCAGCCGGCCGGCCCTACCTGTACCTGTCAGCCGCGGACCGCGGCGGATTCTGGGCCGATCTCGGATTCAAGGCGCTGGGGGAACATCGCGACCGGGAGGCGCTGGAATACTACCGCAAGGCGATCAAGGAGGATCCGCGCGAGGCCAACTACTGGTACAACCTCGGCATCGCGCTGGAGCGCACCGGCGACCCGGCCGAGGCCCGCAAGGCCTTCCACCAGGCAGTCACTCTCGATCCAGGCAACGCCATCTACCGCAACGCGGACCGGCCCCCGCCGCCGGATGAGGACAATGCGGAAGATCAGCCGCCCTCGGGCTTGGGCATGTAGTCCGCGAAGGCCTTGCTGCGGACGATCTCGCCGCCCAGCATCACTTCCTTGCCGCCAACCTTGCCGACGTAGTAAGTCTTGGGGAACGCCAGCGGCGCCCGGCGGAGTTCAGCCTGGCCGATGGCCTTTCCGATCGCCTCGACGGCCTTGTCCATCGAGGGGTAACCGGCGGTGTCCAGCACCTGGGTGTTCTTCAGCGGCTCCTTGCTCATGCCGCCCCAGGTTTCGCTGCCGCGGGCCCGCTTGGCTTCGGCGACGAAATGCTCCCGCGATCCGACGTGCAGCCAGCCCACGTCGTTGTACCAGACCACGATCATCTCGCCGGTCCGGGCGATGCTGGTCAGCCGATCCTTCTCGTCCAGCAGCGTGCCCAGTTCGGCCAGCAGGCGCTGAATTTCGCGGAAACCCGGCAGGGCGTTCTGGATGTACTCGTTCCGCCACTTGTCCGCCGCCTTCTGCCACTCGTCCAGCGACTTCCATGAGACCTCCGGGTCGGCCTGCATCTTGGCCTCGATCTCCTTCTTCAGCTTCACCCGGTCAGCCTGGAGCTTGTTCAGCTCCCGGTAAAGCTCGCGCAGCCTGTCGCCGTACGTTCCCTTGGGTTCGATCAGGCCCCACAGGTCGATCTCCCACCCCAGGTCCATGAGGCGGTCGTACTCGGCCTGCCGGTTCGCGATCGTCGCGTCCAGCGCGTCCAGCGGGGCCCGCCAGGCGTCGATCTTCTTCTGTTCGTCCGCCGCCAGTTCGCGCCCGCCCGGAGCGCCCACCTTCAGTTCCGTCAGCACCGTCTGGATGCTCTCGTGCGTCACCAGCTTGGTCATCGCCGAATTGATGCGGTCGATGTCGACCGCCTTGCTGTCGATGTCCTTCTGAAAGTTCGCGCGGACCAGCGAGACCACCTGCGGTCCTATCTCGCGAATCCGGCTGTCGATCTGGTAGATGCGTTGCTTCACATCGGCGTAGGGCACCGGGGCATCAGCCGACGATGCGCCGTCGTTCGCTGCCGGGACGTCGTCGCACCGCGCCACCGCCGCCGTTGACAACGCCGCCGCCAACGTCATCAGGAGCCATCGATTCATGGCCTGCCTCCTTTTCAGTCGTTCTCCCAGTCGGACTTGACGCGGGAGCTGATGATCCGCCACTCCTGGCCGTAGAGCATCAGCGTGTATTCGATCAGCACGCGGTTGTTCTGGTCGGTGATGTCGGGGTACTTCTGCCAGACGTGAACCAGCGTCGACTGCGGCAGGATCTGGACGTCGCGAATCTCGTACTCGAAGTTGCGCGGCTTGGCGTTGGTCAACCTGCGGGCCAGCGAATCGGAGCAGAGCTTCTTGCCCGCCTCCACATCGCCGGCCTTGGCCGCCGCCATGAACTTGTCGATCATCGCCCGCGCAGCCGCCTCCTTGGCGTCCCGTTCGGTTTCGGCCGACTTGGCCCGCTCGTCGCTGATGAGACTGGATCGCACCGGCCCGCCGCCGTCGCCGCTCGACGAACTGCTGCTCGACTTCTTGCCGCCGCAGCCGCACGTCCCCGCCAGCAGCAGCGACGACGCGATCGCCCACACACATTTCCAATGACGCATGGCCGTGACCTCCTTCCGGTTCGCAGAGTTGATCGCGCGCCAGGGATCCGCCTGCAAACCCCGGCGCCCCAGAATTGTCCCGCCCTCGCCAGCGCTGCGAAGTGTACCCGAAGCGCCGGACGATTTCCACTCCGTTACGCGCCGGCTAGAATACCGCCATGGCCGTCTACCGCATCCCCGACAAGGAACTGGTCTTCCCCAACCCGGCGCTGGCCGACAGGGACGCCGACTCCAACGGCTTGCTCGGCGTCGGCGGCGACCTTCGCCCTGCCCGCCTGCTGCTGGCCTACCGCAGCGGCATCTTCCCGTGGTACAGCAACGGCGGCCCGATCCTCTGGTGGTCGCCCGATCCCCGGTTCGTCATCTACCCCGACCGCATGCACGTCTCGCGATCGCTGGCCCGCACGATCCGACGCGGGCAATTCGCCGTGACGATGGACCGCGCCTTCGCCGATGTCATCGAGGGCTGCGCGACCACGCCGCGCCGCGGCCAGGGGGGGACGTGGATCACGCCCGAGATGGGCGCCGCCTACACGCTGCTGCACGAGCAGGGCCACGCCCACAGCGTCGAGGCGTGGGCGGGCAATCGGCTGGCCGGCGGCGTCTATGGCGTGTCGATCGGACGGTTCTTCGCCGCCGAGTCGATGTTCGCCGCCGCCCCCGACGCCAGCAAGGCGGCCCTGGTCCACCTCGTCCGGCAGCTCGCGCGGTGGGGGTTCCCGTTGATCGACTCGCAGATCCACACCGACCACGTTGCCCGGATGGGCGGCATGGATATTCCGCGCCGGCGATACCTGGCCGAGTTGAAAGCCGCCGCCGCCCTGCCCCCGCCGCCGCTCCCCTGGCGTTTCGACACCGACTTCGACCCGCTGGGATAGGCTCGTGGCGGAAGCCACAGATGGACACAGATTGACAGGACTCTTCGTATCTGGCCGCTGAGGCGCTGAGTCGCAGAGCGACAATGGTTCATGGAAAAGGCTGCTCGGAGTCTTTCGATGGCTTCCGATTCCTGTCCTTGTCCAAGTCCTCTTCCTCAGCGCCTCTGCGCCTCTGCGGCGAACCGAATTGCAGAGAATGCTCTGCACCTGTGTCAATCCGTGGCCCCTCCGCTCTTGCCCGGGTCGTGGCCTTGCACCGTCAGAGCGTCTGCACTTCGCGGTGGCGGAAGCAGGTGGTGACGTGGTCGTTGACCATGCCGACGGCCTGCATGAAGGCGTAGCAGATCGTCGGGCCGACGAAACGGAAGCCGCGGGCCTTGAGGGCCTTGCTCATCGCCCGGGATTCGTCGGTCTCAGCCGGCAGGTCGGCCAGCGTTCGGCGGCGGTTGACGATCGGCTGGCCGCCCACGAAACTCCACAGCCACTCGGCGAACCGGCTACCCCCTTTGCCATCCATCACCTCCAGCCACGCGCGGCAGTTGGCCACCGCGGCCCGCACCTTCAGTCGGTTGCGGACGATGCCGGGGTCGCGCAGCAGGGCCGCGATCTTTCGGCCGTCGTAGCGGGCGACGCGGGCCGGGTCGAACCCGTCGAACGCCCGGCGGTAGCCCTCGCGCTTGCGGAGGATGGTGATCCAACTCAGGCCGGCCTGGGCCCCGTCGAGGATGAGATGCTCCAGCAGTTCGCGGTCGTCGCGCACCGGCACGCCCCACTCGGTGTCGTGGTAGCGGACATAGAGCGGATCGTCGCCGCACCAGGAACATCTCTTGGGCTGCATGCCGACCTCCTTGTTCAGACGCCCAAGCATATCCGCCTGTCCCCTGAAGGAAAGGCGCTCCCCGCCGCCAAACGAAGAGCCCCGGGCGCGTTCGCCCGGGGCTGAACTCAGGAGCACATCAGCAGCGATGCGGCCGAACGCGACGCGTTCTAGATCGGCAGCACGGAGACATACCCGGAGCCGGTGGTCAGGCTGCCGGTGATGTTGCCCGCGCCGTCCTCGAAGTTGCCCGTCAGGGCGTCGACGGGGACGAACCGGCTGCCGGTGGTCAGCGAGAAGACCTTGCCGCCGACAGTGATGGCGTGGTCGATCTCGCTGCCGATCACCATCTGCCGGATGCTGCCGTCCACCGTCAGGTCGGTGTCCAGCGTGCCGATGCTGACCGTGCCCAGGATGTTGCCGCCGAATCCCAGGGCCGGGGCGCTGCCCAGGCTGCCCAGGACGTTGAACATGCTGCCGGCCTTCACGTCGCCCAGAACGAGGTAGGCGGCCCCGCCGCCGGTCCCGCTGGTCAGATCAACCTGCACGTTCAGGCGGCCGGCAAAGTATCCGCCCACGTAGAGGCCTGCGATGTCCGCGTCGGAAAGGTCCTTGACGTTGTCGGCTTCGATCGTGCCGCGGGCCAGCACGTTGCGCCCGACGTAGAGGTCCAGGTTCTCCGCACCGACTGTGCCGTTGAGGTCCTTCTCGATGCGGATGGTCACGTCATCGTCACCGCCGGCCTGGGCCCCGGCCAGGACGCTGCCCAGCACGTGGATCATCCCCGTGCCGCCGACGACCGCCCGGCCGCCGAAGTCGCCGTCCACGGTCAGGTCCAGGTCGTTTCTGATCGCAAACTCCGAGGTCCGGTCCACGCCGCCGTGAATGACAGCCGTCGTGTTGACCCCCGTGCCGGCCACCGACGAGCCGCGCAGGGCCCCGTTGACCGTCAGGTCCAGGCTGTCATAGGCGATGATCTTGCTGCTGCTGGTCGCTCCGAATACCTCGGTGGCGGTGGTTGTCGTGAAGAGCGTCGAGCCGCGGACCTGGCCGGTCACGCTCATGTTGAACAGCCCGTCGATCAGCACGATCGAGTTGACGCAGTCGCGGTCGACGTTGAAGACGAATGTTCCCTCGGCGGCCACCTCGGCCTTCTGGATGGACCCGTGCACGGTCAACTGCCCGCCCGCGTTGGAGGCGATCGTGCCCCGGTTGACCGAGCCGTTCACGGTCATGTCCAGATTGTCCGAGGCAGTGAAGGTCCCGCCGGCCACCGTTCCGGTTTCCAGCGTCAGGTCCTCGGCATTGATGACCGAGTGGACCCCGACCACGCCGTTGATCGCAGCCGTCAGCGACCCGTTCTGCCCCCAGATGCCGTCGAAGCCCCGGCCGACAGTGAGCATGACCACGCTGGTGTCGGCAATGACCTGCCCGCCGCGGAGGAAGCTGCCGTCGATCGTCCAGGCGCCGGTGAGCCCCTCCCAGGTGTCGACCATGCCCTGGAAGTTGCCGCGCACGTGGGCATCGCCGATGAATGAGTCATGCAGGGCGATCAGCCCGGTCTTGCCGAAAGCCCCGCCGACCTCCAGGTTGCCTCCCCACGCGCCCCCGACGTTGAGCCGGCCATCGAATCCCCGCGCGATCGTGACATCGCCGCTCACGTTGTTCAGGACATCGATGACGACATTCTTGTCCAGGCTCCTGAGCACCAGTGCCTCGCCGCTGCCGCCGCCGGTGATGTTGGTGACCCGCAGGCCGCCCCCCGCCGCGAAGCCCGGACCGGTGAAGGCGTCCAGGTTGAAGGTCGTCCCGCTGGGCCCGGCCACCGTGTAGACCCCCTTGATGAGAGAATTCGAGGTGATCGCGCCCAGGGCCACATCGTTGCTGCCGCCGGCGTTGCCGTCGCGTACGGAAATGGCGAAGTTCTTGCTGGCCCCGGTGATGGCCATCGACAGGATTTCGTCGCCGTTGCCCAGGGCGCCCGCGGTGCTGTCCTCGATGGTCACCTTGCCCTTGGAGCCGCTGATCGCGACGGTCACCGCGTCGCCGTTGGAGTCGGTGAAGGCGACTTCCGTCAGCACGCCGATCTGGAGCACGGTTGAAAGCAACAGGCGGGATTCCAGGTTTTCCAGCCGCGGGCCGGAAGGGGCATCGACCGTGGTCGGCCGGCCGCGCCGGGCCCTCACGTCACGTTTGTTCCGCATGGTTTCGCCTCCTGGGTGCAGGTGTACCGGACAGGCGTCTGGAACAATCCAGACGCTCCGACAACGATGGACAAGGCCCGTAGCCGCTGCCTTTGCGGCTTGGCCGAACCAGAGCGACCAGACCCGGCCCCCGGGCTGCAACATAGGGGGGTCAGAAGATGGAAAGCGGTAGTCTGGAAATGGCAACGAAGTGGGTCGCGGGCGAAGCCGCAACCAACTGCCGACATCATCATACCTTCGCACCCACGGCACGCAAGTTTTCGCCTCCGACCACGCACGGCAGACCGGCGTCGGACCGGCTCACCACGGCCGGCGGCAAAGACGAACGCACTGACCTGCCGATTTGTAACCCGAAGATGGCGAGAGATTTCCTGTAGAAAATAGGGAGGCTTTAACGATAATTCGTCCACGGGAAAGGCGGCCAAGGTCCGATAGTCTGGCGGCCTGGGCCTGAAGGTCGGATGTTGCTTTTTTTCAACGCGGGGCTGGCTGGTTGTTGTTTTTCGGCAACACCCCCTTCCTCGGCACGACAGTGAAAGCGACCGGGTTCTAAATCACATCCTATTGTATCATAATGACTTGCAGTCTCGAAATGAGGTATGTTGCCGACAACAGATACCTCTGGCACGCCATTTGCAATGCTTTACGGGCGGAGGGACAGTGAGGAGATGTCTGCCGACATCTGAGTCCATGGCAACTGAAAAGCGACAACACCGAAGGCTGCCAATCCGCCTGCCCCTGGTCTGCCGGGACCCGGACAGTCCCGGCCGCGTTCTGGTACGAAGCAAGACCGCCAATGTGAGCACGGGCGGGCTCTACTTCGAGACGTTGGCCGACGGCATCCAGGTCGGACAGGCGTTTGAGTTGGAACTGACGATCCCGCCGGGCGACGGGCACTTCCCCTACCAGGGCCGCGTCGCGGCGCAGGCCGAGGTCGTGCGCGTCGACGAACTGCCGCCGACGCCCGAGGGGGAAGGCATCATGCAACTGAGCCGCTGGGGGGTGGCCGCGCGGTTCAACGCCAATCTGAAGCTTAGCTTCTAGCCCCCGCTGCACGACAATGATTGCAGGCCGAGCGCGTTTCAGATGCGCCGACGCAACGGGCATGTCCTTGCGTGGGGTTGGGACTCAGTCGCCAGCCGCCGCCGATCGGCCGCTCAGCGGCACGGGCGCCACCGCCGGCAGCCGCGCTGCCAGCCGCCATACCAGCAGCCCCAACGCAAGCAACCCGATCGAGACGACCTGGCTGAAGCTCAGGCCGTAGAGCACCGGCAGCGTGTCCTTGCGGATGGCTTCGAGGATGAACCGCGAGACGGGATAGAGCGTCAGCATCAGCGCGAAGACCTGCCCTTCCCTGCGGCGGTTGGCGTAGAACAGATTCAGCAGGATGCAGATGAGCAGGGCGTTGAGCGCCGAGTAGAGTTGCGTCGGGTGGACGGGCACATCGCGGTAGTGGTACGTCTGGTTCAGGCGGCCTTCCTTGTGGATCGTCTCGCGGTCGAGCAGTTCATAGAGCGCCGGCTGCCCGGGTCCCATGTCGTGGGCGACCAGGAACTGCCGGGGCACGTCCAGCACCGGGCCGTCCGGCCTCGTGCCGGGCGGGGCATCGGCGTGAACGGTATAGGCCGTGTTGGAGGCGTCCTTGCGCTCTTCGGGGACGACGAACCGTTCGTGCCCGTCGGCGTCGGCGAGCGGCGTGCCGTCGTCACCGACGATCCGCCAGGCCATGCCCGTGGCGTGCTGGCTGTAGGAGGGGCTGCCATAGGGGAACGAGATTGTCGGCGCCCAGTCCAGCGTGCATCGCCCGCCGAAGCAGCAGCCGTTGAGCGTGCAGCCGATGCGTCCGAACGCCAGGCCGATCATCAACGACGGCGCCGCGATATCCAGCACGCGGCGGACCGACAGCCGCTTGCGCAGGATGTATCCGATGCCCAGCACCAGCGCCAGCAGCAGCCCGCCGTAGTAGACCAGCCCTCCGGCCCGCACGTTGACCATTCGGCCGACGTCGCCCCAGAACCCGTAGCCCGTGAAATCGCCGAAGTTGAGGATAACGTACAGCCCCCGCGCCCCGGTGATCCCGCCGATCAGCGCCAGCAGCCCGAGGTTGACGATGTGCTCGGGGTTCTCGCCGAAGCGCTTGGCCCGGCGGTAGGCCATCAGGATCCCCGTGCCGAATCCCAGCACGATCATCAGCCCGTAGCCCATCACCGGGATCGAAAGCCACGGCAGGTCGAAGAGGATGTATCGCATGGCCGCTCAGTCCCCGTGTCCCTCGGTCAGGTCGACGGCGAAGTTGTCGATCAGCCGCGTCTGCCCGACGCGCACCGCCAGGGCGATCAGGGCCTGCCGGTCGGCCAGGTCGGCCAGCGGTTCGAGCGTGTCGGCGTCGACGATCTCGACATAGTCTATCTCAGCAGTATGGGCGTCGTTGATGATCGCCTCGATCCGCGAGCGGATGTGGCCGGCGTTGCGTTCCCCCCCGGTGATCATCTCGAACGCCGCCTGGAGCGCCCGGAACAGGCAGACCGCGTCGGCCCGCTGCGAGGCCGTGAGGTATCGGTTGCGGCTGGACATGGCCAGCCCGTCCGGCTCGCGGACGGTCGGCAGCACCTCCAGTTCCACCGGGAAGTTCAGGTCGGTTACCATCCGCTGGATGATGATGACCTGCTGGGCGTCCTTCTGCCCGAAGAACGCCACGTCCGGCAGCACCAGGTTGAACAGCTTGGCCACCACCGTGCAGACGCCGCGGAAATGCCCCGGTCGGCTGGCCCCGCACAGCACGTTGCTCAGCCCCTCGACTTCCACGTGCGTGCGATAGCCGGCCGGATACATCTCGGCCGCCGACGGCGCGAACACCAGGTCGGCCCCGAGTTGATCGACCAGGCTGCAATCGCCCTCCAGCGAGCGCGGGTAGCGGTCCAGGTCCTCGCCCGGACCGAACTGCGTCGGGTTGACGAAGATCGAAACGACGACGTAGTCGCAGCGCTCCACCGCCCGGCGGACCAGGGCCGCGTGGCCGTCGTGCAGCGCCCCCATCGTGGGCACGAGTCCGACGCTCTTGCCGGCGGCGCGGGCCTCGCCAAGATGGCGGCGGAGTTCCTCGATCGTGTGAATCGTGAACATTCAGCACTCCATGTCGGGCACACTCTAGGCATATCAGGCGGAAATGACAAGATTACATTCGCTCTTGTACATACGAGTCGATAGCCGCCAGGGTTGGCTCTGCCAGCGGATCGTTTCGCCCGCAGTCGATCCGCATCGCCGCCGGGCCGCACTCGAAGTATCGCTCATAAGCCAGCCGCAGCGGCTCGACGTAGTCGGCCTCCAGCCCCATCTCCATCGCCCGGCCTCGCCCGCGGATTCGCCCGATCAGCCGATCGGTCGTATCGGTCAGGTAAACCACCGCGTCGGGCCTCCGCACCAGCGGCGAAAGCAGGCCGTGCAGGCGGTTGTAGAACGCCTGCTGGTCCCCCCGCAGCGTCCGCGGCGTAAACAGCAGGCCCTTCTCGAAGATGTAGTCCGAAACAATGGGCCGATCCGTCGGCCAGCCGGTCTGCTCCCCGTCCGCGCGGAGTTGCTCGAACCGCGAGAAGAGAAAGTAGAGCTCGTTGGGCAGCGCGGTGTCTGCGACGCCGCGATAGAACTCGCCCAGGAACGGGTTGCGGTCGAACCGCTCCAGGATCAGCAGCGCCCCCCACCGCCTGGCCAGATGCTGGGCCAGCGTCGTCTTGCCCACCCCGATGGGCCCGGCGATGGCGACGTAGCGGTCACGCTTCATCGTCGGCCCCCGACTCGTCCAGCCGCTCCAGCAGTTCCTCGGCCGACAGGCCCAGCAGCGGATGGCGCACGCCCGGGGCGACTTCGGCCAGGGGTTCGAGCACGAACCGCCGCTCGTGCATCCGCGGGTGCGGCAGCGTCAGGCCGTCCTGGCCGTCGATCACCGCCTCGCCCACCAGCAGCAGGTCCAGGTCGATGATCCGCGGGCCCTGGAAGACTCGGCGGGTCTGCGGCTCGCGGCCGAGGTCGGATTCGATCCGCTGCAATTCCGCCAGCAGGTCGAGCGGCGGAAGCTCGGTCTCGATGACGACGACGCCGTTGAGGTAGTCCCTCTGCCCCGGCGGCCCGCCGACCGGGGCCGTCTCGTGGTAGCGGCTGCGGGCGAGCAGGCGGACGCGCGGCAGGCCCGCGATCAGCGCGACGGCGGCGTCCAGCGACCGGACCCGGTCGCCGAGGTTGGAGCCGATTGCAATGCAGGCAATCTCCATGCCGCCGCTCTCGTGATGGGATCTTGCCGAGCCGGCGTCAGGCCCGCCGACGGGTCCGCCGCTTCTTCCGGGCCTCGGTCATGTCCGACGGCGGCTCCGCGTCGGCGTCCGTCTCCAGCAGCGAGGGCTGGTCGTTGTCGCCGTCGGGCTCTTCAGCCTCCTCCGCGTGATCGGCCGGCGGGGGTTCCGGCGCAGGCGGGTCAGCCGGCGGCGTCACCGGCCCGGGCGGCGCAGCCGCCAGGGCCGCGAAGATCGAGCCGGCGTCGTCGTCCGCAGCAGCGTCAGCGGACAGGGCCGGCGTCTCCTGCGACGGCGGAAGCATCGCCTCGGTGAGCCCCTCGCGGAATCGGCCGAGCTGCCGCCCGGCCTGGTCGAACTTGTTGGTCGCCCGCTCCAGATGAACGCCGATGACGCGGAACGATTCCTCGAACTCGGTCAGCCGCTCCTGCAAGCCGCCCAGCCGCCCGAGGATTTCCTGGGCGTTCTGCTCGATCTGCAACCCGCGCAGCCCCAGCACGATGGTGTAGAGGTAGGCGTAGAGCGTGTTGGGGCTGACGGGGATCACGCGGCGGCTGAGGGCGTATTCGTGAATCGAATCCACGCCGCTGTCGCGGATGATCAGCTCGTAGTAGAGGCTCTCGGTCGGCAGGTAGAGCAGCGCGAAATCGACCGTGCCGTGCTGCGGACGGATGCCGACCTCGCCGACATGGTCAACATATTTCTGGATGGCTTCGCGGTCGCGCCGGCCATCGGGCCGTCGGCCGGTGTCGGGCCCGAAGCCCGCATCGATCGCCAGCAGGTGTTTGCCCATGCGGACCAGGGCGTCGATCGGCTCGCCGCCGTCGAGGACCGCGTTCAACTCGTAGTGCTGGGGGGGCATGATCTGGCCGAGCAGGTCAGCCAGCCAGAGTTCCCCGCCGATCGCGCTGCCCGGCGGGGGCATCCGCAACGCCTCCCCCAGGCCGGTGAGCTGCGTGCCGATCTCGGTGATCCGCCGCGACGCGTCGCTGATCGCACCGAGCCCCTGGCGAACCTGGCGGACGACGTCGTTGGCCTTGTCCAGCCGCTCGCCGATGGTCTCGTCGGTCTTCCGCCAGAGCTTGCTCATCTCCTTCTGGCTGGATTCCGATGCCGACTTGACCTCTTTGCGCAGGGCGTCGAGCTGGTCCTGGAGCAGGAGGGTCTTCTCCATGCCTGAGGCCTCGGCCTGACGCGTGGCGACCATGCGCTTGAAGTCCCGCCTCAGCAGCTCGTAGCCGACGATCAGTGCGATCACCAGCGCCGCCACCAGCAGGATCAGCAGCAGATAGATGATGCCCGTCCACCAGAGCGCGAGGATCATGCGTCAGGTCCGCCAGCCAATCAGAGAATATACTTCGACAGGTCCTCGTCCTTCATCACATCGGCCAGTTGGGCGCGGACATATTCGGCGTCGATCGTGACGTGCCCGCCGGCCATCTCGGTCGCCCGGAAGCTCAAGTCGTCCAGCACCTTCTCCATCACGGTGTAGAGTCGGCGGGCGCCGATGTTCTGGGTCATGCGGTTGGCCCGCTCAGCCACCGCCGCCATCTCGCCGATGCCGTCCTCGGTGAAAGTCAGCCTGACGTTCTCGGCCCCCAGCAGGGCCATCTGCTGCTTGATCAGGCTGTGCTCGGGCTCGGTCAGGATGCGCCGGAAATCCTCCTGGCCGAGATCCTGGAGTTCCACGCGGATGGGGAAGCGGCCCTGGAGTTCCGGCATCAGGTCGGCCGGCTTGCTCCCGTGAAACGCCCCGGCTGCGATGAACAGGATATGGTCCGTGCGGATGTTGCCGTGCTTGGTCGCGACGGTCGAGCCCTCGACGATCGGCAGCAGGTCGCGCTGCACGCCCTGACGCGAAACGTCCGGGCCGAACTTGCTGTCCGAGCCGGCCACCTTGTCCAGCTCATCGACGAAGATTATGCCGCTGTTGGCGGCCCGCTCCAGGCCGAGCTGGGTCACCTTGTCGCGGTCGATCAGCCGATCGACCTCCTGGTTGAACAGCACCTGCCGGGCCTCGCGGATGGGCAGCCGACGCTCGCGCGTCCGCGAGGGGATCAGGTTCTCGAAGACGTTCTGGAACGAGGGCTCCATCTGCTCCAGGCCCATCTGCGAAAAGGCGGCCATCGGCACGGCCTTCTCCTCGATGCGGATCTCAACGACGCGCTCGTCCAGGGCGCCGGAGCGAAGCTGCTGGCGGACCTTCTCGCGGCGGCGGCGGCTGGCTTCGACGGCCTCGTCGGCGCCAACGCCTTCCAGTTCCCATTCGCGCTTCTCGGGGACCGCCGGGACCAGCTCGTCGAGCAGGCGGTCCTCGACCAGCCGCTCGGCCTGCTCGCGCATCAGCGCCGTCTGCTCGCCGCGGACCATCTGGATCGACAGCTCGACCAGGTCGCGGACCATGCTCTCGACGTCGCGGCCGACGTATCCGACCTCGGTGTACTTCGTCGCTTCGACCTTGATGAACGGGGCGCGGATCAGCCTGGCCAGCCGCCGGGCGATCTCCGTCTTGCCCACGCCGGTCGGACCGATCATGATGATGTTCTTGGGGGCGACCTCCTCCGCCAGCTCGCGGCCGAGCTGTTGGCGGCGCCAGCGGTTGCGAATGGCGATGGCCACGGCCCGCTTGGCGTCGTCCTGTCCGACGATGTACTTATCCAGCTCGCTGACGATCCGCTGGGGCGTCAGGTCGGCGTCTTCGATGATCGGGCCTGCGGCCTCCACAGCCATGAGGCGTCCTCCTACGGGTTCCCCATCATATCAGGATATCGCCGCGGCTTCCAAGGCATACCACCGCCCGCTGGGCGATGCTATAATCCGCGCCGTGAGCGAGAAACTCGCCATCGAGTCGCTGGCGCTGAAGCTGGAGGACCTGCCCCAGCCGGTTGATCCGCGCACGCTGTTCCCCTGCCAGGACCGGCCGCTGGAGGTGGAGGTCGGCATCGGCAAGGGAACGTTCCTGGTTGAGCAGGCCCGCAGGCGCAGCGACGTGAACTTCTTCGGCATCGAGTGGGCCAACAAATACTACCTCTACGCCGCCGACCGTTGCGCCCGCTGGGGGCTGTCCAACGTCCGCCTGCTGCGGACCGACGCCCGGGCGTTCGTCGAGGCCTGGCTGGCCGACGGCTGCCTGGACGCCCTGCACGTCTACTTCCCCGACCCCTGGCCGAAGAAGCGGCACCACAAGCGGCGGTTCTTCCGCGAGCATACGATGAATCACGTGGTCCGCGCCCTGCGGCCGGGCGGGCGGCTGTTCGCCGCGACCGACCACGCCGAATACTTCGAGACGATGCAGGCCGTCGTGCTGGGCCGGTCCGACCTGGAGGAGGTCCCCTTCCCCGCAGACCTCGGCGGACCGGGCGAGATCGTCGGCAGCAACTTCGAACGCAAGTACATCAGGGAAGGCCGGACGTTCCATCGTCTGGCCGTCCGCAGGCGAGCCTGACCGACCGCACGAAAGGAGCCCCATGACCCTCAAGGCGCTGGTTCCGATGGTGTTCGTGACCGACGTGAAGCGGTCGGTCGACTTCTACAGCCGGGCCCTGGGCTTCCGCATGACCGGCAGCTACATGCCCGACGGCCGCCTCTGCTGGGCCTGCCTCAAGAGCGGCGACGCGGACCTGATGCTCTCGCTGCCGGAAGGGACCGTCGGCGGCGGCTGCATCTATTACTACTACACCGACGACGTGGTAGGCCTGCACGCCGCGCTGGCTCGCAAGGGCATCGAGACCACCCAGCCGTTCGTCACGTTCTACGGCATGAAGGAAATCACGCTGCGCGATCCCGACGGCAACGTCATCACCGTCGGCCAGAACACCGACGAGCCGCCCACCGACGGCGCCGAACGGGCGGTCGACCTGCGGGAGCACAAGTAGGATGGCCAAGCCGCCCGGGGACAAGCTGGCTGACTATCAGAAGAAGCGTGACTTCGCCCGCACGCCCGAGCCGACCGGCGGGCAGGCTTCGCCGGACGCGCCGATCTTCGTTGTCCAGAAGCACGACGCCTCGCGGCTGCACTACGACTTCCGCCTGGAGATCGGCGGCACGCTGGCGAGCTGGGCCGTTCCCAAGGGGCCGAGCCTGGACACCTCGCAGAAGCGGCTGGCCGTCCACGTCGAGGACCACCCCCTGGACTACGCCGACTTCGAGGGGACGATCCCCGCGGACGAATACGGCGGCGGCACGGTAATGCTCTGGGATCGCGGGACGGTGCGGTTCCTCGGCGACCAGCCGCCCGAGGCGATGCTCGAAGGCGGCTTCCTCGAGTTCGTCCTCAGCGGGCAGAAGCTCAAGGGGCGATTCAAGCTGATCCAGACGAAGATGGGCGGCCAAGCCAAGAACTGGCTCCTGGTCAAGGGGGGCGACGAGCACGCCAACAAGGGCGACGTGCTGGTCGAGCAGCCCGACTCGGTGAAGACGGGGCGCTCGCTCGAACAGATCGCCGCGGAAGCTCAGGAGACCTGACGCCGCAATGAGCGCACCGTTGCAGCAAGCCGCCCGGGCCTTGTCGGCAGCGACGAACGTCTGCGTTCTCACTGGCGCGGGCGTGTCGGCGGAGTCGGGCGTGCCGACGTTCCGCGGGCTGGATGGGCTGTGGAAGAACTTCCGCCCAGAGGAAGTCTCTAACCCCGACGCCTTCGCCCGCGACCCGGCGCTGGTGTGGGAGTGGTACAACATGCGGCGGGACAGGCTCGGCGGCGTCGAGCCCAACCCCGGCCACCATGCGATCGCCGAGATCGAGCGGCGGGTGGATCGCTTCACGCTGGTCACCCAGAACGTGGACGGCCTGCATGCCGCCGCCGGCAGCCGAAACGTGCTGGAGGTCCACGGCAACATCTGGCGGACGCTCTGCACCGGCTGCGGACGGCGGCAGGACCGCACCGGCGAGCGGCTGGACGCACTGCCCGCCTGTCCCGCGTGCGGGGCGCTGCTTCGGCCGGACGTGGTCTGGTTCGGCGAGATGCTCGACCCGGACCTCTGGGACGCCGCGGTCGAGGCCGTCCGGTCGTGCGACCTGTTCCTGTCGGTTGGCACCAGCGCAGTCGTCTACCCGGCAGCCGGCCTGTTGGACGCCGCCGCGGGAGCGGTTAAGATCGAGGTGAACGTCGAGCCGACGCCGGCCAGCGCCCGCGTCGACATCGCCCTGGCGGGACGCAGCGGCCAACTGCTGCCCCTGCTGGCGCGACAGGCATTTGGACTTGGAGACTGATGCGTCCATGAAGGTCACACTCGCATACGACACGACCGGGCTGGAAGTCGAACTGCCCGACAAGAACGTCAAGGCCGTCCTCCGCCATCGCGGGGGCAAGGTGCTCAACGACCCGGCGGCGGCGATCCGCTCGGCACTGGCCAACCCTATCCACAGCGATCCGCTGGCCAAGCTGGCCGAGGGGCGAAAGACGGCCTGCATCCTGATCTGCGACCACACGCGGCCGTCGCCGGACCGCCTGATGCTGCCGCCGATGCTCCAGGCGCTGGAGTCGGCCGGCATCGCCCGCGCGGACATCCTGATCCTGGTCGCGACCGGCCTGCACCGGCCCAGCACGCCGCAGGAAATCGAGCGGATGGTCGGCCCGCAGGTGGCCGCCGACTATCGCATCGAGAACCACGACGCCCGCGACCGCGACGCCCACGCCTTCTGCTGCAAGACCGCAGACGGCATCGCAGCCGATCTGGACAAACGCTACCTGGCCGCCGAACTGAAGCTGGCGACCGGCTTCGTCGAGCCGCACCTGATGGCCGGTTTCGGCGGCGGGCGGAAGATGGTCGCCCCCGGCGTCGCGTCGGCCGACACGATCTGCGCGTTGCACTCGCCGCGCATCCTGGAGAACCGCCGCTGCCGCGAAGGCAACCTGGCCGGCAACCCGCTGCACGACGCCGCCACCGAGATCGCCCGCACCAGCGGGCTGGAGTTCATCGTCCACGTTACGATGGACGACCAGCGGCGGATCACCGGCGTCTACGCCGGCACGCCCGGCGAGACGTTCGAGGCGGCCGTCCGCGGCATCCGTCCGCAGGTGACCGCCAAACTGCCCGAGCCGACCGACATCGTCGTCACCAGCGGCGGCGGCGCCCCCCTGGACGCCAGCTACTACCAGACGGTAAAGGGCATCACCGCGGCCCTGCCGGCGGTGCGGCCTGGCGGCGTGATCCTGGTCGCCTCCAGTTGCAGCGAGGGGCTGGGCAGCGAGGACTTCGTCGCCACCATGACGCAGTTCAAGGGGTTCGAGGAATTCCGCGACGCGATCCTCGAAGAGGAGGACGCCAAACGCTACTTCCGCATCGACCAGTGGCAGCACGAGCAGGTCAGCCACGCCGACCGTAAGGCCGACGTCATCCTCGCCCAGAGCATGCTGTCGGCTGAGGACCGCGGGCGGCTGTGGATCCCCGCGACCGAGCAGTTCGCCGAGGCCCTGGCGATGGCCTTCAAGCAGCAGGGCGACGATGCAACGATCTCGGTGATGCCTGATGGCCCGTACGTCCTGGTCGACGCCCCTGCCCCGCCCGAAACGATATTCTGAGAATGTCAACGGAGCCGGTGATGGATAAGTTGCGCGTAGCTTCGGTTCAGTTTCAGCACGCCCCCGGCGACAAGGCCGCCAACCTGGCGACCGTCGCGCGGTTCGTCAGCCGAGCCGCCGACGCCGGCGCCCATGTCGTCACATTCCCCGAGTGCTGCATCAGCGGCTACTGGCACCTGCGCAAGCTCTCGCGCAAGGAACTGCTCGCCCTGGCTGAGCCGGTCCCGGCCGGCCCCGCGTCGCAGCGACTGGGCGAACTGGCCGTGAAGCACAAGGCCATCGTCGGCGCCGGCCTGGTCGAACTGGCCGACGACGGGAAGATGTATAACAGCTACGTCGTCGCCACGCCGGAAGGGCAGTTTCACTGTCACCGCAAGATTCACATGTTCATCAGCGAGCACCTGACCTGCGGCTCGCAATACACCGTGTTCGACACGGCCGCGGGCTGGCGGCTGGGCGTGCTGACCTGCTACGACAACAACATCGTCGAGAACGGCCGCATGATGGGCCTGGCCGGCGTGGACCTGCTGCTGGCCCCCCACCAGACCGGCGGCTGCGCCAGCCGCAGCAAGCACACGATGGGCGTGGTCAGCCGAAAGATATGGGACAACCGCGAGGCCGACCCGTCCGCGATCGAAGCCGAGTTCAAAGGCGACAAGGGACGGGCCTGGATTCTGCGCTGGCTTCCCAGCCGGGCCCACGACAACGGCATGTTCATCGCCTTCAGCAACGGCGTCGGCCCGGACGACGACGAGGTCCGCACGGGCAACGCGATGATCCTCGACCCCTACGGGCGCATCCTGGCCGAGACCTGGCGGGCCCGCGACGCGATGGTCACCGCCGACCTGGACCCCGATCTGCTGGAAGGCTGCACCGGCCGGCGCTGGATTCAGACCCGCCGCCCGGACCTCTACGCCCCGCTCACCGTGCCCACCGGGCAGGAGATCGACATGCGGGCCTCGCGCTTCGCCGCCGACGGCAAGTTGTAACCCCCCCCCGCCGCCCGCTACGGCGAATCCGCACGGCTGCCCGGCAGTCGCGACGCATTGTAGAACGGCGCAACCACCGCAACGGCGCGATCGAAGAAGCCGGACAACTCGGCCACCGGCAGACGCGAGCGATCGGGGTAGAAAACGATCCACTGGCCGTTGCCTTCGGCGCACCAGTCCGGGAGATGCTGGAACTGGGCGATCGCCTCGGCAGTGAAGAGTCGGCGGACGGCCGCCTCGTTGGGCCCGCGCACCAGGTAGCGCGAGGAGAACCCCGGGGCCTGCGCGAAGTCGATGTCCTGGTATCCGAAAACCGACGCCAGCTTGTGCCGCAGGTGCTCGGGCCGCATCTCGAACCGCGGGACCGCGGCCCCGGGCAGGTGGAACGCGGCGACGCTGCGCCTATACGTGCGACTGTTCTTCCCGCCTCCGACCGTGTAGCGATAGTCGAACAGACAGGTCTCCAGCCCGCCCTCCTCCGTCCGGGCCAGGCGCGTGACCTTCTTGCCATGGCCGAGCGTGAACAGGTGGCAGCCGCCCAGGCGGTCCAGCAGCCACTGCGCCTTGGCCTGATACTCGAACCCCATCGACGCCGCCAGTTGGGCCATCTCCCGGTCGCGCCGCCGCTCGGCGGCGGCGGAGATTCCCGCCACGATCAGCGCCAGCAGGCCGACCGTCACGAAGATGCCGATGATCAGCCCCGCCGGGGCGCCGGAGGCCAGGTGCAGCAGCGCGGTGTCTGAAACCATGCGGATTCTCCCCTCAGCCGACAACAGTCAGCCGACGTGGAATCTACGTTCGAACATCGCCGTCTGTCCAGCCCGAAGGCGGTTCATCTGTCCGTCAGCCACGCGTGGTCCGCAGCCGTGAAGACCGCCGGTGCGGGCGGCAGGCGGGTCAGGTCGAAACGGTCGCGGAACTCGTCGGCTGACATCGGCTCGCGGGCCGGGACGACCCCGCTCCAGAACGCGAGCAGGCCGACGACGCGGTCTGCCGACACTCCGGCGTCGCGGTAGGTGGCCAGCCGCGTATCGCCGTGGCGTTTGGCCAGGCGGCGGCCGTCCTCGCCCACGACCAGCGGCAGGTGCGTGTAGCGTGGCGGCGGGCCCAGGCCGAGCAGGTGGTAGAGCAGCAACTGTCGGCCGGTCGAGCCCAGCAGGTCGTCGCCGCGGACCACGTCGGTCACGCCCTGGCGGGCGTCGTCGACGACGACCGCCAACTGGTAAGCCGGCAGGCTCGCCTTGGTCGCCACAACGAAGTCGCCGACCTCCCGCTGCACGTTCACCCGCTGCGGGCCGTGGAAGCCGTCGTTGAACGCAATCTCCCCGTCGGGCACGATCAGCCGCCAGGCGATCGGGGCGTCCCGGCGCCCGGCGTCAGCGGCGTGGGAAAGATCGTCGGGCGCCGGCCGGCAGGTTCCGGGGTAGCGAAGTTCGTGCGCGTCAGCGTGCGGCGCGGAGGCGGCCTGCTCGATGTCCCGCCGCGTACAGCGGCAGGGATAGATCAGCCCGGCTGACCGCAGCCGATCCAGCGCGTCGCGGTATGGCGACAGGTCGGCCATCTGCCGCGTCGGCCCGGCGTCCCAGTCCAGGCCCAGCCAGCCGAGGTCTTCGACCGCAGCCGCGTCGGCGCCGGGCTTGGTCCGCGGCGTGTCCAGATCCTCGATCCGCAGGACGATCCGCCACCCCCCGCGACGGGCCAACGCCCAGTTGGCCAGGAACGTCCGGGCGTTGCCCATGTGCAGAGCCCCCGTGGGCGACGGGGCCAGCCGGGTTGTGCGTTGCTCGCTCATCGGACCTCGCGGGCGCGCGATGCTACTCCCGTCCAGCCAGGTCGGCCAAGACGTCGGCCATGCCCGTGACCACACGGGCCATGCGGCCGTAGTCAAGCGTGTCGGGCGTGTCGGCGCTGGTGTGGTAGCGGCGGCTGCGGAAGTTGGACGTGTCGGTCAGCATGAAGCCCGGGTAGCCCATCTCCCAGAACCCCCACTGGTCCGACCGCGTGATGTCGGGCGCCAGGAAGATCGGCGGGGCCCCGCCCTGGCTGGGGAACTGGGCGTGCTGGCGGAACGAGCGGATCGCGTCGCGGATGAACCGCCGCGAGCCGTGGTTGCCCACGAACCCGATGAAGTCGGCCGTGCTTGGATAGCGCAGCGCGAACGGGAAGGGATAGTGCTGGCTGCCGGGGGCGTCGCTGAAGCAGCCGATCATCTCCAGCGAGATCATGCCGACGACCTTCTCGCCGCGCTGGCGGCAGCGCTTGGCGTAGGCGTAGCTGCCCATGTTGTCGGTCGCGAAGAAAGGCCACTCCTCGTTGGCCCAGGCAACGAAGCGGATCGTTCGGCTGACCTGCCGCCCGCGGAGCAGCCGGGCCAGTTCGATCGTGCCGGCGATGCCGGACGCGTTGTCGTCGGCGCCGGGGTTGGATTGCTCGCTGCGCTGGCGGGTGTCGTAGTGGGCGCCGACGATCAGGATCTCGTCCTTCAGCCGACCGCCGGTCAGCTCGGCCTCGACGTTGCAGGCCGTCACGTCCTTGAGCGCCCCGTAACGGCACTCGGGCAGGTTGACGGGGAACTCCTGCCGCCGGGGCGTGTAGCCGGCCGCCAGGAATCGCGTCTCGATCCACGACGCGGCCTCGGACATCTTGTCCGGCCGCCACAGGTTGCGGTCGCCGATGTCGCCGGCCAGGTGGGCGACGTCGGCCTTGAGCCGGTCGCGCGTGAGGGTCTGGGACGCGGTCAGCGCCGGCAGCGGCCCGCCGTACGATCGGCCGGGCATCCAGGTGAAGTAGAGGAACGCCCCGACCAAGAGCCCCGCGACGCCCAGAACCACAGCGCCGAGGATAATCCATCCCCGCCACGTCCTCGGATAGCACAGGAGTCTCATCGCCTGATCCCTCGCCCTCGGTCAGAGGCCCCGGTCAGATGGCAAGTCTAGCCGCAGGACGCCTTAATCGAAAGACTCAACCCGGAAGTGGCCTGCAAGGGGAAGGCCTGGATCGCTGAAACGACCAGGCCGGAAGGCACTGCCAAAGTGTCCTCAAGTCAATTCCCCGAAGGTCCGATTAATTGCACTGGGAAGTTAATCTGGGTAGAATAGGCAAAATCGAGGGGGCCGATAACCTGTCGCCACAGGTGCGGCGACCAGGAGCGAGGGCAAGAAAGATGAAAGAAGTCTTCACGACGGGCGAGGCGGCTGAGGTGTGCCAGGTCTCCCAGCAGACCATCATCCGCTGCTTCGACGCCGGCCGTATTAAGGGCTTCCGCGTGCCGGGCTCGCGGTTCCGCCGCATTCCGCGCGACGCACTGATCCAGTTCATGCGCGACAACGACATCCCGCTGGACCGGCTGAGCTCGGGCAAGTCTCGCGTTCTCGTGGTCGATGACGATCCGGAGATCGTGGACATCTTCACCGACGCGCTGAAGCGCGACGGGCGGTTCGAGATCCGCACCGCGCAGACCGGCTACGACGCGGGCATCGCCACGCAGGAGTTCAACCCCGACCTGCTGATCCTGGACTACATGCTGCCGGACATCAACGGGAACATCGTCTGCCGGACGATCCGGCAGAACCCGGCGTTCGCGCACATGAAGATCGTCTTCGTTTCGGGCGTGGTGGACCGGCACGAGATCGAGGACCTGCTGCGGGCCGGCGCCGACGACTTCGTCAAGAAGCCGTTCAATGTGCGGGAACTGATCGACAAGATCGCCGGCATGCTCAAGATGGAGTCGGTTCAGGTGAGATAGCCGCCCTTGCGGGCGCGCGGGGTTGCCGCATGTCACAGATTCAGCCTGACGCAACCGAGGCCGCGCGCAAGGTCGAGATGATCGTCGCGCAGCTCGACTCCCTGCCCACCCTGCCGCGCATCGTCACACAACTGCTGCGCATGACGCGCAGCGATCAGACCGGCGCCCGCCAGGTCATCGAGCTGATCAAGCAGGACCAGGCCCTGACAGCCAAGATTCTCTCCCTGGCCCGCCGGGCCGGTTCAGGCATCCGCGACGACGTGACCACCATCGACCGCTGCGTCGTGCTGATGGGCCTGGAGGCCGTCCGCAACGCCGCGATGTCGGTCAAGATTTTCGAGATATTCAACCCGGCTGACGAAACGGGCGCGGGCAAGTTCAATCTCACCGGCTTCTGGCAGCACTCGCTGGCCGTCGCGCTGGCGTGCGAGCAGCTCGCCCCGGGCCTGGCCAAGTCAGCCGCCGCGGGCGGGCAGCGTCCGCCGTCGGCCGACGATCTGTTTGTCGCGGGCCTCCTGCACGACATCGGCAAGGCCGCCCTGCACTACGCGCTGCCCAAGAGCTACTCCAAGGTCATCGAAGCCGCCCAGAAGAGCCACGCCCCCCTGCCCGGCATCGAGCGAAGGCTGATCGGCATCGACCACAGCGTCGTCGGCAAACGGCTGGCCCAGAAGTGGAACCTGCCCGAGGGCGTCGCCGAGGCCGTCTGGCTGCACCACACCCCGCCGTCGGCGCTGCCCGAGTCGGCCCGGGCCCGCGGGTTCGCCCCGGCGGTTCACCTGGCCGACCTGATCGTGCGTGAAATGCGGCTGGGTTTCTCCGGCAACTTCCCCCGCCCGGCCAGCGCCGAGCAGGTGGCCGAGTCACTCGGCGTCCCGGCAGCGATGCTCGAACCGATCCGCCGCCAGTTGCCCGAGCAACTGGCCGCCCGGGCCTCGCTGATCGGCATCGACAAGCTCGACAGCCGCGAGCTGTATCACAACGCCATTGCCGGCGCCAACGAAGAGTTGGCCCGCCTGAACGCTCAACTGCTCCACCGGTCGGTCAACCTCGCGAGCAAGGCCCGGCAGTTCGACCTGCTGGCCGACCTGAATCGCGAGCTTCGCCCGGCAGCCGCCCCGATCGAGGTGGCTGAACTGATCGCCAAATTGTTCGCCCAGGTGCTCGAGTGTCCGCGGGTCGCGGTCTTCTCCGAGCCGCCCGAATCCCCCCGCCCCGGCTGCGACCCGCTGATCGAAGGCGTCGTCGCCCAGAGCGACGGCCGCGTCGTCGAGCGGTTCCTGCTCACCCCCGACGGGGTCGACGTCGCCGGGCTGGCCGAGGCTCGCCGTCGCGGCTGGTTCGACACAACGCAGTCGCCTGACGGCTTCGGGCTCTATGCCGTCGAGGGCCACCTGTCCTGGATTCACCATCGTCTGAGCCAGCCGCTGCCGTTGGCCGGCGCCCGGCTGATGCCGCTGCCGGCTGAGGGCGTCTGGATCGGCGGGGTGCTGTTCGCGACCGAGGGCGAGCAGGCGGCCGCCAGCCGTTGGCCGGCCGGGCGCAGCGAGTTGTTCGCCCTGGCCTCGGCGGCAGCGCTGGCCCTGCGGGCGGCGCAGTTGCACGCCCGCCGCGAGAACATGCTCGAAGAGCTCGCCGCCGCGGCCCAGCGGCTGGCCCAGGCCCAGGACGAACTGACGCGACAGCAGGCAATGGCCAGCGTCGGACGGATGGCCGCCGGCGCGGGGCACGAACTGAACAACCCGCTGACGGTCATCTGCGGCCGCGCCGAACTGCTCAGCCACGATGAAGCCGACCCCAAGCGCAAAGAGGCGCTGGAGCAGATCCTCGCCCACGCCCAGCGGGCCAGCTCCATCGTGAGCGAATTGATGAGCTTTGCCCGGCCGCCCGTTGCCAGGCCCGATGCAGTCGATGCCGCGGCCCTGCTCCGGACTCTCACCGCACCGCTGGCTGACGCCGACATCGACGTGCGGATACAGACCGAGACCGATCCGCCGCTGGTCCTGTGTGACCCTGAGCAAATGCGACAATCTCTGTCCGCCATCCTGGAGAACGCCAGGCAGGCAATGGCCCAGGACGCCGGCGGGCGACACGTGAATGTGCGTATCGCCCCGGTCCTGCTGGCTGAACGCGAGATGATCGAGATCGCCATCGCGGACACCGGCGGGGGCATGTCGCCGGAGGTGCTGGAGCACGCGACCGACCCGTTCTACTCGGCCAGGCCCGCCGGCCGCGGACGCGGCATGGGTCTGGCGTTGGCCCGCCGACTGATCGAGAACAACGTCGGTCAGATTCGCCTGGAGTCCGAGCCCGGCAGCGGAACGGTCGTCTACGTCCGCCTGCCGCGTGCGCCGGAAGCTTAACCCAATTCCCATAATCTCAGATAACGCGAGTTCCCTTCATCATTTCCACATCTAAGTCAAGTGCCCTCTCCAACGGGCCGAACAATCTGGTGGACAACCAACTGACGCCCTGGAGGGGTTGAATGGTCAGCCACCGAACAGACGATACGCAGCCCGTGGGACCCGCCGACGGCGAAATCCTGATCGTTGAAGACGACGAAGAAGTCGGCCGATCGCTGGCCGAGGAGGCGACCAAATTCTTCAACCGTCCGGCGGTTGTCGCCGCCTCGCTGCTGGAGGCCGAGGCCTACCTCGACGAGAATCACCCCGTTGTCGTGCTGACCGACATGCTCCTGCCCGACGGCGACGGCACGGAACTGCTGCTGCGTCTTCAGCGCGATCAGGTGCCCGCAGTCGCCGTCATCACCGGCGCCCCCAGTCTCTATCGCGCAACCGTCGCGTTGCGGACCCACGCCGCCGACTTCCTGGTCAAGCCCTACAACAGCCGCAAGCTGACCGCGATGTTCGAGCGGCTGGCTGCCCGGCTCAACGACGACGGCGAAACCGGCCGACTCCGCGAGGAACTCCGCCAGGCCCGCAAGACGCAGGAGAGTCTGCGACTTAAGATCGACATCCTCTGCAAGGACCTCGTCGGCGGGTACCAGAAGCTGCTGGCCAAGGTTGCCGGCGACGGGAAGTAGCCCCCGCCGATTCGCGACCCCGCGCCCCCTCTTATCCTTCGAGCCGTCGCGGTTTTTTCACGCCGACTTGTCGATTGCGTCGGCCAGCACGCCGGCGACGCGGTCGATCTGGGACTCGGTGAGCTTGTTGAAGAACGGCAGCGCGATCCCGCGGGCGCCCAGCGACTCGGTCACCGGGAAGTCGCCCTCCTTCGTGCCCAGCAGCTCGCGATAGAATGGCTGAAGGTGGATCGGAGCGAAGTAGTTGTTGCAGCCGATGCCCTGCTCGCGCAGGTGGGCCATCACGCGGTCGCGCCCCTCGGCCGTCGTCCCCTCAGCCAGCCGCATCACGTAGACGAACCAGCTCATCGTCACGCCGGGCAGGACCTGCGGCGTCTCGACGCCTTGCGACTCGACCAGCGGCGCCAGGCGGCGAGCGTAGGCGTCGGCCACCTTGGCCCGCTCAGCCAGGATCACGTCCAGCCGCTCCAGTTGGGCCGTCCCGAGTGTCGCCTGGATGTCGCTCATGCGGTAGTTGAACCCCAGCCGGACGTGGCCCAGCCAGCTTCCGCCGGTCGTGTCGCGGCCCTGGTTGCGCATCGACCGGCAGAGGTCAGCCAGCTTCGCGTCGTCGGTGACGATCATGCCGCCCTCGCCCGTCGTGATCTGCTTGTTGGGATAGAACGCGAAGCAGCCGGCTGCTCCGAACGAGCCGGCGGGCCGATCCCTGTGCCGTGCGCCGATGGCTTCGCAACTGTCCTCGATGAACCGCAGGCCGTGCCTGGCGGCGATGGCCTCGATCGCGTCGTAGTCCGCCGGGTGGCCGAACACGTCCACCACAAGCAGGCCGCGGGTGCGCGGCGTGATGGCCGACTCGATCATCGCGGGGTCGATGTTGCCCGTGCGCGGATCGACGTCGACGAAGACCGGCTTGACCCGCTCGAACAGCAGACAGTTGCTGGAGGCGATGAAGCTGAAGGGCGTGGTGATGACCTCGTCGCCCTCGCCCCAGCCCAGGGCCCGGACGATCAGGTGCAGCCCGCTGGTGCCGCTGTTGACGGCCACGCCGTGAGCGACGCCCGCGACCTTCGCGGCGGCCGCCTCGAACTGCGGGATCCGCGGGCCCAGGCTGAGCTGCGGGGTCTGAAGCACCTTGACCACCGCACTGCGTTCCAGGTCCGTCAGGTCCGGTCTCGAGAGAGGGATTTCTTCCATGAGACTTTCGCTTTCACTTTCGCTTCATCTGGCCGACCGCGGCGGATCGGCAACCAGCCGGTCCGGGCGAACGGGGGCAAAATGGTAGCATATCGCCGGGCGATATGCTATGTTCCTGTTCTTGCGCCGGCGGCGCGAATCGACGGGCGCCTTGGCCAAGCGGGAGCGCGATGAAGAGCTTCTTCAAGATGCTGAAGTACCTCTGGCCGTACCGGTCCCGGATCGGCCTGGGTGTTCTCGCCGCTATCGGCATGAGCCTGCTGTTCACCGTTTCCATCGGCATGCTGGCGCCCATCCTTCAGGTCATTACCAGCCGCGAAGGACTTACCGGCTGGATCAACCGCAGCAACGCCGAGCGCCGCCTGGACATCCGCTTCCACAGCCCGGACGTGCCGACCACCGGCCAGGCCGACACGCAGTTGCCCATCGTCCTGAGCGTGGGCAGCAAGAATCCAGTCGGGGACAGCATCAAGGAACTGACGCGGATCTCCGCCGTCAACGGCAAGCACGTGACCAACCTGGCCGACCTGGTCGCCGAGGTCGTCGCCATCCCAGGCCAAGCCGACATCACCCTGACCCCGCAGGGCCCGGACGGCCCGCTGCCGCCGGTGACGGTCCACCTGAAGAAGACAGCCGGCTACCAGTCGTTGATCTCGCGGGTGGTCCACCTGCTGCCGCAGGGCGACGATTCCGACGCCCGGCTGGCCGCCCTGGCCTGGATCATGGTCATCCTGATGGGCATGACGATCGCCCGCAACCTGCTGCGATACTTCAACGACGTGCTCGTGCAGGGCTCAGCCGTGCTGGCCATCACGCACATCCAGGCCGAGACCTATCGCCACATGACCCGCCTGCCGATGGAGAATTTCTCCACCACCGGCATCAACGATACGATCAGCCGCGTCACGCAGGACACCAACCAGATCAAGATCGGCATGCAGACGCTGTTCGGCAAGACGATCCAGGAACCGCTGCGGGCGGGCTTCTGCCTGATCCTCGCGTTCCTGCTCCAGTGGGAAGTCGCCCTGGTCGCCCTGATCGCCGCTCCGGTGACCGGTTACTTCATCCGGGTGTTCGGCAAGAAGATGCACAAGGCCGCCAAGAAGGCCCTGGTCAGCTTGGCCCGCATGCTCGAAGTGCTCGAGGAGACCATGTTCGGCCTGCGCGTCGTCAAGGCCTACACCATGGAGGGCTATGAGCAGCGGCGGCTCTTCCGCGTGCAGCGCAAGTTCCTCAGGGAACAACTCCGCATGGTCCGCATCGACGCGGCCGTCTCGCCCCTGCTGGAGGTGCTCGGCTTTGTCGGCATGATCGTCGCGGTCCTGCTGGCTGCCAAGCTCGTCCTCAGCGGCAGCCTGGACATGCGGATCCTGCTCGTCCAACTCGGCCTGCTGATCGCCGTCGGCGACTCGATGCGCAAGCTCAGCAACGTCAACAACCGCCTCCAGCAAGCCGACGCCGCCAGCGAGCGGATTCTCAACATCCTCTCGGCCAAGCCCGAGGAAGCCGGCGCCGACCTGCCCAAGCTCGGCCCGCTGACTGACCGCATCGCATTCCGCGACGTCGACTTCGTCTACCCCGGTACGACGGCCAAGGTGCTCCGCGGCGTGAACGTCGAGGCCCGCGCCGGCGAGATCGTCGCCGTCGTCGGTCCCAACGGCTCGGGCAAGACCACGCTGCTCAGCCTGCTGCCGCGGTTCTACCGGCCGTCCGGCGGGCAGATCACCTGGGACGGCCAGGACCTCCAGCGCATCAACCTGCGGTCGCTGCGCCGGCAGATCGGCCTGGTCACGCAGGACGCGGTGATCTTCGCCGACACCGTCGCCAACAACATCCGCTACGGCAACCCGCGGGTCACGCGCGAGCAGGTCGTCGCCGCCGCCAAGCAGGCCTTCGCAGACGAGTTCATCGTCGAGATGCCCCAGGGCTACGACACGATCATCGGCGAGCATGGCACGACGCTCTCGGGCGGCCAGCGGCAGCGGCTGGCGCTGGCCCGGGCGATCCTCCGCAACCCCTCGGTGCTGATCCTCGACGAAGCCATGAGCCAGGTTGACGCCGAGAGCGAGTTGAAGATTCAGCGTGTGCTCGACAAGTTCCTGGTCGGCCGGACCGCGTTCGTCATCGCTCACCGCTTTAGCACGGTGCGGCAGGCCGACAAGATCGTGGTGCTGGAGAACGGCCGCCTGGTCGGCCTGGGCACGCACGACGAACTGATCGTTTCCTGCCCGTTGTATCGCACGCTGTATCAGACGCAGTTGCAGGGCGACCCGCTGCCGGCCTCGCCCAGCCCGCAGGCGGCGGCGCAAAGGTTGGACACGACCCCTTGACCGAACCGCCGCGGGCCGATAGACTGCTCGATTCCGGGGTGTAGCTCAGCTTGGCTAGAGCGCTTCGTTCGGGACGAAGAGGTCGCAGGTTCAAATCCTGTCACCCCGATCAGGCCTGGTCGCTTTGGCGCCCGGGCCTTCTTCTTGCGCCGTGGGACCCGCGGGGCCAAGCCGGCCCCCTGCCTGCCTTCGTTTGGCCCTGCCCACAACGTTTTGCCTGCCCGCACCCATCGTACTCGCGTGTTGTGCGATGCGGCGTCTCTTCTGCTAGAATGCAGTTCCAACGGCCGATGCAATTCGGGGTAGGCCGTAGACCGAGGGCAAAATCCCGAACGAGGTTTCCGAGATGGCTTCTTTCTATATCCAGCCGGCTCTTCCCCGGCCAGACTTCCGCTTGGTCATCTCTTTTCTGTGGGGCGATTTCCAAAACGTTGATACCGATGGCAACTCTGATAATCCAGCCAGTCGGGACTGGACAGAGCTCTATTGCCAGAACCGTGAGAATAAAGTGGAGACGTTCAACGTGAGCCCGGTTCGAGATAAGCCGCTTGTGCTCGGAATTGAATCCGAGGCTCCGTTTCTGGCAGCGAGAGTAGCCTACTTCCTCGCCTCAGAGACGGCATCCGGCGTTTCTGCTAGCCCCAATGGGCCTTTTGAGAATGTTGAGGCGCTGCGAATGATCCTTGGCCCCGACTTCGATTGGCGTTCAGCGGAACGCCGGGCGGCTGTGAGCTGCTGGCGATGTTCAACGCGGGAGAGTCCTTACCCCAATCTTCAAGAGTGACGCCGACTAGAAATTCCGGACCCACAGTTACCTCCGCCGCAAGAAGTCCTAACCGTGTCCGGCTTTCCCGATTGGCCTGGTCGCTTCGTATCGTTGAAACAGAGACGCCCCTCGGTCCTCACCGAAGGGCGTCTTGAATTCATCTGTGGGAGTCTGCGTCCATCTGTGGCAACGGATCTTCGGGCTGCCCGATTATCCGCGTCGGTCACTCCGCCGGGATCGCGAACTCGCGATGGCGGTTGCCGAGCTGGCCCTTCAGCCGGTCCAGGATCGCGCTGTGCATCTGCGAGACCCGCGACTCGCTCAGGTCCAGCGTCGCGCCGATCTCCTTCATCGTCATCTCTTCATAGTAGTAGAGGATCAGGATCAGCCGCTCGGCCCGCGTCAACCCGCGCGTCAGCAGATCCTTCAGGTCGGTCCGCTGAGCCTCCTCCTCCGGGTTGCGGCAGGCCGGGTCGCAGAGCACCTCCAGTTCGGTCACGTCCTTGTTGTTGTCGGTCTGGTAGTGCGTCCGCGAGAGGCTGACCACCGACACCGTCGGCGCGTCGCGCTTCAGCCGGGCGAACTCCTTCATGCCGATGTTCAGCCGCTTGGCCAACTCGCCGTCGGTCGGCTTTCGGCCGAGTTCGGCCTCCAGGCACTTGGCCGTGTCGTTGAGCTTGTGCGATCGGCTGCGCACCAGGCGCGGCACCCAGTCCATCGAGCGCAGCTCGTCGAGGATCGCGCCGCGGATCCGCTGCGCGCAATACGTCTCGAATTTGACGCCGCGATCCAGGTCGAACGCGTCGATCGCGTCCAGCAGGCCGAAAATGCCCGCCTGGATCAGGTCGTCGACGTCCACCTCGTCGGGCAGCCGCACGTGCAGCCGCTCGGCGTTGTAGCGGACCAGCGGCAGATACCGCTCGACCAGCCTGTTGCGGGATTCGTCGGTCGGCTTGGACTTGTGCCGTCGCCACAAGGCCGCCGTCTCCTTGGCGTCCATGGGGTTCCTGACGGCGGTGTCGGCCTGCGGGGCTCGGTGCGCCTTGGACATATCCACGTCCTCCGTAACAATTGGATATGAGTCAATATAGTCAATCTAGGTAAAATAGGCAATATTGAAATCGAGAATCTCTTCCGATTTCAATCCGCCCGTTCGCCGGCCTGGCGGGGCCCATCCTTGGCCTCGACATCCGACGTAACTTCCGATTCAGAACTGGCTTGCAAACCGGCCAGGCGGTCCGCCTCGGCCTGTTCGCGTGCCAGACGGTTCGTTTGTTCCGTGACCACTCGGCCGGCGATCCCGCCAGCGACGGCCCCGACCAGCGCCAGGGCCGCCATCACCACCAGGGCCCGGGTCAGGATGGCCGTGGTGTCGTTGCCGACGGCCAATCCCTGGATGATTGCCAACGCGAAACCGAGCAGTCCGAGCCCGCCGGCCGCCAGGGGGCCCAGCCGGGCCCCGCCGCGCATCGTCGGGGGCAGCGCAACCGGCGCGTCTGTTGTCGCCGGGGCGTCGGTCGTGATGTCCGCCTGCTCAGCCATGCTCGTTCGCCATTAGAAGAACAGTCCCGCGATCCGCCGGAACAGCCCCGGCCGATCGCCGTTGGCCCGCTGGACCGCCTGGCTGTCGGACGACAGCCGGGCCGCCAAGGCGACCAGTTCGCGGCTGACCGCCGCCCGCGGCTGCATCGCCACGACCAGCCGACGGGCCCGCACCGCCGCCGGCACCTGCGGATCGCGCGGCAGGTGGCCGAGGTCGAGCACTCGCCAGCCGAGGAACCGCGAGGCGGTCTTGGCGATCCGCGAGTAGACCGCCCTGCCCTCTGCCCGATCGTTGGCCTGGTTGACCAGCACGCCAACGCGCCCGTCGTAGCCCTCGCGGGCGAGTACCTTGATCAACGCGTAGCCGTCGGTCATGGCCGTCGGCTCGGGCGTCGTCACGACCATCACTTCGTCGGCGGCATGGGCGAAGGCGATGACGTTCCGCGAGATGCCCGCGCCGGTGTCGATCACGATCAGGTCGGCCGACCGCTCCAGGTCCATCAGCTCAGCCAGCAGTCCCGCGCGGCGGGCGTCGTCCAGGTCGGCCAGGTGGCTCAGGCCCGACGCGCCGGGCAGGAAGAGCAGCCCGCCCGGGCCTTCCATCAGCGTCGCGCCCAGGTCCGCGCGGCCTTCGACCACGTGGCCGAGGTTGAGCGCGGGGGTCAGGCCCATGATCAGGTCCAGGTTAGCCAGCCCCATGTCGGCGTCGATCAGCAGCACGCGTCGCCCGGCCCGGGCCATGCAGTAGGCGACGTTCGCAGCGACGCAGCTCTTGCCGACCCCGCCCTTGCCGCTGGCCACCGCAAGCACTCGCGGGCGGGGCGCGGGGACCGCAGAGCGGGGATCGGTGGTCACGGGGCGGGGCTCGCCGGTCGCCGAGGGGGAAGCAGCCGTCTCGGCAGCCGGGGCGGTTTCCACCGACCCCTGCTCCCCGACCGCCGACCCCGGTGTCTGGGCGTTCATCAGTTCACGAAGTTTCCACGCCTGGTCACGCATGCTGGCCGACCTCCAGGCGTTCGACGCCGGCCTGATCGTCCACCGTGACCTCCAGCCGCGGCAACGTCCCTGGCCGCGGCGACAACTGCGAATGCTCGATCGACCGCTCGATGATCCACTGGGCGATCCGACGCGACTGGCTGACCTCGATGTCCTCGGGCACGTCCTGGCCGGTCGTCACGTAGCTGAGCGACGCGCCGACCTGCCGCACGACCTCCAGCACGACGCCAAAGCTGACGGCCTCGTCCAGCTTGGTCAGGATGACGCGATTGACGCCCAGCGGAGTGAACCGCTGGATCGCAGCCCGCAGCGACGCCTGGGAGCAGGTGCTGCTGAGGACCAGGTGCGTCTCGTCGGGCCTGGCCGCGTCGAGGAACCCGCGAAGCTCGTTGAGCTTTAGCTGGTCCGCCGGGCTGCGTCCGGCGGTGTCCATCAGGATCACGTCGCACGTGCGGCGAAGCGCGTCCAGTTCTCGCTTCAGTTCGTCGGGCGTCAGCACGACCCGCAGCGGCACGTCGATGATCTGGGCGTAGGTCGCCAACTGGTTCACCGCGGCGATGCGGTAGGTGTCGATGGTCACCAGGCCGACGCGGTGCTTCTCGCGGAGCTTGAAGTTGGCTGCCAGCTTGGCGATCGTCGTCGTCTTTCCCACGCCGGTCGGCCCGACCAGTGCGACCACCCGCGGACCTGCCGACGGGTCCAGTTGCACGGGCCCGGCCGTGCGGATCATCGCGCTGACGCAATCGACCAGCCGGTCGCGGATCTCGCCGCGGTCCAAAGGCCGGTCGCGAAGCTGCGTCCGCAGCGACTGGACGAGTTGGCTGGCCAATTCCTCGGCTACCTCGGACTCGAGCAGTTGCAGGTAGGCCTCGAAGAGTTCCTCGGGCAGGTCGCCCATCTTCGCGCTGCGCGACTCGGTGACCAGCGTCGCGACCATCTCGCGGATGTGGGCCAACTCCTGGGTCATCACGGTCGAGAAGCCCGCGTTGTCAGCCGACGGGGTCGCGTCAGCCTGCGGCCTGGCCGGGGAGTTGGCGCCAGCCGGTGCGGCCGCGCCGCCGAACATGCGGGCCAGCGCGTTTGCCCGCTGGGCCTGAGGCGAGATGCGCGGCGAGCGCGGCAGGACGTTCACGTCGTCGGCCGCGGTGATCTCGACGACCTCGCGGGCGCCGATGCCCATGAAGCCGCCCTTGCGGACAGTGCGCGTCTGAAGAATCACGGCGTCGCAGCCGAGGTCGCGTTTGACGTTGGCCAGGGCCTCGGCCATCGTCGCACCTTGGTAAGTTCTTGGAGTCATCGCGATTCCCAGAGTCAGTAAGCGGATCGAATTTCTTAGCCCACCCGGGCCCCGATTTCAAGGACTAATTCTGTTTTAGTCCAGTCAACATCGACACTTACAAGCCTCCCGCCGGGCGTCCTACGCGCCCACGCGCTGGGGCTTGGCCGACGGACGGGCCGGACGGGCGGGTGCAGCCGGCTCAGCCGGCGTCTGCTCCACCGTCACCATGCCCAGCGACTCGACGGCCATCGACTTCACGATCTCGTTGTACGCCAGCACCGCCGCCGACGGCAGCGACGGCTCGATGAGTTGCTTGACCGCAGCCCGCACCTGCGGCGAGCAGAGCACGACCGCCGGTCGGCCGGCCGAGAGCACCTTGCCCAACTCGCGGCCGATCCGTTCGCTGATCCGCGCCGCCAGCATCGGCGGCAGCGTCAGGGCGCTGCTGTATTCGGTCCGCTCGATGTGGCTGTTGATCAGATCCTCCAGCGCCGGGTCGAGCGTGACGCAATGGATTCGGCCGTTCTCGTCGGCGTACTGGGCGCAGATGCTGCGGGCCAGCGCGTTGCGGACGTACTCAGTCAGCACGTCGACGTCTTTGGTCCGGGCGGCCCAGTCGCCGATGGTCTCCAGGATCGTCTCCATGTCGCGGATCGAAACCCGCTCGTGCAAGAGGTTCTGGAGCACCTTCTGAATCTCGCCGGTCTCCAGCTTGGCCCCGACGACCTCCTCGACCAGTTGCGTCGCCTTCTCCTTGAGCGTCTCCAGCAGCGTGTGCGTCTGCTGCCGCGTGAGCAGTTCGTGGGCGTGCGACTTGATGACCTCGGTCAGGTGCGTCGCCAGGACGCTGGTCGGCTCGACGACGGTGTAGTTGGCGATCTCAGCGCGGGCCTTGGTCTGGGCGTCGATCCAGAGCGCCGGCAAGCCGAACGCGGGCTCGGTCGTCGGCGTGCCGGGGATGCGCTCGCCCGCGACACCGCTGTCCATCGCGAGGTACTGGCCGGGGAAGACATGGCCGCCCGCAACGCGGCTGCCGCGGATGCGGATGGCGTAATCGTTCTGCCCAAGCTGCATGTTGTCGCGGATGCGGATCGGCGGCACGACGATGCCCAGTTCGCCGGCGACCTGTCGGCGGATCATCGCGATGCGGTCGAGCAGGTCGCCGCCGGCCGATTTGTCCACCAGCCGCACCAGCCCGTAGCCGACCTCCAGCTCCATCGGCTCGACGCCGATGAGCGACTCGATCTTCTCGGGCTCCTTCTTGGGCGGCAGCTTGGCGCGGGCGGCGTCGACCTTGGCCTGGCGGGTCGTGCCGCGGTGCAGCAGGATCGCGATCCCCGCGCAGGAGCCGCCCAGCAGCAGCAGCGGAATCTTCGGCAGCGGCGTGATCATCAGCGTGCCCAGGAACGCAGCCGCGATCGCCAGCGCGACCGGCCGCGAGGTGAGTTGGCCGAGCAGTTCCTCGCCCAGGTTGCTGCGGGCGGTGGAGCGCGTCACGATCAGGCCCGCGGCGATCGAGATGATGAACGCGGGGATCTGGCTGACTAGGCCGTCGCCGATAGTCAGCCGCGTGAACGTGCCCAGGCACTGCTGGAAGCTCCAGTGGTACTCGACCATGCCGACGTAGAGGCCGCCCAGGATGTTGACCAGCGTGATGACGATACCGGCGATCGCGTCGCCGCGGACGAACTTGCTGGCGCCGTCCATGGCCCCGTAGAAGTCGGCTTCGCGGTTGATCTCCTGGCGGCGGGTGCGGGCGGCCGTCTCGTCGATCAGACCGGCGTTGAGGTCGGCGTCGATGGCCATCTGCTTGCCGGGCATGGCGTCGAGGGTGAACCGGGCGGCCACCTCGCTGATGCGCGTCGCGCCCTTGGTGATGACCACGAACTGGATGACGACCAGGATGATGAAGATGATCAGCCCGACCGCGAGCGAGCCGCCGGCAACGAAGTTGCCGAAGGTCTCGATGACCTTGCCCGCGCCGCCGATGGCGTCAGCCGCCCCGCTGGAGCGGTCGCCCGCGGTCAGGATCAGCCGAGTGGTCGCGGTGTTGAGCACCAGCCGCAGGAGCGTCGTGCCCAGCAGAAGCGAAGGGAAGACGGAGAATTCCAGCGGATGGGTCACGTAGATGGAGGTCAACAGAATGACCGCTGCCAGGGTGATGTTGCAGATCAGCAGAAGGTCCATCAGCGACATGGGCAGCGGAACAAGGATGACGAAGATGAGGCAGGTCGCCGCCGCCGGAACCATCAGCCCGCGGTAGCGATGCAGGATCGCCAGAAAGGAATTCCTCGGGATGTTGGAAGACGGAGCCATCATTCACTCTTGCCTGCTAATTCACGCTCGGCGTTGCCGCCAACACGCGACTCTTGCGTCGGCCTCGGCCGGCCAACTCGTAGACGTAGGCCAGCACCTCCGCGACGGCCTTGTAGAACTTCACCGGCACTTGGTCGCCAATGTCGCAGGCGGCGAACAACGCCCGGGCCAAAGGGGCCCGACGGACGATCGGCACGCGGTTCTGGATCGCGATCTTGCGAATCTGCTCAGCCATCAGGTCCGCGCCCTTGGCCACCACCCGCGGGGCGCCCATCGCCTGGGGGTCGTACTTCAGCGCGACGGCCACGTGCGTCGGGTTGGTCACAATCACGTCGGCCCGCGGGACCTCGGCGGCGATCCGCTGCATGGCCAACTGCCTGGCCACGTTGCGTCTGCGGGCCCGCAGGGTCGGGTCGCCCTCCATCCGCTTGAGTTCCTCGCGCAGCTCGTGCCGCGACATCATGAGCTGTTTCTCGTGCTGATAGCGCTGGAACGCGAAGTCCAGGATCGCCAGCACCAGCAGCACCAGCGAGACGCGGATCGCCAGCACGTAGACCAGCTCGGCCGACGCCCCGACGCTGCCCCAGAAATCCAGGCTCATCAGCCCGGTGATTTCCTCCATGCGGGCGCTGATCGTCGCCCAGCAGACCCAGGCGATCAGCACGATCTTGCCGATGTTGACGAGCATCTTGACCAGGTTGCGAGACGAGAACAGTCGCCCGAGCCCGGCGATCGGGTTGATCTTGTTGAAGTCGGGCATCACTGGCCGCCAGGTCGCGATGAACCCGACCTGGACGAGGTTGGCCAGGAACGCCGCCGCCGCCGCCGCCAGCACCAGCGGCAGCACGACGTTGGCTGCGGTGGAAAAACTCGCGCGGGCCGAGGCCAGCATCGATTCGGGGCGAAGCGACCCGTCGCCGCCGAGCATGCGGCCGGTCAGGCCGGCCAGTTGGCGCAGGATCGACGGGCCCAGGAGGTTCAGCGTCACCAGGGCGCCCAGCAGCGCCAGGGCAGCCGTCAGGTCGGTCGACTTGGCGACCTGGCCGCTCTCCCGCGCCTCCTGCAACTTGTGCGGAGTCGGGCGTTCGGTCTTCTCGCCCATCTCCTCATGGTCAGCCATCTCGTCACGTCCTCAGAGAAGGTCGCCTACGCCACCAGCCCGCCGATCACCTGGTTCACCTGCCACAATGCGTTTTCGATCGTCCCGCCGAAGACCCGCATAGCCGCGGTCACCGTCGCCGCGAGCACCAGCAGGCCGAGCACCGCCCGCAGCGGGAAGCCGGCCGTCAGGATGTTCAACTGCGGCACGGTCCGGTTGATCAGCCCCATCGCAACGGCCACCAGGAACAGCGCCAGCACCGTGGGCAGCGCCATCTTGAACGCCATCACGAACGAGGCAGCCAGCATGCCGGTCAGGACGTTGACAGTCGTCCCGTCCGGCGCGAACCCGCCCAGCGGAACCGCGCGGAAGCTGTCCAGCAGGCCGCTCATCAGCATGCGGTGGCCGCCGATCGCAAGGAACACCATCAGGCCCATCCAGAAGAAGACCACGCCCATCAGGTCGTCGTTATCCTGGTAGGCCGGGTTGAACACGTCGGCCAGGGCGATGCCCATCTGCTGGCCGATCATCGTGCCGGCCAACTGGAGGCCGCTGAAGATCGTCGTGATGGCCAGGCCCATCAGCAGGCCGATCAGCGTCTCGCAGGCGATGGCGACCGCGATACCCACCGGCGAGATCGGCCAGACCACCCGCTGCGGCAGCACCGGCCACAGGGCGAACGCGATGACCAGCGTCAGCCCGACGCGAACCTTGACCGGCACGCTGGCCGACCCGAAGAACGGCGCCATGATCATCAGCCCAGCCAGCCGGAACAGAACCATGAGCAGGCCCGGCAGCTTGAGGGCGATCGGCAGAAGTTGGGACAGGCTTTCCATCATGGAGCGTTCACCCGGATCGAACGGACGACTGGCCACAAATGCACACAGATTGCACAGATGAAATCAGAAGAAGGGCGCCGCCGGTCTCGTCTTCCCATCTGTGTTCATCTGTGTTCATCTGTGTCCATCTGTGGCAACTCTTCCTAGAACGGCCCGCTGCCGAACATGGCAGCCGCGTAGGCCAGCAGCTTGGCGGCGATCCAGGGCATGAACAGGATGGCCGCCAGCACCATTGCGATAATCTTGGGCACGAACGTCAACGTCTGTTCCTGGAGCTGCGTCACCGCCTGGAGCAGCGAGAGGATCAGGCCAACGATCAGCCCCGTGACCAGCATCGGCGCGGAGATCAGCAGCGCCAGGATCAGCATCTCTCGCCCGATCTGTAGGGCCTGTTCGACTCCCATCGCGATCCCTTTCACTGCGCGCAGCAGCCCCGCGGGGCGTCCGCAGCGCTATCTGAAACTCGTCAGCAGCGTTCCGATCACCAGGTGCCAGCCGTTGACCAGCACGAACAGCAGTAGCTTGAACGGCAGGCTGATCAGCACCGGCGGCAGCATGAGCATGCCCATGCTGATCAGCACCGACGCGATCACCAGGTCGATGATGAGGAACGGCAGATAGATCTTGAAGCCCATCACGAAGGCGACCTTCAGCTCGCTGATTACGAACGCCGGGATCATCACGCTGGTGGGCACGTCGGACCACTCGCGGGCGGCGCCCTTGCCCTGGTAGTCCAGGAACATGTAGACGTCGTCCTGGTTGCCGGCCTCGGTGATCTGGCGGATCATGAACGCCCGCACCGGCGCCGCGGCCCGCGTCATGGCCGTCTTCTGATCCATCTGTCCGGCCAGGTACGGCGACAAGGCCTCCTTGTGGATCGCCTGCCAGGTCGGCGTCATGATGAAGAACGTCATGAACAGCGCCAGACCCAGCAGCACCTGGTTGGGCGGGAGCTGCTGCGCCGCCAGCGCCTGCCGCAGCAGCGACAGCACCACGATGATCCGCGTGAAGCAGGTCACCATCACCAGGATCGCCGGCGCCAGCGTCAGCACCGTCAGCAGCACGAGCAACTGGAGCGTCGCCGAGAGCCCGCCGCTGTCCTTGGCCGGCGGCGCCACCTTGGTCAGGTCCGGGATGTGCAGCGGGTTGTCGATCGGCACGCCTGCGGGCGACGACGGGGAAGTGGGTGCCGGCGTGGCGGGCGATTCCTGCGCCCAGGCCGGGGCCACCGCCAGCACAACCGCCAGCAGCGCAGCCGCCGCCAGCGATCGGCCGACCGTCATTCGCTTCTCACGACGCCCCGTCGACATGAATCACCCAAGGCCCGATCTCTCAGGCCCGACGAAAGGACTTCAACTTCGAGAGACTGGACTGCACGCGGCCCATCAGGCGGCGGACCTGCTCGCCGGCGCCACGGCCGGCAGGCGTTGTCGGCTCTTCGTCCGCGTCGGCCATCGCCTTGCTCTGCCGCCCGAGCAACTGGGCGAACCCCTCGCCGAGGATCGATTTGCCCGACGGGCAGGCGGCCAGCAACTGCTCGATCTCGCCCGGGTCGTCGATCTGGGCCAGCAGCGAAATCTGCTGCCCCGTCACGCCGACCACCAGCAGGCGTCGGCCGAGGTGCATGAGGACGACATGTTGCTTGGCCGACAGCGGCCAGCGTGCAACGACCTTCATCGGCCCGCCGCGATGACCGGCCACCCCCGCGGGCGCCCATCTGCGGACGACCCATGCGGCGACTACGATCAGCCCGAGCACCGCAGCCAGTGCGATCCAGCCGGAGAAGAAGCCGCCGCCGCTCGCCGCCGGCTTGTCGTCGCCGGACGAATCAGCGGACCGGCCGCCGATGGCCTGGCCTTCGAGCTTGCGATACCTGGCGGATGAATCATCGGCGGCGGCGGTTTCAGGCTTCGGTTGGGGCGTGGCGGCGGGAGCGGCGCCCGGGTCGGCCGACGTGGACTGGGGGAGGTTGGCCGACACGGGCCCCACCTGCGTGACCGCCGGCGGGCCGTCGGCGTCCGCGACGGCAACGTGCATCCTCGCCACCATGGCCAGACACGCCGCCAGCAGAATGACCGGGCGATTCGGCGCCATGTTCCACCCGCCTCCTTGCGGGCCTGCCCGGGTCCCTGAGGCCGGGCTTCGTCCGCCAATCCCTGGCGGACGCACGTGCCGTCGTCAGACTGTCTCGTCGGCGGCCTCCGCCGACACAATCTCGTTCACGCGGACGCAGAAGGTGTCGTTGAGCACGAGCACTTCTCCGCGGGCCACCAGGCGGTCGTTGACGAAGACGTCAACGGGATCGCCCGCCAGCTTCTCCAGTTCGACTACCGCGCCCTCGCTGAGCTTGAGCACGTCTTCGACGAGCATGCGGCAACGGCCCAATTCCACCTTCACGTTCAACTCGACGTCGTTGAGCAGGTCGATCGGCTGCTCGTCAGCGCCGAGCACGACGTCGGTCAGGTCGGGCAGATCGGCGTGGCGGCCCGCGCCGGCGCCGTCGGTGACGACGTTGCCCTGCGGGCGCGCAGCGGCGACGCCAGTGCTGGCGTCAGTTGCAATGTCGAGTGAAGGAGAGTCAGCCGATGTGGGGCTCTGCCCGTCCCTGCGATCTTCGTCGGCCATGGGAATCCTTTCCCGTTAGCCTGTCGGCGGAATTGTAAGCACCTATACGATACCTAATTAAGCAGACTGTCCGATAATAGGCAAATAAATTTTCAAGAAAATTTAATCCGTGCACGGCCGCCGTCCGATAAACAGTTGTTGCGATTCCGCGACCCCTTGTGCCCCGCCGGCTTGACGCGCCCCACTTATCGTGCAACGCCGCCTGCGCGACGCACGCCCGCGGCATGAAGAAATCGTTCCCCTCGCACCACCGCAGCAACGAAAAGAAGCCGGGACGCCTTCGCGGCGTCCCGGCAGGAATCGACTTAGCGCCGTCGTTCAGTAGTCGGCGCGGAGGCGGATCCAGTTGCTTACGACGATCTTCTTGATCTTGCCCTCGCCGAAGATGCCCTCGAATTCCTGCTGAAGCAGTCGGCGGAGCGTGGTCAGTTCCGGCTCCTTGTCCAGTTCGTCGGGACCCATGCGGGCGATCACCTCGCGCACGGTCGACTCGATCGTCGCCTTGCGTTTCTCCATGACCTTCTTGACGGTGTCCAGTTCGTCCTGGCTGACGTAGGCGTAGATCTCGTAGCGGTAGAGGAAGGTCACGCCGCGCTTCGTGTTGGGGGCCTTGCCCTCGACGATCAACTCCTCGCAGTCGTTGCTGGCCAGCACGCCCGCGGGGCCGGCGCCGTTGGTCTTGGCCTGCGCCTGGCCGGGCGAACCGTTCAGCAGCATGACCAGCACAATCAGGACCGCCTCGCCCAGCAGCACGCCGCCGACCCACAGCGCCGTGACCAGCTTGGGATTGCGAGGCTTCTTCTCGGCCGCTTCGCTTTCCGGCTGTACCTGCTCTTCTTCGTTGCGGGGCTTCTCTGTCGCCATCTCTACGGCTCCTCCTCTGCGTTGTCGATCTGCACCTGCGTGACGGCCTGCGTCGGGTCGCCAAGTTCGTCGGGCAGCGCGGACGACGGCGCCTTCGGTATGGTCTCGTGCTCGCCTCCGTCGAACTGCTGCACGAGCGACTGGTTCACAATGATCTCGACGCGGCGGTTGGCCGCCTTGCTCTGCTCGTCATACGCCCGCTGGACCAGCGGCTCGCTGCTGCCGCACGTCACCCGCCGAAGCCGGTCCGGGCGGATGTGCAGTTGCACGAGGTAGTCAGCCACCGCGGTCGCCCGGGCAAAGGAAAGCTCGTGCCCGTCCTTGTACTTCTTGTCCGGCCCGGTCTCGGCCCGCGTGCTGTGGCCGCGAATCTCGATCTTGTTGTTCTCCCCGCGGATCAGCGTGGCCACCTCCTGCAGGGCGGCCTTGGCTTCCTCGCGCAGTTCAGCCGACCCGAAGTCGAAGCCGATCCGCCCGCCGATGGTGAACTCGATGCCCTCGCGGATTCTGCGGACGGTGTTCTCGCGGCCTTCAACGCCCTGGTCCTGGGCGTTGCCGGCCTTGAACTTGAAGTTCTCCAGCGAAATCTCGTCCAGCCGCGTGATCAGCGAGTTCTCCGGCGCGTCCTTGCTGACCACCGTGCCCATGCCGCCCTCGTAGCCGAAGGCCTCTTTGACCGCCTCCATCACCTTGCGGAACTTGTCGTTGTCCTTCACCTCGCTCATGGCCACGAGCATGATGAAGAAGGTCAGCAGCAGTCCCATCATGTCGCCGTAGGTCACCATCCACTCGGGGGCCCCGGCCGGCGTGACTCTCTTGCGCTGGATCATGGCTCACGCTCCGGGCCCTCAGGCGGCCTCGGCCTGCTCGTCGCTCATCTCGCGGCGCTGCGCCGGCGAGAGATACGTCTTCAGTTTCTGCTCCACGATGCGCGGATTGTCGCCGCTCTGGATCGACATCACCCCGCGGATGATGATCTGCTTGACCAGCACTTCCTCGTCGCTGCGCATCCGCAGCTTGTCGGAAACCGGCAGCGCGAACATGTTGGCCAGCAGCGCGCCGTACAGCGTCGTCAGCAGCGCGGTGGCCATGCCCGGGCCGATCTTCGAGGGGTCATCCATGTTCTTGAGCATGATGACCAGGCCCACCAGCGTGCCGATCATGCCGAACGCCGGCGCATACTTGCCCAGCGCGTCAAACAGCCCGCGCCCCTGCTCGTGCCGGGCGATCACCGCTTCCAGTTCGCTCTCGAGAATCTGCTCGATCAGCTCCGGGTCCGACCCGTCGACGGCCATCTGGATGCCCTTGATGAGAAACTCGTCGTCAATGTCCTTGGTCAGGCTCTCCAGGCTCAGGATGCCGTCGCGCCGGGCAACTTCGGCGTAGCCGACCATGTCCTTGATCAACTGGCTGGGCGGGGTCGTCTTGGTCATGAAGGCGTGCTTGACGACCTTGGCGATTTCCATCACCTTCTTGAGCGGGTAGCTCATCAGCGCCGAAGCAATGCCGCCACCGAAGACGATCGCCACCGACTGCCAGTCCAGGAAGCTGCCCGGCTGCCCGTTGGTCCCCTGGACGATCGCCCAGGCGATCAGGGCGATGCCCGACAGCAGGCCGATGAGTGTGGCAAGGTCCATGCCCGTTCCGTGCCGATTGCGGGTTCCGGTTCCTCAGCCCGGCCATGCCAGCGCATCCGCCGCCACATGGCAACCATCGCTCACTATCGGAAATCGCTTGTGCCGGGTTTACTTACAGAATCGTGAAGACTTGCACAGCGAGCCGGCGTCGGGCCGGTCCGCGCCGGCGCCGCTTTCGCGGACCAGCCCGGACGCCTCCCGACGCCGGCTCGTCATTGGAACTGCCGCCCAGCCGCCCGGCCCGAACTCCGCCGGACGTGGGGGCTATTATCGGAACGCCCGAAGGCTCCGTCCGTACTCGATCGCCCGCCGGACCACTTCGGGCACCGTTTCGCGCACGTTCAGCTTTTCGCCGCCGATCAGGGCGACGCAGGTGTCGTGCTCGCTGGACGCCTCGACGTAGCGGATCAGTTCGGCGTTGACGACGAAGGCCTTGCCGTTCAGACGCGTCAACTGGATCATCACGCCACTCTCCTGCACTGCCCCCTGGTTCTGGCTGCACGTCCCGGCCAGCTTACCGGACCGTCTGGAGCAGCTCGGTAAGCAACTGGTTGGACGAGTTGATCACGCGGCTGGCCGCCGAGAAGCCCGTGCTCGCGACGATCAGGTTGATGAACTCGCGCGACAGGTCGACGTTGCTCAGTTCCAGGGCGCCCGAGGCGATCTTGCCCACGCCGCCGGTCAGCGGGGCCCGGACGACCGGCACGCCGCTGTTGGGGCCGGAGCTGAACAGGTTGTCGCTCTCGGCCACCAGGCCCGAGTCGTTGGCGAACGTCGCCAGGGCAAGCTGCCCCAGCGTCTTGGTCAGGCCGTTGGTGAACGTGCCGACCACCGAGCCGTCGGGCCCGAACGCGAAGTCGCTCAGCGTGCCGACCGGGAAGCCGTCCTGCGTGCTCATCACGATCGAGCTGTCGTCGGCCGCCAGGGCCGTCATCGTCGAGAAGTCCGCCGAGATGTTCAGCGGCGTCTCGGCGCCGGTGCTGTCGCGGTTGATCGTGATCGAGTTGCCGCTGACGGTGAGCAACTGGCCCTGGTTGCCGAACGTGAGTTGGCCGGTCCCCACCGCCAGGTCGATGTCCGTGTCGTCCGGGCTCTCGGCAAACCACCGCCAGGTCGTGCCCAGCCCGCTGCGCGATTCCAGCACCATGCTGATGCCCGCGGTGATCTCCGTTCCCAGCGAGTCGTAGAACGTCATCGACGTATAGACCGACTCGCCGTCGGCCGACGCGCTCTTGGTGAACGTCAGCGGCTCGTTGAACGAGCTGTTGGTGCTCAGCAGGTCGCCGACCTGGATGTCCAGGTCGTTCACCGTGCCAATGTTCCCGACAACCGAGATGTGGCCGGTCGAGTCGATAGTCACGCCGGCTGAGGTGCTGGTGTCGGTGTTGATGCCCAGCACGTCCTGGAGCCACTCCATGAACTCGCCCACTGTCGAACCGCTGTTGATGGCGCTGGTGGAACTGCTGGTGACGGTAAAGGTCGAACTGGGCAGGTCGCGGCCGCCCTTTTCGGTGTTCAGCGTCAGTTCGTCGCCGACCGCGAAGATCGCATCCGTGCCGCTGCGCACGTCGGTCAGGTCCGTGGACTCGACGGCCGCCGCCCCGCCGTTTCCGGCGTCGGTCAGGGCCTGGCTGGCCAGCACGGCCGCCGTCGTCGCCACGACGCCGCTGCTGTTCAGGTTGCCGGCGTAGTCGGCGTTGCTGGTGGCACCGGCCACAGAGAGCTGGCCGATCGGCACCTGAAGCCGTGTCAGCGTGCCGGTCACCACGTTGAAGTTGCTGTCCACGCCAAAGCCCTCGAGGAAGTATCCGTCGCCGCTGACCAGGTAGTTCTGACCGTTGAGCACGAACGCGCCGTCGCGGGTGTACGCCTGCGAACCGTCGCCCTTCTCGACGATGAACCAGCCCTTGCCTTCGATCGCAAGGTCCGTTCCCTTGCCCGTGCTCTCGAACGAGCCGGGTTCCATGTTGCGCTGAATGGCCCCGGCCACGGCGCCCAAGCCGATCTGCGTCGGGTTGGCTCCGCCCGTCGTCCCCGACGGCGGCGCGCCGAAGCTGAACGTCTGGCTGAACTGCGACTGGAACGACACCGTCGACGACTTGAACGCCGTCGTGTTCACGTTGGCGATGTTGTTGCCCGTCACGTCCAGCTTGAGCTGGTTGACGTTCAGACCCGACAGCGCGGTGAACAGTGAACTGGTCAGACCCATCGTAAGCCTCCTTTGGTGATCGCCTGTGGCGACTCACTCATCCCGGCGAATCTTCTGTTTCTCCCCGGGACGCTGGGCCCCGGCGTTTGCTTATCTCCGCTATCCGCGTCAGCCGCCCTTCGGCTGGGTCACGCGGGTGACATCGTCCAGCCCGACTCGCTGCCCGTTGTCCAGGTCCAGGTAGACGCTGCCCGACTCGACCGCCACGCTGGTCACCGTCCCGGTCACCTTGTCCAGCGTGCTGTTCAGGCCGGTCACCACCTTGCCGATCAGCGCGCCCGCCGAGCTGATCTGCTGCTGGAGCGTGATCGTCTTGAGCGTGCTCTCCAGGTCGAGGTTGCTCTGCAGCCCTCGGATCGCGGACATCTGCTGGAGCAGTTCCTGGTTCTTCATGGGCTCGAACGGATCCTGGTTTTTCAACTGCGTGATCAGCAGCCTGAGAAAGTCCTCCGGCGAAACGTCGCCCACGCTCTTGGCCTGCGTCGAACTGCTGCGGCTTCCGCTGACTCCGCTGATGACACTGGACATTTCCGACTCCTTGAGTTTTCCGCTACCCCCACAGGTTCAGGCCGCCCGTCGCGACGCGTCCGCCAGCCGTTGCCGCCGGTTCCGCGTCCGCCGTCGCTGCCTGCGTGTTCCGCTCGTTGGCAAACGATTCCCGCCCCCGGCCGTCCTGTCCGTCGGACGTCTGCCGTCCGCCGCCGTCGCCCGGCTGATCGTCGCCGCCCTGCCCGCCCGCATGCGACGGCGCCTCGCCCGCACGCGGGCCCTGCACCGACAGGTGCGTCACCGACAGGCCGTGCGCCTGGAGCGATTCGCGCAGGTGGCTAAGTTGGCTGCTCAGAAGGTCGGCCGCCGATTCGCTCCCGGGCAGCAGCGTCAGCCGAATCGAGTGTCCGCCCATCGCCATGTTCACCTGCACGCTGCCCATGCCCGGCGGGTCCAGTTGCAGCCGGATCATCCCGCCGCCGCCGCCCAGCCGAGCCACCGCCGCCTGGGCGATCCGATCGCCGTTGGCCGCCGCGTCGAATGACTCGACCACCGATTGGCCGGCCGCGTCGGCCGATGCGCCAGAGCCGGGCACGACGCTCGCGCCGGCCCGCGTGCCCGCGCCGGCTGTCGTCGCCAGTCCGCCCGTCGGATCGCCTGCCGTGCCCGTCGCCGTTTCGGCCGCCGGCATCTGGAGAGCAACCGCCCCCTGCCCAACCGGGCTTGCAGCCGGCGCCGGCTGAGCGACCACGGTCGGTTTGAAGTTGTCAGCCGCGATCGGCCGATCGGCGGCGGGGCGTTGCGCCGGATGGCCGTCAGGATCCGCCGTCTGTTCGACCTCGACACGGACATCCGCGGGCAGCCGGACAGCCGGGCCGGCCGGGGCCTGCTCCGCAGGCGGCCGCGACGGCTGGGCCGTCTTGTGGCCGACAGCCGTGGCCGGCTTCGCCTCCCGGCTGGCCAGTGTCGCGTCAGGCCGGTCGGCCTTCACTTCCGCTCGCGGGCGGATAGTCCCGGTCGTCGGCTGTTCAGTTCGCCGTGCCGCGTTCGCGACGTCCTCATCCTCGACGGGCTCAGCGGCTTGCTGCTCGACCTGTTGCGTGACATCTAGCAAGACCGCGCCAGCGGATACCTCCTGCGACCGCGCCGGAGCATTCTCGGCCACCTTCGCGTGGTCCGCCGGTTTCTGCTGTGCCTCGTTGAGACGCCGGCCGGCGTCGCTCGCCACCTGCCGCAGCGGTGGATCGACCTGCGCCGGCGCCGGTGTCGTCGGCGGCTGCGATAGCGCGACCTCCGGGGCCACCGGCTGCGGCTTCGTCGCAATCAGCCGTCGCGGCGTGTCGGTCGGCTGCGGGGCCGGCGGCTGATCCGAGTCGTCCTTCACCGCCTGGGCCCCGCCGCCCGCCTGAGCGACCTGGACATCGAAGTTCACCGGGGCGCCCGCTGCCGGCTGGGCCGTCGGGCTCGCGGGTTCAGTCGGACGCGCATGGGGCTGGGCCTTCGCGCCGGCGTCGCCCGCCTTGGCGTGGCCGACCAACGGCTTCACGTCGGCCGATCGCGTCTGCCGCGTCGGCGACTCGGCCAGACGAGAGACGTGCAGGTGCTTGCGAACCGCCTCCGGATCGGCCGGCTGCCTGGCGGGCGCGGGGTATTCCGTGTCGTTCGCCACGTCAGCGGTGGCCGCCTTCTGGGCAATTTCGGTCGTGGCGCCGGTCGCAGCAGCCGCATCGTCGATTTCCCTCGCGTCGGCCGTATCGACCGCATAGCCGGACAGCACAGCCGCCAGCCAGTGGGCGACCTGGGCCGCGTTGGTCGGATCGACCGTGTCGGGCAACTGTAACTGCAACTCCTGCGGGACGTCGCCGTCCGCGAAAGTCCGCAGCGCCTCAGCCAACTGCTCAGCCGTCACCGGCGCGTTCGCGGCAGTGTCCGCAACAGCCTGCGAGGAGCCCGCCACGGGCCCGTCCGCCTCGCCGACGGCTGCGTCTCGCCCGCCGGGCCGAACCGGCGACGGCATGCCCGTGGCGCCGCCGGGCTTCTGCAACGACGCCTGCCGCCGTGCGGGCCGAACCGAGTCAGCCAGCGCCCGGGCGAACTGCCCCGTGTCGGACGGGGTCTCGTCGGCCGCGACGTTGCGGGAGCGCGACCCTGTCGGCTTGGCCGCCGCCAGGTCGCGAATCAGGTTGCCTGTGCTCTGCGACATACTCGCTGCAACTTCCTCAGGGCCGGCCGGCGAGGCTGGCCTGTCGATTGTCGGTCTTGCCCGTCGCGTCGGCCGCGGGTGTCTTGGCCGCCGACGGGTCTTCCATGTAGTCGAGAACCTTGCGCAGCTTGGCCTGCTCGGCCGGGGTCTGGAACGCCTTGGCCGCCTTGGCCGCCTTGCGCGGGTCCATGTGCGTCAGGTAGCGCACGACCTCCGCGTCGTCCATGTTCATGAACAGGTCCTTGGCCTGGTCGGCGTCCAGCGACTCGTACATCTCCAGGCTCTTCTTGAAGCCCGCACCGGCCAGCAACACGCGCTCGGCCTCGCGCTGCTCCTGCCACTTCTTCCGGTCGGCCTCGAACTGGCTGATGCGAAGATCCAGGGCGCCCTTTGCCTGGTCGAGCTGGACCTTGAAATCCTTCAGCTCGCGCATCTGCTGCTCGATCTGGAGCTGTGTCACCTGCGTCTGCTCGCGCTCGTCGGCGATCCGCTGACCGGCGGTGGTCAGGTTGTCGGGCTGAACGGCCGGCGTCTCGGTCTTGGCGGCGGCCGCCTGGAGCGGACGGTCGAGCATCACGTCGCGAATCAGCTTGAGCTTGTTGCCGCTGAGCTTGCCGGTCGCGAACAGCGCCCCGGCCAGCACTCCAGCCGCCAGCAGATGCGCCGCCGCGATAATGGCCACGATTTCCCATAGTTTCCGCATCATGCGTCAGGTCCTTCCGACGCGCCGGCCGCCTCGGCCTCCTGCCGATTCCGCCGGTGCGTCTGCACGCCCATCTCATCCAGATCCCGCCGCTCGGTCCGGCCGACCTCGGCCAGCCACTGGCTTCGCCGCCGGTCGCGCAGCTTGTCGAGCACCTTACGCCGCTTGACGGCCTCGACCAGCTCGGCCTGCGCCTTGCGGGCCTCCTGCTGCGTCGTCGCCCGCTCACAAAGCGTCTGCACCATCGCCCGCATGACCGAGTTGACGTAGCTGCGGTGGTGGGCCAGCCGCCGCACGTCCAGCGACCCGACCAAACCCCCGCCGCGCAGGGCGCCGTGCTCGTCGCGGATCATGTCGTTGTAGCGGACGGCCCGGGCCGTCTGCTCGTTCAGCCGCCCGACCACGCGGCCCAGCGCGGCCTTGCGCTGGTCCTCCTCGTGCTGCCTGATCCGCAGCAGCGGATCGAGCCGGAATTTGAACTTGCTTGCCATCTCTCAGTTCACCACAGAGGCACGGAGAGAACTCCGGCTCACGCCTTGATCCCCCGCTTGGCGTACTCCTGCTGAATCCTGCGGTGCAGGCCCAGCAACGCCACCTTGGCCTGAGCGAAGCGGACCGGCTCCTCGATCCGCTGGCACAGGAACGCATTCACTTCGTCGCGCATCTGCACGGCCACGTCCTGGTGCGGGTTGGACCCAGCGACGTAGGCCCCGATGTTCACCAGGTCCTCGATCTCGTTAAACTCCGCGACCATCCGGGCCGACACGCGGGCCGCCTGCGTGTGCTCATCGTCCACCAGGTCGACCGCCAGACGCGAGATTGAATCGGTCACGTCCACCGCCGGGTAGTGCCCGCGATTGGCCAGCCGACGCGACAGCGACAGGTGGCCGTCCAGGATCGAGCGGACGTGGTCGGTCACGGGCTCGGTCATGTCGTCGCCCTCGACCAGCACGGTGTAGAAACCGGTGATCGAGCCGCTCGCGGTCCGGCCGGCCCGCTCCAGCAGCGTCGGCATCATCGAAAAGACCGACGGCGGATAGCCGCGGGTGGCCGGCGGCTCGCCCGCAGCCAGGCCGATCTGACGCTGGGCGGTGGCCATGCGCGTCAGCGAGTCCATCAGCAGCAGGACGTTGAGCCCCTGATCGCGGAAGTATTCAGCGACGGCCGTCGCGGTCAGCCCCGCGCGAAGACGCGTCAGCGGCGGGGCATCGGAAGTCGAGACCACCACGACGCTGTGGGCCAGGCCCTCGTCGCCGAGGTCCTTGGCCAGGAAATCCTTTACCTCGCGGCCGCGCTCGCCGACCAGCCCCACGACCACCACGTCGGCCGAGGTGTAGCGGGCGATCATGCCCAGCAGGACGCTCTTGCCCACGCCCGGACCGGCGAAGATGCCCATGCGCTGACCCTGGCCGACGGTCATCAGGGCGTCGATGCAGCGGACGCCGGTGCCGATCGGTTCTGTGACGCGCTCGCGCTGCATCGGGCCCAGCGGCTCGCGGGCGATCGGCTGATGATCCACCGTCGCCAACGGGCCCTTGCCGTCAATCGGGCGGGCGAAGGCGTCGACCACGCGGCCGAGCAACGCCGGGCCGACAGGGACCTGCCAGACAGTCGATTCAAGGCTGATGCGATCGCCGCGGCCGAGGCCCGTCGTCTCGCCCAGCGGCATGACCAGCGTGCCGCGATCGGAGAAGCCGACGACCTCGGCCGGCATGTCGCCACCGGTCGCGGTGCGGATGCGGCAGCGGGCGCCGACCGGACAGGAGAGCCCCTCAGCCGACGCGATCAGCCCGGTGACCGACTGCAATCGCCCGGTCATGCCCATCGGCTGAATCCGCCGCAGGGAGTCGAATTGTCGGTCGTAGAGAGCCATTGGTTTCTAGACCACAGAGAGCACAGAGAACACAGAGCGAATCAGAGAACCATTCGTTTGATGCCATCCCGCAGGAGCTTGACGTTGAAGTTAAGCAGCAGGCCTTTCGGAATCCCGCTCAAGTTCATGTAGGTCAGCAATTGAGCTGCATGAAGCGGCGTGAGGCTCTCGACTGCCTTGATCTCAATGATCAACTTTCCCGGAATCATCACATCAATCCTGTAGCCGCAATCCAATTCAACGCCCTTGTACGTGACCGGCAGGGCCCATTGCCTCACGAACTCACAGTTGCGTTGGCGCAACTCATAGCAGAGGCATGCCTCGTAGGCGGATTCGAGTAAACCCGGCCCCAGGGCCTTGTGCACTTCGATGGCCGCTGCAATGACTTCAGATGTAAGAGCATCCCTCTCATCTTCCATCTCTGTGCTCTCTGTGTGCTCTGTGGTTCACTCTTCCCTTGTGCCCAGCAGTTCGGCCGCGATGCGGGTCAACTGCGTCTGGATCGTCGCGTCCACTTCGCTGGACTGGCCGCTCTCGCGCCACGCCGTCACGCGGCAGCCGCCCGGCTCGATCGACTCGTCGGCAACCACCTGCACCTCGCCCTCACCGGTCAGTCGGTCGGCCAGGTTAGGGGCGAACTCCTGGATGGTCGCCAGGTCGCCGGGGCTGACGCGGATCGACAGTCGCGATGTATGCCCGGTCAACTCCACCGCCGCGTCGACCGTGCGGCGGCAGGCGCCGGGGTCGGCAGCCAGCCGCGTGCGGACGACCTTCTCCGCCGCCGTCAGCGCCAGCGCGACCAGATCCTGCCGCGCCTCCGCCAGCATCTGCCCCTTGCGTTCGTTCAGCATCTCCATCGCCTCAGCCAGCATGCGGCCGGAGCGGGCGAACTCGGCGTCGAAGCGGCGCTGGGCCTCGTCGCGGCCGACCTTGAGGCCCTCCTCGCGGCCGGCGGCGTGCCCCTCGGCGTGACCGGCCGACCGGGCCTGCTCGCGGATCGCGTCGGCGTTGGCCTGGGCGTCGGCGACCAGGGCCTCGGCCCGCTGCCGGGCGGCCGCGATGATCGACCGCGCTTCGATGGCGATGTCGCCGAAGTTGAACGGGGTCGCGCGGGCGGTCTCGGAATTCTTGATGACGCCGGACATTCGTTGCTCGCTTCAACAGTCCACGCCGCGGGCGGCGGGGCTCGGTTCACACGACCATTTCACGATCGCCGCCGCGGCCGGAGATGACGATCTCCCCGGAGTCCTCCAGGCGGCGGACCACGTCCACGATCTTCTGCTGGGCGGCCTCGACGTCGCTGACGCGGACCGGGCCCATGTACTGCATGTCTTCCTTGATGAGCTGCGTCGCCCGCTCGCTCATGTTCTTGAATATCTTGTCCTTCAGTTCCTCGCTGGCCGTCCGCAACGCCAACGCCAGGTCGGCGTTGTCGATCTCCTTGAGCACCGACTGGATGCCGCGGTCGTCCACGAGCATGATGTCCTCGAAGACGAACATCAGCCGCCGGATCGACTCGACCAGGTCGGGGTCCTCGGTCTCCAGGGCCTCAAGGATGCTCTTCTCGGTGGCGCGGTCGGCCAGGTTGAGCACCTCGGCCACCGTCTCGACGCCGCCGGTCTTCTCAAAGGTCTGGTGGATCATCGAGGAGAGCCGGCTCTCCAGCCCGCGCTCGACCTCCTTGATCATCTCGGGGTTGGTCTGCTCCATGTTGGCGATGCGCTTGACGACTTCGATCTGCTTGGCGGCGGGCAGGCCAACGAGAATCTCCGACGCCTTGCCCGACGGCAGGTGCGAGAGGATCAGCGCAATCGTCTGCGGGTGCTCGTCCTGGATGAAGGTCAGCAGGTTGTCGGCCTCGGCCTTGCTCAGGAACGCGAAGGGCGAGGCGTTGATGGTCCGCTCGACCTGACCGACGATCTCGTCTGCCTGCTCCTTGGTCAGGCTCTTGCTGAGCAGCTCGCGGGCGTACTGGAGGCCGCCCTCGTCCATGTAGTTGTGCGCCAACGCCAGGTTGTAGAACTCGCGGACGACGGCCGTCCGGTCGCGCGACTCGATGTGACCGATCGAGGCGATCTCGCGGCTGACATCCTCGATGGCCTCGCCGTCCAGCCGCTGCATGACCAGTGCAGCCGAGTCCTGGTCCATGCTCAGCAGCAGGATGGCGGCCTTGCGGGATCCCGAGATATCGTCAGCCATCGGCGTCACCTCTCACTTGGCCCCTTTCCCGATCCAGCGGCGGACGAGCGTCGCGGCGGCGTCGGGGTTCTCCTGCACCAGGTGCGTCACCTGCTCGACCATCTGCTGCGTGCGCTGGGCCTCCTCGTCCGGCTCCATGTCGTCCAGGAGACCGGGGACCGGCTTGCGAGCGGCGCCGCCGGCCGACTGGGGACCGTAGGCGGCGCCGGCGGCCTGCACGGCGGCGCCCTGCCCCTGCGTCTCGGCTGCCAGCGTGCCGGCGCCCGACGCAGCCCGGCGCATCATCATCAGCATCATCAGCAGGCTGATCACCGCCAGGGCGCCCAGGCCGATGCTCGGCGCCCGCTGCCACAGGGCCGCGATCATGCCGGCCGACTCGACCGCCGGCTGCGTCTGGGCGCTCTCGGCCACCTTGTCGTAGAAGTAGCTGATGACGACTTTGTCGTCCTCGGCCGGGTCGCTGCCGATCGCGGCCTTGACCATCGGCTTGATGCGGCCGATCTCGTTTCCGATGAACGTCTTCAGGGCCGCCGGATCGGGCTTGTCCTGGTCGGTCTCGGCCTTGTAGGCCGTTACGAAGTAGCTGTAGGGGATGTTCACCGACGCCGTGACCGACTGCACCATGCCGGGCATGTGAACGGTCTCGGTGCGCTTCTCGCCGATCTTCGTGTCGTAGGTCGTCTGCTCCTCGTTGTCGCTGCTCTTGGAGCCGGCCGACGCCGCGGTGTTGGCCACCGCCGCCCCGCCGGTGTTCAGCGCCACGCCCGGCTCGCCCCCGCCGCCCGAGCCGTCGGCCGACGTGCTCTTGTGGCTGGTCTCGCTGGCGACCACGCTGACCGCGTTGTCTTTGTCCACCTTGACCTCGGTCTCCTTGCGGGTGGCCGGGTCGAGCTTCACGTCCGCGGTGACCAGCACGCCCTCGATATGGCCGATCACCTTCATGATGCTGCGGACGCACTTCTCCTCGTGCTGCGTGGTCAACTCAAGATAGTCGGCGGGCATGCCCGCTTCCTCGCTGGGCACGCGATAGCTTCGGCCGTTGGTCGAGTCGATGACGCGGACCCGGTCGCGCGGCATGTCGCGGACCGCTCCGCAGATGTAGTCCGCGACCGCATTGACCATCTTCTTGTCGATCGTCTGGCCCGGTCGCATCCGCAGATGCACCGCCGCCGACGGCTGGCCCTGGGCGGACCCGAAGCCCCGCTTCTGCGGCCGGTCGATCAGAACCTGGGCATCCAGGACGTTGGGGAACTGCCGGAAGACCGAGGCGATCTGGTTACGCTCGGCGACATCCTTCTTCATCTCGAACTCAGCCGGGCTCTGCCAGATGTTGCTGTCCTTGACGAGCTGCTCGAAGCCGAAGCTGAAATCGTGCGGCAGGGCGTTGTTGGCGGTGAGCACATAGTGAGCCTGGAGCCGGTCGTCCGGGGCAACCATCACCTTGCCGTCGGAAGCGACCAGGGCGTTGATGCCGGCCGCCTTGAGGGCGGTCACCATTCGGCCGGACTCGTCAGCCTCGAACGCCTGGTCGAGCACGGGCACGCGGTCGCTGGTCCCGGCGTACTTCATCATCCAGACCACGCAGACCACGATCAGCACCAGCAGCGTCGCGATCAGCATCCGCTGGCTGAATGAGAGTTGCTGAAACATGGACTTGATCTGGTCGAGCGTCTTTTGGAATCTTCCCATGGCTTTCCTGCTCACATGCCAGAGGCTGGAGGCTAGCGACTAGAGGCTAGCCTTCCGTTGCAACGAGCGAATCAACCCGCCAATGGTCTTGCCGACTTCCTGGAAGAGCCCCCACGTCTCCCGCATCTCTTCACGAGGCAGGTATTTCAGCCGAATGGCCAGCAGAAACTGCGTCTCGGCCTCGGCCAGCGAACCCAGGGCAATTCTGAGGTGCTTGACGAATTCGTTCTTCGTCGAGCGAGCAAGGCCTTCCGCGATGTTCGAGGGCACCGACACGACGGCCCGGCGAAGCTGACTGGTCAGGCCGAACCGCTCGGCTTCGGGCAGGAAGCCGGAGTGTCCGTACATCTCTTCCGCCAGGTCCATAGCCTTCTGCCATGCGATCAGATCGCGATAGCTCTTGAACTTCAACTTGTCCGGCCCTTTGGCGGCCATTCAGACACTCCTCTTGCAGCCTCTAGCCTCTAGCCCCTAGCCCCTAGCCTCTGGTCACTGACCCCTGCCTAGAGCCTCATCTGCTGCACTTCCTGATACGCGTCCATCAGCTTGTTGCGAATCTGCATCAGCATGTCGAAGGCGACGTCGGCCTTCTGGACGGCCACCATCACCTCGGCCACGTTGGTCGTCTGCCCGGTCGCCAGCTTGTTGGTCGCGTCGGCGGCCTCGGACTGGAGCCGGTTCACCTCGTTGATGCTGTCCATCAGCACCTTGGAGAAACTGCCGTCGCCCTTGCCGTCGACGGCGCGGGCGGCGGCCGCCTGGCCAGCGCCGACGGACTGGATCGGGTTGTTCAGCGGGTTGACTGCCATCCGTGATTCTCCATTCGTTCAACAGGGCCCGGCCCGCGGCTCCGCCCCGGACCCGGCCCGCCCATTACGCCAGCAGACGCAGGCTGGCCGACAACATCGCCTTGGTCGCCTCGATGGCGGTGATGTTGGCCTCGTAGGCCCGCGTCGCCTCCAACGCGTTGACGTACTCCGTCGCCATGTCCACATTGGGGTAGCTCACGTACCCGTCCACCGCGTCCGGGTGGCCGGGGTCATACACTTTGCGAAACTCCGACGGATCATGGGCGATCTCGGTCACCTGCACACCGCGCGGCCGGCCGGCCCGGTCCATCGCCTCGGCGAACAGCGGAACCTGGCGGCGGTACGGCCGCAGCGCCCCGCTCGCGTCGCGCGTCGAGTTGGCGTTGGCGATGTTGGCCGCAACCGTGTTCAGCCGAACCCGCTGGGCCGTCAGTCCGCTCGTCGAGATGTCCAGTGCGCCGAACATGCGTTGCTCCAAACAGGGGTCGGGGGTCAGGGAACGGGGGTCGGAAATCAGGATGCCCGCTTCGACGCCAACGACCTGATCAGCCCGTTCAGCAACCTCCCAGTTTCCTGCGTCAGGTCCCATGCCTTCCGAATGTCCGCTTCCTTGACGAAACCCAGACGAACCGCCGCCGGCAATTCCGTTTCCGTCTCGCACAGAGAGCCCCGAGAGATGGAAAGGAATCTCAAGTAGTCTTTGCGGGAGAGCCGACCGTGCCCCTCCGCAATGTTGTTTGCGACCGAACCCGCTGCCCGGCGCACCTGCATGGTGAGTCCGAATCGCTCAAGATCCGGGAACCCCACGCTGATCCTGTAGACCTCGACTAGCAGGTCCATCGCCCGTTGCCACACTTCGAGGTCTCTGTAAGTTCTGATCGCCATCAACCCGACTCCCGTCGTCTTCCTGCCGACCCCCGATCCCCGATCCCCGCCCCCTGCTATCCAACCGTCCCGCGGATCGCCACCTTGAGCTGGGCGAACTGGACCCGCAGCAGCTCGGCGGCCGTGTTGTAGGTCAGCGTGTTCTCAGCCAGCGCCGCCATCTGCCTCTCGATCTGCCGGTTGGCTCCGTCGCCGAACAGCACGTTGTTGCCCTCGACCGGCATCGCGTGGTAGGCCGTCCGGCCGTCGCGCCCGGTGCGGACCTGTCGGCCGCCCAGAACCAGCCGCCCGCTGTTGCGACCACGTTCGTCCAGGGCCTTGGCCAGCGACTGCTGAAAGTCCGACACCGACAGGTCGCGGACCTTGTAGCCCGGCGTGTCGATGTTGGCGATGTTCTGCGTCAACTGCTCGTGCCTGGCCGCGGCGAACTGCATCACCTGCGTCAGCACCGGGATAGTCGTCTGGTTGACGAGTTGGTCCAGCAACATCGCCTACTGCTCCTGCGAGACAACAGGTCCGGACTTGGGGATATGCAAACCGCATGCCAGCAGGTGCGGATGCCCTTTCCCGGCTGATTCGCCCGTTGGCGGCGCCGCCGGACGCGCAACTTTTGCGCCCGACGCGCAGGTTCTGCCGGCAGAATCCGCCTTCTGCCGCGGGGTGGCCGGGCGTTGACCGCCCGGCTGGCCGGGGACGCTGAGGCCCTGTGTCAACAGCATGACGCCTCCTGTCACTGGCTGACGGCCCCGACCAGGTCGCGGCCGCCCACCGGTTCCAGCAATCCCTGCTCGCGATAACGCTTGAGCTTGAGCCCCAGGGTCCGCAGGCCGATGCCCAGCGCCTCGGCCGTCCGCGCCCGGTGCCCGCCGTTCTCCTTGAGCGCGGCGAAGATCAGCCGCCGCTCCATCTCCGCCATCAACGCGCCGTCGTAGGCGTCGAAGTCGTTCCGCCCCAGCCCCAGCAACGCCTGGGCGTGCGAAACCGACTGAGTCGGCTCGGCAGCCGGGGCGTTCCGCCGCAGCCAGCCCGCGACGCGGGCCGCGTCGATCGTGTCGTCGTCGGCTAGCGCCGAGCAACGCTCCATCAGGTTCTCCAGCTCGCGGACGTTGCCCGGCCAGTCGTAGCCGAGCAGCAGGTCGCGGGCCTCGGGCGTGAGGGTCAGCCGGGCCCGGCCTTCGCGGCGGGCGATGCGGGCCAGCAGGTGCTCAGCCAGCGGCTGCACGTCCTCGCGCCGCTCGCGCAGCGGCGGGATGTGAATCGGCAGCACGCTGAGGCGGTAGAAGAGGTCCTCGCGGAACTTGCCCTCCTGCACCCAGCGGCCCAGCGGGCGGTTGGTCGTCGCGATGACCCGCACATCCACGCGCCGGGCGATCGACGAGCCGACGCGCTCGAACTCCCGCTCCTGGAGCACGCGGAGCAGCTTGGCCTGGAGCCGGTCGTCCAGTTCGCCGACCTCGTCCAGCAGCAGCGTGCCGCCGTCAGCCAGCTCGAAGCGCCCCTGGCGGCTGCGGTCGGCGCCGGTGAAGGCGCCGCGCTCGTGGCCGAACAGTTCGCTCTCCAGCAGCGCCGGGCTCAGGGCGGCGCAGTTGACCGCGAGCATCGGCGCCGCGGCCCGCGGCGAAGCGGCGTGGATCGCCCGGGCGACCATCTCCTTGCCCGTGCCGCTTTCGCCGGTGACCAGCACCGTCGCGCTGTTGGGGGCAACGCGTTCGACCTGCCGCAGGACCGCCTGCATCGACTCGCCGACGGCCACCATCGGGCGGCTGCGGGCCTGGTCGGCCTGGCCGGTGCGGAACGCCTGGTTGGCCCGCAGCAGGTGGGCGTGCTTGAGGGCCCGCTCGACGACGATCTCCAGTTCGTCGCCCTGGAAGGGCTTCTGGAGATAATCGAACGCCCCCAGCTTCATCGCCTCCACCGCGGTCTGAACCGTGCCGAACGCGGTCATGAGAATGACGGCCGTCTCGCAGCCGGACTCTCGCAGCCGCGAGAGCAGCCCGACGCCGTCCAGACGCGGCATCTTCAGGTCGGTCACGACCAGGTCGAAGCCGCCGCCCAGGATGTCGTCCAGCGCGACGGTCGCGTCCTCGTAGCCCGCAGCGTCGTAGTCCGCCGCCAGCAGGGTCTCGCAGACGCTGTCGCGCATCAGTTCGTTGTCGTCGATCACGCAGATGCGGGCCATCGCTTCCTCCGCAACGTCAGGTCATCGCTCGAAAGTCAGCCGCCGGACGGGTCGCAGAAGCCGGCAGCGAGATCGTCACCACGGCGCCGCCCTCGGGGCGGTTGGCCGCCGTGATCGACCCGCCGTGGGCCTCCACGATGTGGTGCACGATCGCCAGCCCCAGCCCGGTTCCGGTCGACTTGGTCGTGAAGAACGGGTTGAACAGTTTCATGTTGTCCAGGGCCTCGAGCGCGATGCCCGGGCCGGTGTCGGCGACCGCGATCCGCCAGCCGCGGCGGTCGGCCGACGCGGTCACGGCGATCCGCCGCCGGTCGCAGGCGGCCTGGTCCATCGCCTCGGCGGCGTTGAGCATCAGGTTGTTCAGCACCCGCTTGAACAGCCGGGCGTCCAGCTCGACCTCCAGGTCTTCGCCGACGCCGCCGACCGACAGCTCGACGCGGGCCTGCTCCAGTCGGCCGGCGATCTCCGCCGCCGACTCGGCCACCAGGTGAGCCAGCCGCGTGGGGGCCTTCTCGGCTTCGATCACGCGGGTGAAGGTGAGCATGTCGTTGACGATGGCGTCCAGGCCGCGGACCGCCCGGCCGATCTTCTCGGCCATGCCTACCTCGCGGCTGCCCGGGGCCAGTCGGCGGGCCAGCAGGTCCACGTTGAGCTGGATCGAGCCCAGCGGGTTGCGGATCTCGTGGGCGACGCCGGCGGCCATCTCGCCCAGGGCGACCAGACGCTTGCGGCGTTCGAGTTGCTGGTTCTTGGCAGCCAGTTCGGCGCGGAGCCGGCCGACCTCGCCCATCAGCCGGTCGTGGCTCTCCTTGAGCTGCTCGGTCGCCTGCTGGTAGGCCCCGATGATGCGGGTGAAGTCCTCCAGCGTCATGCGGGCTGATTGCGTCTGTAGTGCGGTCATCGCAAATCCTCGTTCAGTCGCTGCTCTGGTCGAATGTGGAGCCGGCGGCATGGGGCGCGGCTCCGGCGGCACGGCGGTAGGCGGCCTGCACCTGCGAGCCGGCGGCCAGGTTGCGAATCTGCTCGCCCGTCGCTGCCTTGCGGGCCGAGAGCGTCCGCGAGTCGGCCTCGTCGGCCGCCAGAATCTCAGCCAGCAGTTGGCCGACCTGCTCGACCAGCCGACCGGCCGTCTTGCGCTGCTCGGTCGAGAGCCGCTGCTCGATCCGCTTCCAGTCGGCCCGCACGGGTTCGAGGCGGCTGTTGATGCGGCTGAGCTGGTCGATCAGCCGCTGTCGCGACGAGAGGATGGCCAGCAGCCCCGAGGGGTCCTCGGCCGCGATCAGCGACCGCTGCTGCTGGGCCAGCCGGTGCAACTCCTGGTAGAGTTTGTGCTGGCGGTGCAGCAGGTCGAGCAGTTCCTCGGCCCGCGGGGGCTCATCGAATCGGATGTCGTCTGCGTCGTCCGTCAACGGTCTGCTCCTGCTGTTCGATCCCTCGAAACGGCAAGCGGGCGAGCCGTGTGCCCGTCACCAGAGACCGGCGTCGCCGGCCCACTTGAGCCAGTCGTCGAAGTAATCCTTGCTCATCGGAAGCGGACGCTGGGCGAAGCCGGCCGCCGGGAGCTTCTTGAGCAGCCAGCGGGCCCGCTCGTTGGCCGTCCGCGCCTGCTCGGGCCGGTCGAGCAGGACGTAGCACGTGATGATCCGCACATAGGCCGACAGGGCCTCGGGCTGGTCGTGATACTCCATCGCGGCCCGGTCGTAGAGGCGGATGGCCTCGTCGTAGTCGCCCAGTGCGAACATGCAGTCGGCGCGGAAGAAGTGGCTGTTGCGCATGTAGAGCCAGTCCAGTTCGCCCAGCGGCTTCTCGCTGCCCTGACGCAGGGCCTCGAACGCGAGGATGACCTGGTCGAACAGGGCCCGGCCCTGCCGCAGCCATGCGGCCCGCGTATCGGTCAGGCGGCGCTTCTCCAGCGGCGTCTTGGCTGACGTGATCGCGTCGTCCAGCACCAGGCCGCTGCGGCGATAGCTGTCGGCAAGGTAGTAGCGGGCGTAGAGCGCCTGCGGATTGTCCGGATATCGCTGGAGGGCCTCATCCAGCCGGGCGATGGCCTCGCGGTAGTCAGCCTGCTCGTACTTCAGGCGGCCCAGTTCAAACAGGGCCTCGGTGTATTCCTCGCTGTCGGGGCTGAAGGTCTGGTCGTCGGCCAGCAGGGCCCGGATGATCGTCTCGGCCTTGTCGAGTTGGCCGAGCGACTTGTAGCACTGGGCCATGGGGACCTGGGCCTTGTTGGCGTCGGGCGACTTGGCGAACTGGTCGACCAGACGCTGATACTGCTCGATGGCGTTGTCGCAGAGCCCGGCGGCCTGGTAGGCCTTGCCGAGATTGAAGATGGCCTGGGCGATCCGCTGCTGGTCGGCCGGGTGCTCGGCGACGAACTTCTTGAGCACCGCGATGGCCCGCTGGATTTCGCCGGCCTGGTCGAAACAGAACCATGCGTCGTGCAGGTCGTTGCCGGCCTTCTCGCTGGCGGTCTCCATGTAGGCGGCCTGGAGGTAGGCCTCGGCCGCCATCAGGAGCGTCTCGTGGGCCATCGAGCTAAAGCGGTCCACCTCGGACTTGCGGTCGGCCGGCAGACGCCCGGAGGCGATCAACCCGCGGACGTGGTCGGCCTGCTTCTTGTGCTCGAAGGCCAGCCGCTGGAGGGCGACCGCCTGCATCTGCTTGACCTCCACCGGCGAGGGATGCTTGCTGTCCTGCGGCAGGATCATCTCCAGCAGCACGCCAAATCGATAGGCCTGCTCCCAGTCGCGGTTGTCGAACAACTGCCGGTGCAGCATCAGCAGCGATTGCTGCACCGCCTGGCGATCGACCAGCGGGTCGTCGTGCCCCTCGCGCAGTTCGGTCACCACCTGGTTGTAGGCATCCAGGGCGTCCTTGAGCTTGCTGTAGAGGGCATACGACTTGGCCAGCCCCAGCCGCGACGCCCGCACGTAGCCGCTCTGCTCATACTCCCGGGTGACCGTCGCGAACTCATCGATCGCCGGCCCGGGACGCTGCTGGGCGAACTGCACCTCGCCCCTCAGCCAGTGCATCTCGGCCTCCATCTCCGCCTGCGTCGCCGACTTCTTGTGCCGCAGTTCCACAGCATCGAGGATCCGCTCGGCCTGGTCGAGGTTCGCCTGACGCTGGGCCGGCGACAGTTCAATCTGACGGTCATCCGAGGCCGACCAGAGGATCCGCGCCTCGGCTACGTCCAACTGGTCCTGGGCGTCGGGCGACGCCATGTGGCCGCGCTGCTCCTCCAGCAGTTGCACCGCCGCGGCGATGCGGCTGTCCGGGTCGCGCTGGCGGACGTCCTTGGCCTCGGCCGCCACCAGCCGGGCCAACTGCCGCGCCGCCCACATGCGGTCGTCGTCGGACGCCTGGGCCCGGGCTGCCATCCCCTCCAGTTGCCCGCGCACCAGGTCACGGCTGCAATTCCACCCCAGCAGGATGAGCGCCCGCCGCTGCTCCTGCTCCTCAGGCCGCAGCGCCTCGAACCCCTTGCGCAGTTCCGCGTCGGCAGCCTTGACGTTCTGCGTCCACAGGTAGGCCTCCGCCAGCCGGGCGTGCAGTTGCCCCGGCGTGACCAGCGACCCGTCCAGCCCCTGCTCCCCGCCGGCTGCCGCGACGGCCGCCGCCAGGTTGTTCAGCACCTCGGCCGCGAGGCTGCCCCGCAGCGTTTCGCTCGCGGAGCCCGAGGCCTGACGATAGCGGGCGTCGGCCAGGATCAGCCGAAGCCGCGAAGTCTCCGGCTCGCTCCACTGGCCTTCCAGCACGCTCTGGAGGTAATCGGCGGCCCGCTCAAATCGGCCGGCGTCGATCATCTGCCGCGCCGCCCGGACGTGATCTTCCAGCGTCACCACCGGCACGGGCGGGCTCATCAGCCGCGGCAGGCCCGTCAGAACCAGCAGCAGCCCGATCAGCGCCAGCGGCATCTGCCAGCGCCCGCGAAATGCCTCGCGCAACGTCCGCGGGGCGGGCAGCGCCTGCGGATCGACCGCCGGGCCAACGTCGGCCGGCGCACCGTCAGCCGGCGGCTGCTCGACCTTGTCGGAGTTGTCCTTGGAACGATCGGCCATCGTCTCCATCCGTGGATCGCGCGTCGCCGTTTCGCGTCGCGCCGGTCCCTCGCAGGACCGCCCGGCTCCGCCGGGATGACCGCCTGGACTGCTCGCCTTCGCACAGGGTCGCGGCAGGCGCGCAGTCGTAAGATGAGAATGTTATCGGTCGGTGAGTCGATTTATCTTCGCCCTTTTTTGCGCGATAAGGCACTTTTTGCGCAGCAGTTACGGGAAGGTCCGATAACACGCAGGTGTTGGCTTCTGACATTTCACGCTTCGCACCGTGAATCTGCCTCGTCAAGATCGCGTTCCCGGCCGCAGCAACTCACGCGTGCCGGACTCGCGGCATGGATCGAAGTCTCTTTCAGACAGATCGGTGCAAGGTCAAAGTCAGGTCGCGGGCACGGCCGGAAGAAACTGGACGCGACTGCACCGGTCATTCGAGCCCACGGCCCCATCGCATCCCGGTCGCCTCCGTCGCTGGCGAGGGGCGCGGGGGAACGCTATATTCGTCGTCATGGCACGCCGAGGCAAAGAAGACCGCCTGACGCCGCAGGAGCTGGCAGCCACGCTGCGCCAGCAGGTGCGGTTCTATCTGCCCGGGACGCGGCTGCCCGGCCGCGCCGACCTCGCCCGGCATTTCGGCGTCTCGACCCGGGTCGCCCGCCAGGCGCTGGCGCTGCTGGCTGCTGAGGGGATTGCAGAATCCCGCAGCCGCAGCGGGACCTACGCTTCGTCCCAGCCGGCTAGCGGTCAATGGATCCGGCGGATCCGGGCGATCGTCCAGTCGTGGCACCAGCCCAATCTCTACCAGCAGCACATGCTGCTGGGCGCCGACCGGGCCTGCCGTCGCCACGGCATCCGCTTCTCCGACGAACTGCTGATCGACCTCGTCCAGGACGTCGTCCTGGAAGAGCGCCTCGGCCGCGGCGAGGACCCCCAGTCCGTCGGCTGGATGCTGGTCAACCTCATCCCCCCGCCGCAGACGCTGCTCTCGTGGCGGGTCCGGGGGGTCCCGTTCACGCTGGTGGACGAGCGGTCCGCCCACCTGCCGGTGAACAGCGTGTCAGCCGACGATGAGGGAGCGGTCTACGAGGCGACCGAGCGTCTGATCCGTCTCGGGCACAGCCGCATCGCCTTCGTCGGTCCGATCTCGAACCTTCGGCCGGGGACCCTGTCGCGGCTGAATGGATTCAAACTGGCCCTGCTCCACCACGGAATCCAGGCCGACCCGGACCTGGTCTGGGACGACGAGATACCCTATCCCAACGGCACGCCCGAGATGGTGCGCGACCGGCTGGCGGGCGCCCGTCGGCCGACCGCCGTGGTCTGTGCCAATCGCCGCATCGCCCGCGACACGTTGTCGGCCGCCCGGCAGCTCGGCATAGCCGTGCCCGACGAATTGAGCGTCGTGTCGACGGGCATGAACATCGGTCTGGACGTGCCCGGGCTGACCAGCCTGACCCAGGATCCGCCGCAGCGGATCGGCCAACTGGCGGTCGAACTCCTGCTGAACTCGGCCGCCAATCCAGGGCCCGTGACGCTCTACGGCGCACGACGGTGGACTGAAGGAGCGAGTCTCGGCCCGCCCCGAATGTCGATTCCCTAGGCAGTTTTATATTCGCCATAAACAACTGTTTTATAATAACTTCCATACATTTGTGGCCCAGTCTGGGCTATACGCGTTGCCGGGGATCATCACCCCGGCGGATGGGGCCGCGCCGGTCTCTCTCGCCGATATGATTTATAAACTACTTTAGTAACTGATCTTACAATACATATTCGCGGCCGCCGCCCCAACTGGCACGCCATTTGCACTCTATCCGGGTGCGTTGCATTGGAGAGAACCATCCACTCCGACCTCGGGCCACGGGGCGGGGGGAAGGACCCCTAACTGAGAGGAGACCACAGATGAAGTTCACTGCCTGCCTCGTCGGACTGATCGCCGTGCTGCTGCCCTCCCTGTCGGCCTCGGCGGCCGTGGTGGCAATGGTCGACCTGGTAAACGACACGACCGTCGCCGCCGGGGGGCCGCTCGACACCACGTTCTCGTCGGCCATCACCGCCAACGCGCTGACGATCTACACGAACTCGGTGGCCGACGCTTACCTGGCCAACACCTCCAACTCCCGCTACGGCAACTACGGTGCATCGACGTCGGCGCCGGGCAACGGCGGCGGCCCCCAGCCGGTGATCCTGAAGTTCGACCTCAGCCTCCTGCCGGGTTTCGTCGGCGGCACGATCAACGTTGCCGAACTGCGTATCTACCAGAACGCCGGCAACACCGGCACTCGGGCAGCCGGCTACATCACCACCCACGACTGGGTCGCGGGCACCGGCACGGGGGGGTATCCGGGCACGACCGACCCGAGCACCGGCGGCGTGAGTTTCGCTCACCCGATCGGATTCAACACTGCGGCCCTCCGCAATGCCGAGAACGGGACCACCGCCCCGCTTGCCTCGTGGGGGCCGAACTCGGACAGCTACTTCACCTATGGCACGGTCGCCGGAAACACCGCCGGCGGCGACGGCTCCAACTCCGCCACCGACAGCGACGGGATGGTCGCCCTGAAGGGTTCCACCAACAAGTACAACGTCTGGTCGGTCACCGACATCGTGTCGCTCTGGGCCGCCGGCACGCCCAACTACGGCTTCGTCGCGCTCAACGGGAACAACTGGGTCTACTACACCAGCGACATCGCCACCGAGGCCTACCGCCCCGTCCTGTTCATCGACTACACGCCGGCCGTCACGACGCCCGAGCCCGCGACGCTGGCGTTGCTGAGCCTGGGCGGCCTGCTGACGGTCGCCGGCGCCGCCCGCCGCCGACGCCGGGCCTGATTCGTTCCCCTGTCCCAAGCAGGGGTGCTCTGGCGGGCGGGTCGTCGGGCCCGCCCGTTTCTCCGCGTGTCTTCCCCCTCTCCCTCGTCTTCAAGCAGGAGAGGGCCGGGGCTTCGCCCGACGTAGCGTCTTCGCGAAGTCGGGTGAGGGCGTCTTCATTCGGCATTCGACACTCGACATTCCCCCGCCCCGCATTGGGCCCCTCCCTTCGTGGTCGTTCTCCCCCCTTGGTTGCCCTCCCGGCTACGGCACGGCCTGCGCCGTGACAATTCGTGTTAAACTGTCTGCAAGAATCCGTCCAAAATTCCGAGAATCTTTCGCCGGCCGAACCGTCGGCCCGGCCGGTGCATGGGCCGCCGGCCGGAATCGGCCCGATTTATGCGGCGCTCGTAAGTCCCATTTTCGCCCGGCCGCGACCGTATATACGGAGGGCGCGCGGCTGCATTCGCGTCTGGCGGCGTTGGCCTGCATCGGCGATACGAAGGAGTATCTTGCACCTACGAGCCGACCACGGTATGGCTGCACAAACACTCGGCCCTGGCGAAGTGAGTCGCCGAGGCCCGACGCCCGTCACGCAGGAAATGGGCAGGAGGCGATCATGAGCACTCGGATGTCAGCGGCCTGGTTGTTCGCTGCCTTGGCCCTTCTCCCGGCCGGGTGGCTCGATGCCGGCGAGCCGACGACCAAAGCCGACACAGCGGCCGGAGATGTGATTCGCGCCTCCGGCATCCGGGCCGGGCTGTGCGTCCACGTGGGGGAGACGGACGGGCGGCTGACGGCCGAACTCGGATTGGGGGGGAACTTCATTGTCCACGGCCTGGCAGAGAACTCCGCATCGGTTGATGCCGCGCGGCAGTATATCCGCAACGCGGGGCTCTACGGCCGGGTCTCGGTCGAGCAGGGCTCCTGCGACCGGCTGCCTTACGCGCCAGACACGGTCAGCCTGCTGGTGGTTACCGCCGACGCCAGGGCGGCGAAGGCCGAGGAAATCGCTCGCGTCCTGGCCCCGGACGGCGTGGTTTGCTTCGAGGGAAACGTGCCGGACCAGGTCAAGGGCCTCAAGCCGCTCAAGAGCGTCGATCCGTGGACGCTGCTGGTCAAGCCGCGGCCGGAGGGCATGGACGACTTCACCCACTTCAACTACGACGCCTCCTGCAACCGCGTGGGGCAGGACCGGCTGGCGGAGGTCCCCTTCAGCCTGCGCTGGCTGGACGGCCCTGACTGGACCACCTCCTATAGCGGCCCTTATGCGATGGTCAGCGCCGGGGGGCGGCTCTTCACCGCCGTGCAGGAGGCATATCGTTTCAGCAACGCCAAGGTTGACCGGATCTATGTCACGGCCCGCGACGCCTACAACGGCAAGGTGCTCTGGAAGAAGCCCGCGCCCGGGTTCAAGGACCTCGCAGCCATCGCCGCCAAGGACGCCTTCTACACGGTGCTCGACAGGAAGGGCCCGCTGGTCGCTCTCGATGCCGTCACCGGCCGGGAACTGCGAGTCTACAAGGAGGCCGGCCCGACTGACTGGGCGGTGCTGCACGAGGACCGGCTGATAGTGAACGCCGGCGGAGCCGTCAAGTGCGTGGCGGCAGGCACGGGCAGGATATTCTGGCAGGCCAAACGCGGCGTCGAACCCGCCGCCGACGTCCCCAACGTGGCCGTTGACGGGGCGAAGGGAGAGATCTATTTCCTGGATGCTCCCAGGAAGTCGGCGGTCGTGAAGGTCGGCTGCCTCGACCTCGCCGACGGCAGGGAGAAGTGGTGCAAGGATGTCAGCATGATCTTCGGCGACAAGCCCAGGGGCCTGGGTCTGGCCGCCTACCACGAGGGGGTCATTGTCATTGGCGAGGGCATGGTGGGCGACGCGTGCCATGCCTTTTCCGCCAAGGATGGAGGACATCTATGGACCGCCGACTACAAGCTGGTCTGTTCGGGGCGCCCCACGCGACACAAGGGGTCGTCTTATGTGGACGGCTACTTCATCGACGGACTCTTCTGGGTCTTGGCCGGGAATGGCTTTGACGCCAAGGGCGTTGATCGTCGGGCGGTCGGCTGGCACGGCTACGACCCCAGGACGGGCCAGATCGCCAGGCGACTGGACCTGAACAAGGACGAGTTCATCAACGACAGTTGCCACCGGACCAACGCCTCGATCCGGTACTTCCTGGGCGGGCACGCCGACTTCGTGGAACGGGCCACCGGCCGACTGGCGCCGCGGAGCTACGCTCTCCACAATGGCTGCCACTTCGGAATGATACCCGCCAACGGGCTGTGGTACACCAGTTCGCTCTATCTGAACGAGTTCGTCATGGGCGAGGCGGGGCTGGCCGGCCGGCGCGAGGGAGGCCGAGATGCGCCCGACATGGCGGGCCGGCTAGAGAAAGGCCCCGGCGTCCCCGCGGGCGGCGCGGCCGGGGCCGCGGATTGGCCTTGCTTCCGGGCCAACGCCTTGCGCGAAGGGGCCTCGGCGGCCACAGCGCCGGAGAAGCCCGAGGCGCTCTGGGCAGTCGAGCTTGGCGGCAACCTCGGGCCGCCCACGGCCGCCGCCGGCAAGGTGTTCGTGGCCGACCTCGATGGGCTTCGCGTCATGGCCCTGGACGCCGCGGACGGCAAAGTCCGGTGGAACTGCGTTGTGGGCGGCCGCGTGCATGTCCCGCCGACATACCACGATGGCATGGTGCTCTTCGGTTGCGCCGACGGCTGGGTCTACGCACTCAACGCCGGAAGCGGGGAGTTGATCTGGCGCTACCGGGCCGCGCCGGCGTTGGACCGGATCATCGTCCGCGAGCGGCTGGAATCGGTCTGGCCGGTGCTTACCGGCGTGCTGGTCCTCGACGGCGTGGCGGTCTTTGCCGCCGGCCGCCACGGCAGCCTGGACGGCGGTGTCGAGGTCTACGGCGTGGAGCCGGCGACCGGCCGGCTACGCTGGCACAAGCACAGTGATACGGTAGGCACGGTGCGGCTGGCGGTCGGCGACGGCAAGAGCTTCTGCCTGGGCGACAAATCCAGGTTCACGGCCAACAGCGGCGAGCCGGCCGGGAGCCTGAAGGTATCGCCCTTTGCCTACAACCCTGACCAGATCGACCCGCCCTCTCGAATAGGGCCCCAGGCGACCAGAGATAAGGTCCTGGCCGAGGCCCACGTTCGGGCAGTGGCCCGGGCCGGTGGGCTGGTCCTCACCGCGGGCCCCCCGTTAGCCAAGGCTGCCAGGCGCTCTGACAAGACGGGCCTTGCCAACTATCCCGAGGACGACCTCGACCTGAAGGAGGGCGAGTTCTGCGTGTTCTCGGCTGACGGGCGCAAGCTGCAAGCCGTACGGCTTGACGCCTTGCCCGTCTTCGACGGCCTGTGTGCAGCAGGCGACAAGGCTTTCCTGTCCACGCAAGACGGCAAGCTCCTGTGCTTCGGCGCCAAGTAGTGGCGAAAGGAGAAGGAGAAATGAACTGTTCCTTCTGGACGGTGCGGCAAGGAGAAGAGGGGTCGCAGGAGAAGAGGTGTCACGGCTCGCCGATGAGGGTCAGGAAGTCGGCCTCGCTGAGCACCGGGACGCCCAGCGACCGGGCCTTGGCCAGCTTGCTGCCGGCGTCCGCGCCGGCCACCAGGTAGTCGGTGCTCTTGCTCACCGAGCCGGTCGCCTTGCCCCCCAGCGACTTGATCTTCTCCTCGATCTGCTTTCGGCTGAACCGCTCCAGCGTGCCGGTGACGACCAGCGTCTTGCCGGCCAGCGGCGTCGGCCCGCCGGTGGCGGCAGCGGCGTGCGGCATCTTCAGCCCCGCGGCCTTGAGCGATTCGACCGTCTCGCGCCCAGCGTCGGAGTGGAAGAAGTCGTGGACCGACGCGGCCACCACCGGGCCGATCTCGTGGACGGCTTCCAGTTCCTCCGCCGACGCGGCGGCCAGCCGGTCGATCGACCCGAAGGCGTCGGCCAGCACCTCGGCCACGTGCGTCCCGACGTGCTGGATGTTCATCGCCGCCAGGACGCGCGACAGGTCGCGCGTCTTGCTGTCCTCGAGGGCGGCCAGCAGGTTGTCGGCCGACTTCTCGCCCATCCGCTCCAACTCGACGAGCTTGTCCTTGGCCAGGCGGTAGAGGTCGGCATAGCCGCGGACCAGGCCGGCCCCGACCAGTTGCTCGACCAGGGCCTCGCCCAGCCCCTCGATGTCCATCTGGTCGCGGCCGGCGAAGTACTTCAGCCGCTCGCGCACCTGGGCCGGGCACGCGGGGTTCAGGCAGCGCCAGTAGACGCCCTCCGGATCGCGGGCAGTGTCGTGCTCGCAGACCGGGCAGCGGGCGGGCGGGGCGATCGCCTCGGCGTCGGCCGGCCGCTTCTCCAGGATCACCTTGACCACCTGCGGGATGATCTCGCCGGCCTTCTCGATGACCACCGTGTCGCCGGCGCGGACGTCCTTGCGGGCGACCTCGTCGAAGTTGTGCAGGCTGGCCCGGCTGACCGTCGTGCCCGCAACCAGCACCGGCATCAGGTTGGCCACGGGCGTGATCGCGCCGGTCTTGCCCACGCTGAACTCGACCGACTCCAGGACCGTCGTCGCCTGCTCGGCGGGATACTTGTAGGCGATGCACCAGCGCGGGGCCTTGCTGGTGGCGCCCAGCTCGGCCTGCTGGGCGTAGCGGTTCACCTTGATGACCAGGCCGTCGATCGCGTAGTCGAGTCTTGCCCGCTCCTCCTGCCGCCGGGCCACGATCGCCAGCACGGCGTCGATGTCCCGGGCCTGGGCATTGTCGCGATTGGTCGGCAGGCCCATCGCGCCAAACCAGCGCAGCGCGTCGGCGTGGGAGGCCGGCCCGCCGCTGCGGTGGTCGGGGACGGCCAGCGAATAGGCGAAGTACTTCAGCGGCCGGGTCGCGACGATCCGCGGGTCCAGCAGCTTGAGCGTGCCGGCGGTGGAGTTGCGCGGGTTGGCGAAGGCCTCCTCGCCGGCCTCGACTCGGCCGGCGTTCAGCCGCTCGAAGTCGGCCCGCTTCATGAAGACCTCGCCGCGGACCACCAGCACGTCGGGTATGCCCGGCAGGTCTTTCGCTTCGGGCCTGCGCAGCACCAGCGGGACGGCCCCGATCGTGCGGACGTTGGCCGTCACGTCGTCGCCGGTGCGGCCGTCGCCGCGGGTGACGCCGCGGACGAGACGGCCCTTCTCGTATCGCAGCGACAGGCCCACGCCGTCAATCTTCAGCTCGACGACGTACGAGAACTCGGCTTGCGGGCCCAGGCCCTTGCGGACACGCGCGTCGAAGGCCCTCAGATCGGCTTCGTTGTAGGTGTTGTCGATCGAGAGCATCGGCGCTTCGTGCTCGACCGAGACGAAGCCCGCGATCGGCTCCCCGCCCACCCGCTGCGTCGGCGAGTCGGGCGTCAGCAGGTCGGGAAACTGCCGTTCGAGGTCAGCCAACTCCGCCAGCAGCTCGTCGTACTGCTGGTCGCCGATGACCGGGGCGGCCTCGACATGATAAAGATGATTGTGGCGGCGGATCTCGTCGCGGAGTTGCTTGACACGCTTGCTGGCGGCGGACTTGTCCATGTTGTGTCAGACGTGCTGTGACGCGAAGCCCCGGCCTGCCCAGGCGGCCGGCGCCGATCCGACGGACGCTCACCCCTTGCACTGCTGATGGGGGATCATGCAGAGGAACTTCAGCGGCTTGCCCGAGGTGTTGCGGAACTGGTGCATCTCGCTGCCGGGGATGAACAGGCTGTCGCCGGCCTTGACCGGGTTGGCGTTCCCCTTTCCGTCCAGCACCTCGCCCTCGCCGGAAAGGATGTAGCACTCGTGCTCCCAGGGGTGTTCGTGGTGCGGGGTGTGCCCGCCGGGGGCGACGGTGAACTCGCGCATCGCGAAGTTCGGCGCGCCGTCGTCCTGGCCCACCAGCCAGCGCATCTTCACGCCGCTGCAATCCTGGGTCATGGCCTGCTCGGGCACGTCGCCGACCTTCTTGACCTTCATCGCTCACTCCTTGGCCGCGTCGAAGTTCCACTCGTCGCCGCTGCGGGCGTAATCGAGGATCTCCTCGGGCCGGAAATACAGGGCGATCTCACGCCGCGCCGACTCCGGCGAGTCGGACCCGTGCACGAGATTATAGGTGCGGGCCGCTCCGAAGTCACCGCGGATGGTCCCCGGCTCGGCTTCGAGCCCGAAGGTCTTGCCCAGCATCTGCCGGGCGATCCGCACGACGTCGTTGCCCTCCAGCACCATCGCCACGATCGGACCGGCCGTCACAAACTTCAGCAGCCCGGCGTAAAAGGGCTTGCCCTTGTGTTCGGCGTAGTGCCGCTCAGCCAGCGCGGCGTCGACCCGCATCATCTTCATGCCGACGATGCGCAGCCCCTTGTCCTCGAACCGCGCGACGATCCGCCCGATCAGCCGCCGCTGCACGCCGTCGGGCTTCACGAATACCAGCGTCCGTTCCATCGGTGCTCCTTGCGGTCGCAGTGGGCCGGGCCCAGCGGCCCGGGTCAGATTCGCACCGGCGCCTGCGGCGCCGCGTCCATCGGACGACCGACGCCGACCACCAGGGCGTGATCGCGCGCCTGCCGGCGGGCGTCGTCGCCCTGGGCCTTGACCTTCGCGCCATCGCCGCCGGCAACGGCATCGGCGCTCAGGCCGCCGATCAGCCCCGCCCCGACGCGGTCGCGGGCGTAGGCCAGGCTCGGCGGATGCTCGCGGTCCGCCCAGGCCAGCGCGTCGCATTCGTAGCGGGCAAAGCGGGCGAAGTCCTCGGGCATCCCCTCGATCTGCACGACGGCCAGCTTGCCCGCCGCCCGCACAGCCGACAGGCAGGCCGCGTCGCACGCACCCAGCACGTCGTCGTAGCCGGCTGCACGCATCGCCCGCGACCACTGGGCGTCGCCGACGCAGAGCACGACGCCGTCCACGTCCGCGGCCGCCAGCGCAGCCGCGGCGGCCGGCAGTCGATCAGCCAGCAACTTGACCGCCGACGCCAGCGCGTCGCCGTGGTCCTTGCCGGCGGCGCGGAGTTGATCGTTCAACGTCGCCCTTGCCAGCAGCCAGGGGTTGTCCAGCGCGACCAGCAGCGGCGCCGACACCTTCAGGTCGGCCCGCGCCCGGCTGAGCATCTTCAGCAGCGTCGGCGGCGCGGACGCGGCGCCCGCCAGGGCCTTGATGGCCGCCGCCGTCTGCTCGCCCGTCGCATCGGCAGCCAGCCTCGGCAGGGCCGGGTTGATCCACGCCCGGCCGTCAACGACCAGCGGGACGCCTGCGCCGACGGCCGACAGCCAGGCGCGTCCGTCTGCCAGCCCGTCGTCCACGGAGGAAATCGGGCGTCCCGAGCGCCGCCAGAGCCAGAGAATGTCCGCGAGTCGTTTCATGTGCGAGAAGGTTAGCAGAAAACCCCGCGTGAGAAAAGCGTCCGCCGCGGCAAGGATGGTCATGGTCTCCTCCCTCTCCCTCGCAGACGAGGGAGAGGGCCGGGGTGAGGGTGTCTTGGAATCGCGGCGGGCGTTGCTTGGGCTGCAGACTTTCTCGCGTGTGCCACCCTCACCCGGCCCCGCCTTCGCTGACGCTGCGGCGGGTCCACCCTCTCCCTCGCCGGGGCGAGGGAGAGGGAACAGCGGGCCGGCGTCACTCCGTTCCGTTTCCGGGCCGCGTCAGATGCCGGCGCCCTTGTCCTTCTTCTCGCCGAGCATGGTGTGCAGGCCGCACTCGGTCTTGCCCTGGCCTGCCCAGCGGCCGGAGCGGGCGTCCCCGCCGGCGCCGACGGCCCGCGTGCAGTGCGTGCAGCCGATGCTCAGGTAGCCCTTCTCGTAGAGCGGGTGATAGGGCAGCTTGTTGTCGCGCAGGTGCTCGTGAATCTGCCGCGTGGACCAGTTGGCGATCGGGCTGATCTTGAACAGGCCCGTGCCCAGGCGGCGGACGATCGGCGTGTCGGCGCGGGCGGACGACTGGTCGCGGCGGATGCCGCTCATCCACGCGTCGTACCCCTCGACGGCCCGCTGCATGGGCTCGACCTTGTTCACGGCGCAGCAGGCGTCGGGGTCGGTCTTCCACAGTTCGCCGCGCTCGGCCAGGAACTGCCCGGTCGGGATCTGCGGCCTGAACTCGACGACGTTAAGCCCCAGCCGCTCGACGAGCTGGTCGCGGAACGCCAGCGTCTCCTCGAACAGGAAGCCGGTGTTGATGAACAGCACGGGCGCCTGCGGCCAGACCTGGACGACCAGGTGCAGCAGGCACGCGCTCTCGGCGCCGAAGCTGGAGCTGACGCCCAGCCTCGGGGCGAACGTCTCGACCGACCAACGGATGATCCGCAGGGGATCGGCCTGGTCCAGGTCGGCGTTAACGGCATCAAGGTCGATGGCGCGCACGGCACGCTCGGCTTCCATGGCATGAGTCATGGTCAGGGCTCGATATCGCCGGCCGCCGCAAGGCCCGGCCGGCTGGGTCTTTCAGACGACGGCTCAACACACTTGCGAACTTGCATTCAGCGACCGGCGTTGCGCCAGCCTCTGCTTCAACTCGTCCAGGAACACCGCGTCCACACGCTGGCTGTTCAGCGGCCGGCCCATCCGCTGGGGCCCGTGAAAATCGCTGCCGCCCGTGATGCACAGCCCGAACCGCCCGGCCCACTGCTGCACCCGCCGGACCCACGCGGGGTCCTGGTCGGGGTGGAACGCCTCCAGCCCGTCCAACCCGACATCCGCGAGGCGGCCGATCAACGTCTCCAACTGCTGAATCGGCTCGGTCGCGTTGTGAACCGGGTGGGCCAGAATGGCCAGCCCGCCGGCCTGGTGGATCGTCTCAAACGCCTGCGAGGGCGTGAGCCTGGCCTTGTCGAACCACGCGTCGCCGCCGGGCCCGATGTGCCGGTCGAACGCCTGGCGGGTCGTCGCGACATAGCCGTTGGCGACCATCCGCTCGGCGATGTGCGCCCGGCTGATCACGCCGTCGCTGATCGCCTCCAGTTCGTCGCGGCTGACGGGCATGTGCAGTTCGGCCAGCCGCGCCAGCAGGACTTCGTTGCGCCGGGCGCGGGCGTCGAGCAGCAGGTCGTTCATCCGCAGCAGGGACGGGCTCGTCTCGTCGATGAGCAGGCCGAGGATGTGCAGTTCGCCGGGGTCGCCCCACCCCGGCATACGGGCCGAGATTTCGATGCCCGGAACCAGTTCCACGCCCGCGTCGTCGGCGGCCGGCCGTGCCTCGGCCACGCCGGCCACCGTGTCGTGGTCGGTCAGGGCGATGGCCTCCAGCCCGGCCGACGCGGCGCGCTGCATCAGCGCGCCCGGCGTATCGCTGCCGTCGCTGGCGGTCGAATGGGCATGGAGGTCAACGAAGGCCACGGGACACCGCCTGGGAAAAATGACGAATGCCGAATGTCGAATGTCGAATGAATGACCAGGCCCGAATGACGAATGAGGAAGAACCTCGACGGATCATTCGTTCGTCATTCAAAATTCGTGATTCTCTCGTCATTCGGAAATTCATCATTCGTCATTGACGCTTCACACGACTCCCTCAAACAGCGCCGTCGAGAGGTAGCGTTCGCCGCACGACGGAAGGATCGCCACGATGATCTTGCCGGCCGACTCGGGCCTCTGGGCCACCTTGTTGGCCGCCGCCAGGGCCGCGCCGCTGCTGATGCCGACCAGCAGGCCCTCTTCCCTGGCCGATCGGCGGGCCCAGTCGAAGGCCTCCTCGTCGTCGACCAGGACGACCTCGTCGACGATCTTCGTGTTGAGAATCTCCGGCACGAAGCCCGCGCCGATGCCCTGGATCTTGTGTTTGCCCGGCTTGCCGCCGGAAAGCACCGGGCTGCCGGTCGGCTCGACCGCAATCGCCCGGAACGATTCCTTCTTCGACTTGAGGAACTCGGCCGCCCCGGTGATCGTCCCACCGGTGCCCACGCCGCTGATCAGGATGTCGGCCTTGCCGCCGGTGTCCTCCCAGATTTCCGGGCCGGTTGTCCTGCGGTGGATGTCCGGGTTGGCCGGGTTGGCGAACTGATTGGGCATGAACGCGTTGGCGGTCTCGGCCACCATCTTCTCGGCCGTCTCGATCGCGCCCTTCATCCCGTCAGCCGCCGGTGTCAGCACCAGGTCGGCGCCCATGCCCTTGAGCAGCGCCCGCCGCTCCAGCGACATCGACTCGGGCATGGTCAGCGTCAGCGCAATCCCGCGGGCGGCGCAGACGAACGCCAGGGCGATGCCCGTGTTGCCGCTGGTCGGCTCGATCACGCGGGTGCCCTTCTTGATCTTGCCCGCACGCTGGGACGCGTCGATCATCGACACGCCGATCCGGTCCTTCACGCTGGACAGCGGATTGAAATACTCCAGTTTGGCCAGCACCGTCGCCTTCGCCTTGATCAGCCGGTTGATCCGAACCAGCGGGGTCTGCCCGATGGTCTTCTCGATTGTGTCCACATTCCGACCCATCTTTATCTCCTTTTCCTGTCGGAATAGTATACTTTATTCCGAGGATTATAGGGAAACTCGGTTTACAGGTCAAGCCCCGAGGGGAAACAGCCCGCTCAGCCTGTCGGGCTCGCCTGACTCGACATGCTCGGCTGTGTGGCCCGGGCGGCAATCAGGCCCAGTGCGCCGACAAGGGCGGCCATTTCATCCGCGGTGTTCATCGGCCCGACCGACACCCGCACCGCCCCGTCGGGGAAGCTGCCCATGTGGCGATGGGCCCCGGGGGCGCAGTGCAGACCGGCCCGCACGCAGATGTCGAACTCCCGGTCGAGCAGGTCGGCCGTCTCTGCCGGGCGAAGGCCGTTGACGTTGAAGCTGACCAGCCCGATGCGGTCGGCCAGGCGGTCCGGCCCGGGCCCGTAGAGCGTGAAGCGGTCGTCGTCGGCCAGCATTTCGATCAGCGGGCGGACCAACTCGCGTTCGTGTTCGAGGATGGCCGCCGGCCCGCCGCGGGCGTCGATCCAGTCCAGCCCCGCGCCCAGGCCGCTGATGCCGGCGGTGTTGTGCGTGCCGGCCTCCAGCCAATGCGGCCAGATCGGCGGCTGGGTCGGATAGGCGCTGTCACCGCCGGTTCCGCCTTCGCGGACAAGCGGCTGGATGACCTCGGCAGCCCGCGGGCCGACCCACAGGCCGCCGGTGCCCGGCGGGCCCTGGAGCCCCTTGTGCCCGGGGAACGCGAGCAGGTCGATGCCGTCAGCCGCCACGTCGATCGGCACGGCGCCGATGGACTGGGCCGCGTCGACCAGGAACAGCACGCCGCGGTCGCGGCAGATGGCCCCGATCTCGCGGATCGGGTTGAGGATGCCCAGCACGTTGGAGGCCTGCACGATCGCCACTAACCGGGTCGGCGCGGCGTCCAGGGCGTCGGCGATCTGCCGCGGATCGACGATGCCCGCGGCGTCGGGCGGGACGATGCGGACCAGGTCCACCTCGCCGCGGCCGGCCATCGCGGTCAGCGGGCGGCTGATCGAGTTGTGCGCGACCTGGTCTATGACCACGCGGTCGCCCGGCTGCACGACGCCCCTGATGCCGATGTTCAGTCCGTCGGTCGCGGAATAGGTGAAGATCATCTGCTCGTCGGGCCCGTCGGCGTTGACGAAGCGGGCGAGCTGCGAGCGGACCTCGGCCATGCGGGCCTCGGCCCGTCGGACGAGTTTGTAGCCGCCGCGGCCGGGGTTGGCGGCGTCGTCGCGCATGAAGCGGTCCATCTCGGCGGCGACCGGTGCGGGCTTGGGAAAACTGGTTGCGGCGTGATCTACGTAGATCATTTCATCTCTCGACTCGGAAACCTGCACGTCCCGGATGTCCAACGGAACTGGGAATTCTAGCAGGAAGCCGAGGCCTTGTCAGGCACACGCCGGCTGAAAAAGGCGCCCCGCCTCGCAACGCCCCGTTCCTGCCGGACCGGGGCCCGTTGTATACTCCCCGGGATGAGCGTGCCGAAATGGACACTCCGCCGCGCGACTCGGGAGGACACCGAGTTCGTCTACGACCTCCGCCGCACGGTCTACCGCGAACACGTTGTCGCGACCTGGGGCGAGTGGGACGAGACCTGGCAGCGGGCCCACTTCGCCAGCCAGTTCGACGCGGCCATCGCTCAGATCATCCTGGTCAACGGCGTGCCGGTCGGCGTCGTCGAAACGCGGCACGAGCCGCACCGCATCTTCCTGGCCAACATCTGCGTCGCCCCCGGATTCCAGGGGCGCGGCATCGGGTCGGCGATCATCCGCGACCTGGCCGACGACGCCCGCGACTGCGGCGTGCCGCTGGAACTGGAGGTCCTGAAGGTCAACCACGACGCCCGCCGACTCTACGAGCGGTTGGGCTTCGTCGCGATCCCCTGCCCGCGTGACACGCACGACGCGATGCGCCTGCGGTGATTGGGCGTTTGCCGGCCCTGATTCGCCGCGTATAATGCCCCTTCCACGCAACGCGAGGAATCGATGGCGATAGCGATCTACAAGCTGAGCGAACCGGCTGGGCTCGCCGGCGCCGAGGCGCTGCTGGGGCGGTTGCGCATGGGCACGGCCCTGGTCGCCGGCGGGGGCAAGGTCGGCGCCGGCCGGGAAGACCCCGCACAGTCCGTCGCCCGGATCATCGACGCCGTCCGCGACCGCGGCGACGCCGCACTCATCGAGCTGACCGAGCGATTCGACAAGGCCAGGCTGTCCGCCGACCGGCTGCGGGTTTCGGCCGCCGAACTGGCCGCCGCCCGCGAGGCCGTCGATCCGAAGTTCCTCACCGCCGCCCGCATCGCCATCGCGAACATCCGCGAGTACCAGGCCCACATCCTGCCCAAGCCCCCCGCCCCGCTGAAGCGCGCGGGGATGAGCGAGGGGCTGCGGCTTCGCCCGATGGACCGCATCGGCTGCTACGTGCCCGGCGGGGCGGCGTCGTACCCCTCCAGCGTGATGATGCTGGCCGTCCCCGCCCAGGTCGCCGGCGTGAAGGAGGTCGTCATCGTCTCCCCGCCGCGCGCCGGCGGCGACATCTCGCCGCTGGTCCTGGCCACCTGCGCCGAACTGGGCATCGCCGAGGTCTATCGCGTCGGCGGGGCCCAGGCGATCGCCGCGCTGGCCCTGGGCACCAAGGGCATCCCCCGCGTCGACAAGATCGTCGGACCGGGCAACCTGTTCGTGCAACTGGCCAAGAAGCAACTCTACGGCCAGGTGGACATCGACAGCTTCGCCGGGCCCAGCGAGGTGCTGATCGTCGCCGACGCGTCAGCCGACCCCGCCTGGCTGGCAGCCGACCTGCTGGCGCAGGCCGAGCACAACCCCGGTTGCGGCCTGCTGGTGACAGCCGACGCGAAGGTGGCCGACGCGGTGGCGGCTGCGATTGAAAGGCTCCTGCCGCGGTGCAGCCGGCGCGAGGCCATCGAGCAGTCGCTCGCCCAGTGGTCGGCGATCCTCGTGGCCGATTCGCTCGACCAGGCCGTCGAGTGGGCCGACCGCGTCGCCCCCGAGCACCTGGAGGTCGCAACCGCCGACGCCGACGCCGTAGCCGACCGCATCCGCCACGCCGGCGTGGTCTTCATCGGCCCGCACACGCCGGTGGCGACGGGCGACTATATCGCCGGCAGCAGCCACGTACTGCCGACCGGCGGGACGGCCCGCTACTTCGCCGGCCTGAGCGTGTACGACTTCCTGCGGCCGCAGGGGGTGGTCCGCTACGACGCGGCCGGCCTGCGTGCGGCAGCCGACGACATCGCCGCGCTGGCCGAGGCCGAGGGCCTGGACGCCCACTCCCTGAGCGTGCGGATACGATTCGAGCAGGAAAGGAAGTGACCACGAAGGGCACGAAGGACACCAAGTGAATGAAGAAGGGGTCTGATCCCAGTTTCCTTTTCCTTCCCAATCCCCCTTCGTGACCTTGGTGACCTTTGTGTTTCCTCTTCCCCGGGAAGGTCGCAATGAGCAAAGCATCGAACAGGAAATACCCGCGCAGGTTCGTCCCCGCCCGCGCCGACATGGGCGACTGGAAACAGATCAAGCCGCTGTTTGACCGGCTGATGCGTCAGCCGATCGACACGGCCGCGGAGCTGGAGCAGTGGCTGCTCGACGCGAGCGAACTGGGGGCCTGCCTGTCGGAAGAGGGATCGGCCCGCTACGTCGCGATGACCTGCCAGACCGACGACAAGGCGCGCGAGAAGGCCCACCTGCACTTCGTCGAGCGGATCCAGCCGCGGTGCAAGCCCTGCTGGCAGAAACTGCGCGAACGCTACGTCGCCAGCCCGGCCCGGCGGAAGCTGCCGAAGGACCGCTACGCCGTCTTCGACCGCAGCGAGACCAACGCCGTGCGGCTGTTCCGCGACGAAAACGTGCCGCTCCAGACGCAGGACGAGAAGCTCGACCAGCAGCACCAGAAGATCACCGGCACGATGATGGTGACGTGGGACGGTCGCGAGATGACGCTGCCGCAGATGTCGCGATTCATCCAGGAGCCCGACCGCGGCGTCCGCCAGCGGGCGTGGGAACTGGTCGTCAATCGCCGCCTGCGCGACCGCGCGAAGCTGGACGCCATTTTCGACCGCATGGTCCGCCTCCGGCAGCGCATCGCGACCAACGCGGGCTTCGGCAACTTCCGCGACTACCAGTTCAAGGCCTACGAGCGGTTCGACTATCGCCCGGCCGACTGCGTCGCGTTCCACCGCTCCATCGAGAAGCTGGTGGTGCCGGTCAGCCGGCGCATTCAGCAGCAGCGGGCCCGGACGCTGGGCGTCAGTCCGCTTCGGCCGTGGGACCTCTCGGTCGATCCCGAGAACCGCCCGCCGCTGAGCCCGTTCAGGACCAGCCGGCAGTTGCAGTCGCTGTGCAGCCGCATCTTCACGCGGATCGACCCGCAACTCGGCCGCCAGTTTGCGACGATGGTCCGCGCCGGCTGGCTGGACCTGGACAGCCGCAAGGGCAAGGCCCCCGGCGGATACCAGGCGACGTTCGACGAGTCGCGTCACCCGTTCATCTTCATGAACGCGGTCGGCCTGCACCGCGACGTCGAGACGCTGCTGCACGAAGGCGGCCACGCATTCCACGCGCTGGCCTGCCGCGACGAGCCGCTGCTGAGCTATCGCCACACCGGCATGGAGATGGCCGAGGTCGCCAGCATGGGCATGGAACTGCTGGCCTACGACCACCTGGGCCTCGTCTACAATGGCGCCGACCTCGCACGCGCCCGGCGCGAGCAGCTCGAGGGCATCATCTGGCTGTTCCCCTGGATCGCCACGATCGACGCCTTCCAGCACTGGCTCTACACGCACCCGACGCACACGCACGGGCAGCGGACGGCGCAGTGGCTGAAACTGCTGAGTCGGTTTGGCGGGACCGAGGACTGGAGCGGCTACGAGCAGGCCCGGGCCGCGATGTGGCAGCGCCAGCTCCACCTGTTCAGCGTGCCGTTCTACTACGTCGAATACGGCATCGCCCAGGTCGGGGCGCTGCAACTGTGGCGCAACGCCCGCGCCGACCGCCGCCGGGCGCTGGCTGACTACCGCCGGGCCCTGGCCCTGGGCGGCAGCAGGCCCCTGCCCGAGCTGTGGGAGGCGGCCGGCCTGCGGTTCGACTTCACCGAGAAGACGCTTCGGCCGCTGATCGACATGGTCAAGGCCGATCTGGCGCAACTGGACGGATAGCCATGAGCGAGCTCAAACCTTTCAGGCCGCACATCGCCGACCTGGCCGCCTACGCGCCGGGCGAACAGCTCAACGCGCCAGACGTGATCAAGCTGAACACCAACGAGAACCCCTACCCGCCCTCGCCGCGGGTGATGGAGGTCCTGCGGACGCTGGACCCGCTGAAGCTGCGCCGCTATCCGCAGCCGCTGGCCGACGACTTCCGCGCCGCCGCCGCGGATGTTTTCGGCGTCCGGCCCGACGGCGTGCTCGCGGGCAACGGCAGCGACGACCTGCTGACAATGATCGCCCGCGCGACGCTGGGCCCCGGCGACGCCGCAGTCGCCCCCTACCCCAGCTATACGCTCTACCAGACGCTGTGCGAAATCCAGGCGGCGCGGATGACATGGATCGACTGGCCCGCGGACTTCTCGCTGCCGACCGACGCGCTGGTCGCCGCGGGCGCCCGCGTCTGCTTCCTGGCCAACCCCAACGCCCAGACCGGCACGCTGGTTCAGCCCGCTGAGGTCGCCAGGCTCGCGTCGCGGTTCGCGGGGCTGGTCGTCGTCGATGAAGCCTACGTCGATTTCGCCGGCGACGGCGCGACCAGCCTGCCGCTGCTGGCCGACCACGACAACGTGCTGATCCTGCGGACGCTGAGCAAGGGCTACGGTCTGGCCGGGCTGCGGTTCGGGTTCGCGATGGCCGCCCCGGCCGTCGTGACGGCGCTGGCCAAGGTGAAGGACAGCTACAACTGCGACGCGGTGTCGATCGCCGCCGCGACGGCTGCCGTCCGCGACCAGGCCTACCGGCGGCAGACGGCGGCCAAGGTTATCGCTGAGCGCGGGCGGCTGGCTGGCGAGCTGCGCCGCCGCGGGTGGGACGTGCCCGACAGCCGAGCCAACTTCCTGCTGGCCCGCCCGCCCGGGGGCCGATCGCCGCGGGCGATCTATGAAGCCCTCAAGGCCCGCAACATCCTGGTCCGATACTTCAATCAGCGGCGGCTGGACGACCGGCTGCGCATCACCGTCGGAACGCCGGCGGACGACGACTCCCTGCTCAAAACCCTGGACGAGACCCCATGAGCAAGCCATCGGCCAGAACCGGATCGATCGAACGCAAGACCAAGGAGACGAGCATCTCCGTCTCGCTGGACCTCGACGGCGGCGGCACGACCGAGTGCCGCACCGGCGTCGGCTTCTTCGACCACATGCTCGACCACCTCGGCCGCCACGGCCTGCTCTCGCTGAAGGTCACCGCCACCGGCGATACGCACGTGGACGATCACCACACGGTCGAGGACGTGGGCATCTGCCTGGGCCAGGCGCTGGCCAAGGCCGTCGGAAACAAGCGGGGCCTGCGCCGCTACGGCCAGGCGACCGTGCCGATGGAGGACGCGTTGGCCGAGGTCGCGGTGGACCTGAGCGGGCGGCCGTTTGTCGTCTTCCACTGCCCTTTCACCACGCACAAGATCGGCGCGTTCGACGTGGTGCTGGTCGAGGAGTTCTGCCGCGCGCTGGCCAACAACGCGGGGATGAACCTGCACGTCAACGTCCCCTACGGCGGCAACGACCACCACATGGCCGAGGCGATCTTCAAGGCCCTGGGCCAGGCGATCCGCGCCGCAGTCGCCCCGGACCCGCGCATCAGCGACATCCCGAGCACCAAGGGAACGCTGTAGCGATTTTGGATTCCCGATTTTCGATTTCAGATTTCAGACGCCGACTCAGCGGTGATACGCCGGCTGCGTCGTGGGGGCGCCGGGGGGACAGGTGGCCTTGGGGAGATACACGTCCGGGTCGAAGTCGGGGCTGTTGGCGATCGTGTGGCAGCCCAGGCAGAGCGACGGATCGACGCGCGGGACGTTCTTGGGCGGCTTGGCGGCGACGTGCGTCGTCAGGTCGATCTGGTGGCAGTCCTGGCAGCCGACGTTCTGAAGCCCCGGCGTCCGTTCGATCGACACGAACCCCGTCTTGAAACCGAAGCCCGTCGTGTGACACCGCATGCAGTTCGGATCGCCCGTCCGCTGCTCGCGGACGATCGTCTGCCACGCGTGGCCGTGCGGATGTTTCAGCCACCAGTCGTATTGCGTGCGGTGGCAGGCGGCGCAGCGTTCGGACTCCACTAAGTCAATCTTGCCCACCTTGTCCACCAGCGTGAGCGTCCGCTGGCGTTCGTCGAACGTGTAGGCCTGGTAGAGTTCCCACAGCTTCCGCTCGCGCGGCAGCGTCTGTTCGACGGGGTGCAACTGGACGTCGACCACCTGCGGCCGACCGTCGCGGCGGCGCTTCAACGTGATCGCCGCGATCTGCCGCCCGGCGGGCGGGGCGTAGACGGTCGGCACGCCGCCGATCTGCTCGACCTGGCCGGGGCGGCTCATCTCGGTCGAGATCAGCGCGAGGTCCACGCCGTGGATCGTGCTCAGCACCGGCTCGCGTTCCTGCGGGTCCATGTGGGCCAGCAGGACGATCAGGTCCGGCGCCCGTCGGCCGGCGGCGCGGTCGGCCTGGGCGGCGTCGGCCAGCGCGGCGGCCACGGCTTTGGCCGGGTCGATCACTTCCAGTTGCGCCCGGATGTCCGGCTCCGAGAGCATCATGGTCTGCGGACCCAGCAGGCCGACGACCAGCACCGACCAGCCCTGCCGCTCGATCCGCCGCCACGGCGGGGCCACCGGCCGCCCGCCGGCAGTCACGTCGCACGCGACCAGCGGCAGGCCGCCCGGCTGCTGCATCGAGGCGAGGAAGCTCAGCCCGCGGTCGAACTCCTGATCGCCCGGGACGATCGCGTCGTAGCCGAGCAGGCCGTAGCTGCGGACCATGTAGCTGTCGATGATCGGGTCCGAGACGATCGGCGTCACGTCGCCGGCGTCCAGCAGGACGCCCCGCCCGCTCGCCTGTCGCAGTGTGTTCAGCAGCGTGGATCGTCGGCTGAGTCCGCCGCGCGGCTGGCCCGGGCAGTTGCAGGGCTCCAGGTTGCCGTCCGTCGTGCCGGTCAGGTAGAGGGTCAGTTCGCCGGACCCCGACGCCGAGCCCGACCAGTCCGGGCCCATGCAACTGGTCAGCAGGATGCCCGACAGCAGCAGGCCGAACGCGGTCAGCAGTAGCAGGGCGCGTCGTCGCGGATTCATTTCGTCGCGGTTCCCTTGTCGGGTTGAGTGGTCGGGCTCGCACCGCCGGGCCAGACCAGCCGGACCGGACGCAGACGAGCTCCGGCGTCGGCGGCCTGATCGACCCATTGGGCGATCGCCGCCGGGCGACGGGCGACGCCGTCGTCGTCGAAGCCGATCGGTCCCAGCAGTCCGGGCAGCGAGCGAATCTCGAGCATCCGGTCCACGAGCTTGCCGCCGGCGGCGGCCCGTCGGCGGGCGCCCTCAGCCAGCAGCATCATGGCATCATAGGCCGTCGCGGCGACGGCGTCCGGCTCGCGTCCAGCGGCCTTGCCGAAATCCGCAGCCAGCGCGCGACAGGCCCGGCTGTCAGGCTGGGGCAGGAACTCGACAGCCAGGTAAAGCGGACCGAGGCCCTCGGCCCGCGTCGCCATCAGCGCGGACAGATCCCAGAAGCGCACCGAGTCGAGCACCGGGGCAGTCAGCTTGGCCTGGCGGAGGGCGGCCGTGAGCGCAACCAGGCGGTCCTGGGCGACGTCGGCCATGATCACGTCGGGCTTGGCCTCGGCGACCTGCGCCGCCAGGTCAGCCGGGTCGGTCTTGGCCCCCAGGAACGCGACGCCGGCCAGGGCGCTGCCGGCATCCTTCATCCGGGCGTTGAACTCCTCGCCGACCGTCCCGGGCCGATCCGCGCCGGAGGCCATCACCAGAAAATGCCGGCGGGCCTTGAGGTCCGCCCAGGCGAAGTCGGCCAGGGCGTCGGCCAACTGCGCGTCGGACAGGCCGACCCGCAATACCGTGCGGGCGTTCTCGGCGACACTGTCGTAGCCGCCCGACAGCACGACCAGCGGCACGCGGCGGCGCTCGGCGATCGAGCGGAGGGCCACCCCCTCCGGGCCGGTCAGCCCGCCCAGCAGCGCGTCCACACCGTCGACCAGGATGGCGCGGATCGCCGACTCGCGGGCGTCGCGGTCGGAGCCGTGAGTGTCGTAGACGACCAGTTCGATGCGCGGACCGGACAGGCCGTGGCGGCGGTTGGCCGCGTCGGCCGACAGTTCCAGCGCCAGCCGGGCCGAGCGGGCGTAGGGGGCCAGGTCGCCGGTGAGCGGAAGCAGCACGCCGACGCGCACGACGGGCCCGGACACCAGAGGCGGCGAGTCGTCGTCAGCCGCCCGGGTGGTCGGCGCGTCCGGCTGAGTGGCCGGCGGCAGCCGCAACAGGTCCATCGGCGAGGCGTCATCGGCCCGGGCGGCCCGCCAGACCGGCGCAAGCAGCGCCGCCGCCAGGCACAGGCACGCCATGCGGACCTGACCTGTCAGCACACGGGGGGGATGGGCGGGATCGCGGTCGGCCATCAGCGCAGTCCTCGGCCGGTTGGTTTCAGTCGCCCGGCGGGAACGCTCGCGCGGACAGGCCGCCGGCAGACAATGCGCCAGCGTAGCCGCGGACCGGCTGAATCACAAGCCTCGTGGGCAGGCAGGCCGATCGCTTGCTTAGAGCTTCCGCTTGAGCAACTCGGCGCGGAGGACCAGCAGGGCAGCGTCCATCTGGGCGTCAATCGCGACGTGGTCGGGCTGCGTCGTCGGCGCGCCTGACCGGTCGTCCGGTTGCGTGGTCGGCACGCGGACCTCGCCGGGCCGGTGCAGGATGTCGCTGTCCCGCCGCAGGTCCAGGATGTCCTGCACCTCGTCGCGCGTCACGTCGACTTCGACGGTCGGGTTGACGCCCCAGGTCTTGCTGTCCTCGTGGCGATGGATGGACTCGCCACCGGGCAGGTAGTAGTAGGCGGTCGTCAGCTTCATGTAGGCCGGGGGGTCCTTGGCCGCACCGAGCTGCGGGTCGAACCCGCCGACGGGAATCACGTTCTGCACGCTGCCCTTGCCGTAGGTGCGCTGGCCGACGATGATCGCCCGGTTGGTGTCGCGCAGGGCGCCGGAGACGATCTCGGCCGCCGACGCGGAGTAGTCGTTGACCAGCACGATGATCGGGAGGGTCGTGTTGGTGCCGCCCTCGTGGGCGAACTCCTCGCTGCCCTGGATGGTGCGGCCGCGCGTCGAGACGATCAGGCCCTTGTCGATGAACAGGTCGCCCATCTCGACGGCCTGGGTGAGCAGTCCGCCGGGGTTGAACCGCAGGTCGATGATGAGCCCGCGGACGTTCTGGCGGGCCATGGCGTCGATGGCCTTCTCAAGGTCCGCGACAGTCCGCCGCATGAAGTTGGTCACGCGGACGTAGCCGATGTGGTAGTCGTTGTCGACCATGTATTCCCACTGGCCCTTCTCGTCGCGGACCCAGCCCTTGACGGTCTGGATCTGGATGCGGGCGCGGACCAGCGTGAAGTCGATGGGATCCCTGCGACCCGGGCGGCGGATGGTGAGCACGACCTGGGTGTTGGCCGGCCCGGTGATCTTCTGCACCGCCTGGTTGAGCGTGATGTCCTTGGTCGATTCGTCGTTGATGGCGATGATGACGTCGTCGGCCTGGATGCCCGCCCGGTAGGCCGGTGTGTCCTCCAGCGGACTGACGACGGTGAGTTGCCCGTCCTTGAGCGAAATCTGGATGCCCACGCCGGTGAACTCGCCGTTCATCTGCTTGTCGAACTCGCTCTTCTCGGTCGGCCAGATCATCGAGCTGAACGGGTCCAGTTCGTCCAGGGCGCCGTCGAAGAACTCGCGGACCATCAGGGCCTTGGGCAGCTTGACGGTGTCCTCGTTGACCACGCCGGCCCGCACGAAATACTGGTGAATGTCGGCGAAGTGGATCGCCTGCTGGTCCTGGGCCTTCTTGCGCAGATTGTCGACGCCGTCGGCGAACTTCTTGCGGGTGGCTTCGTCGGCCAGCACCGGGAACGCCTTGGTCAGCGACGGCACCTCGGTCAGGGCGTGCAGGCACTCCAGCGCCGTCACGGTCATCTTCTTATAGTCCGGGTCGGTGACGTAGAAGCGGTGCACCTGATTGAGGGCCTCGCGGAACATGCCCTCGTCGATGCCGTTGATCTGCTTGGCCGAGTCCTCCGGCGTGTGATAGAGGGCCTCCAGCCGCGCGAACCGCGCGGTCTTCTTGGCCATCCGCCGATACTCGTTGTCGCTGTCGGTCTGGAGGCTGGACAGTTCGGAATAGACCGCCGTCGCCTTCAGCCACTCGCCCTTGTCCTTGTGCTCCTGGGCCAGTTGCAGGCACTTCTGCACCAGCGTCGGATACCAGGTTTTCTTCTGGAGGTCCGCCTTCTCCGGCGCCAGGTCGGCGGTCCGGGTCGACTCAGCCAGCGCCTCTTCCCACTCCTGCTTGGCAATGTATCCGGCCACCTGGGTGGCCGATTCGTCGTAGGCCTCCTGCCGCTGGAGGCGGCGGGTCTTCTCGACCCTGTCGTGGGCGTCCAGCAGGCGGCGCAGCTCCAGGCCGACCGGATCCTCGGCGTTGCCGGCCAGCAACTGCTCGGTGCCCGCCTTGGCCGACGCCCACTGGCCCTGTTCCACGAAGCCCAGCGTCGCCAGGCGAAGCTGGCGCACCGCCTGTTCGCCGTCGATCCGGTGGGTCACCGGCTGGGCCGACAGCGTCGCGGGACCGACCATGAGCATGACGGCCGCCGCCGCGGCCAGCACTCCGCCCGCCACAACATTCCTATTCCGGCGATGCATTGCACACCTTTCCCTGCCGGGGGCAGGATGTTCCCCTGGGTCACCGGGGGCTGCGACCGTCCGCTCGGGCCGCTGCCTGCCGTCCGCTGCGACGGGCCGAAGTGCCTTCGCCTGGGTCGTTGTCGGGTTCCATGTCGGACGGGCCATACCAGTATACGGCCTGCGGCGCGCCGGTATCAAGCGACGGTCCGACCCTAGTTGAACGCCTGCGCCGGCGGGATGTTCCCGCCAAATCAGCAGTCCGCCCGCCGCGCTGCACGCACGTATCTGCCTTTGTCTATCGGCAGATCGGCGCGTTTCGGCCAACTTCATCCGCTCCCTGCCAGACACGCCCGGCGGGCCTGACGTTGGGGGCGCCTCGGCCGATCCCAGGCCGGGCTCGCCGGGGCGAAAAAGGGGTGAAGATTCGGACGGGACCTGTCCGATAAGCAGGGTACCCCTCCAAACGTCACGGCCCTGCGGGCGATACGTTCGCTCGCGGGACGTGGCGTTTCTCTTTTGCGCCCCGCGGTCAGCCGGACTTGGCCAACTGGCGGTCCATGACGCACAGGCCCGTCGTCGTGCCCGGCGGCACGGCGTCGCTCGGCCAGGCCAGCAGGGCGATCTTCCGCTCCTGGGCCAGCCGAATCAGCCGGGCGTGGTCATTCAGGGCCGGCTGGCTGCTATGGACCGCCGACAGGTTCTCGGTCGCAAGCATCTCCTCGAACAGGTGATCGGCCCGGCCGCAGAAGTGGATCGCCCCGCCGAACTCGGCCAGCAGCCGGCTATCGTAAGGCAGCACGAAACGGCGGTACTGCTCGGGCCTGAGCAGGATGGCCGTGTCGTCGCGGATCATCAGCCAGCCCTTCACGTAGAAGGTCCAGTGCGTCGTCAGGCCGTCGCCGTCGTTGAAGCCCACGCGGTCGGCCCACATCAGGATGAACCGGCGGTAAGTCTCGGTGACCAGTTCCAGCAGTTCGTCCACCAGTTCCGGCTGATCGTAGCCGGCCATGAAGATGTCCGGGCCCATCAACAGGTGGGCGACGTCGTACGGGCCCTGGAGGTCGGGGTGATAGATGTCGATCGCCCCTGCCAGCGGCGGATAGTCGGCCAGCACCTGCCGGTAGAAGTCGGCCGTCTCCACGCACCGGGCCCCCAGGCCGTCGGCCGGGTCCGGCGGGCCGGCATCGATCAGGCGGCGGATCGCGTCCGCGCCGCCCTCGAAGTGATGCGCCCAGGGCATCGAGTTGTCCGTGAGTTGCCACGGCGCGCCGAACACCGATGGCAGGATGACCGTGCCGTAGTTGGCGCGGATGTTCAACGGCCGATCGTCGCCGAGCCGGACGGCCGCGTAGACCCCGGCCAGCTCGTTCATCAGCATCTTTTCGGGGTCGTTGAACGCGTCGTTGTAGAGGTAGGTCGGCCAGTCGGAGGGCCCCAGCTTGTCCTGGCCCGCCCGGTCGAACCGCGGCAGCGCGTCTTCGGGCTTGAAGTCGTACATCCGCCGCCAGCGCTCGCGGCTGGTGAACAGGCGATCCATATCGACCATCGAGGCCAGCTTCTCGATCCAGCGCGTGTGGAGGTCCTGCATGGTGCAATTCTTCCTGTTGTTGTCCTTGCCCGCCCCTGCCCTACGTCCGCTCGAACGGCTCGAACAGTCGCTTGTATTCGTCCTGGCAGAAACGGTCGGTCATGCCGGCCAGGTAGTCGCAGACCACCTGGTAAGGCCCGTCGGCCGACAGGCGGGCCTGGAAGGAGGGCGGCAACTGCCGCGGCTCCCGCACGAACTCCCCGAACAGCCGCTCCATGAATCGCCTGGCCCGCTTGGCCATCCGGATCACCCGGTAGTGCCCGTAGACGTTGGCCCAGAGGAATTCCTCGACCGCCCGGACCTGCCGGGCCATCGCCGGACTGAAAGCCACGATCGCCGGCGCCCGGCGGATATCGTCCAGCGTCGCCGCCTTGAACTTCGCCGCGCTGGCGACCGCGGTGGCCAGCGCGTCGCTCACCATCGCGTTGATCAGCGCCTTGCCTACGCGGTTCTGACGCTCGCGCTCGTACGCCCGGCCGGAGGCAACCTTCAGCTTCGGATGGTCGGCGGCGATCTTCGACCGCAGTTCCCGCCAGATGTCCAGCCCGGCGCACTGCTCCTCTTCGATCAGTCCGGCTGACAGGGCGTCCTCCAGGTCGTGGCTGTTGTAGGCGATCGAGTCGGCCAGGTCGACGATCTGGCCCTCCAGCGGCGGGCGCTCATTCATCGGGAAGTCGCGGCTGATCGGCTTGTCGTAGCGCGTCGTGTGCTTGGCCAGGCATTCCCGCGTCTCGCGGCTGAGGTTCAGCCCGGGCACGTCGGGGTAGCGCTCCTCCAGGAAGTCCACGATCCGCATCGTGTGCCGGTTGTGCTCGAAGCCGCCGTGGCCGGCCATCAGTTCCGACAGCGCGTCCTCGCCGCTGTGCCCGAACGGGGTGTGGCCCAGGTCGTGGGCCAGTGCGACCGCCTCGGCCAGGTCCTCGTTCAGCCGCAGCGCCCGGGCCATCGTCCGCGAAATCTGCGCCACCTCCAGCGTATGCGTCAGCCGCGTGCGGAAGTGGTCGCCCTCGTGGTTGACGAAGACCTGCGTCTTGTACTGAAGCCGGCGGAACGACGCCGAGTGGATCACCCGGTCGCGGTCGCGCTGGTAGGCGGTCCGGTAGGGATGGTCGGGCTCGGGGACCTTGCGGCCGGCGCTGTCCGCCGACCGGCACGACAGCGGGCTGAGCGTCTCGCGCTCGCGCTGCTCGATCTGCTGGCGCGTGGCCAGCGCAAGCAGGCCGGCTTCGGGGTGGGATTCAGTCATCCGTTTACCTCGCAAGTCGCGCGGACACTATACGGCAGAAGCCTCCAGGTTGAAAGACGGAAAGCCATATAGAGGCTGCCCAGTTGCAAAAGCGCGGGAGCGTAGCCATACTAAGCGAGAGGCGTAAACACTCATGAACTTGCCCGGACTTGTCAAGGCGGTCGTCACGCGGGACAAGATTGCGGATTATCTGCTTTCAGACACACACCCGGTTGGACGGCACAAAGCCCGCTGGTTCTTGGGGTTCGGCTTCTCGCCTTCGAGATGGGAAAGACTTGCGGAGGCGATGAAACGACATGCGGCGGCCAACGCGGTGACCAAGGTTGAGGATTCCCGCTTCGGAACGCGCTATATAATTGAGGGAGAGTTGGAAACCCCGGACGGCCGCAACCCGGCGATTAGGGCAGTCTGGTTCGTCGACACGGGACAGGATGTGCCCAGATTGGTGACCGCGCACCCCTTGCCGAGGAAACGAGCATGATCGAGGAATTGCAGAGCGTGGTCCTGACGGTTGACTTGCCGAAACACAACCTCAAGCGAGGCGACCTTGGCACGGTTGTTCTGCTGCATGGCAAGCGCGGTTACGAAGTCGAGTTCGTCACCCTCTCCGGCGAGACGATCGCCATTGTTTCGCTCGACGCCAATCAGGTTCGCCCCGTCGCCACCGGCGAGATTGCCAATGCTCGGCAGGTTGCAGTCGCCTGACTATCGCGGCCCAAAGGCCATATCGTACAGCCGACCGCACTCGAGGTTGGAAAACTCCGTCGGGACGGCCGTCGCCAGCGGGCCATGCCTTGCCTCGAAGGCACGGATGTCCTCTCCGACCCCCCGAAGCACTGCAATCCAGTCGCCTGCCGACTTGATCTGTCTACCGACTTGGCGTCTCACCTTCGAGTCGAAGGCGGGGCCGATCCTGCCGCGTGTGAGCAAGAGGACGGCCTTCGATATGCCAACGCACGAACCGCACCCATCGATGGGCAACTTCTCGAAGACGCTCCACAGGGATTCCAGATGGGTCAGAACTTCCCCACCAGTCTCTGGCAAGTCGCGGACAACGACACCGGTAAGCCCGTGAATATGCGGTCCGGCCGCGGCTACGAGGTCGTCCAGATAAGGCGCCTTGTGCCGATCTTCCGATCTTGCCCTGCGCATCGCGTGCGGGCGAGTGGCTTGCCACTTGCGGAGGATACTTCCGAGCAACCCAACCTGCTCCGCTGGGTTGGCACGCAACCAGTGATTCCAGTGTTCGGCGTAGCGACGACTGGATGCCGCAACGGCTTCCTTGACCTCGAACGGGGTCATCGTTCGCAAGCAAGTAACAGTCCAGGCGTTCACTTGTCCTCCGAAATGCCCGCCGCCTGAACTGGCAGACCCAGTTTCCCGGCGTCGGCCCGCAGTTGGGCGTAGCTGGCTGTCAGGGCGTCGGGAATGACGCGCACGTCGGCCAGCACCGCCATGTAGTTCGTGTCGCCCGGCCAGCGCGGCACGGCGTGAAAGTGGACATGCCCGGGCAGCCCGGCGCCGGCGCACTGGCCGATGTTCACGCCGATGTTGCAGCCCTCGGCCTTGAACGACCGCATGAGCAGCACCTCGACGTCGCGGGTCAGCCTGGCCAGTTCCGCCAGCCGCTCGTCCGGCAGTTCGCCCAGCGTGCCGAGGTGCTCAGCCGGGGCGATCAGCATGTGGCCGTTGGCGTAGGGGAAGCGGTTGAGCAGCACGAGGCAGCTTCTGGTCCGCCAGAGGATGTAGTTGTCGCGGTCGGCTTCGGGGGTGGCGAAGTAGTCGCAGAGGAAGCAGCCGCCGCTGCGGTCCGGCCCGGGCGAGCCCTCCCCCTTCTCGCCCAACTTGCGGATATATTCCATCCGCCAGGGAGCCCAAATGTTGTTGACGGGGTTACTCATCCAGACGCCTCGCTTGTCGCCGCATCGGCCGGGTGGTATTGTGTTGCACCCGCGACGGATTTGCAAGCCGGCATGTCCACCAAGGAGAATCCGCATGCGTCTTCACCGCGTGGCCCTCTCGCTCGTGATGCTCGTCGCCGCGACGGCCGCCGCCCAGGAGATTCCCAACGCCCCGGCCGTCCCGCAGGGCGGGTTCGACGCCGCCTGGCCGGGCTATTTCGTCGTCCCCTGGCGGGCCGGCACGCCCGAACTGAACGACGCCACCGCCGCCGCGTGGAAGCGCGACGGCATCGCCACGCTGCACCTGGACAAGAACTTCTCGCCCGACGAGATCGCCTGGGCCGACAAACATGGCTTCTCGCTCTACCTCGACCACGTCGCCGGCAAGGGCATCCTCTACCTGCGCGAGCGAAAGGAACTGATCAGCCGCCGGCCGGACAAGAAGTGGCTCGTCGGCCCGGGGCTGCTGCTGGCCAGGCCGCGCTGCCTGCACGACCCGGCCGTCATCGCCGAGATGGACGGGCTGGTCCGCAGGCACGTCGCCGGCGCGAAGGACCATCGGCCGTTCTGCTACTCGCTGGATGACGAGATATCCACCGGCGACTTCGTCAGCGCGTCGGAGACCTGCTGGGCGCCCGCCAGCCGACCGGCGTTCCGCAAGTTCGCGATGGGGCTCTACGGCGGCTCACTGGAGCGGCTGAACGCCGAGTGGGGCACGTCGTTCAAGAGCGCCGACGAGATCGTGCCCGAGGACGCGGACCGCTCCTGGCAGCAGGCCCGCACGACGACAGCCGACAAGTGGAACTTCTCCCGATGGGCCGACTTCCGCCAGTTCATGGACCAGACGATGGCTGACACGCTGGTTCACATTGTCAAGGTCGCCAACGAGGTCGATCCGAAGCGCCCCGCGGGCATCGAGGGCTCGCAGCAGCCCTGCGCCTACGGCGGATACGACTGGTCGCGGCTGGTCCGCAGCGTCCAGTGGATCGAGAATTACGACATCGGCGGCAACGAAGAGATCATCCGCTCGCTGGCGCCCCGGGTGATCCGGGCCAAGACCTTCTTCAGCCGCCAGTCCAAAGTCGGCGACTCCGCGATCCTCTGGTATCACTTCGCCCACGGCAACCGCGGCAGCATCCTCTGGCCGTCGGGCAAGGACCTGCGATTCTGGGCGCCCGACGGGACGCTGGACAAGCGGATCGCCTACCTGCCGCCGATCTTCAGGGAGATGCAGGGCCCGCGGCTGGCGACGCTGCTGACCGGTGCGGAGTACCAGGACGACGGCGTCGCGATCTACTACAGCCAGCCGTCGATCCGGGCGGCCTGGATTCTCGACTCGACCGTCCACGAGAACCACGGATGGGCCGCCCGCAGCGGCGGCATCGAGCGTTACAACAGCACGTCGATCCTCTGCCGGCTGGCCTGGATGGCCATGCTTCAGGACGCCGGCCTCCAGTACAGCTTCATCGACGCCCCCAAGCTGGCTGCCGGCGAGCTGACCGCCGATCGCTTCAAGGTGCTGATCCTGCCGGCCTGCTTCGCGCTGAGCGACGCGGAGATCGCGGCTATGGAGAAGTTCGTCAAGGCCGGCGGCACGGTCATCGCCGACTTTCTGCCCGGCCTGATGAACGAACACTGCCGCTTCCGCACCGGCCCGGGCATCGCCCAATCCCTGTTCGGCGTGGACGAGTCCGACCTGTCCGCGGGCCTGTTCGATGGCAAGGCGGTCACCTTCATCGACAGCGAGAAGTTGAACAAGCCGCTGTCCGACCGGTTTGTTACCGAGGGGACGCAGATGGTCAACGGCTGGCCCCGCGTGGTCCGCAAGGCCGTGACCGGGAACGTCCATGAATGCTTCGAAACGCAGCGAAGCAACGGCAACGGCGCCCCCGGCGGGCGGACGCTGCTGCTGAACCTCTCGCCGGTTCCCTACCTGGTCAACCGGGCCGCCGGCCGGGCAGATCCCAACGCCGGATGGATCGGGCAGTACCTCAAGGAGGCCCGCGCGGCCGCTCCGGTCACCGTTCGGACCGCCGGGCGGTTCAACGAGGTCGTGCGGTGGCGCAAGGGCGACAAGGAGATCATCTGCGTCGTGAAGAGCCCGCCCCGGCAGTTGAACGAATCGTTCGACGCGATGGCCAAACTGGGCGCGATCGACGATCGGCCGACTCGGCTGACGCTGGAGTGGCTGGCCCGGCCGGCCGGCCCGGTGGTCAACGTTCGGACGGGCAAGACGCTTGATGTGGACGAGGGCGAGGACGGCGTCTTCCGCCTCGACGACACCTGGATCCCCTGCGAGGCGGCCATCTACGAACACCCGAGCAAGTGAGTGCGACGACTGGCGCGCTCCCTTACGGTCGCGGCTATTGACTCCTGCAAGAGGAATCTTCATTCACCACAGAGGACACCGAGATCACAGAGGGGGGTCCGAAACGTCAAGAAATGACCGAAATCCAGAATCTTTCAATACGTCTGACTCTGTGCCCTCTGTGTTCTCTGTGGTGAAGATTTCTTTTACAGGACTCAATAAACAAGCACACGCAAGGAGAAGAAGAAGGGCCGTCCCGCGGGGGACGGCCCTTTGCGTCTGCGTGTCAGACGACGACTACTCGGCCTTGGGGGCCTCGCCTTCCTCAGCCGCCTTGGGGGCCTCGGGCTCAGCCGACGCGGCCGGGGCAGCCGCCTCCGCCGGGGCCGCCGGCTCGGGCGGCAGGTCTTCCATCGGCTCCTCGATGTAAACCTCGTCCAGTTCGGTCGCGTCCTCGGCCCGCCTTAACAGCAGGTAGATGTAGGTGCTCGACGAGACGAGGTAGCTGATAACCCAGGCGACCAGCAGGCCGCCGACGAGCATGATCCAGAGGTTCACGAGGTAGCCGCCGAACCAGTCAACCCCGTTGATCCCCGCGGGCGACAGGCCGCTGCCGTGGAAATTCTCGAACGTCGGGCCGGACCACATCAGGTCCCACTTGCCCGCGCCGGCGCGGACCTCGGTGCGGCTGGTGAAGTCGAACAGGCCGACGACGAAGTGCGAAACCTTCAGCGTCGCGAACAGGACCGTTCGCACGAACAGGTAGCAGATCGTGCCGTAGCCGGCTGCCACCAGCCCGTAGAACGACGCCCGCCATGGCCGCGACAGGACAAACTGGCTGCTGCGGGTGATCGCGTCAAACGCGTCGCTGCCCTCGACCGCGACCGTCGGGGCCATGAGCAACCCGCCGGCGACCAGCAGGATCAGCAGCATCGCCAGCGCGAACGAGACCACCATCACCAGGCCGAACCAGATGCCGATCCAGACGCCGCCGAAGCCGGGAATCAGCCCGACCAGCGACACCGGGGCGGCCACCAGCACCGAAAGCACCAGGAAGATGATGATCGGGGCCAGCATGGCGCCGAGGTTGTGATACCACTTGCGCAGGCCGAAGCGGAGGCACTCGCCCAAGCCGGCCTTTTCGTCGCGGGTCGCCTGGAGGGCGGCCGCCCGGGCGACCCCGCCGATCGCGACCGACCAGACGAACAGGAAGATCACCGCGAAGATGACCGCATAAATCCAGTGCGCGGCGAACAGCCAGATCACGCCCTGGGCCATCAGCGACAGGCAGGCCAGCAGGCCCAGCGGATCCTGGGCGGCGTTGGCCTGGGCGGCCTGGAGGCGTGTGGCCCGGGCAAGTTCGCCGGGCGGCATCTGCTGCCGCTGTTCGATCTGATTGAAGCCGGTCAGGATGTTGCCGTGCAGGACCGCGCGGACGGCCTCGCGGAAGTAGTAGCCCTCGTAGTCCGAGAAGGTCGCAAAGACGCCCTGCGGCCGGACCGCGTCCAGAGCGGCGTCGAGCATGGCGTAGTTGTCGTAGGCGTTTCGCGTCGCCGTGAGGTAGTCCTTCTCAGCCTGCTCGCGCGCATCCTTCTTCTTGTCGGCGCCGTCGAGCTTGTCGGCGGCCTCCAGGGCCTTCTTGCGATCGTCGGCCGCCACTTTCAGGTCGGCTTCCAGGCCCTCGTCGAAAGCCTTGGCCAACTGACCGCGAACCTTGCCGGGATCCTCGCGGGCGGCCTTGGCGGCGTCGTCCGGCTTGCCCGCGTAGGGGCGGTCCTTGACGGTGAGAAATCGCTGGGCGGCCTGGACCAGCGAGCCTTCGACGGCTTTCTGGGCGCCGTCCCGCCAGGCGTCAAAGTCCTGCACGCACCAATAGGCGTCGGGCTCGGTGAAGACCGCCGTCGGCGGGGCGCCCTGCGGCGCCGCGTAGACGTCGCTGAGGTGGGTGAAGACCAGGTCCATCACCAGGCCCAGGCCCCAGGTCAGGACCACCGCCAGCAGGGCGATGCCGATCTTGCTCATCTGACGCGACAGCTTGAAGCTGCCGAAGATCCGCGTGAATCCGAATACCTCACGCCAGTTGACGCTGCGAAGTTCCTGGCCGTCGTCAGCCATCGCCGACTCCTTTCTCGTGGGTCTTACCGACAGGCAGTGCGTTCATCATTCGTCGTTAGCCCCGGACCGGGCGGGCGATATGAAATTGCGCCCGTCTGCGGACGATTATAAATGGCGCTGCGTCGCCTGCAATACAAAAACGAGGGGGCGGGAGGCTACAGCCGACGCAGGAGCGGCGAGCGTCCGTCGGAGGCGGGCAGACTCACTCGGCCGCCTTGGCTTTCGACTTGCCTTTGGGCTTGCTGTCGGTCTTGGTCTCGCTCTTGGCCGGCGAGTTGTCCTTGGCCGGCGAACTGTCCTTGGCCGACGCGTCCGACGCCGCCGGGGCCTTGTCCTTGCCGGCTGCCTGTTTGTAGCCGTCGCTGCGGTAGTCGGTGATGTAGAACCCCGAGCCCTTGAAGATGAGCCCGCCGCCGGCGCTGATCAGCCGCTTCACCTTCAGCTTCCCGCACCTGGGGCACTTGCGGACGGGGTTGGCCTTGATCGACTGAAACAGCTCGAACTCATGCCCGCAGGCGTCGCACTTGTACTCGTAGGTCGGCATAACCGCACTCCACTGATCAACACGAAGGGCCACGAAGGCAAAGCCAAGGGCCACGAAGGAATTCTAGGGCTCAAGATTCAGACGATCATCCGCTTCCATCCACGGATCAACACGAAGGGCCACGAAAGAAGAACCAAGGGCCACGAAGGAATTCAATGGTTCACGACTCAGACGATCATTCGTTTCCATTCCAGGCGGGCTGGGGATGCGAAGTTGATCAACAGGCCGACGCGGATTCCCGTTGCCCGCAGGTAGTTCAACAACTGCGCCTCATGAGCCTTGCACAGGGCCTCGGCGGCCTTCAACTCCAGAATGATCTTGCTCTCGCACACGAAGTCGGCAACGAATCTCTTCTCAAGAAAGAAGTCCTTGTACCGAATCGGCAGGCCCTTCTCCGCCTCGAACGCGACCCCCGCCCGTGTCAGTTCGTAGGCCAACGCCTCCGCGTACACACTCTCCAGAAATCCGGCCCCCAACGTCTTGTGGACCTTGATGGCCGCCCCAATGATCCGGTAGACCTCATCCCGGTATAGCAACTCACTCTTCTCTTCCATCTCACTCCCCCTTTCGTGGCCCTTCTCCCCCTTCGTGCCCCTTCGTGTTAATCCGTCTCTTCGCCTTCCGGCGCGACGGCCACGACCACTCGGCTGGCCCGCAGGGGTCGGCCGTCCATCAGGTAGCCCCGGGCCACCTCCTGCGTCACGGTCATCGGGGGCACGTCGCCGGCCGGCTCGCGCATCAGGGCCTCGTGAATCTCCGGGTCGAACGGCCGGCCGACCGCTTCGATCGGCGTCACGCCGTGCCGGGACAGCAGACCCAGCAGGTGCTCGTGGGTGATGCGGACGCCGGCGATGATGGCCTCCGCCGGCTGGGCCAGCCGACCGGCCTCCAGGGCTCGCTCCAGGTCGTCCACCACGGTCAGCACCTCGCGCAGCACATCCCGGCGGGCCCGGTCACGGGCGTCGGCTGTCTCGCGGGCGGTCCGCTTCTGGTAGTTCTGGTAGTCGGCGGTCGTGCGCAGCAGCCGGTCGTTCAGCCTGGCCACCTCGGCCTGGAGCTGGGCGATGCGGGCATCAGCAGTCGGCGGCGGAGGCGGGGCAGCCGATTGGCCGCTCGCGTTCTGATCGCTGACGGGAATCTCGATCTTCTCATCATCCGGGTTGTGGTTGTCTTTGCTCACCGTTGGCCTCGCCTGGAACTGCCGGAAGAAGTCTCCCACGAAGAGCCACGAAGGCGTCTTCTGATAATGAACTCCTGGCTTTCCTCTTCGTGGTCCTTCGTGGGAGATTTTGAATCACTCTTTCTTTCCGTCGCCGCCGCCGAGGTAGTCCCTGATCTTGTCGAGGAATCCCTTGCGGTGCGGCAGGACGGCCTTGTCCTCGGTCTGGGCGAACTCCCGCAGCAGTTCCTCCTGGCGGCGGGTCAGCTTAGCCGGCGTCTCGACAATGACGCGGACCATCAGGTGGCCTCGCTTGCCCCCGCGGACGTCCGGCAGGCCGGCCCGGGAAACCTGGAGCAGTTCCCCGCTCTGCACGCCGGGCTTGATCGTCACCGTCTCGGGGCCCGAGAGCGTGGGTATCTCGATCTTCGCGCCCAGGGCCGCCTGCGTGAAGCTGATCGGCATCTCCAGCAGCAGGTCGCTGCCGTGCCGCTGAAACAGGTCGTGCTCGCCGACGCGGACGTGACAGAACAGGTCGCCGCGGAGCATCTCGCTGTCGCCCACGTCGCCCTCGCCGGCGATGCGGATGCTCATGCCGTCCTCGACGCCGGCGGGAATCTTCACCGAGATCGCGTGGTCGTGGCTCTGCCGCCCGCGGCCGCCGCAGTCGGCACAGGGGGCGTCGATGCTCTTGCCCGCCCCGCCGCAGGCCGGGCAGGTTGTCACCGCCTGGAACATCCCGCCGAAGCTGCTGCGGGCGACCTGGCCGTATCCGCCGCAGGTGCGGCAGGCCGAGGGCTTGGACCCCGGCTTGCAGCCGTTGCCCTTGCAGGTCTCGCAGAGGTCCAGGCGGGTGAACTCGATATCCTTGGTCACGCCGGCGGCCACGTCCTCCAGCGTCAGCTCGACGGTGGTCTCCAGGTCGTAGCCGCGCCGGGCCCGGGGCTGACCACCGCGCCGCCGGGCGCCGCCGCCGCCGAAGATGTCCTCGAACATGGAGAAGATGTCGTCGAAACCCATGTGCGAGAAGTCGTGCATGCCGACGCCGCGCAGCCCCTCGTGGCCGAAGCGGTCGTAACGGGCCCGCTTGTCGGCGTCGCTGAGGACTTCGTAGGCCTCAGCCAGTTCCTTGAACTGGGCCTCGGCCTCCTTCTTGTCGCCCTTGGCGCGGTCGGGATGGCATTCGAGAGCGCGGGCGCGGTAGGCCTTCTTGATCTCGACGGCCGTCGCGGTCCGCTGGACCCCGATCACCTCGTAATAGTCGCGCTTGTCGGAAGCCATTTGGGCCATGATAGCAAGAAAATTAAGAGTTATCCGCAGACTACGCAGATTCAGAAGATTCTAGTTCACCTTCCCCGACTCGGTCCCATCCCGATTTGTTCGTGTTCCAGACACGTTCGCGTATCCTGTCACAGAGCGACACAACCAATTCGCTAATCCCGTTCAGCTTCGCCTCAATGCTGTCGCCAAGATCGATCAGTTTCTCAACATCCGAGTCGTTTCTACTTTCTCGGCCCTCTAGCCTATTTCGCTTCCAATCCATCCGGACAACATCGAGAAGGGCATCCAAGAGCTTCTTGGCGGCATCGAAGACCGCCGGGGAATAGAATGGGCGGTTGCCAAAGACGGTTTCTTGAAGTTTCGAATGGGCGTCTGCAACTAGATCAACGCGACTATCTATGGTCTTAGGCTGTCCTTGAAAAAGCACCCCGAACGGCCCACCCGCACGCCCCAGTTCTAAGGCTTGTTTCCACAGATCTTCATAGACCCGGAATTCCTTTTCAAACTGAACCTTGTGAACAAACAACTCCTTGGTGTCCCGCGTTCGCAGGTCAGCTAGTAGTGTCTCCATCTGTGCTAGGTATTTCGCTTTGTGTTCTTCGAGAATTTTGTCGGCCCAGTATCTTCCCGCGATAGCTATCAATGCCGCGGCTAACGGAACCGCGAGGGCGACGCCGCTCAAGAAGGTTGGCCAATTCATAGAAATTTCCCATCTGCGAAGTCCACCGGCCGAAAAGCGACTCCAAGCAATGGCCGAAGAGCCCAGCCCGGTCGCCCCGGACTGGGCTCTTTCAAATCTGCACAATCTGCGGATGACTTCTCCTCCGCGATCACTTCTCCGCGTCGGCGGCCAGGTCTTCCTCGTCCTCCAGCTCGGTCACCATGACTTCGGTGCTGAGCATCAGGCCGGCGACGCTGGCGGCGTTCTGGAGGGCGCTGCGGGCGACCTTCGTCGGGTCGATGATGCCCGACTCGACCAGGTCTTCCATCTTGCCCTTGGCCGCGTTGAAGCCGACGTTGCCCTTGGCGGCCTTGACCTGCTCGACGACCACCGCGCCGTCGCCGCCGCCGTTGTCGACGATCTGGCGGGTCGGCCAGTGCAGGGCGCGGATGATGATGCCCACGCCGGTGGCCACGTCGCCGCTCTGCTCCTTGGCCAGCTTTTCCAGGGCCTTGAGCGAACGCAGGTAGGCCGTTCCGCCGCCGGGAATGAACCCTTCCTGGGCAGCCGCCCGGGTCGCGTGCAGGGCGTCCTCGACGCGGGCCTTGACCTCCTTCATCTCGGTCTCGGTGGAAGCGCCGACGCGGATGACCGCGACGCCGCCGGTCAGCTTGGCCAGCCGCTCCTGGAGCTTCTCGCGGTCGTAGTCGGAGGTCGTGCCCTCGATCTGCGAGCGGATCATCGCGATGCGGGCCTGGATGTCCTTCTGCTTGCCCGCGCCCTGAACGATCGTGGTGTCGTCCTTGGTGACGACGATCTTCTTGGCGGTCCCCAGCGCGTCCAGCTCGAGCTTCTCCAGGCTGATGCCCAGGTCCTCGCTGATGAACTGCCCGCCGGTGACGACGGCCAGGTCGCCCATGATGGCCTTGCGGCGGTCGCCGAAGCCCGGCGCCTTGACGGCGCAGATTTTCAGCACGCCGCGGAGCTTGTTGACCACCAGCGCCGCCAGGGCCTCGCTCTCGACGTCCTCGGCGACGATCAGCAATGGCCGACCCGTGCCGGCCAACTTCTCCAGCAGCGGAACCAGCTCGCGCAGGTTGCTCAGTTTCTTCTCGTGCAGCAGGACGTAGCAGTCCTCCAGCTCGGCTTGCAGCGTGTTCACGTTGGTCAGGAAGTAAGGGCTGATGTAGCCCTTGTCGAACTGCATGCCCTCGACGAACTCCAGCTCGATCTGGCTGGTGCGGCCTTCCTCAACGGTGACCACGCCGTCCTTGCCGACCTTCTCCATCGCGTCGGCCAGCAGCTTGCCGATCTGCTCGTCGCCGTTGGCCGACACCGTCGCGACGTGCTGGAGGTCGGCCTTGCCCTTGACGGGCTTGGAAAGCTTCTTGAGCTCTTCGACGACGGCGGCGACTGCCAGGTCGATGCCGCGCTTCAGTTCCGTCGGGTTGGCGCCGGCGGTGACGTTCTTGAGGCCCTCGCTGAAGATGGCCTCAGCCAGCACCGTCGCGGTCGTCGTGCCGTCGCCGGCGACGTCGGAGGTCTTGGAGGCGACCTCGTTGACCATCTTGGCGCCCATGTTCTCGAAGGGGTCGGGCAGTTCGATCTCCTTGGAGACCGTCACGCCGTCCTTGGTCACGCGCGGGCTGCCGAAGCTCTTGTGGAGCAGTACGTTTCGGCCGACCGGGCCGAGGGTCACCTTGACCGCGCGGGCCAGCTTGCTCAGGCCGGCCGCCACCTTGCGACGCGCCGCCTGGTCGAAAATCAGTTGCTTCGCTGCCATGTGCTTGTCTCCAATCGTCCGTTGGTTGTCGTTCTGACGCGCTCCCCTACGGGTCGCGGCTAAGCCATACAAGAGCGTCGAGAGTCCGAGGCGGGGTCCGCTCTGACTGACCCCTGACCTCTGGTCCCTGACCCCTACCCTTCCAGCACGCCCAGAATGTCGCTCTCGCGGCAGATCACGAAGGGCTCGCCGTCCAGCTTGATCTCGGTGCCGGCGTAGCGGCCGTAGACGACCTTGTCGCCGACCTTCACGCTCAGCGTCGCCCGCTCGCCGCTGTCCAGCAGCTTGCCCGGGCCGGCCGCCACGACCGTGCCGCGCTGCGGCTTTTCCTTGGCAGCGTCGGGCAGGAGGATGCCGCCGCTGGTCCTCTCTTCCGCCTCATCCGGCTCGACCAGCACGCGGTCGTCCAGGGGCTTGACTCTAAAAGTTCTCTTGCCGCTCGCGGCTGCGCTCTTCCTTGCCATCTGTCTGACTCCTGTCAGTTGTTGGGTTTCAACTTTGAGTTCAACACGAAGCCTCACGAAGGACCGATCAAGGGCCACGAAGGAGATTCCTGATCTTCAATCATCTCCCGCTTCGTGTTCCTTCGTGCTCTCTTATTCGTGGCCCTTCGTGTTGGTCTTTCACATCATGCCGTCCATGCCACCCATGCCGCCCATCCCACCCATGCCGCCCATGCCGCCCATCCCGCCGCCGTGGGCGTGACCGCCGGGGGCCTCGTCCTCGTCCTTGGGGGCCTCGGTGATGACGCAGTCGGTGGTCAGCAACAGGCCGGCGACGCTCGATCCGTTCTGCAGGGCCGAGCGGACGACCTTCGTCGGGTCGATCACGCCGTCGGCGACCAGGTCGCCGTAGGTCTCGGTCTGGGCGTTGTAGCCGAAGGCGAGCTTGTCGCTCTCGAGCACCTTGTGCAGGACGACGCTCGGCTCGACCCCGGCATTGATGGCGATCTGCTTCAGCGGGGCGGTCAGCGCTTTGCGGACGCAGTCGACGCCGAACTTCTCCTCGCCCTTGGCCTTCACCTTGTCCAGCACGCCGGCGCAGCGGACCAGGGCCACGCCGCCGCCGGGGACGATGCCCTCCTCGATGGCCGCCCGCGTCGCGTGCAGGGCGTCCTCGATGCGGGCCTTCTTCTCCTTCATCTCGGCCTCGGTCGCGGCGCCGACGTTCACCTGGGCCACGCCGCCGGCCAGCTTGGCCAGCCGCTCCTGGAGCTTCTCGCGGTCGTAGTCGGAGGTGGTCGTGTCGATCTCGGCGCGAATCTGCTCGATGCGGCCCTGGATGGCCCTGCTGTCGCCGGCGCCTTCGATGATCGTCGTGTTGTCGGCGTCGATTTCGATCTTCTTGGCCTGTCCGAGGTCGGCGATGCCCACCGCGTCCAGCTCGATGCCCAGATCCTTGAAGATGGCCTTGCCGCCGACGAGGGTGGCGATGTCCTGCATCATGGCCTTGCGGCGGTCGCCGTAGCCCGGCGCCTTGACCGCAGCCACCTGGAGGATGCCGCGCAGCTTGTTGACGACCAGCGTCGCCAGGGCCTCGCCCTCGACGTCTTCAGCCACGATCAGCAGCGGGCGCTTGGCCTGCGAAACCTTCTCCAGCAGCGGGACCAGCTTGGTCACGTTGCTGATCTTCTCCTCGTGGACCAGCACGAACGCCCGGTCGAACACGACCTTCATCGCGTCGTGGTCGGTCACGAAATGCGGGCTGAGGTAGCCGCGGTCGAACTGCATGCCCTCGACGACCTCGACCTCGGTCTCCTGGCTGCGGCCTTCCTCGACGGTGATCACGCCGTCCTTGCCGACCTTCGCGAAGGCGCCGGCCATGATCTTGCCGACTTCGTGATCGTTGTTGGCCGAGATGGCCGCCACGTTCTCGATGTCGCGCGGCTTGGAGATGTCCACGGGCGTGGAGATCTTGGCCAGTTCCTTGACGACAGCCTCGACGGCCGCCTGCACGCCGCGTTTCAGGGCCATCGCGTTCACGCCGCTGGTCAGGTGCTTGTAGGCCTCGTTGAAGATGGCCTCAGCGAGCACCGTCGCGGTCGTGGTCCCGTCGCCGGCCACGTCGCTGGTCTTGCTGGCGGCTTCCTTGACGATCTGGCAGCCGAGGTTCTCGTACTTGTCGCTTAGTTCGATCTCCTCAGCCACGGTCACGCCGTCCTTGGTCACGTTGGGCGAGCCGTAGCCCTTGTCCAGGACCGCCAGCCGCCCGCGCGGACCGAGGGTCGCCTTGACAGCCGCCGCCAGCTTGCGCACGCCGGCGATCAGGCTTTTTCGGGCTTGCTCATCAAAGGCCAACTGCTTCGCGGCCATCCGGATGCCTCCTTTCGGACGTAACTGATTATTTCAGTGGTAGATAGATTGACTTTCCGATTCTACCCCGCCCCGCCGGTCCGTCCGGGGGGACAGTCCCTGCAACAGTCCTTCGAGCTCCAGTATATGCAAACCGTGTGCCAGAGCCGCAGAGCCCTAAGGATTGCCACAGAAACCGCGTTTTCGGCGATGAAAACAGCGTTTCCAACCCGTCGACGCCCTTGCCCGGGCACAGGCTCTCCTGCCACAGTCCGCAGCCGGGTTTCCCCCTGCTGCCATTACGGCAGACGCCAGGCCGACTCGCCGGACCGGGGTGGAACACGGATTTCACCGGCGGAACGGATTGCACAGGGGGAGACGCTTGGCGAGTGCGGAACGTCACAGGGAAGACGCCCCCCTTTCCCCCTCTTGCCCCTCAGCCCCTCGCCGATCCTCCTGCGTTGACCGCCGGCGCCGGCGAGGTTATTCTCACATGCGATGGGGGACGCGTCGTGCGGGCGGAGTCGCGGGGAATGATATTTCGCTGCCCTCACTGTCGCAGCTACATCATCGTCCCGTCGGCTGAGCCCGGCGGCCGATCCTGCTGTCCCAAGTGCCTGCTCTGGTTCACCGTCGCCCCCCCGCCGGGCCAATTCCGGGTGGAGATGCCGGAGGGCGACGCCCCTCCGCCCGACGACACGGCGGAAGCGATTGATGAAGCCGCAGAGCCGCCTGGCGATGCGGGCGATTCAGCCGACGCGAAGGACGGGAGATGAATCTTGATCTTGGCGACGCTCCCGTCTTCCCCCTCTCCCTCGCTCGCGAGGGAGAGGGTCGGGGTGAGGGTGTCCTGGCAGAATAGGCTGAACACCCCATGGAACACGAGGCCCAGGGCAAGCGGCATCGAATCTCACCGGAAACGACCGGCCTCGCCCGTCAACTCCGCCGGAAGATGACGGCTCCCGAGATCCGCGTCTGGAATCGCCTCCGCCGCGCCAGGCTTAAGGGCAGAGCATTCCGCCGACAACACCCGATAGGCAGGTACTTCGCTGACTTCTTCTGCGCCACAGCCAGACTCGTCGTCGAACTCGACGGTCGCAGCCACGAAGGGCGGCAAGCTGAAGACGCAGAGCGACAGGCATACTTTGAGTCGCGGGGTCTGCGAGTTATCCGGTTCTCGAATGATGACGCGTTGAAGGACACCGATGCCGTTATTGCGGCGATCGTGCGAGCCGTGGGCTTGAAACCGTGAACGCGAATGCCGAGTCTTTCCCTCTCCCTCGCCTGCGAGGGAGAGGGGGAATAAGTAGGCTCACGGCCGAGAAGTGAAGATGCAGTGGAAGAGCGATCTCGCCACTTGCGCAGTCTACCCCCGCCTCTTCGACGCACTGCCGGACTTCATCGCGGCTACGAAGGCCATCAGGCCGAAGATCAGGCCCACGATCGCGGCGGCCAGGGCAGCCAGCGCCCCCACCAGGCCCAGGAACGGACCGGCGATCACGCCCTGGGCGAAGTAGCCGCCGACGTTCTCGCCCGGCGAGCCGAACAACCAGGCCATCGAGAGGATCAGGACCGGCAGCATCAGACCGATCGCGATCACATAGCCGATCCAGGCCCACAGCCGCAACAGCGGCACGAACCAGGGCGCCAGCACCAGGGCAACGATCACGATCGCGAAGATGAACGCGATGATCCCGCTGGGCACGCTCCAGCCGAACAGACTGGCCGACCGCTTGCGGCCGTCGATCACCGGCTGAATGTGCGATGAGCCGTGGTCGCGATACCACTCGGCGTTGTCCTTGATGGTGTTGTTGACCTCGTCGGTGACCCGCTTCTTCTCGTTGACGTCCTTGATCTCGCCGACACCGCGCGGGTCGTAGTCGATGCCCCACCAGGGCACGAAGAACGACGCGAAGCAGAGCCCCGCGCCCGACAGCAGGACGATGCGCACCAGCAGGGTGATCAGCGGGCTGGCTTCGGTTCGTGTGGCGGGCATGGCGCCTCCCTTGATACCGCGTTTCGTCGGCGTGCCAACGCTCTTCGTGTTGGCACAACCGCCCCCGATTGTGCGTCGGCTGCGAAGCAGCCGAGTTCTTCGCGACGCGAACGGCAGGGCAACCGAGGGCGGTTGCCCTGCACAAAGATGGCCAGCCACACCCTACACGCCAGCCCGGAGGCCAAGGTGTGTCGTACGCGTGAACGCATCTCACTTGGCCGCCGGCTTGGGGGTTCTAAAACCCTTGATCCAAGCGATGAAACGCTGGAGCCCGAAGATCAGCGTGAAGACCGATCCGCCCAGCACCAGGACCGAGCCGGCCAACTCCACGAACGGGCCGGCGATCACGCCCTGGCTGAGGTACGCGTCGGCGTCTCCGCCCGGCGAGCCGAAAACCCAGACCAGCGACAGGATCAGGCCGATGACGCCGACGACCGCGCCCATCAGCCCGGTCAGCCAGGTCCACGGCCTCAGCAGCGGAACGAACCAGGGCGTCAGCACCAGGGCGATGATGAGCAGGCAGAAGATGAACGTGGTGATCGCTGTGGCCACGGTCCAGCCCCACAGCATCTCGCTGAGCTTCGCGCCCACGGCGATGTTCCACGTCTGCGTGGGCAACTGGGCAGGCGGCTTGGTCAGGCTGGGCACGCTCTTGGCCGGCAGGTGAGCCCGGTACCAATCGACGTTGTCTACGAGGGCGTCGTAGGCTTTTCCGTTCAACTCGAATTGCGCCTTCGTGTCGCCCTTCAGGTCCACCGTGATGGCATCGGGATCGACGCTGATGTGCCACCAGGGGACGAAGAAGGCCGCCAGCCACAGGCCCGCTCCGGCCAGCAGGACGATGTCGAACAGCAGGTCTTTCGTCGTGCGACTCTTCCCGGCTTCAGATGCCATGTTCTACCTCCCACCGAGTGATTTGGATTCCAGGGTCTGCCGGCTCGGACCGGCGTCTGTGACTATCGCAAGGCCGCGGCCCACCGCGGGCCTGGCCGATCGAACGCTACGCGCTGGGCGACGGCGATGCCGGCGCCGCAGCCGCCTGAGGCCGGCGGAAGCAGGCCACCAGGCCCAGGATCAGTTCAAGCAGCCCGAAGACGAACGCCAGGATCGCGGCCCCGCCGGCCACGAAGGGCCCGCAGACCACGTGCTGGCTGTAGAGGAAGACGTCGTCGCCCGGCGTGTTCACCAGCCAGGCGATCGACAGAATGACCACCGGAACGGCCAGCCCCATGCAGACGAACCCGCCGATCCAGGTCCACCGCCACATGACCCGCACGAACAACGCGATCAGCGCCCAGATGAAGATCAGGCCGCCGAAGACGCAGGAGAGGATGCCCGGCAGCGCCGCGAAGCCCCAGATCGTGTAGCTGACTGACTTGTCCAAGCTGTCGTCGGACAGGTCGCCGACCATGCGGCCTTTGCCGATCTGCGTTTCCCAGTCCTTTTCCAAGGGGCGGAAGACGTCGTAGTCGCGGTAGAATTCAACGTAGTCGGCGTACGAGAGGGCCCACTCGGCCTGCTCCTTGACGATCCGATCCTGCTCGGCCTTGGGCAGCGCCTTGCCGGGGTCGCTGACGTGCCCGGCGAAGTTCTGCGGCGGCGCCGTCTTGGTGATCTTCCACCAGGGCGCTCCGATCGAACTGGCGACGACAAGGCCGAACAGGGCCAATACCAGCTTGAGCAGGACGCGGTGCGATGGACGGCGAACCGGTCGGGTGGAATCCATCCTTGTGGCCTCCGATTGGGACTGTGCGAATGCCCGTTGTCGAGATGCGAGGCCGTCGAGGTGCTGATATCTCGGGTGTGTAATGATTCTTAGTACGGTCGATTACAGGGGTCAAGTTCAATTCTGCCCTAACTTTACCAATAGCACTGGGGTCCACCTACCCCGGAGGCCGCGATCGGAATGAATATCACAACCGTCAGACAGGCCGCCCTGCTGGTCCTATCCGCTGGCCTTGTCGGACTTTACGCGCCAGCGCGGGCGGACCTGGGCCCCGCCACTCAGCCCGCGTCGGCCGACCCGCCGCCCGCCACCCAGCCGGCTGACGGGGGGCTGCTGCTGGATCGCTACCCCCTGCTGGTCGAGGGCTTGCAGCACGGGCCGGCCGACGACCGCGTACGGGCGATCAGAGCCCTGGCGGACCTGGGCGATGTCCGGGCAGCCGGTCCGCTGGCCGACCTGCTGCCCGGGCGATACGAGTCGGCCGCCCGGCTGCGTGTGGTGGACCCGGTGGCGCGGGCGGCGGGCAAACCGGCCGACCCCGAGGCGCCGGCGTTCGAGATGGACGCGGCCCGCAGGTATCACATCGCCCGCCTGACGAGCGAGGCGTTCCTGGCTGAGGTGCTGGGCAACGAGCGGGCCGCCGGTTGGAGCTGGGTGCGACGCAGCGGCCCAGCCGACAAGCCGACGGACCTGCTCGGCCGACTGAAGGCGTCGCTGGCGGCGGCTGAATCGTCCGAGCAGCCGACGGACATCGACGTGCGGGTGGCCGGTCCGGACGCGGCGTCGGCCAGGGACATGGCGTTCCTGCTGTTATCGATCTACGTGCGCGACAGCCGCGTGCGGCTGGCCCAGCGGCAGGAGCGTACGCAGCTCGACGCGGCGCTGGCCCAGTCGGATGCGAGTTGCAGGCGGGCGCTGGATCAGATTGAGGCGTTCAGCAAGCAGAACGACGTGGCCGGCGCGAAGGCACGCTACGAGGAGGCGGCCAGGAAGGCCCAGCCGCTGCTGGCGCGGCGGGACCAGATCAAACAGACGCTGGCCAAGCTCGAGAAGGAAATCGACTCAGCCAAGCAGGAGCGCGACCGCATCGCCAACGACCAGCGCACCGAGTGGCTGTATGCGCAGACGGTCAGGGAATACAACGACCTGCGGACCCATCCGACCGACCCGCGATCCGAATGGCAGCAGCAGGTGGCGCGCAAGGCGCTGGCGGTGCAGCAGCTGGCCAACCAGGTCGCAGTCGAGCGCGACCAGGTGGACCGCCGCGACGACGCGCTGAGCAGGCTCTACGAACGCCGCAACCGCCTGACCGACGACCTGAACGACGCCGAGTCCCAGGTCGCCGCGGTCATGGGCGACACGGAGCAGGTCTATCTGAAACTGGCAGGGCAACTCCGCGACCTCGTGGCTTCGGCTCAAACCGAGCAGAAGAAGCTGGAGCAGTTGCGAGCCCAGTCGGCCAGGCTGCCCGGCCGCGGCGAACTGATCGACGCGACCAGCGAGGTGGCTGTCGTGGTCCAGCCCCGCGACGGCCAGCCGATCTCCGAGCCGCTCGCGGTCCGCCGGGCGGCTGTGGTTGCGCTGGGCCGACTGGCCGACAAGTCAGCCATCGACCCGCTGATCGCCCTCCTCGCCGACCCGGATGAAGCCCTCCGCCAGGATGCCGCGGAAGCACTTAAGCGCATAACCAGACAGGACTTCGGAACGGATCAGGACAAGTGGAAAGCCTGGCGGGCCCCCGCGGAACATTGACCGGGGTTCGCGCGACATCCGCCGCCGCCCGCGCGACATCGCCCCCGCCTCGCCGACCGCGACCTTGCAGCCTGGCCCGCGGGCGCCAAACGCGGTGGCGTCTGCTCAACTCCCCTGCCCTCGGGCTTGCCGCGACTTGCGGCGGCCGCTAGATTGGACGCCGTTACTTCCCACTCCAGGAGGCGTCCCATGCGATCGAAGCTCGTTCGTTCAACGCTCCGGCTGCTGGCTGTCGCTCTGGCGATCGGGTTGGCGGGCCCGGCGGCGCAGGCCCAACTCAACGTGCCGCTCACCGTCACCGAGCACTACGGCGAGACCCGCACCAGCCAGCCGGTCACCTCCGGCGTGCCGCTGCCGGAAGGCGCATTCAAGGACGTGGACAAGCTCCGGCTCCTCGACGCCGACGGCAACGAAGTCCCCTGCCAATTCGCGCCCACCGTCCGCTGGTTCCGCGACCGCTCAGTCCGCTGGGTGCTGCTCGACTTCCAGGCCTCGCAGCCGGCGTTCACCCTGCGGCAGTTCTCCCTCCGCGACGACGGGCCGGCCAAGCCGATCGAGAACCCCATCGTCGTCGAGGACCAGGCCGACCGCATCGTCGTCACGACCGGCCCGCTCCGGTTCGCGGTCCGCAAGAAGAACTTCAACCTCGTCGATGAGGCCTGGCTGGACGACAGCGGCGGCGGCGCTTTCGACGACGCCCACCGCATCGTCTCGCCCAGCAAGAGCGAGGGGGCCATGCTCTGGTCCAACTCCCCCAACCTGCCGGCCTACCGGCTCTACTCGTCGGCCAATGACCCCGACTGCCAGGTCGCCGTCGAGGAGGCCGGCCCGATGCGCGTGGTCATCAAGGCCGTCGGGCGGCACCTGCCCGACAAGCCGGCCGACGCCAGCGACAAGCTGCTCGACTACGTCATCCGCATCCACGCCTACCGCGGACAGAGCTACCTGCGCGTCGTCTACGCCGCCGAGTGCAAGCAGGGCCCCAGCGTCAACAACTTCACGGCCGTGGACCGCTGGAACGTCGCGGTCAACGCCGACCTGGGCAAGCCGGACGAGCTGACGTACCGCTTCGGCAACAGCGGCTCGGACGTGACCGGAACCTTCGGCGGGCAGGACCGCGCCTGGTTGCTCTGCGAGTCGGCGGACCGCTGGGAGGTCGGCGGGGCGGCCTACCACCACGCCACCGAAGGCGTGCTCGAGGGGCAGGCGATGAGCATCCGGCCGCTGCGGCTGGGATACGTGGACCTCTCCGGACCGCAGCGCGGGGTGATGGTCTCGGTCCGCTGGTTCTGGCAGAACAACCCGAAGGGGCTGTTCGTGCATCCCAACGGGTCGATCGAAGCCGGCCTGTGGCCGTCGCTGGTCCGCAAGACCGCAACCGTCACCGGCTTCACCAGCGACCGGCAGGCCCACTTCTTCCCGGGCATGAGCAAGACGCACGACCTGCTGGTCTACTTCCACTCGCCGGCGGGCGCCAAGCGGCTGGCTGAGCTGCACGCCTTCTGCCAGCAGCCGCTGTTCGCCGCCTGCCGCCCGGCGTGGTACTGCCAGCAGACGCGGGCGTTTGGACGCGTGGCGTCTGCCGACGCAAACCTCTACCCCGAAAGCATCCAGCCGCTGGAGGCCAACTACGACATCTTCTTCGAGCTCAACCGCCGGGCGATCGACAAGTACCGCGACTTCAACCGCGGGCTGAACGCCTACGGCATCTTCAACTTCGGCGACTCGATCAACCACGTCAACGACAACCGCCGCGACAAGAACGGCGAGCGGCCGGACCCGACCGACATCCACTGGGACAACGAGTACTACGGATTCCCGCACGCGATGCTGATCCAGTTCGCCCGCACGGGCAACCTGGACATGCTGGAGATGGCCGAGCAGGCCTCGACGCATCTCCAGGACACCGACATCCTCTGCTGGCACCCGGACCCGCGGTTCGCCGGGGCCCCGCGCTACAGCGCGGGCCTGGACCACGTGCGCATCTACGGTAACGGCGATCCGATCTACACCTCCAACACCTACAACCACTACAAGAACCAGAGCCTGTTCGAGCGATTCTGGCTGGAGGGCGACCGCCGGGCCCTGGAGATGGGGCTGCTGTCGGCCGGCTTCGCCAGGACGCACACGACCGACGCGATCAGCCAGAGCCGCAGCATCGGCCACGGGATCATCGGCCTGCTCAGCGCCTATGAGACGACGCTGGACTCCAGCTATCTGGCGGCGGCTGAGAAGATCGTCAACAAGACCCGCGGGTTCCGCAAGTCCTCCAGCGGCGCCTGGATCGACGGCATCGCCCTGGAGGGCCATCGCGCGTGGTACGAAATCACCGGCGACGCCAAGGCGATCGAAACCGTCATCGGCGGCGTCGACGCGGCGCTCGCGAAGAACGACCTGGCCGGCGCAATTCTCCAGGCCGTCGCCTTCGCCTACGGACAGACCGGCGACAAGAAGTACCTCGACGCGACGATCAAGGGCCTGGCCCGCAACGCCCGCGGCGTGCAGAACCACATCATCGGGTTCGGCAACAGTTTCCGCAGCACCGGCTACACCTGGTGGTATCTCAGCAAGGACCTGCCGCGCAAGGAAGACGTACCCGTGCTGGACTGGAAGAAGTAAGGGCGTCCAAACGGACGTGACGTTGACCCGGAGAGTCTCATGCCAACCCATGCGTTCGACCTGACCGGCAAGGTGGCGATGGTCACCGGCGCCAGCCGCGGGCTGGGGCAATACATGTCGCTGGCGCTGGCCCGCGCGGGCGCCGACGTGGTCGTCACCAGCCGCGACCCCGCCCGGCTGGGCGAGACCGTCGGCCTGCTCGCCGCGGTCGGCCGAAAGGCTTACCCCGTCGCCCTGGACGTTCGCGACTGCGCCAGCATCACGCGCGGCGTTGCCGACGCCCTGGCCGCCGCCGGGCGCATCGACATCCTGGTCAATAACGCCGGCTGCAACGTCCGCAAGGCGGCCGTCGACGTGACCGAGGCCGACTGGGACCTGGTGGTGGACACGAACCTGAAGGGGCAGTTCTTCACCGCCCAGGCCGTCGCCCGCGACATGATCCCCCGGCGGTGGGGGCGCATCGTCAACATCGGCTCGGTCTGCTGCGTCGCCGGCTATGCGGGCATGGCCCCCTACTGCGCCAGCCGCGGCGGCAACAAGCAGCTCACCGCGAGCCTCGCGGACGACTGGGGCCCGTTCGGGATCACCGTCAACTGCCTGGCGCCCGGATGGTTCAAGACCGCCCAGACCGCGGTGCTCTACCAGGACCCGGCGTGGGTGGAGTACCTGACCGACAAGATTCCGCTGAAGCGTCCCGGCCAGCCGGCCGACCTCGACGGCATGGTCGTCTTCCTGGCGTCGGACGCCAGCGAGTACGTGACCGGCCAGACGCTCTTCGTCGACGGCGGGATCACCGTCGGCTCGACGCGTGCGATGGCGAAGAAACGATGAACGCCTGACCGCTCTTGAAGGGGGCATGTTGATGGAAGAGATCGACAGCAGCACGACCTGGTGGCGGATCGACGCGCGGGACCGCATCGTCGCGACCGACGACGCGTTCAAGCGGTTCGCGGTCGAGAACGGCACGCCGGACCTGGCCGCCGACCTGGTCGGCCAAAGTCTCTGGGAACACCTGGCCGGCATCGAGGTCCGCCACCTCTACGAACTGCTGCTTGAGAGCCTGCGCGCCGGCGGCCGCGCGGTGACATACGACTATCGCTGCGACAGCCCGACGCTGCGGCGTTACCTCCAGTTGACCGCCCAGGCCAGGCCCAACGGCGACGTGGACTTCCGCTCGACGACGCTGGAAATCGAACCACGCGACGTCCAGCCGCTGCTGGACGCACATCGCTCGGCTGCCCCGGGGCTGATCCGGATGTGCTCGTGGTGCAAGCGGCTGGCCACCCCCAGCCGATGGATCGAGGTCGAGCGAGCCGTCGCGGAGTTGGGCCTGTTCGAGGCCGACCCGCTGCCGGGAATCACGCACGCGGTCTGCCCCGACTGCGAGAGGCGGTTCATGGACGCGATCGGCGGATCGAGTCGGTGAGCTGCGCGGTCAGGCCTTGTCCCGCCAGACTTCCTCGTTCGCGTCGATGCGGTAGACGCGGAAGCCGGACACGTCGGCCATCACGTCGCTGCCGATCAGCCGAAAGCCGAACTTGCCCGTGTCGGGGATCGGATAGCGGCGGGTGTCGCGGTCGAAGAAGCTGTGCGAGAACTTCCCGTCCACCCAGAGCTGCACATGGCCGCCGTCCTTCACCACGCGGATGCGATACGCCCTGCCGATCTCGGTGCAGTGATCGACGCCCTGGCTCATCAGCAGCATGCCGGGGTTGCGTCGGCCGTTGGAGGTGTCGGTGTGTCGGCCGGCGTCGTCGAATCGACTGAAGGAGATGTGGTAGCTCTGGAGCCCCCCGGCGGCGGCGTAGTAGTCGCTCATCACGCCGGTCCGCGGCGGCAGGCGGTCGCGGTCCGCGATCAGGTCCTGGCCGTCGAGCCCGCGGATCGCGATGTAGTTGATGACCAGCCCGCCGTGCGAGCGGACGACCAGGTCGTACTCGACGGCGATCCGGTCGGGCAGCGTCGGCCGGAAAAAGGCCATGCAGCCGGGCCCGCCCTGCCGGCTGCCCAGGCAGTGCAGCCGCATCTGGCCGGGCACGGGGCCGGGCCCGATCTCGCCGACGCCCTCGTGGTGCCAGTTCACGAAATCCGCGAAGTCGTCGGCGTGAAGCAACTCGCGGCTCTCATACTCGGTCGGCATGTCGTCTCCCTCAGGCGGCCCGGGTCGGCTGATGGCCGCCCTGTCGCTGCATGATCGGCCGCCGGCGGGCCCGCGGCAAGCGCAAACCTGTCGGCGGCGCATCGTCCGCGCCGATTGACAGCGCCGCCAGCCGGGCCTACACTCGCACCCGTCGAGCCGGTCACCTTTGAGAGGGCCCGCGCGTGCGCGGCTGGCCTCGCCGGGCGGGGCAAGGAGTCACCGATGAGATTCGAGGTCCGCGGGCCGCTGGCACAGCTCGTCCGCACCGCCGCCTACGTCGCGGTGGCGATGGCGTTCTTTCACCTGTCGCGCGTGGTCGAGAAGAGCGATCTGTGGTATCCGGGCCTCAGCTACGTCATCGTCTGGTTCTGCGGCATGATGAGCCTGTCGGTCCTGCTGATCGGGGCGATGTGCCTGCTGGCCGGACGGCCGGCCCACCGGCTGCCCTGGTGGTTCATCGCCGTCGTCTGGGTCGTGACGGGAGGCCTGCTGCTGTTCGGGCTGATTGCCAACGACTACAACCAGGTGCAGGTCTACGAGAAGCAGATGGGCAAGTTCATCTACGACCTGTTCGTCAAGATTCACTGGGACAACGACATCGCCAAGGACATGCGGGCGCCGCTGGAGTGGTTCGGGTTCCTCGTGGTGTTCGGGGTGCTGCTGATCGGGGCCCGGCTGAGCGGCCTGCGCCGCCCGTCGGAGGAGGAGCAGGACGACCGCGAGCGGCGGGAGCAGGCCCGCGGTGCGAAGGAGACGCCATGAGCGACGACTGCCTGTTCTGCAAGATCATCGCCGGCAAGATTCCCGGCAGGAAGGTGTACGAGGACGACGCCGTTTACGCGTTCGAGGACATCAACCCGCAGGCGCCGACGCACGTGCTGATCGTCCCCAGGCGGCATGTCGCAACGATCAACGACCTCGGCGACGGCGACGCGGAGTTGGCCGGTCGCCTGGTGCTGGTAGCCCGCCGCATCGCCGCCGGCCGCGGACTGGCCGAGTCAGGCTATCGGCTGGTCTACAATTGCCAGGCCGGCGCGGGCCAGACCGTCTTCCACGTTCACCTGCACCTGCTGGGCGGGCGGAATTTCACCTGGCCGCCGGGCTGAGGCGGCATCGGCAGCGTCGATTCAGACAGACTTTTCGAGAAAGCTCACATGACAACCACGTCGATGGTTCACCTGCTGGTCCTGGTTTCCGTGCTCGTCCTGTTCGCGCTGGCCGGCTGCCAGAAGCAACCCGGCGACGTCATGCCGTCGTTCGCGACCGACCTGTCGGTTCACGAGTCGGCCGGTCGGGATCGCCCGGCGATGCCCGTGACCTTCGGCCTGCCGCTGGCCCGCGGCGAACTGACCGACGGCCAGATCAAGAGCCTTCGGCTGGTGATCGACGGCGAGCCGGTGCAGGCGGACTTCTCGGCCGTCGCCCACTGGAAGGCCGCCGGTCCGGACCAGCCGGCGTCGGTCTGCTGGCTGCACTGCAACACGATCCTGCCGCCGGTTTCGGCGTGGGGCCGGCTGCGTCTGCGGATCGACAACCACCAGTGGCCAAAGTATCCGCCGGCGATCGACTACCCCTGCTCGCTGGACTTCGACCCCAGCCTGACGCAGGCGATGGCCGACAACGGCCCGGTCCGCCTCCGCGTCGAGGGCAACGGCGGGGCGATCTTCAGCCAGCTCCAGTTCAACCGCCCGCACGCCGACCGGCACACGCCCAACCTGCTCACCGGGTCGGGCCCGGCGCTGGTCGTTCAGGCCGACGGCAAGACCTGGCGCAGCGAGCTGGACTCGCACAGCCACCCGGCGGTGCTGCACCAGTCGGCCTGCAAGCTCGTGCTCTCGACCAGCGGGACGCTCAAGGGGCCCGGCGGCATCCGCGGGCTGGACTATCAGGTCATCACGACGCTCTACAGCGGCTCGGCGGCGATCAGGCTCCAGGTGACGCTGACCAATCGCCAGGGGCTCGAGCCCGAGGACAAGACGACGCTCCAGGACGCCTGGCTGGAACTGCCGACAAAGTTCGGACCCGAGGCGACGGCCCGGGTCGGGCAAGTCGGCCCGCCACTCGAGACCGTCGCCGCCGCGACGCCGCAGATACTCGCCGCCTCCTCCGAGAGCTACGCGACGACCTGCACGAACGTCGACACGGGCAAGGCCCGGACCGGCGACGGCGGCCTGCCGCGGCGCGATCACCCGGTCGGCATCGGCTGGGTGGACGTCACCGCGCCCGGCGGCAAGGCCGGACTGGCCTGCGGCATGCGCGACTTCTGGCAGACCTGCCCCCGGGCGCTGGCCGTGACGCGCGAAGGCTCGATCCGCGTGGGGCTGTTCGCCGGGTCAGCCGCCGGCGGCAAGTCGCAGGACCTCTACTTCGGCGTCGCCCGCACGACCGAGATGACGCTGCTGCCGCACGGGCCGGACACCGACGCCGCCGAGCTGGCGAAGTTCTTCATCGCCGACCAGGAGCCGTTGCTGCCGCTGGCGGCCCCGGCTCGCTACTGCCAGCAGACGAAGGTCTACGGGCCGGTCGTGTCGGCCGACGCCGACTTCGGGCGGTTCGCGCCGATCGCGCATCGCTACGACCAGGCCGCCGCCGCCAGCCTGTCCAAGATCCTCGCCCGCCAGGACGGCGTGGTTTACAACCAGGTTCTCACGGACGCCTACGGCTGGCTGAACTACGGCGACACGTTCCACTGGGCGTTCCCGGGCGTCTCGGCCGCCGACGCCAAGACCGTCATCCGCGACCCGTCGCCGGAGATTATCCAGTGGGACGCCGGGCACTACGACTACCCCTGGGCGATGATCCTCCAGGGCCTGCGCACCGGCGACGAGGCCTTCATCCGCCGTGGGCTGTGCGGGGCGCAGTACGGCATGGACGTGCACACCGTCCACGTGGCCCCCAGCGATCCGCGGAACGGGGCGTCGCGCTACTGCCCGGCGGTCAACCACGTCGGCACGGAGACGGCGGCGCCCGCGATGGACAAGCGGATGGACTGGCTGACCGGCCTGAGCACCATCGCCCGCTGGCAACTGCTGGGCGACTTCCGCGCCGCCCAGGTGGCCGAGGAAATCTACCAGCGGGCCGCCGGGTCGCGCGTCGAGCAGGAGGGCTGGGACTCCCCGCGCGGGCCGGGCAATCAGATTTCCATCCTGCTGGCCGCCTGGCAGATGACCGGGCAGGACGCCTACCTGGAGCGGGCCCAGAAAGTGGCCGCGATGGCCGGCCGCGTCGTCGCCCAGTCCGCCGACTTCCCCGACAAGCCCGAGAACCGCTACCGCTACGGCATCGGGCTGGAGGGCCTGGTGCGGCTGGCAGCGTTGACCGACACGCCCTCGCAGGAACTGGTCCACACGATCCAGGCGGTCGTGGACACGGCCCTCGACCGCAAGCTCAAGGGCTATTCGCCGAACATGGCGGCCGCGGTCGGCTTCTGCTACCGGCAGACCGGCGACCTGAAGTACCTCGCCGTCCTGATGACGCTGCTGCGGGACATCGAGGTGACCAGCCGCACGAAGTATTTCGGCTGCTTCTACCGTCCCGCCCCGATCGCGCTGTATTACCTCCAGCAGGCCGGTCTGAAGAAGGAATAGCCGGTTCGCCCGCTCCGGCAATGACGATGTTGAAAGCGGCGCCGTTGTCGACTTGCTGCTTCGACCGATGCGGGCGTCCCGACCAGCATCCGCCTGGCCGCGGGCGGGGAGGAGGCGTCCGTTTCCCTTGACCGCCCCCGGGCCCGCGGGTATCGTTTGTCGTTTGGGTGCGTCCACTGGGCTGGCCTCCCGCTCCCCGGGAGGCCTGTTTGCTGCAAGGGCTACACGATGGGCATATTGACCGAACAGAAGACGCGGGCATCGGTGAATGCCTGCGTCGTCGGACTCCAGTGGGGTGACGAGGGCAAGGGCAAGATCGTCGACGTGCTCTGTCCGCGGTTCGACTACGTCGTCCGCTACGGCGGCGGGGCCAACGCCGGCCACACCGTCATCATCGAGGGCGAGAAGTTCGCCCTGCACCTGCTGCCCTCCGGCGTGCTCAGCCCGCACTGCGTCAGTGTCATCGGCAACGGCGTCGTGGTCGATCCGGCGGTGCTGCTGACCGAGATGAAGGGGCTGGCCGACCGCGGCCGGGCCGTCGAGCCGGGGCGCCTGCGCATCAGCCGATCGGCCCACGTCGTCATGCCCTGGCACAAGCAGCAGGACGCGCTGAGCGAGGCGGCCGCCGGCGCCGCCCAGAAGATCGGCACGACCGTCCGCGGCATCGGGCCCTGCTACGCCGACAAGGCCGCCCGCACCTGGGCCATCCGCGTCGGCGACCTGCTGGACGCCAAGGGCCTGAGCGAGAAGATCGCCCGCGCCTGCGACGCCAAGAACCGCATCTTCGCGGCCCTCTACGCCTCCGCCGCCCCCAAGGCCCTGGACGCGACGGCCATCGCCGCCGAATACGCCGACTACGGCCGCCAACTGGCCAGCTACATCGACGACACCACCTGGCTGCTCAACCGGGCGCTGGCCGCCGACAAGCGGATCCTCTTCGAGGGCGCCCAGGGCTCGCTGCTGGACGTCGACCTGGGGACCTACCCCTTCGTCACCAGCAGCAACTCGACGAGCTGCGGCATCCCGGCCGGCGCGGGCGTGCCGGCCCGCGCGGTCCGGCACACCGTCGGCATCGTCAAGGCCTACACCACGCGCGTCGGCACGGGGCCCTTCCCCAGCGAGCAGGACAACGAGATCGGAAACACCATCCGCGAGCGCGGGCACGAATACGGCACCACGACCGGTCGGCCGCGGAGGTGCGGCTGGTTCGACGCGGTGGCGGCCCGCTACTCGATCGCGGTCAACGGCGTGGACGAACTGGCGATCATGCTGCTGGACGTGCTGAGCGGGCTGAAGAGCGTCGGGGTCTGCACGGCGTATGAACTGGACGGGAAGGAACTGCCCTTCTTCCCGGCTGACGCGGGGATGCTCAACCGCGTGCAGCCGAAGTTCGAGATGCTGCCGGGCTGGAGCGAGGAGATCAACCGGTGCGAGCGGTACGGCGACCTGCCGGCGGCGGCCAGGGCCTATCTCGCCCGCCTGGAGGAACTGCTGGGCGTGCCGATCGGGATCGTGTCGGTCGGCCCGGACCGCCGCCAGACGCTGGCCAAGTAGAAGCAGGCTGCGGGCGGCCGCGAGCGGAACCGATGAGAGGATTTCCCGACACCCAGGGGCGCTGGAGACGACGGGAGTACCTGATGCACAAGCCGCGCTCCATTGCGTTCCCCCGCCACGTCGCCATCATCATGGACGGCAACGGGCGATGGGCCCGTCGGCGCGGACTGCCGCGGGTGTTCGGCCACCGCCGCGGCGCGGACGTGGTGACGATGGTCACCGCGACGGCCGCCCGCATCGGCCTGAAATACCTCACGCTCTACAGCTTCTCCATCGAGAACTGGAAACGCCCGCGCGAAGAGGTCGAGACCCTGATGAACCTCTACGCCGAATACCTCATCCGCGAGCGGGCGACGATGATGCGCAACAACGTGCGGCTGGTCCAGTGCGGCCGCCGCGACGGGCTGCCCCCGCGCGTGCTGGAGGAACTGGACCGCAGCATAGCCGAGTCGGCCGGCAACGACGGACTGACGCTCGCGCTGGCCCTCAACTACGGCTCGCGGATGGAGATCACCGACGCGGTGAAGGCCATCGCCCGCGACGTGGCCGCCGGGCGGCTGTCGCCCGACGAGATCACCGAGCAGACCATCAGCGAGAACCTCTACACGCCGGAGGTCCCCGACCCCGACCTGCTCATCCGCACCTCCGGCGAGCGCCGGCTGAGCAACTTCCTGCTCTGGCAGATCAGCTACAGCGAAATCCACGTGACCGACGTGACCTGGCCGGAGTTCACCCGGCGGCACTTCTTCAACGCCCTGCGCGATTACGCCCGGCGCGATCGCCGCTTTGGCAATGTCCCGACCCCGGTGAGAACCTGACGGACACATGCTGCACACCCGAATCATCTTCGGCGCCCTGATGATCGCCACAGTCGTCGGCCTGCTCGTCGGCGACGTCTGGCTGGCTGACCGCAACTACTACGACGCCCTGCCGCCCGGCACTACGGGGGCGCTGTTCGCGGCGCTGGTCGTGCTGCTGGTCGTCGGCGGGTCGGCAGAGTTGGCCGGCATGGCCAAGGCCAAGGGCCTGCGCCCGATCACCTGGGCCGGGGCGATCGTGGCGGCCGTGCTGGCCGTCTCGCCGTTCCTGGCCGGGCTGGACCGCCGCCTGGCGCTGATGCCCCTGTGGGCGATCGGGCTGGGCCTGCCGCTGCTGATCCTCGCCCAGGCGGCGACGCGCCGCGTGGCCGACGCGATCCCCAACCTGGCGGCCACGGCGCTGATAGTCCTCTACCTCGGCGGGCTGGGCCTGTTCGCTGTGCTGATCCGGCTGGAGTTCCTCACCTGGGGCCTGCTGCTGTTCATCGCCGCGGTGAAGTTCACCGACATCGGCGCCTACTTCACGGGCAAGGTCTTCGGGCTGGGCAAACACAAGATGGTCCCCTGGCTGAGCCCGGGCAAGAGCTGGGAAGGCTTGGCCGGCGGAGCCCTGCTCGCGATGGTCGCCAGCTTCTTCATCGGCTACTTCGGCGACGTGCTGGGCTGGTGGCAGGCGATCGTTTTCGGGCTGGTGATGGCCCCGGTCGGGCAACTGGCCGACATGGCCGAGAGCCTGCTGAAGCGCGACGCGGACGTGAAGGACAGCGGCCGAACGATCCCCGGCTTCGGCGGCCTGCTGGACGTGCTGGACAGCCCCCTCGGCGCCGCCCCCGTCGCCTACCTGATGCTGATGCTGCTGCGCTGAGGTGAGCCGCATGACTCCGGTCTATCTGGAAACCAGCATCTGGTCGCATGTTCTTGCGGACGACGCCCCTGACGCGCGGGCAGCCGTGTTGGACCTCTTGAAGAGAGTCCAGGCGGGCGAATACGAGGCCGTCATCTCCGCGGTGGTCACAGACGAGTTCGCAAGAGCCGCCCCCGACATCCAGCCCCGTCTCTACGATTTGCTGGCCCAATACCAGCCGGGTATACTTGAAATGACGGGAGAAGTCGAAGACTTGGCTGCCGCCTACATTCGGGCAGGGATAGTGCCGCCTGCCAAGCGAGATGATGCGCGTCATGTGGCAGCGGCTTCTGTCAATGAGATCCCGTTTGTGGTGAGTTTGAACTACCGCCACCTGGTGAATCCCCGGCGCAAAGAGTTGTTCGGCCATCTGAATATCGTTCAGGGCTATGCAAGCGTGCGGCTGGTAGCCCCCCAGGAGCTTGTCAATGGTTAGTCGGATGATGGAAGAAACCTGGCGATGGAAGGATGAGGCCAGTAAGGCCACCGAGGGGATGACCCGCGCCCAACTGCTGGAGCACTATCGCCGGGCCCGTCTCCGTGCCGAGAAGGAATCCGGCGTCAAGCTCAAGACCGTCCGCCCGCCGCGCCGGAGCCGGCCGGCCAAGTGACTGTGCCTCAGCGTCCCTCCTCCTCCGGCTGGGTGGTCGCCGCTTTCCGCTGGTCGATCAACTTCTGCAATCTGTGCTTCGCTTCCGACTGATCCTCGGCCCGCAGACCATCGCACTCCATGCCCCATACCACATCAAAGAGAAACGAATTCCAGATGACCACGGGCGTGAGGACAACCGCCTGGACCACCTTGGGCCAGACGTCGTTCTGCCGCAGCAACTCCTGCACCCACCCGTCCGGCCGGACCCAGACGGTCCGCCGGGCGTTCCAGCCGTCACAGGGGAACGTGACCAGCGGCGAATCGGAGAGTCGTGAATCGGCAAATGCAAGCAGCTTGCCCGACACCTTCTCGACCTGCTGCCAGCCCTGTTCAGTTGTCCATCGCCACGCCGGTGACTCGCGGTCGTTACGCACCCATAAACTCACCGTCAGGCCCGGACCGGCGGCGATCCATTCGATCCACCCAACCGACGGCGCCGAGAGCCTGTACTGTCGCCCCGTCCGCAGGTCCACCAGGATCAGACGGGAGGGCGGGCCTCCGTCCGGGTCCTCGTGGAGACGTTCGACCAGCAGCACGGTCTGCTCATCCTGGCCGAAGCCCGCAAGCCAGTTCCCCGAGGAATGGCCGTATTCGATCCGTCGGACGCCCCGGCGATCGGCCAGCATCATCGCGTCGTCGTATCCCGCGTCGTCGAACAGAAGTGTCCAGCCGTCGGCGGTTGTCGCCCACCCGCCCACCTGGCCGGACGAGCAGCCAGCCAGACCGACAATCCAAGCCGCCGGCAGCGCGAAGATTCCGCATCGCATGGGTTCCCCTTTCGAGTCGGATTGTTCGCAAGCCCCGCACACGGCTTTCGGTCAAGGCCGGGCTTGCCAAGCATCCCTCGAATATCGAGAATAGGGCCCTTGCAGAAAATCGGCAAGGTTGAATCCACAGCAGCGGAGGCCCGCCATGTCGCCTGATTATCGCATGCCCAAAGTGGCCGCGCCGCGCAAGCTCGGCAAGCGCCAGGTCTACCTCGTCGCCAGCGGCGATCTGCGCGAGTCGGCCAACCGCGTCTGCTGGGACGCACAGCAGGCAATGGAGAAGGCGCTGGGAGCGGCCGTCAAGGCAGCCGGCTACCAGGTGGTCCGCGGCCACGCCTGCGACGCCAAGGCCGGCCACGGATTCATCAGCAGCCAGAAGATGGGCATGGAGGTCTTCGCGAAACTCGACCCCGACGCCCCGCTGATCGTCGCCGAGGCCGTCTGGCAATACACGCATCACGTCCTGCCCGGGCTGACCAGCCACCGAGGGCCGATCCTCACCGTCGCCAACTGGTCCGGCCAGTGGCCCGGGCTGGTCGGCATGCTCAACCTCAACGGCTCGCTGACCAAGGCCGGCGTGAAATACTCCACGCTCTGGAGCGAGAGCTTTACCGACGACTTCTTCACCGCGGGCCTCAAGAAGTGGCTGACCACCGGCCGGGTGACCCATCGCACGCCGCACGCCCGGCCGCTGGCCCGCGTGAAGGTCCCGGCCGCCGAGCGCCGGCTGGGCAAGGCGCTGGCTGACGACCTCCGACGCAACAAGGCCATCATGGGCATCTTCGATGAGGGCTGCATGGGGATGTTCAACGCGATCATCCCCGACCACCTGCTGATCCCGCTGGGGGTGTTCAAGGAGCGGCTGAGCCAGTCGGCGCTGCACTACGCGACCACGCAGGTCCCCGACGCCGAGGCCGAGGCGGCGCTGGCCTGGATCACGTCGGCCGGCATGACGTTCACCTTCGGCACAGACGAGGCGACCGAACTGACCCGGGCCCAGGTGCTGACGCAGTGCAAGATGTATGTCGCCGCGATGCGGATCGCCGACGAGTTCGGCTGCGACGCGGTCGGCATCCAGTATCAGCAGGGGCTCAAGGACTGCCTGCCGGCGTCGGACCTGGTAGAGGGGATGCTCAACGACAGCAAACGCCCGCCGGTCAGGTCGGCGGACGGGTCGCGCACGCTGCGGGCCGGCCGCCCCCTGCCCCACTTCAACGAAGTCGACGAGTGCGCCGGCCTGGACGCGATGCTCATCGCCCGCGTCCACGCCGCGATGGGCCAGCCGGTCGAGACGACGCTGCACGACGTCCGCTGGGGCGACGCCGACCGCTCGGGCACGACCGGCGACTACGTCTGGGTGCTGGAGATCAGCGGCGCGGTGCCGCCGTCGCACCTGCTGGGCGGGTGGGCCGGGGCGACCGGCGAGCGCCAGCCGGCAATGTATTTCCGGCTCGGCGGGGCGACCGTCAAGGGCGTCAGCCGACCGGGCGAGATCGTCTGGTCGCGGATCTACGTGGCCGGCGACCGGCTGAACATGGACATCGGCCGCGGGCGGGCGATCGACCTGCCCGACGCCGAGACGCAGCGCCGCTGGGCGTCGACGACGCCGCAGTGGCCGATGATGCACGCGGTGCTCTACGGCGTGACGCGCGACCAGTTCATGGCCAAGCACCAGGCCAATCACATCCAGGTGGTCTACGCGACCGGAGCCGAGGCGGCCGACCGGGCGATGATGGCCAAAGCGGCGATGGCCGAGGCACTGGGCATCCGCGTCAACGTCTGCGGCGGGCGCGCGGGCGGCCAGGCGTGGGCGAAGGCGTAGCATCCCCCGCGCCGGAATTCGAGCCGCGCCCGCGCCGCCTCTCGCACTTGCCATTCGCCCGCGGAAGGCCGACAATACCCCCGGCTGACGCCCGTCGCGGCCGGCCAGAGGTGAGAATCCCTTGGAACTGACGCTCGACATCCCCAGCGGGGACAAGCGGCTGGCCCTGTTCGGAACCGCCGACCGCAACCTGCGGCTGATCCGCGATCTGCTGGGCGTGCAGGTGGCTGCGCGCGACGGCCGCATCCGGCTGATCGGCCCCAGGCCCGCGGTCAGCCGGGCGGTCGAGGTCATCGAGCGGCTCCAGGAGAAGCTCACCCGCCAGGCGCACCTGTCCGACGGCGACGTTCACGACGCCATCGCGTCCGCCAGCGACGCGATGCAGGAGGCGGCGGCTGACCCCCGGCGCATCTTCGTCTACGCCCGCGGCAAGGAGGTGGCCGCCCGAACCGACGGCCAAGCGGAGTACGTCCGTGCAATCCGCGAGCACGACATGGTCTTCTGCGCCGGGCCCGCGGGCACGGGCAAGACCTACCTGGCCGTAGCGATGGCCGTCGCGGCGCTCAAGCAGCAGCAGACGCGGCGGATCATGCTGGTCCGCCCGGCCGTCGAAGCCGGCGAGAAGCTCGGCTTCCTGCCCGGCGACATGGTCGCCAAGGTGAACCCTTACCTTCGCCCGCTGTTCGACGCCCTGGGCGACATGATGGACTTCGACCAGCTCAAACGGTTCATCACCAACGACATCATCGAGGTCGTGCCGCTGGCCTACATGCGCGGCCGAACGCTCAACGAGGCCACCATCATCCTGGACGAGGCCCAGAACACGACCGTCAACCAGATGCTGATGTTCCTGACGCGGCTGGGCAACGACAGCAAGATGATCATCACCGGCGACACCAGCCAGGTGGACCTGGAGGAAGGCCAGCGGTCGGGCATGGTCGACGCGATGGATCGGCTGCGCGGCATCAAGGGGATCGCAATGGTCACACTGGGCCGGTCCGACATCGTGCGTCACCGTCTCGTCCAGCGGATCGTCGAGGTCTACGAACGCCAGGGTAAACCAGCCACCCCAGGCGGCCGAAAAGAAGTAGAATAGGGCCTGGAGGCTAGAGGCTAGGGACCAGAGGCTAGAGAAGAAGTGCCAGGCGCGTCGGTCTTTGCCAACCTCTAGCCCCTAGCCTCTAGTCCCTGGCAAGCACGCTTTCAGATGCGAGGATGCGACAGATGTGGCCGTTCCGTAAGAAGCAGGGCCGACGCCTGGAGGCCGCACGGGCCCGCGCCGAGCTGCGCGCCCAGCGGTGGCGCCAGCTGCGCGAGGCCGGCGTACCAACGGGCATCGGCATCGGCCTTCTGTTCGCGGTCGCAGCCACGGTCGTGCTCCTGCTGGGCGGGCAACTGGCGCCCTATCACCTCGGCCAGAAGCTGGCCCAGCCGCTGGTCGCGCAGGTGGAGTTCGACATGCCCGACCCGGCCGACCCGGGCGCGACGCTGCACGTCAATCGCGGCGACCAACTGGCCAACCCGGGGGTAATCGACGAGGCCGAGTTGCTGCGGCTCCGGGCCGCCCACAACGCGTACGTCGCCCACTCGCAGGAGTCCTTCGCCCTGCGGGCCGCAGGCATCGCGTTGCTCGTGCTGCTGGTCACCGCGGGCCTGGCGCTCTACATCCACTTCTACCAGACGCGGGTGATCCAGAACCCGTCGCGGACGATTGCCCTGGCGCTGCTGCTGCTGCTGACGCTGCTGGCGACGCGGGCGACGGTGCTCGCGGCTCGGCAGAGCTGGATGCCCGACATGGTCGCCGCGGGCATGGTCGTTCTGTCGGCCATGGCGCTGACCATCGCCTACAACCAGCGGTTTGCGCTGGGGGCCTGCTGGTTCACGGCGCTGCTGGTCGTGCCGGCCGCCAACCAGGATTTCGACTTCCTCGTGCTGCTGCTGGGCGGCATCCTCACCGCGACGCTGATGCTGAACACCGTGCGCAGCCGCACCAAGCTGGTCATTGTCGGACTCACCTGCGCCGGGGCGATGATGCTCATCTCGCTGGCCAGCGGACTGATCGGCGGGCTCTGGCTCTCGCTGCTGTGGCGGAACGCGATGGCGGCCGGGGCGGCCGGTCTGGCCGCCGGTCTGGTCATGCAGGGCGTGCTGCCGCTGATCGAGCGGGCCTTCAATATCGCCACGGCCATGACGCTGCTGGAGTGGAGCGACGTGAGCAAGCCGCTGCTGCGTCGGCTGGCCACCGAGGCCCCGGGCACGTTCAACCATTCGCTACTGCTGGGCACGCTGGCCGAGGCCGCCGCCGAGGCCATCGACGCCGACGGTCTGCTCGCCCGCGTCGGCGCCTACTACCACGACATCGGCAAGATCAACAAGCCCCCCTACTTCGTCGAGAACCAGGAGGGCACGATCAGCCGGCACGACAAGCTGAGCCCGGCGATGAGCCTGCTGATCATCCTCGGCCACGTGAAGGACGGGCTGGAGATGGCCAAGGAATACAACGTGCCGCGGGTGATCTGGCCGTTCATCACTGAGCACCACGGCACGACGCTGATCGAGTATTTCTACCACGCCGCGAAGAAGGCCGACCCGGACAAGGAACTGAACGAAGCCCAGTTTCGCTACCCCGGCCCGCGCCCGCAGAGCAAGGAGACCGCCATCCTCATGCTGTGCGACGGCGTCGAGGGCGCGACCCGGGCCCTGTCCGAACCCAACGCCGCGCGGATCGAGGACCTCGTCCACCGCATCGCCCGCAAGCGGCTGGACGACGGCCAGCTCGAAGAGTGCAACCTGACGCTGCGCGAGTTGAAGCTCGTGGAGCAGTCGCTGACCAAGAGCCTGCTCAGCTTTTACCACGGCCGCATCCAGTACCCCGCCAGCGCCGGCAAGGGCGAACCCAAGGCCGTCGGCAAACCCGCCTGAGAGGCCATCCGTAATGGCCCGAGTTCGTCACGCCATCACGATTGCCAGCCGCCAGCGGTCCTGTCGCGTCGACACGCGCCGTCTGGAGCGAATCGCCCGCGGCGTGATGCGCATCGAAAAGGCCCCGCCCGCCGAGGTCGAGATCGCCCTGGTCGCCGACGCCGAGATCGCCCGCATCAACCGCCGCTTCCTCAACCATCGCGGGCCCACCGACGTGATCAGCTTCGACCTGTCCGACGATGGCCGCGGGCTGGTCGCCCAGATCGTCGTCAGCGTCGAAACCGCCCGACGGCAGGCCGAGTCGCGGGGACATTCCACGTTCGCCGAGGCGGCCCTCTACGTGACCCATGGCCTGCTGCACCAGCTCGGCTACGACGATCACGCCGACGCCGGCCGCCGCCGGATGCACGCCCGGCAGACCCATCTGCTCGCGAAGCTCGGTGTCAGGCTGAAAGGCTGACGGCACAGCCACAGATGAACACAGATAGACACAGATGGAATGATGTTTCGTCGAATCGCTGGCTCTTGTGTTCTGCCAGACCGGCTGAACGAATACCGGCGTGCTTCCCTGCCCTTCCGATTTCCTGACTATCTGCGTCCATCTGTGCCCATCTGTGGCCAAGTCTCTCTTGCGGCGCACCGGTGGCGTGCGGCTCAGGGGGTTGCCGGCGCGGGGGCGGGCGGGGGTGATTGGCCTGGCGGGCCCAAGCCGGGAACCGAGCCCATCACGCGGGCCCGGATCGCCTCAGGCGAGGTGGACAGGTCCTCCAGGTCCTTCGCGGTCAGGTCGGCCTTGATGCTCAGCGGGCTTTCCAGGCTGGTCACCCCCCAGCGGTCCTGGCCGTCGCGCGACCAGACGGTCAGGCCGGCCAACTCGACCGCGCCGCCGGCCTTGGCTATCCCGTTGCCGTCGGCTGACAGCACGAACCTGATCGAGAACTTTCCGGCCGCGTCGATGCGGATGTCGGCGGCGCGATAGCCCACGTCGAAGCTGCCGCGGACGGGCGCGTCGGCCTGGAGCAGGCCGCCGCTGATCTCCAGCTTGCGGAATTCCAGAACACTCTTGCCCTCTGGCGCGGGGGGGGCCTTCAGATCGCGGCCGGGCGGCTTGAAGGGGTGGAACTTCAACGCAACGGTCGCCTGCATCTGCGGATCGCTCAGTACGACCCGGCCCGGGCCGACGCGCAGCAGGCCGTCGGACGTCGTGAACTGCTCCGGCTCCTCAGCCGCCTTCAGCCGCGGCGAAGCCAGCCGGATCGCCCCGGCCGGCAGATGGACGATGACCTTGCCGCCGACCCAGTCGCCGCCCTTGCCGCCGTCAACGCCGGAGACCCACTGAAGGTTGGCTGCGCTGAGCGAAACCTCGTCGCCCGGCGTCCTTTCGAGCAGGAACAGCAGCCCTTGATAGAGCCCTGCCACGCGGTCGGCGGCCCCCGTCTGGTCTATGCGGAAGCCGACGGGAACCGTCACCCCGCCACCGGGAGCGTCGATCGCCAGTTCGCCCTCGTATTGGCCCGGCGCCAGATTGAGGGCCTTGCCGACGGCCCCGCTCATCAGCCCGGCAGGAACCGACAGGTACCGCCGCGCCAGCAGCAGCGGGGAGTTGGAGATGTCCGGCTGCGACGTCGGGGCCCGCGCAGCGTCGGCCGGCTGCGTGGCCGGCGCGTCAACGGCGGACAGAGCCAACAAACACAGCGTGTAGACGGCGGAGAGAGTCACAGCCATGCAGCCCCTTTCACAAGCAAGACTATCCGATGATCGGGCGTCTTTCCACTGGCACGACGCACTCGGTTTGGGCACGGCTAAGGTCCCTCGCGCCAATGCCGTGACACGGGGACCCGTTTTCGCTAGAATAGGCCTCACAGCCGGCGCGTCCGTCTCTGCCGAGGCGGGTCCGGCTGCGACTGTTGGGAGGCTCGCCGCCGGTGAACGGCATATCCTGGCTGGTTGTCGCGGCCCTGACGCTGGCCGCGATGTTCGTCGCCGTCTGCAATTACGCCCTGCGGACGCTCAACCGTATCCGCCTGGAAGAGGCGCTGGCCCGGCGCGGGCATGGCGGCCGGGCGCAGAACGTGGTCGATCACCTCGGCCAGCTCATCCTCACCACGGCGGTGGTCCGCATCATCCTGAACATCGCAACGATCCTGGTGCTGGCATACGCCCCGTGGCGCTGGGTACAGTCCAGCCCCTGGCTGCGCGCGCTGCTGGTGGGCGCGGCGGCGTTCGTGCTGATCATCGTGTTCACGGTGACGATCCCGTCGGCCTGGGCGAAGTACGCCGGCGCCCCGACGCTCGCCCGGTCGCTGGGGCTGCTCAACCTGCTGCGCCGGGTGCTGCTGCCGCTGGTGCGCGTGCTGGCGGGCGTGGACGAGGTCGTGCGACGGCTCAGCGGCGCGCCGCGAACGGACGACTACGAGCAGCACATCGAGCAGCAGATTCTCTCGGCCGTCACCGAGGGCGAACGCGAGGGCGTCGTGGACGCCGACGAGAAGGAGATGATCGAGTCGGTGCTCCAGCTCCAGGACACGCGGGTCGAACAGACGATGACCCCGCGGACCGAGATGGTCGGGCTGGATGTCCACAGCGACCTGGAGACGGTGCTCAGGACGCTCGCTGAGGCCGGCCACAGCCGCATCCCCGTCTACGAGGACAGCCTGGACAACATCGTGGGCGTGCTCTACGCCAAGGACCTGCTGCTTCGGCTGGGCGGGGCCCAGGTGCAGGCGGCCCAGTCGCCCGGCGCGGCGGCGGACCCGCTGGACCTCCGCTCGGTCATGCGCGAGCCGGTGTTCATCCCCGAAACCAAGCCGCTGGGCGAACTGCTGGACGAACTGCGGCGGCGAAAGGTCCACGTCGCAATCGTACTGGACGAGTTCGGCGGGACGGCCGGGCTGGTCACCATCGAGGACATCCTCGAGGAGATCGTCGGCGACATTGCCGACGAGCACGAGCAGGACGAGCCGGTGTCGATCAGGCGGATCGACGCCGAGACGTTCGAGCTGGACGGCCGCGTTCACGTCGACGACCTCAACGACGAACTGGGCCTGCACCTGCCGGAGAACGAGGAATACGACACGATCAGCGGGCTGATGATCAGCGAGTTGGGCCACATCCCGGCCAAGGGTGAGACGCTTACCGCCCACGGCGTGACGCTGACGGTCCTGGACGCCGAGCCGCGCAAGATCAATCGCCTGCGGCTGAAACTGACCCCAACCGCCCAGCCCCCGACCGCCGACAACCTCTGACCCTGCGGCGGGACATAGCTTTCAAGCTCAGTTCTCTCGCGGCGGGCGACTTGTGTTATGATGGGAGCATACGGGGAGCAATCATGCATCGTCTGGTAACCGACAACAAGGCCCAACTGGACCGGCTCTGCCGGCAGCACAGCGTTCGGCGGCTCTATCTTTTCGGGTCAGCCGCCGAGGCCTCTGCCAATCCCGACATCCACGACCTCGACTTCCTTGTAGAGTTCGAGCCGGGCACTCCGGCGGAGCATTACGAGCGATACTTCGGCCTGTTGGAGGCCCTGCGCGAACTGTTCGGCTGCCCGATCGACTTGGTCGAGCCCGAGGCCCTGCGAAATCCCGTCTTCATCCGGCAGGTCAACCAGACGCGGGTGCCCCTCTATGCCGCGTGACCCGGCCAAGTATCTCCTGGACATCCAGGACGCCGCACGCTTCCTTCTTGAGTTCACACGCGGGCGGACGTTCGAGGAATTCTCGAACGATCGCGGCTTCAGGTCCGCCGTGCAGCACGAGCTTCAGATCATCGGCGCGGCGATGGCCCAATTGAAAAGGGTCGCCCCTGAAGTCGCCGGGCGAATCTCCGAGCACGATCGGATCATCAGCTTCCGCAACATCCTGGTCCACGGCTACGACAGCATCCGATACGACCTGGTCTGGTTCGTCATCACCGACAAGCTCGCTGTGTTGCTCGGCGAAGTCGAGGGAATACTGCGAGAAGGCCCCGCCTCGACCTGACCCCACGCTTACTCCCGTGACCTGCCGACGCGGCGACGATAGAATCGGGACATGCCCCTGACCGACCAGGCCGTCTGTCTGCGGCGGAGCGACTACTCCGAGACCTCGCTTGTGCTGCGCGTCATGACCCGCGCGCACGGGCAGGTGTCGCTGATGGCCAAGGGGGTCAAGCGGCCCAAGAGCCGCTTCGGCGGCGCCATTGACCTGCTCTCGGTCG
>JAJVII010000042.1:137956-154504 GCA_022072085.1 Phycisphaerae bacterium
GCCGTCTTCACCCTGCCCCGAGCCCACTCGGTCAGCACGATGGGCACGCTGACGGCCTGGGAGCAGACCGGCTACTTCGCCCTGCTCCGCACCGACCTGCTGCGGCACGGCACGGCCCTGCTGGCCGGCGAACTGCTGGCCCGGCTGACCGAGGAACTCGACCCCCACCCGGCCAGCTTCGACGCCATGCTGCGGCTGCTGGAAGCGTTGGGGGCGGGCGAGCCCCCGCTGCGTCGGCTGGCCGACTTCGCCCGTGTGCTGCTGACCGACACGGGTCTGACGCCGGGGCTGGAGCAGTGCGTCAACTGCGGATCGGATGTGTCACCGCAACAAGGGGTTATGGTCTTCTCCGGCCCGCGCAGCGGCGTCCTCTGCCCCGCCTGCCCGCCCAGGCCCGGCGAGAGCACGGTAAAGATTTCAGCCAAACTCCGCGATTTCTTCATCGCAGGCCAGCCGCCCGACGGCAAATTGGCCTTGGAAATAACCCGTTGGCTGACTTATCATGTCCAGAATCAGCTTGGCCAACCCTTGCGGTCCGCCCCTGCCCTGGAGCGGGCTATTGCCGCCGTCCTGGCCGACATGAAAGCGAAGGCATGATCCGGACCTCGACAGTCGTGACGATGACGCTGCTGGTCGCTGCGCTGGCCTGGCCGGGCCGGGCGTCGGCCGAGTGGCGTTTCGACCTGACCAGCGGCAAGTGGGTGAACGTCGCCCCAGCCAAGGACGCCGACGGGCAGGACCGCGAGGAGTATTTCAAGCGGGTTCTGGACGCCTGCCAGCGCGGCGATCTTGAGGCGGCCGCAACGACCATGAGCCAGTGGCTGGACGTATACCGCCCGCAGGGCGACGTTCAGTGGGGCCTGTTCCTGCTCGGCCAGATCGAGCAGGATTTGGGCGACTACATGAAGGCCCACGAGGTCAACATGGAGTTGCTCGACGGCTACGCCGGCACGCCGGTCTTCGCCAAGGTGCTCCAGAGCGAAATCACGATGGCCAAGGCCTTCCTGGCCGGCAAGAAGCGCCGCGTCGCCAGGATATTCATCGTTGGCGCCACCGACGAGGCCGAGGACATGCTGCTGAAGGTCTACCAGCGCGACCCGCGCGGGCCGCACGGCCGCACGGCCCTGCTCACGCTGGCTGACTATCACTTCGCCACCGGCGACTTCGTCTCGTCCCAGGCCGAGTACGAGCAGTTGGCCCAGAACTTCCCGCGCGACCCGGATGCCGGCAAGTTCAAGCTGATGGCCGCCCAGTCGGCGATGGGGCAGTTCCGCGGCACCAGCCACGAGATTCGCCCGTTGACCGAGTCCGAGGTCAAGTTCCGCCAACTCAAGGACGAGCACCCGGAGTTGGCCGCCCGCGAGCATGTGGACGACGTGCTGGACGCCATCCAGCAGCGACGGGCCGAGAAGGACCTGAAGACGGCCGACTTCTACCGTCGCACGGGGCACGACAAGTCGGCGATCTTCTACTACCGCGAGGTGCTGCGGAACCACCCGAACACGACCTACGCCGCCGAGGCCCTGTCGCGGTTGCAGGCGATGGGCTACGACCCGGCCAAGGAACCAACGGGCCCGCCGCAGGTGACCGCCGCCGGCCCCCAGGGGACGCTGCCCAGGGTCGCCGGTGCGGGTCCGTCGCCAGAGAGAAGTCCGCCAGCCTCGGACCAGCCGGGCGGCGCCCAGTCCGGCCCGCCGCGAATTCTGACCGCCGGCCCGGCGCCGGTGATTCGGACCTCGCCCGACGCTACTGTGATTGACATCGGATTGCCGACTGAAGAGAATGTGCCGGTCGAGCCGGACCACGGGAAAGTCGGAATGGGCCAGGCCGGCGATCGGGTCCCAACCACTCAGCCGGATGACGACCATGAAAGCTGAATTGAAGATGCGACGGATCGCGGCCATGCTGACGCTGGCGCTGGGCGGGGCGATGGCCCTGACCGGCTGCGACGTAGGCCCGACCCCGGGCGACGGCGCCCAGCCGATGGGCGTGGGCAACGAACCGACCCGGCAGGCCGCCACCTCACGGTTCAAGGAGAGCTACCAGCTTTCCAACGGTTTCGTGATGGGCCCGGTCCATCCGACGAACATCAAGACGGTCCACGTGGAGATATTCAACTCGCAGACGTTCTACCGCGACCTGGAGTTCAGGCTGACCGAGGCCCTGGACAAGCGGATTCTCCAGGACACGCCTTACGTGCTGGCCAACAAGGACCAGGCCGACACGATCCTCTACGGCGAGATCACGCGCGTGCGGGTAACGCTGCTGGGCAGCGACTTCGCCAGCAACCTGCCCAAGGAAGACCAGCCGGTGCTCTACGTGAACTGGACCTGGAAGAACCGCCGCACCGGCGAGATCCTGGCCCAGCGGGTCGGCATGCAGCAGTCGGCCTCGTTCATCCCGCTGACCGGCATGACGTTCGAGGACGCCGCGACGCAGGCCGTCAACGACTTGGCCGAGCGGATCGTCGAGGCCATGCAGGCCGACTGGTGAGTCTCGAATCCGACGAGGGGCGGGCGGTCCCATCCGGGGCCCGGATTTCCCTGTAAGCCGCGTCGTTTCGTCCTGCCGATACTACGTTGGGACATTTCGTCCCTCGACCCTGTCGGCGCGTGCGTCTATAATGGGGCGACCAACCGTCCCCAGCAGGAGCAATCGTTGACCGACAAGCGAAACAACTCTCAGGAGCCCGGCGGTCCGGGCCGCGGACCCGGCGGGCCGCCTGCGGCGCCGCCGTCGCGGTCGATAATGGTCTGGGTTCTGTTCATCGGGCTGGCTGTCACGCTGATCTTCATGGTCATGCACGGCGCCAAGGGGCCCGCTCGCGAGATTACCGCCAACGAGTTCTTCCAGTCCCTGGACGCCGGCAACGTCTCGGAGGTCACCGTCGGCGACACGACAGTCAGCGGCAAACTCCGCTCGACCGAGGGCCTGCCGGCCAACGCCCCGGTCGACTTCGAGTTCGCCTATCCCAAGGAAAACCACGAGCGGCTGGAGCAGATCCTCTCGGCCCACAAGGAACTGACCTGGAAGTACTCCCAGGAGAACGGGCTGTTCACCCAGTTGCTCATCAGCTGGCTGCCCTGGATCGTCATGCTGGCGATCCTCTGGTTCGTGGTCATCCGCGTCATGCGCGGGGCGGCCGGCGGGGGCGGCGTGCTCGGCAACTTCGGCCGCTCGCGCCACCGCATGTCCAACAAGGAGCACACCAACATCACCTTCGAGGACGTCGCGGGCGTCGAAGAGGCCAAGGAAGAGGTCACCGAGATCATCGCGTTCCTCAAGAACCCCAAGAAATTCCAGCGGCTGGGCGGGCGCATCCCGCGCGGCGTGCTGCTGGTCGGCTCGCCGGGCACGGGCAAGACCCTCCTGGCCAAGGCCATCGCCGGCGAAGCCGACGTGCCCTTCTTCTCGATCTCCGGTTCGGACTTCGTCGAGATGTTCGTCGGCGTCGGCGCGTCGCGCGTCCGCGACCTGTTCAAGCAGGCCAAGGACAACTCGCCCTGCATTATCTTCCTGGACGAAATCGACGCGGTCGGGCGGCGGCGCACCTATGACCCGCACGGCGGCAGCCAGGAGACCAGCCAGACCCTCAACGCGATCCTCGTCGAGATGGACGGCTTCGACACCTCCGACCAGGTCATCGTCATTGCCGCGACCAACCGGTCTGACGTGCTGGACCCGGCGCTCACGCGGCCGGGCCGATTCGACCGGCAGATTCAGGTTCCCCTGCCCGACATCGAAGGCCGCATGGCCATCCTGAAGGTCCACGCCCGCAAGGTGAAGATGAACGCCCACGTCGACCTGCACGCGCTGGCCCGCGGCACGCCGATGTTCAGCGGCGCCGACCTGGCTGCCATCATCAACGAGGCCGCCATCGCCGCGACCATGGCCGACAAGGACAGCATCGAGCAGACCGACCTGGAAGAGGCCCGCGACAAGGTCCGCTGGGGCCGCGCCAGCCGCAGCCGCGTCATCGACGAGGAAGAGAAGGAGGCCACCGCCTATCACGAGGCAGGCCACGCCCTGGCGACGCTGCTCATCAAGGACGCCGAGCCCCTGCACAAGGTTTCGATCATCCCGCGCGGGCCGGCGCTGGGGGCGACCTTCTCGCTGCCCGAGAAGGACCGCCACACCTACACCCGCCGCCGCGCCGTGGCCGATCTCCAGGTGCTCTTTGCCGGCCGCATCGCCGAGCAGATGTTCTGCGACGACCTCTCCAGCGGCGCATCCAACGACATTGAGCGGGCCACCATGCTCGCCCGTGTCATGGTCTGCGACTGGGGCATGAGCCCGACGCTGGGCCCCATCCGCTACGCCCGGCCGGAGGACGGCGCCGGCTTCGAGGCGCTGGCCGGCAAGGAATACTCCGACAAAACGGCCGAGGTCATCGACAGCGAGGTCAAGGCCATCCTTTCCGACGCCTACGACAAGGTCGAGAAACTCCTGGCCGACAACCGCTCGCAGGTCGAGGCCATCGCCAAGGCCCTGCTGAAATACGAGACGCTGTCAGCCGACGACGTCCGGAAGTTGGCCGACGGCAAGAAGCTCGACCGCCCGACTGTCGGCGACCTGCTGGAAGCCGAGCAAGGCCGCGGCAAGCCGGCCTCGTCGCCCAAGCCGGATACATCGCTGGACATCGGCGGCAACCTTGGCTCGGGCCCCCTGCCCCAGCCGGGTTGACGCGATCGCGAATTTCCCTCAGGCCCGGGGAGCAGCCTCCCCGGGTTTTCTTTTGCGCCGCCCCGGGCTAGAATCGGCCGCATGACCGACGGGATTTCGACGCGCGTCTGGAAATGCGCCCACGGCCGCGAGCTGGACCTCGCCGCCCGCCCGCTGGTCATGGGCATTCTCAACGTCACGCCCGACAGCTTCTCCGACGGCGGGCTCTACCACGACGCCGAATCGGCGGTGCGCCACGGCCTGCTGCTCGCCCGGGCCGGGGCCGACATCATCGACGTCGGCGGCGAATCCACGCGCCCGGGCAGCCAGGCCGTCGAGCCCGACGAGCAGGCCCGCCGCACGCTGCCGGTCATCGAGCAGCTCGCCCGCCAGTGCGAGGCGGCCATCTCGATCGACACGCGGTCAGCCGACGTCGCCCGGCAGGCCCTGGACGCCGGCGCCCACATCGTCAACGACATCTCCGCCCTGACCGGCGACGCGAAGATGGCCGCCACCGTCGCCCGGCGCAGCGCCGGCGTCGTGCTGATGCACATGCGCGGCACGCCGGCCGACATGCAGGACGACCCGCGCTACGACGACGTGACGACTGAGATCGGCGACTACCTTGCCGCCCGCGCAGAGGCCGCCTTCGCAGCCGGCATCCCGCGCGGAGCCGTCGTCGTCGATCCGGGCATCGGCTTCGGCAAGACGACCGAGCACAACCTGCTGCTGCTGGCCAACCTGCCCCGGCTGATCGCCCGGACCGGCGGGCTGCCCGTGCTGATCGGCCCGTCGCGTAAGCGGTTCATCGGCGACCTGCTGAACGTCCCGGCCAACGAGCGGCTGGCCGGCTCGCTCGCGTCGGCCGTCTGCGCCGCGCTGGCCGGGGCGAGCGTCCTGCGCATGCACGACCCCGGCCCGGTGCGGCAGGCGCTCGAAGTGGCCTGGCAGATCAGCCGACGGCGCGGGGGCCCATGAAAAGGAAAAGGCCCGCCGCCGGACGGCGACAGGCCGGGGTGTCTCGCTGCAATGCACCCGTCAGTCCGGTTTGAGCTGGGCCTCGTCGCGCCGCTGGCGGGCCAGCCTCTCCAGCGTTTCTTCGCTGCTCGGCACTTCCCGCGCCATCGCGAAGTGGAACGTCTGGTGGTCGGTCAGCTTGCCGGGATAAAACAGTTCGGTCATCAGGTCCACGCCCACCCACTGGTGCCACGGCGCCCGCACGTTGCGGTGGTCTTTGACGGTCTCGTAACCTTCCTTGCGCAGCTCGATGCGGTAGTCGCCGTACCAGACGAACTCGAACGTCACGGGCGTGCGGCCCTTCTCGACGCCGTTGACATAGACCAGCGCCCCGGAAGGGTCGGACGTGATCGTCATCGTCCGCTCGACCTGCCCGCAGCCGGCGCCGGCCATCGCGACCGCCGCCAACGCGGCGCCGAGCAGAAGCGACTTGACACGGTATCGAGTCATGGATCACGGCCTCCAACTGGGCCCTTCGTCAAGGGTGACAATCCGGGCAGCCAGTCTGTCAGTGTCGAGGATAGCCACGGTCGCCCGGCCTGTCAACCAGCCGCAGCATTCGCCGGGGTTGAGGATCAGCCGCCCGTCGCGGACCTCGTTGACCACCTCGTGCGTGTGGCCGGTGATGACGACCTCGGCCCGGGCGATCATCTTGGCCGGAACCTGATCGATCCAGTGGTGCACGAGGATCCGCCGCCCGCCAAGCTCCAGCAGCATCGGGCCCGGCTGGCAACCCGGCATCACCTGGCCCAGCCCCGCCCGCTCGCCGTCATTGTTGCCGAAGACCGTGTGCACCGGCCCGGCGAACTTCATCAGCCGCCTGGCCGCGAACGGCGCGACGAAGTCGCCCGCGTGGATCACCGCGTCGGCCTTCTCGGCCTCGAACAGCCGCACGGCCGCGTCCAGCGTGGGCATCCGGTCGTGCGTGTCGCTGAGCACTCCTATCTTCATCGCGTCCCTCCCGCGGCGCCCGGCTGTCGATAGTATCGGCGATTCTCGATCTCGGCGGCCAGCCGCCGGGCCCGCTCGCCGGCGCCGCCGCGTGTGATGACGACCAGCAGCGGCTGACCGGGCACGGCATCGACGGCCGTCGCCTCAACCCGCGGCCCACCGGCATAGTCGACGTAGAAGGCCTGCCCGTCGCTGACCAGGAAACCCTTGACACGGTAGAGGTCGTCGCGGATCGCCTCCAGCGCCGCCCGCAGCGAGGGCCAGTCCACGTCGCCGTCGAACTTCACGCTGAGCGAGTCGAAGTTCGGATCGCGGCAGGCCGCCAGTTCGCCGGCCAGCCCGCGGCCGCCCCGCGGGCCGAACAGGTCGGCGTCCACGTCGCAGCGGACCGCCCGGCGGACAGCCGCCCCGGGCTGAAGTGCCCGCACGTCGGCCTCGGTTTCAGCCAGCGCGGCCTCGTCGAAAGCGTCGGCCTTGTTCACGATGACCAGGTCCGCAGCCTCGACCTGCGAGCGGATCGGCGGCAGCGTCTGGAGCAGTCGACTGAACGAGCCGGGATCGACGATGCAGACGATCGACGCGATGCGATAGGCCCTGTCCAGCCGGGCCTCGACGAGCATCCTCTCGACGACCTTCGGGTTGCTGATGCCGCTGGCCTCGATGACCACGCCGGCGATCGGCGCGTCAGGCGAATGGTGCTTTTCGTGAACCAGCCGCAACGTGCCGAGGAAGTCGGTCACCTTGCAGCGGCAGAAGATGCTGCCGCCGGAGATGGAGAACGCACGGCCGGGCCCGCCGGCCAGTTGGCCCAGCCGGTCCAGCACGCCGCTGTCAACATCCTCCTCGGCAAACTCGTTGACAAGGTAGACCATGCGGCGGTCGCGGTGCGTGCGCGCGACGCGCGTCAGGAAGGTCGTCTTGCCGCTTCCCAGGAAGCCGGTGACCAGGCAGATGGGGACGAGGTCGGCCATCGTCGCTCTCCGTGCCTCCGGCCGCAACCGGCGGAGGTTGAGTTTACGCTATGGCCATGGACGGGCCATGTCAACGTCCGCGGGGAGAACGGGCGATCAGAGGGATTCGTCCGGGCCGGCCTTGCGGGTGATCTTGACGGCGCGGCGGCCGCGGAACTGGCCCATCCGCCCGGCGAACTTGTTGACGCCCTCGACCTGGACGATAATCTCGCCGCCGGCGTCCTTGGCGGTCTTGATGACGTCGCCGGGCTCGAGGCCAATCAGGTCGCCGACGGTGATGACGGTCTGGGCGAGGAACGCCCGCATCTGGACCGGGGCGTTGCGGACATTGCCCTGCACCCGCGATCGGTGGGCCGGATCGGGCTCGCGGCGGCGGTAGCTGAACCAGTTCTGCGTCGCCAGTCGGCCCATCAGCGGCTCGATGACGTTGAACGGAATGCACAGGCTCATGTTGCCCGAGCGGGCGCCCATCTTGATCTCGAAGACCACGATGACCACCACCTCGTTGGGCGGAACGATCTGCACGAGCACCGGGTTGCTCTCGGTCGCGGCGTTACGGAAGGTCACCGGCACGACCGCTGACCACGACTCGCCGAGCGTCGCCAGGGCACGGTCGGTCAGGCGGCCGACCAGACGCTGCTCGATCACCGTCAGCGGACGCTGCGGCACGAACAACTCGCCCGTGCTGCCGCCCAGCAGGCGGTCGATGATCGGGTAGATGATCAACGGCGAAAGCTCCAGGCAGAGCTGGCCGTTCAGGCCGTCGGCTTCGAGCAGGTTGAAGCAGGTCGGGTTGGGCAGCGAGCGGATGAACTCGCTGTAAGTGAGCTGCTCGATGCTGGCGACCTGGATTTCGATGATGGTCCGCAGCAGGCCGCTCAGGCTCGCGCCCAGGTTGCGGGCGAAGCCCTCGTGAATCGCCTCCAGCGAGCGAAGCTGATCCTTGCTGACCCGCTCGGGGCGCTTGAAGTCGTAGTCGTGGACCGGCTTGTCGCTGGCATGGGCGGGGGCCCATTCGCTGCCGCCCGCCGGCGCAGCCCCCACGTCGCCGCTGCCTACGGCTGCGAGCAGGGCGTCGACTTCGGATTGATCGAGCACCTCAGCCATCCGGCAACCTCCTTGTCGCCCGGCTGCGCCCGTCGGCGCAGCATCATCATCCGGCGTCTTCCGCGCCGTCTCCTGACTTATCGGACGCTGTTGGGGAGAAACTTGAGCCCGCGCAGGCCGTTTCGTCTTATCGTGTCGCGACATTCAGGCGGATCGTCACCCCGCCATGCCCGGCCCCGGGGAACTCCAGCGTGTCCAGGTCCGAGAAGCCCGCAGCCGCAAACAGGTCTGCCAGGTCGGGCCAATCCCAGCGCACCGGCTGCCGGATGGTGGCGGTCTCCAGCCGCCGGCGCCCGCCCTGCTCGACGAGGTAAAGGTGATGCTCGTCGATGAAGTCCTCGCCCCGCTCGCGACACAGCAGGCACGTGCAGCGTGTGTCGGCGTCGCGGCAATCCCACTCGATGGAGAAAGTCGGCCGCCGCGCCCACTGCTCATCCAGCAGACGCCGCCGATGCTCCGGACCAGTCGGCGATGCCTTGCCAGCGCCCATGAATACCAGCACGCCGCCGGGCAGCAGGACGTCGCGCAGCCCGATCAGTGCCGCTTCGAACTCTTCGCGAGTCAGTGTCCACGACAGCACGTCGCTGAAGACCGCGGCAAAGCGTCGGCCCGTGCGAGCGGGCAACTCAGCCCATGTGGACTGGAAAAATTCGACGGCACAGTCTTCCATCCGTGCCAGTTCGCGAGCGTGTTCGACGGCCAGGCCGCAACCATCGGATCCCGCGATCTGCACGCCCATCTCGGCCATGACGATCGTCTTGAGGCCCAGCCCGGCCGAGCAGTCCAGCGCCGGTCCGCCGCCGCGTTCGCGGACAATCCTTGCGAAGCACCCGGCGCTGCCGCCGCCGGGCCCGGCCTTGGCCGCGCGGAAAGTCCCCCGCCACTGCGCGCGGTGAAACCACTCCCAGCGATAGAGCGTCTGCCAGTCTTCGGTGCTCATTGTCGAAGTTGCCCGGCCCCGGTCACGATGTACTTGGTCGTGGTCAGGTCGGCGGCGCCCATCGGGCCGCGGGCGTGGAGTTTGTCGGTGCTGATGCCGATCTCCGCGCCCAGGCCGTATTCTCCGCCGTCGCTGAATCGCGTCGAGCAGTTCACCATCACGTTGCCTGAATCGACGCCGGCGACGAATGCGTCGGCGGCGAACAGGTCGGACGTCACGATCGCCTCGGTGTGCGACGAGCCGTAGGTGTTGATGTGGTCGACGGCGTCAGCGAGCGAATCGACGACGCGGACCGCCACGATGAGATCGAGGTACTCGGTCCGCCAGTCGGCCTCGGTCGCGGCGACGGCGACCGGGAAAAGCTCGCGCGTGCGGTCGCAGCCGCGCACCTCGACGCCCGCGTCAGCCAGAGCCCGGCAGATTCGCGGCAGCAGCGCCGGGGCGGCGTCGCGGTGGAACAGGATCGTCTCGGCGGCGTTACAGACGCCCGGCCGCTGGACCTTGGCGTTGACGCAGATCGCCTGGGCCATGTCGGCGATGCCCGCAGCGGCGGCGTCGACGTAGACGTGGCAGTTGCCGGTGTAGTGTTTGATGACCGGGATGCGACTCTGCTGGACGACGGCGCGGATGAGCGACTCGCCGCCGCGTGGGATGACCAGGTCGATCTTACCCTCCGCCGACAGCAGGCCGGTCACGATGGCCCGGTCGGGATCGGTGACGACCTGGACGGCGAACTCGGGCAGGCCGGCGGCGCGGGCCGCATCGCCCAGGGTCAAGCCGACGGCGGCGTTGGTGTGGATCGCTTCCTTGCCGCCGCGAAGGATGCAGGCGTTGGCGCTGCGAATGCACAGGGCCGCGGCGTCGCTGGTGACGTTGGGCCGGCTCTCGAAGATGATCAGCACCGCGCCCAGCGGCACGCGGCGGCGTTCGATCCGCAGGCCGTTCGGCCGAACCGTGGACCAGACGGTCTGGCCGACCGGGTCATCCTGGCGGGCGATCTGCTCGACCGAAGCAGCCATCTTCTCCAGCCGGGTCGGATCCAGCCGAAGGCGATCGACCATCGCCGCGGACAGTTCAGCCGCCTGGGCGTCGGCCAGATCGCGGGCATTGGCCGACAGGATGGCGTCGGCATCGCGGCGGAGGGCGTCGGCCATCCGCACGAGGGCGTCGGTGCGGACGCGGCCGGGAACCTGGGCCATGGCCAGGCCCGCGCGGCGGGCGCGGTCAGCCAACCGGGCGGCCAGGTCGGCGGGCGACCTGCACTCGTTCCTGTTCTTGTCGGACGACGCAGATGAACTCATGTGCCGGGGCCTTCCTTCACTCTGATGAGCCTGAAAAGGATGCTCCGCTGCGGAGTGCCCTCAGCCGGCGCCGTCACGGTGAAGCCCGGTGGGACATGGATGACCACGTCGCGCGGCGTGCCGGCGTCGCTGCCGTTGACGTCGCCGGCCTCCAGCTTGAGGTAGACGTCGACGTCCTTCCGCTCCAAGCGGCGCGGGCCCTCGACCGTGATGGTCTTCAGCCACTGATCCTTGTTGAACGCCGGGTCCAGGTAATACTGGTCGGCGCGCAGGTTGCGCGGGAACTGCACGTCCACCGGCACGTTGTCCAGCGTCGTGACGACCGGCGCCGGCCGATTGGCGTCGAACGCAACGGTCAGGTCGGGCCAGTCGCGGACGGGGAAGCCGTGAAAGTCGGGCGGCATCGGGACGGACACGGGCCTCTCGCCTGCGTCCTCGGGCACGCGCACGGAGACCAGGACCGTCCGGTCCTCGGGCGTGGTCAGCCGCTCGTCGAGTTCCTTGGGCAGCTCGATGGTGATCGGTTTCTCTCGCCACTTCGGCTCGCCGTGGGCGCCGATGATCTTGTCCAGCCGCACGGTCAGGTGGCTCTCGACCAGCGGGCTGATGTAGATTTCAGCGGTCCGCGCCGAGAGGCTGGCCACGCCGATGTGGAACTGGCTGAGGACGTACTGATCGTTCAGCGCGTCGCTGAGCTGGAGTTCGTATTTCTCGCCGGTGACCGCCTCGTGCGAGAGCCTGTAGACGGGGTGATATTCGTCGCGGCGGATCCGTTCCATCAACGTCGCGATGCCGCCCTGGGGCCCGACAAAGCTTGCCTCGAGGTTGATGTTGACGCTGCGGTCCCAGGTCCGCTTCTGCGGGTCGAGGGTGATGGCCACCTTATCCGACGGCGGCACCTGGACGCGGAGGGAGATCGGCTGCTCGGAAATATGAACGGTCTGGGCCTGCTCGGCCCACACCCAGATCAGCCCGGTCAGCAGGACGACCAGCACGAGGTTCTTGCCCATCTTGAGCACACGCCGGGCCGAGCGGCTGACATGGTTCTGCGCCGGATCGGCGGCGGCCGCGTCGGCCCCGCCCTCGGCCACCGACGCCTCTGCATGGCCGGGCGATGCGACGGACGCATGGCGGGCGGCCTCGGCCTTGTCGGCCAGCGCGGGCGCCAGCCGCGACAGCAACTGCTGGCGGAGCTGGTCGGGCGTGAGCGGACGGATCATCTGGCCGCGCGTCGCTAGGCTGATCTGCCCGGTCTCCTCGCTGACGACGACGACCAGCGCGTCGGTGTCCAGCGACAGGCCCATCGCGGCCCGGTGTCGGCTGCCCAGGCCGCGGGGCAGTTCGCCGGACTCGGCCAGCGGGAACTGGCATCCGGCCGCCGTGACCCGGCCCTCCTGGATGATAACGCCCATGTCGTGCAGCGCAGAGCCCGGCCAGAAGATCGTCGTCAGCAGGTCCGGCGACAGCTCGGCGTCCAGCCGCACGCCGGATTCGGCCAGTCCGACCAGGCCGGTCTCGCGCTCGACGGCGATCAACGCCCCGATCTTGTTCTCGCTGAGGTACTTGACCGCCACGACGAGCTGGTCGACCATGACGTTGACCTTGCGCTCCCAGCCGCGGAACAGCCGCGTCTCGCCGATCCGCATCAGCACGCGGCGAAGCTCGGGCTGAAAGACGATGGCCAGCGCGAACAGGGCGCCGATCAGGGCGTGCTTGTAGAGAACCTCGATGCGCTCCAGCCCGAGCTGGCTGGCCAGCAGCTTGATGACGACGTAGGCGACGACCAGGATCAGCGCCGCCCCCTTGAGCAGGCGGGCGCCGCGGGTGCCGCGCATGAACCGCAGGATGCCGTAGATGACCACGCCGATCAGCACCCACTCGAACAGCGGGCGCCACCAGCCATAGGTCGAGATGCGCTGGAGATAGTTCCGGATGTATCCGTAGATTTCGTGCATCGCCCACCGATGTTGGTCGCCACCTGTGGCGGGTTCATTCTACACCGTCGGACGCGAGGGTGAAACGAAAAGACGCGCCGCCCGGAGGCGACGCGTCAGGGTGTCGACCGGGGATTTCGATCAGACCCGCCGCCGGCGGGTCCACAGGCCGACGCCTGCCGCCAGCAGCAGCAGCGTGCAGGGCTCGGGAACCGGCACATAGGCGAACTGGCCGACGCTGACGGCGTCGAACGAGCCCGGCCCGTTGATCTGGTCGAACAGGTTCGTGTCGAAGTAAAGCTGCTGGTCGTACTGGTCCAGCCCCAGGGCGAAAGTGCCCGTCAACACGAACTGCGTGCCCAGCGGCAGCGACACGCCGGCGGCGTCCGGGCCGTTCGGGTTGGGAACCTGCCCCGGGTCGTAGCCGAACCCGCCCAGCGCGAATGCCAGGTTCCCGTCCAGCTCGAACAGCAGTTCGAACGTGCCGACGGTCGTGTTTCCGTCGTTGAGCCCGTATATCAGGGCCGTCACGCCGGTGACCGGCTGCCCGGCCAGGTAGAACACCGGCGGCGCGGGATAAGGGCTGGGGTTGCCCGCGGCCACCGATCCGAACGCCGTGCGCGTGAACTCCGCGACAATGTAGTTGTCGCCGGAGGTGTAGGTCGAACTGAGCTGAAGGCCGCCCAGCGTAAAGCTCACGTCCAGCGCCCCCGGCGACGGGTCGTAGGCGTCGGACAGCGGGGCATGGGCCGTCCCTCCGCCGTCAGTGTAGCCCGTCACCGTGCCGTTGCCGGACTGGATGCTCAGACTTCCGCCGCTGTAGAGCATCGTCGCGGAGTAGGTGAAGTAAGGCTGGGCGATCGGCGATGTCAGCAGCGATGGAGCAGCAGACGCGGCGAGGGGAAGCACGAGGGAAACGGCGAGAAATGATGCGCAAAGCGCGAACCGACGCATGGTCTCCTCCTTGACCTTCCCATGCATCTCCTGGCCTTGCCTGGCGGCCGGTACCGATAACCAGCCAAGACGCCCGTAACTTACTCCACGGAACGACCGCCGTCAAGACGTGCAACGGAAAGAGCGCCGGCCGCCGCCGTGGGCCCTTTTCGCTTGCCCCGTTTCCGCGAGGCCCGTATAGTCGTCTTGAGGCATTGAGATCGGGCCGCCGGTCTGAGCGCCGGCCGCCCTCTCGCCGCCCTGATATCCGGGTCCGCACGACCTCACTCCCCGCACGGAACTGGCATGAAGACACTGACATGGTGCACATGGGGTTTGCTGGCAGCCGCCTGTCTCTTGCAGGCCGCTCCGCTGCACGCCGATGACCTGAGCAGCCAGCGCAAGCTGATGGGTCCGCCCAAGTCCCTCACGCCGGCCGACGACCCGCCGCCGCCGCAGTTCACCGCCGACGAGAAGGCCTGCCTGGTCAAGCTGGCCCGGCAGGCGGTTGACTTCTCCGCCTCGACCGGCCGGCGCTACCAGGCCCGGGACGTGCCCGGCTCGCTCCGCGGACGCGACGAGGTCACCTACGTCACCTGCCGCATGGCCGGACGCATGGTCGGCAGCATCGCCGGCGAGGGCCGCGACATCCCGTCGGCCATCTGCCAGGCGGCCGAGTTCATCGTTGGCGCCAAGGAGTTCGCCGCCGGCTATCGCGGCGACAAGATGGCAGCGGCGCAGGCCGCGACGATCGAACTTGAGATCCTCGGGCCGGGTCAGATTCTGCACTGGAAGATACTGGCCAACATCAGCAACACCATTGCCCCGGGCATCCACGGCGTGGCCGCCCGGCTGAAACGGACCAATGACAACCCGCAGGAGGATCCCCTCGCCCGCACCAAGTGGATGAAGCCATCGGTCGCGATCGTGCACGGGTACACCGGCGCCCAGATGGTCGACAAGCTGCTGGAGAACGCCGGCTGGCTGGCCCCGCAGATATTGGCCCATCACGACCAGGTCGAGTTCTACCGCTTCCAGGCCGTCCACCTGATCGAGTGGAAGAACGACGCCGGCTACGCCGAACTCTTCCGCGGCGCCCAGACGGTCCCCGCGTCGAACGAGACGCGCGAGCATCTGACCGCGCTGATCGGCCTGATCGGCGATCACATGATCAACCGGCAGCTCAAGAGCGGCCTGTTCGGCTACCTCTATCGCCCGCGCGACGGGCATTACGCCTCGACGAACAACGGCACGCGCCAGGCGGCCGCCGCATGGGCGATGGCCTGTGCCGCCAACGCCACCAGCGACCCGCGGTACGGGCTGGCCTGCCTGAACGCCATCGACGCCGCCGAGTTGCAGTATGTCAACGACAATCTGAACGTCGCAGCCGCCGTGTATCCCACGATCGACGTGCCGGTGACCAGGCCGGACGGCTCCAAGGCCCCCGCTCCGATCTCGCTGGGCCAAAGCGCCTTGCTGACACTGGCGATCCTCGACGTGCCCGGCAACAAGGAGCTGACGCCCATCCGCGACAAGCTGGCCGCCGGCCTGCTCGCCCAGCAGCGGCTGGCCGACGCGACCGACGACGACAAGAAGCTCTACGGCTCGTTCAAGTGCTACTACAACGACTTCCCCGACGGCAACAACGCGTTCTACTTCTCCGGCGAGACGCTGCTGGCGTTGATGCGGCTGCACCAGGTGACCCAGGACAAACGCTACCTCGACGCCGTCGAGCGGAGTTTCGACTACTACAGGAAGCTGTTCGAGGGCGAGCAGCAGAAGACGCTCAAGCAGGCCATGACCGCCTGGCACCAGCAGGCCTGGGCCCTGGCGTGGGAGGTCACGGGCAAGAAGCAGTACGCCGATTTCGTCTTCGAGATGGGCGACTTCCAGCTCAGCTTCCAGGCCAATGAAGCCAACGCCCCCTACCCCGACATGGTCGGCGGGTTCCTGAACGAGTCCAACTCAGCCGGCATCGGGTCGGGCGTCTATCTCGAGGGACTGGCCGCCGCCTGCCGCATCGCCCGCAAGATCGGCGACGACCAGCAGGCCAAGAAGTGCGAATACGCTATTCGGATCGGCGCCCGGTTCGTCGACCAGCTCACGTTCAAGGGGCCGGACACCTTCTACTGCATCAGCCCAGCCGAGGCGATCGGCGGGGTGAAGTTCAGCCTGGAAAACGACAACGTCCGCATCGACAACAACCAGCACGCGCTCTGCGCCCTGCTGGCCATCCGCGAGTTGCTCTACCCGCAGCAGAAGTAAGCGATCGGCCGCGGCGGCGTGCAGGACGACGCAGCAGATTGGCGTCGGGCCCTCGCGGACGCGCACGCCTCCGGCCTCGCCGCCACTCCCTGTCCAGTCGCGACCCGTAGGGGAGCACGGTGCGGCGTGCGGACCTGTGACAGAATGCCTTGGATTCCCCTTACACCACCGCCAGCCGCAGCCGGCGAAGCACCCCCAGGATGAATCGCTCCCAGGCCGCGTCCGACGACGCACACGCGTAGATTCCGCCAACCGCGTGAGTCGCCGCCCGCACGTGGGCGAGGTAGCGATCCCACTGCTCCCGATAGGCCCGGCGGAGGCTCGAGTCGGCCGACAGCCGCAACGCCCCGCCGCCGCTCTCCGGGTCCACGATCGCCAGCGGCCCGGCGGGCACGTCGCCCGCCTCGGCCGGCGAGTGGACGTGCAGCAGCGCGACCTGCTGCCCGCAGCCGCGCAGCCGCCGCAGG
>JAJVII010000021.1 GCA_022072085.1 Phycisphaerae bacterium
GCTCGCGCGACCGCGCGGCGGAGGATGGGGCGACCGGCCAACGGCTCGGCAGCCCGGCCGGGACGCGCCAGCAGCGCGGGGCCCGCGGCGCGCGCGGGCGGCGCGCCCCCCAGATCCACCCACATCAGGCCAATCGTTCGCATGTCAGACGGACTCCCGGGGGCCATCGGCGGCGGCGCGTTCCAGCCGGGCGATCGACTCGGTGAGGATCTTCTCCAGGCGGTCGCAGCCGTCGGCGATCGCCGCGACGTAGGCTTGGTCGCGGGCGAGCTGGAACCGGCGGCGCTCGACGCCCTGCGCGCCCTGGATGCGCAGCGAGCGGTCAGCCCGGTGGCGGTGCAGCTCAGCCGACTGGCTGACGAAGCTGACGACGGCGTAGACGCGGCCGTGCTCCTTGACGCCGGCCTTGAGTTTGTCCAGTTCGGCGACGGCGCGGTTGAAGGCGGTCGGGTCGGCGGTCAGCAGGCCGTCCATCGTCCCCAGCAGCTCCAGCGTGCGGCGGCAGATGTCGCGCAGGCTGCGGACCTCGTCCAGCCGCTCGCGCTGCCGGGCCAGGCCCGGGGCGATCCGCGAGGCGTCGAACCAGTCGGTGCGGTCGCGGTAGGCCAGCGCCTCGGGCGGCAGGGGGCGATCAGGAAGTTGGGCGGCGACCTCGGCGAGCGAGAGAACCTTGGCGCCCTCCTTGCGGACGCCGCCGCCGGTGGCGTCGATGACCCGCTGGGGCGCAGCCGCGAAGTCGCGCTGGAACTGCTGGAGGTAGGTGAACATCTGCTCGTCGAGGTAGATCGGGCGGCCGTGCACGTCGGCGAGCCGGCGTAGCCGCGGGCGGTCACGGACGATCCGCTGCCACTCCATCGACTCCAGGCTGTTGAAGCGGTTCAGCTCCGGCGACCAGAGCCGGTGGATCGCGGTGCCAGGGGTGTAGTAGCTGCCGTTGGAGAATCCGAGGTCCTGGCCGACGAAGACGATGGGGTCGCAGCCGATGTGCTGGGCCAGGTAGAACGCCAGGTGGGCGACGGTCGCCCCCGAGGGCAGGCGGGCGTGGGGCGGGGCGCCGGGGCCCAGCAGGGCGTCCAGCAGGTCGTTGCCGAGCAGGCTGATCATGGCCGGTCGGCCCGGCTGGGCGGCGGCGAGGGTGAAGGTGTCGAGCACGGCGGCGTTGGCCTTGGGCTCGGCCACGAGATGGACGCGGGCCAACTCGTCGGCGGGCAGGTCCTGGAAGAATCGGCTGCTGATCTCGGCGTAGTCCAGGCTGGTAACGAAGTGCGGACGGATGCCGGCCTCCAGCAGCACCCGCAGCGTGGTCTGGACGGCAATGATGACGACGCGGTCGGCCAGCGTCTTGAGCCGCGGCAGCTCAGCCGCCAGGGACGGGCCGGCGCTGACGACGACCGCGGGGCAGCCGGCAAACGCGCCGGCCAGCGCGTCGATGCCCGGCGTCGCCAGCCAGGCGCCGGCGTTGTGGCAGAGGTTGCGGCAGGTGGCCTCGTTGTTCAGCAGCAGCGTTACCACGCCCATGCGGGTGAACGAGACGTAGTCGGACAGCCCGCGGCGGACGTCGGCCATGAACGGCCCGTCGAGCGGGTCGGCCGTCGGCGAGTTGACCAGCCGAACGCCCGCGAGGATGTTCGCGTTGTGCCCGCGCAGCCGCCGGTGCAGGTGGGCCGTGTCGGACGCCCACAGCAGCGTCAGCCGACCGGCAGCCAGCGGGCCGGACCAGTCGTGCAGCGACAGCGCGGCCGCCAGCGTCGGGCGGTCGCGCTCGACGACGACAACCGACGCCTCAGCCGGCAGGCGATCCAGCAGCGCGGCGGCCAGGTAGCCCAGGCCCATGCCGAACAGGACGTAGCAGAGGTCGGCAGGGCGGACTTCGGCGTCGGCCTGAGCGGCGGCCTCAGCCAGCGGGTCGTAGCGGGAGTGGAGGTATCGGGCGACGCCATCGGGCCCGGCGGCGCGGGCGGTCGGTGGGCCGGAGCGGCTGGGCTCCAGCATCAGGCAGGCGTCCCGGGGCAGGCCCGCGATGGCGTCGGCCAACTCCGCGTCGGCCCGGCGAAGGGCAGCCAGGTTGTCAGCCAACTGCCGCGAGCGGCATCCGGCGGCGTCGGCAGGGGGCGCAACACCCAGCATGGCAGTGACGATTTCGCTGGCGGGTCGGGTCATGGCACGGCGATTCCCGACGCCGGGTCGGCCCGTTCAACGTCCGTGTTGACAGGACCGGCGGCGCAGCAGACAATAGGCCCGCGCTGTGGGCCGATGGTGGAGTCATCGGCCGACACGACCCGATTTCATTAACCTTATCGGACCCCTGGAGATACGGAGAATTCACCATGCCGGCCGTCAAGCACCTTATGACCCCCGGACCCACGCCGGTCCCTGCCCCCGTTCTGGAAGCCCTTGCCCTGCCGATCCTCCACCACCGGACTTCCGAGTTCCGCGGGATCGCCGGCAAGCTCAACGAAGATCTGGCCTACCTGTTCGGCTGCACCGAAGTGCCTCAGCCGATCGTCGGCAGCGGGACGGCGGCGATGGAGGCCGCGATCGTCACCCTCCTGGGCCACCTGCGCGGCGGCGACGGCAAGGCCCTGTGCGTGAGCGTCGGCAAGTTCGGCGAGCGCTGGGTCAAGGTCTGCAAGGCCTACGCGATCCCGGCTGACGTGCTGGAGGCCCCCTACGGCCAGGTCGTCACGCCCGAGCAGGTCGAAGCCAAGCTGAAGGCCGACGCAAAGATCAAGGCCGTCATCCTCGTCCACAGCGAGACCTCCACCGCGACGGTGACCGACCTGGAGCCGATCGCCAGGCTCTGCCGGGCCCGCGAACTGCTGCTGCTGGTGGACGGCATCACCAGCGTCGGGGCCCTGCCGGTCGAGATGGGCTGGGGCCTGGACGCCCTGGTCACCGGCAGCCAGAAGGCCCTGATGAACCCGCCGGGCATGGGCTTCGCCGCGCTGAGCGAACGGGCCTGGGCCGCCGCCGACAAGCTCGGCAAGACCGCCGGCTGCTTCTACCTCGACCTTCGCCAATATCGCTCCAAGACGGCGGAGAACGACAGCCCCTTCACCGCGGCCGTGAACCTGGTGCGCGGGCTGGGCGTGGCGGCTGCGATGATCCGCGCCGAGGGCCGCGAGAACGTCTGGCGCCGCGTGACGGCGCAGGCCAAGGCCCTGCGGGCGGCCGCCGGTCCGCTGGGCACGCCGCTGTTCAGCAGCGCCCCGGCCGACTCGGTGACCGCGCTGGTCCTGCCCCAGGGCGTGGACGAGAAGCGGCTGCGCAAGGAGACGGTGAGCAAGCACTCGGTGCAACTGGCCGGCGGACAGGGCACGATGGAAGGCAAGATCGTCCGGGTCAGCCACATGGGCGCGGTGACGATGGACGACTGCCTGGCGACGATCGCGGCGCTGGCCGACTGCCTGTCGGCGCAGGGCCACAAGTGCTCGGCCAAAGAAGCCCTGGCGGCCGCCAAGGCAGCGGTCTGAAGAAGTGCTGAGTGCTGAGTGCTGAGTGCTGAGTGCTGAGTGGCGAGTGCTGAGTGGCGAGTGGCGATCTATTCGTCATTCGATATGGCGCCGTTGTCCGGCCGAACCCTTTCGGGGATGGACATGATTATGAGCGAGAAGAACGCAGAGCCAGACGGGGCGTCCACGATCCTGGTGGCCGACGACAACGAGCAGAACCTCGAGCTGCTGATCGCCTACCTGGACGAGCTGGAGAACGTCCGGATCGTCACGGCCCGCGACGGCGCCGAGACGATGGAGAAGATCCGCGCCGAGAACCCCGACCTGGTCCTGCTGGACATCATGATGCCCAAGATGAGCGGCTTCGAGGTCTGCCGCCAGGTCAAGGGCGACGAGGAACTGAAGAAGATTCCGATCATCATGGTGACCGCGCTCAACGAGCTGAGCGACATCGAACGGGGCGTCGAGTGCGGCACGGACGACTTCCTCTCCAAGCCGATCAACCGGCTGGAACTGGTCACCCGCGTCAAGAGCCTGCTGCGCGTCAAGCACCTCAAGAGCGAGCTGGAGCGCACGCTGGCCTACCTCAACGACGTGGACCAGGAGGAGTGAGGCGGGTTTCAAGTTTCAAATTTCAAGTTCCGAGTCCGGAGCGATGGCAAGTATCAGGGGGCGCCGAGGCGGTGACGCCCCAACCGGGACGCCTCCCCCGCCAAGTCTTTGGAGGGCCTGCGACTTCAGCGACCCGGGTTCTCTCTTGTCCGGTCAGGTTTCTCACAGCCCCCGACGCCTTCCTCGCCAACCGCGGACGATAGGATTCTTTCCTGAAACTGAAAGGCTAACGCGATGAGGACCGCAACGCTGATCGTCGCCGGGACGCTTCTGCCGCTCTTGACTTGCCTGGCGGCCGGCTGTACAGGCAGGACGCCAATGACGCAGGCCCCGCCCAAGACCGCCGCCGCTCCGCCCGACGCCCAGGCCGCCGCCGCGCCCGCGCCGCCAACCCGCGTCGAGAACGAGAGCCGCCTGGTCAGCCGACCCGATGAGATCATCTCCGTCCTGGGCAACGGCATGACGGTCATCGCCAAGCGCTACCCGGCGGTCCCCGTCGCCGCGGTGCGGATGTACGTCAAGGCCGGCTCGATCTGGGAGCAGGAATACGCCGGGGCGGGCATCTCGCACCTCTTCGAGCACCTGCTGCACGGCGGGGCCACGCCCACCCGCAGCGAGGAGCAGAGCCGCGAAATCCTCGACGCCATCGGCGCCTCCACCAACGCCTACACCACCTTCGACCACACCTGCTACTACATCGATCTGCCGGCCGCCCACGCCGAGCAGGCCGTCGATCTGCTGGCGGACTGGGTCACGCGGCCGCTCTTCCCCGAAGCCAGCGTGCAGCGTGAGGTCGGCGTCGTGCAGCGCGAGTTGGAGCGCGGGCTCCAGGACCCTGACCGCGAACTGTGGTACAAGGCGGCTGCCAACCGCTACCTCGTCCACCCGGCCCGCTGGCCGGTCATCGGCGAGCAGCCCGCGGTCGCCCGCCTCACCCGCGCCGACATCCTGAAGTATTACCACCGCATGTACGTCCCGGCCCGCGTCTGCTTCGTCGTCGCAGGCGACGTCGATCCCGAGCAGGTCGTCGCGTGGTGCAAGAAGCACTTCGCCGACTTCGCCGCCCGCGCCGACTCGCCGATTTCGCTGCCGGCTGAGCCGGCCGTCACCGCCCCGCGGCGGACCGTCTATCCCATGCAGGTCGCCCAGGTCCGCTTCATGATCGGCTACCCGACGGTGGACCTGCTCAGCGAAGACCTCTACCCGCTGGACGTGATGATGTACGTCCTGGCGGCCGGCGAATCGTCGCGGCTGCGCGTCGAGCTGCGCGACAGGCAAAAACTGGCCCTGGCGATCGACGCCGCGAGCATCACGCCTTCTTACGCCGAGGGGACGTTCTATATCCAGGGGCTCTGCCTGCCGGACAGATGGCCCGCGCTGCGGGCGGCCATCATCGAGGAGTTCGCCCGGCTGAAGGACCAGCCCGTCGACGCCGCGACGCTGGCGCAGGCCAAGCAGCAGGCCCTGGTCTCGCACATCCGCAGCCAGCAGACCGCGTCGGCCATCGCCGCGAACCTGGCGATCTCCCAGCTTTCGGTCGGCGACGCCCACTTCGACGACCAGTACGTCAAGCGGCTGGGCCAGGTGACCGCGGCGCAGATCCAGGCGGCGGCCCGCAAGTACTTCGACGCCGGCCGCCTGCTCACCGCGCTGGTCGTGCCGGCTGACAAGGCCGCCGACTTCGCCCAGGCGCCGGGCGCCGCCGACGCCGCCGCCGGGCGCATCGAGGTCTCCGACATCCGCCGGCTCACCCTCGACAACGGCCTGACCGTGCTGCTTCGGCGGAACACGGCCGTGCCGCTGGCGTCGCTCCAGATGCACTTCCGCGGCGGGCTGCTGGGCGAGTCGGCCGACCAGGCCGGCGTCAGCCGACTGATGAGCATGGTCGCCCTGCGCGGCACGAAGACCCGGTCGGCCCAGCAGGTGCTGGGCGCGTTCGAGTCGGCCGGCGGCGCCATCAGCAGCCAGAGCGGACGGAACAGCTTCAACTTCTCCGCGTCGCTGCTGGCCGACCAGCTCGACGCCGCCCTGCCCGTCTTCTCTGACGTGGTGCTGCACCCGAGCTTCCCGGCTGACGAGTTGGAGAAATACAAGGCGTTCACGCAGGCGGCCATCGAGAGGGTCGGCGACGACCTGGGCGCGTCGGCGTCGGCGATCTTCCTCAGGCAGTATTTCGGCGACTCGCCCTACGGCCGCATGGTCCTGGGCACGCGCGAGTCGGTGGACAAGCTGACCGCGAAGGAGCTGGCGGCGTTCCACGGCCGCTTCGCCGTCGCCACTAACGGCGTGCTGGCGATCTTCGGCGACATCGACCTGGACAAGACCGAGGCCCTGGTGCGCAAGCTCTTCGCGGCGATGCCCCGCGGCGACGGGCCGGCCGTGCCGGAGATCGCCCCGATCGCGCCACCGGCCGCCGACCGCATGGCCGTCGAAAAATTCAAGCAGGACCAGGCGGCCCAGGTGGACGTCGGCTACCCGGGCGTGAAGTTCACCGACCCAGACTACTACGCCCTGACGCTGCTGGACACGATGATCAGCGGCTATGGCCTGCCGGGCGGCTGGCTGCACGAGGAGCTGCGCGGCCGACAGCTCGTCTACGTCGTTCACGCGGTGAACCTGGCGTGGTCGCAGGCCGGCTGCTTCTGGATCTACGCACAGTGCCAGCCGGGCAAGGTGAACGAGGTCGTCGCGGCCATCCACGGGCAGATCGCCCGCGTGCTGCGCGGCGACCTGACCGAGAAGATGCTCACCGACGCCAAGGCTCAGGTGCTGGCTGGCGAACTGCTGGGCAACCAGACCAACGACGCGCTGGCGTATCAATGCGCGCTCGACGAACTGCTCGGCCGTGGTTACGATCACTACCGCCGCCTGGCTGAGCGGATCAACGCGGTGACGCTGGCGCAGGTGAACGCGGCGGCCAGGAAGTACCTGACCCACGCGGTAACGACGGTGACGACAGGCCAGCCCGACCTGGTGAAGACCGCCCCCTGACCGTGGCCGAGCACAGGAGCCGACGATGAGCGAGACGCAGCAGGATTACCGGCAGATGCCGCTGGCCGAGTTCGTCGAGGCGGCCGCCGCCCGCACGCCCACGCCCGGAGGCGGGTCGATCGCCGCGGTGGCCGGGGCGCTGGGCACGGCCATGTTCGCGATGAGCGTGAACTTCACCCGCGGCGGCAAGAGCGACAAGTTCAAGCACGTCGAGGGGGAGATGAACGCGGCGGCCGACGAGATGGCGCGGGCCCGCTCGATGTTCCTGGAGCTGATGAGCGAGGACATGAAGGCGTTCGCCGCCTGGCAGGAGGCGTCGCGCCTGGACAAGGCCGACCCCAAGCGGCCCGAGGCGCTGAAGTTTGCGACGCTGGCAGCCGTGGCCGTGCCGCGCGAGCAGGCGGCGCTCTGCCTGACGGTGCTTCAACGGATCGCCCACCTGGCCGACAAGATCAACGAGCGACTGCTCTCGGATGTGGGCGTCGCGGGCGTGCTGGTGGAGGCGGCGCTGCGGGCGGCGCACTACAATATCCGGGTGAACCTCGGTTCGCTGGACGGCGAGCAGGACGTCGCGGCGCTGCGCAGTGAGATGGCCGAGTCGACCGAGCGGGCCCGCAACCTGCTGGCCCAGATCGAAGCCAAGCTCGCGGGCAAGTTCTGAGGAACCGCCATGAGCGAAGAGGAAGACTCGCTGGATGTTCAGGGGGCCGGGCCGGCGGACGACCGCGACGGCGGGCCGGATTTCGAGGCCGCACCCGGCGCGCCGCCGCCGAGCGCCCAACAGGGCAGGCCTTTCATCTCCGTCCACTTCACCTGCTGCAACGTCTTCGCGCGGATCTACCGCAACCGCGCCGGGACGGCCTACGTCGGCTGGTGCCCCAGGTGCGCCCGCAAGGTGTCGGCCATGATCGGCCCGGGCGGGACCCACTCGCGCCTGTTCACGACCGGCTGACGCCCGGCGAAATCGCCTGGGGCAAAGCAGCGGAGCTGAGGGGCGAAGGGGCTTGGGGGCTGAGGCGGGAACAGAGGCGTCTGCTTCCTCAAAGAAGTCGAAGCTCTGTCGGACCTCTGCCGCTCATCCGCTCTGCGTTCGATCCGGGCTTCGCGTTTGCCCGGCGAAATCGCCCGATCGGCCGTGACCTGCCGCCCGCCGCCGTCTATAATGCGCACTCGATACCGGCCCAGAGCCTCTTGAGGTCCCGCAGGGACGTGAGAAGAGTTTCCGCGCATGACCAGCGAACCCGTCAACCCGCCGCCCGGCACGTCCAGGCCCGGCATCCGGCGCGGCAGCATCGAATCGCTTCAGCGTTCCGGACATGCCTGCCTGCTTTGTGGGCGCGAGCTGGCTGAGGGCGAGCTGCTGACCGCCGTGCTGGTCGAGCTGCCGGTCGCCCGCACGGGCGGCCCGGGGACGCCGTCGGCCGACTTCGAGCGGATGGACTACTGCCCCGGCTGCTGGGACAGCGCCCCCTGGTCGGGCGCCGAGCCGCTGCTGGACGAGGGCCAGTCGGCCCATCCCGTGGACCGCTACGGCGCCGAGCCGGTGGCCGTCTGGACCAGCCGCGTCAGCCCGCCCAATCGCCCGAAACGCACCTTCGTCGACGACCGCGTGCTGACGCAGTTCTTCCTGCGGCTGGGCGACAGCGACGACCCGCAGCGGCTGCGGTTCCGCTTCGTGCTGATGCTGATCCTGCTGCGGCACCGCAAGCTGCGGCACGTCGGCACGCAGCGCGGCGGCAGCGGGGAGGTCTGGAAGGTCCGCCTCACGCCGGCGATGGCCGGAGTCACCGCGACCGACCCCGAGGCCGTCCACGAGGTCGTCGACCCGCAGCTCGGCGAGGAGCAGGTGGGCCAGGTGGCTGAACAGTTGCGGCAGATCCTCCACGACGACATCGACGACTCCGAGGACGCCCGCCCGCCGGGGGAGGAGAGCGCATGAGCGGAGCATCGCCTGTCCGATCGGCGGCCTGGGCGCTGGTCGCGGCTGTCGCGACGGTGGCGCTGGGCGGCTGCCCGGCGGCCGGGCCCCTGCCCCCGCCGATGACGCTGCCGCAACTGGCCGCCGAGCTGGACAGCAACAACGACCTGCTGCCCTGGCTGCGGGCCAGCAGCGACTCGATCACCATCACGGCGGCCGACGAGCACGGCCTGCCGATCAGCACGCAGTTGGGCGGCGTGATGATTTACTCCCAGCCGCACTGCTTCTACATGGACGTAAAGGAGGCGGGCGAGGTGCTGGCCGGCGCCGGCGCCAACGACGAGCTTTACTGGTTCTGGTCGCGGGCCGGCGGCAGGGGCGTCTGCTGGGCCGGTCGGCGAGCGCACGGCGTCTGGGCCGGCTCGCTCGAGGTGCCGATCAACCCGACGCAGTTGACCGTGCTGCTGGGCATCGACTCGTTCGGCGGCAAGCTGACCCGCCTGCCGCTGCCGGTGCTGCGGTCGGCCGACGCGCAGCGCTGCTACGTCATCGAGTCGATCGACCTGGGCCAGGACCACGCGGTGCTGCTGAGCGAACTGTGGTACGACCGCGACACGCACCGGCCGGTGCGCGTGCGGCTGTTCGATTCGCAGGGACGCCCGAGCCTGGAGAGCACGCTGAGCGACTGGCGGCTGGCGACGGGGTCGGCCGGCTGGTTCCCCTGCGACGTCACGATCCGCTGGCTGGACCGCGAGGGCCAGAAGCCCTCGGGCAAAGGGCTGCGGCCGGTGAAGCTGCGGCTGCGTTTCCGCACGGTGGAGGTGGACCCGAAGTTCGGCCCGTCAGCCAGCCCGCGGGTGTTCGACTTCCAGGCCCGCCGCCCGCCCGACCTGCCGCTGAACTGGATGGGCCCGGGCGCGCCGCCCGGCCCGCAGCCAACCCCCTGACTGGAGCGACATGCGCGAGTCCCGATCCTCAACATGGACGATCGTCGCGGTCGCAGCGCTGGTCTGCGCCCTGGCTGCCGGCGTCGTGATCCCCTCCGACAGCATCGACCAGCCCCCGCCGGCGACCTACAAGGCCCCGGCGCTGGTGGCGTCGGGCCAGGGCGACTGGCTCTGGGTCGTCTGGATGGGAACCGGCGGACAAGCCGGCCAGGAGTCCGGCAAGGACGAGCCGCCGACGCGAATCGCCGCCCGGCAGTTGCTCAAGGACTGGCAGCGGCTGCGCGACCTCAACCTGTCCGAGCTGCGGGCGCTGGCCGCCGACGGCGACGAGTTGCACGTCTTCCTCCGCGACGGGCAGCACCTGGCCTACGCCGCCGACGGCGGCACGAACTTCCGCGGCATGATCCCCGACAAGGGCTACACGCCCATCGCCGCGTGCGTCGCCGCCTCCGGCGAGGGCAACCGCTTGCACGTCCTGACCGCCGGTGCGACCAGCCAGCCCGACACGCTGGCGGCAACGACGCAGCCGGCGGCCGCGCCCCTGGTCGGCGACGGCGGCGACAAGCCCGGGCCGCAGTCCCAGCCGGCCGACGCGCCGGCCAACCCCTATCGCCCGCTGCGGCTCTACACGAGCTGGCACGGCAAGTGGAAGACGCCCGACGACCTGCCGTTGTTCGTCACTCAGGCGACGCGCGTGCGGCTGGCGGTCTATCGCGGCCAGCCGGTCTGCTTCTTCCTGCTGCGCGGCGAGCGGACCACGCTGCACGCGATCCAGTTGACCGAGAGCGGCTGGCACGGGCTGGGCGAGGCAGCCGGCACGCCGCCGGGCCAACTGCCCCCGCCCATCGCCGACGCCGACCGGAAGATGCCCGCGCTGAGCGATCTGCTGGTCGCCACCATCAACAACCAGCTCTTCCTGCTGGGCTGGCCGGAGCAGGAGGGCGTGCCCCTGAGGCTGGCGCAGGTGACCGAGGACAGTCGGCTGACGCAGGTGGAGGAACTGGACCTCCAGCCGGCGCCCGGGTCCGACTTCGCCCGCAATCGCCAGTGGGACGTGACGGCTGACGACCAGCGGCTGATCTTCGTGCGGATGGAGCAGGAGAAGGGCAAGGAGACGGTCCTCCAGACGCGCCGCTATGATCCGGTCAACCGCAAGTTCGAAGCGAACTGGGAAGACATCTCCGCGCTCAAACCGGCGACCGGCCTGCTGCCGATCCTCGAAAGCAAGTACGTCTACTGGATCGCCCTGGCGGTGCTGGCCGGGCTGTTCCTGCTCCGCCGGCCTGAGGGGCTGATCCGCATCCCCGGCGACGCCCGCGTGGCAGGCCTGCTGCCGAGGCTGCTGGCGTTCATGATCGACTCGATCCCGGCCAGCCTCATCGCGTTTTACTACGTCTACGGCGGCCGATTCGATCAGTTGCCCCGGACCTTCGGCGAGATGACCTCGGACAAGGTCGCAACCGATCCGAAGATGCAACTGGCCTACTTCTGGTCGCTGGTGGCGCTGGCAGCCTACCAGTCGATCTGCGAAATCCTCTTCGCCAGCACGCCGGGCAAGAAGCTGTTCCGCCTCCAGGTCCGCAACACCCGCGCCGAGAAGCCGGCCGTCTGGCAGGTGTTCGTCCGCAACGCAATCAAAATCGTCGAGCTGCCCACGCTGGTTCCGCTGGTCGTCGTGTTCCTGGACCCGGGCCGCCGACGGCTGGGCGATATGGTCGCCGGCACGATCGTCGTCGCGCCGCGGCCGGGCGGGCAGTCGTGGATCTACCCGCCGGGCAGCCAGGGCCCGCCACCGCCTCCGCCGCAGGCCCGCCCGCCGGGCGATGAAGGCCCGCAGGACGTTGACGACCCCCCCGCACAGAAGGGCCCGCCCCCCCTGCCGCCGGATCGCCAGGACGAGTAGGGGTGCGGGGATCGGGGGTCGGGGGTCGGTCGGAAGACGCACGGCCTCGCCCCCAGCCCCCGCCCTCCAGGGCAATCGGAAAGTCGGGAAGACCGGATCAAACGCAGAGCGGATGAGTGGCAGAGGTGGACAGCGTCTTGAATTCCTTGAAAACAAGACACCTCTGTCCCCACCTCTGCCTCTCTGCCCCTCTGCGTTCACGGTTTTGCGTTTGTCCTGCCCGCCCTCCACGCCCCTTGTTCGGCCCGCCGCGGCCGCTATACAATGCACGCTGGTTGCACAGCCGAACTCTATGCAAGAGGACACCCCCATGCGTTGGATCGCCCTGGCCTTGCCGCTTCTGTTGATCTCGTCCGCACTGGCTGAGGACGCCGCCCCGGCCCCGACCACCCGGCCCGAGGCCGTCGCGCCGACGACCCAGCCGGCGGCCTTGCGCGTGATGCACCAGGAGAGCCCGCAGGCTCTGCTGGGCAGCGTCCACGAGGCGACCGTCGCCCACGACCTGCGGGCGATGGCCATCATCATCCACCCCGACTACAAGGTCGGGCTGGTCCCGGTGCTCAACCTGATGGCCGAGGTCATGGACGCCAATCTCGGACTGGCCGACGTGGTCGAGAAGAAGCTCGACAAGGGACTGGCCGACAAGCTGCGAGGCCAGATCGCCCCGCCCGGCGGTTCGCCCCTGGATGCCGTCCAGGACGAGCACGGCAAGGTGGACTGGTCCAAGGTGAAGGTGACCGAGGAGAAGGACATCGCCACCTTCGCGGTGAACGGGGAGCCGCAGCCCGGTCGGCTGGCCCGCGTCGACGGCAAGTGGTACATCGTGCCCAACGACGACCCGAACGTGACGCCGGCGCAGATGGCCGCCCAGGCCGCCCAGATGGTCCCCATGCTCAAGACCATGCTGACGGCGACGACGGAGATCACCGACCAGGTCCGCAGCGGTGCGATCAAGGCCGAGGACTTCCAGCGGGCCTACATGCTGGCAATGACCAAGGCGATGATGGGCTCGATGCCGCAGCCGCCGGGCCCGGATGACGAGCCGGTCATCATGCCGCCGCCCGGTCCCGAGCCGGAACACGTTCCGCCGGCCCCGGACGACGACGAATAGAACGCCCCCGGCCTGCGCCCGGGCGGAAGATGAGTTGACAGCCACAGATGCACACAGATTCCCACAGATGATGGGAGACGGGGCAAGGAGACCGTCGGCCCTCTTGCCAATATCATCTGTGTTCATCAGTGGCCATCCGTGGCAACCCGGTCCGACGATTTCATCTGCAAGGGGAATGCGATGCGATTGCGCTGCCTGTTGCTGATCGCGATGCCGCTGGCCGCAGCGCCCTGCTTCGCCCGGGCCGACGATGCCCCGAAGAGTATCTCCGTTCGCCACGACTCGCCCGAAGCGGTCGTGGAGAGCTGGCTGGACGCCACAGCCGCGGGGGACATCGCAGCCAAGGTCGAGTGTTACGAGCCGCGCTATGCACCGATTGCGCAGCACGCCTTGCAGGACATCCCTGCCCTGGTCGAGTACTTGCAGGGCTTCGCCGACCGCGTCCAGGACCGCCTGGGCAAGGGACCCGCCGACCTGGTCCGGGCCCATCGCGAGCTTGTCGCGTATCAGCTCCCAGCCGACAACCCGGGCAAGCCAGACCACCGGCCGAAGCTGACCGTGCACATGGACGGGGATGACAAGGCGGAGGTCAGGCTGGGCTCGGGACACTCCTTCCGCCTGCGACGAATCGACGGCAAGTGGTATTTCGACATGCTCTCCGGGCCGGATGTGGAGATGCGGCAGCGGCGACTCGCGCAGGCATTTGACCTGCTCAAGGAGACCTCGCAACGCCTGGAAGTCCTCAACGCGGCCCTGATGAACAACGACCTGTCGGCTGAGCGGTTCCCGCTGCTCTACGCACAGGCGGTGCGATGGGCGATCGAACCGATGCCCGTGGCCATCGACGCGTCCTCGCCCAAGGGCCTGCTGGCGACCGTGGCGACGGCCCAGGCGGCCGGCAACGGCGTGACGCTCATCGAACTGGCCAAGCCGAGCGATGGATTCCCGGCGGTGAACAGCGCCCTGGAACGCAACCATTGGGCCCACCTGCTGGCAGAGGCGGTCGACAAGAAGATCGGCTCGGGGCAGGCGCAGCAGGTCCGCGACCGCTACGGGCACATCGAGCCCTTCCCGCCGATGGAGCAGATCATCCGGGACGGCCGCATCGACTGGGGGCAGGTTGAGATACTCATCGACGGCAACACAGCGACCGCCCGCATCGCCTGCGTGGACAACCCGGTAAAGATGATCCGCGGCAGCGACGGTCGATGGGCTGTCGCAGCACCGGGCGACAAGACCCCAAGGCAGCCCGACAATCCCTACACGTTGGGCCAGGCCTTGCGCGACCTGACCGACGCCGTCAACGCCGGCCAGGTGACAGCCAAGAACTGGGAAGAGGCCTTCGCCAAGGCCATCCAGGGCGAGTCGGCTCACGCGTTCAACATCATCCCGCGGCGGACCTGGACGAAGGTGGCGGACAACACCTACGGCCACCCGCCGACCTACAGCAGCGACGAAGGCGAGCCGGGCCCGGCGGCGGCGCATCACGAGCGGCCCGGCCTGGACCGGCCCATGCCCCCGGGCGCGGCCGAGGCGCCCAAGGAAGGCGAGAAGCCCAAGTACGACCAGTCCAGCCCGCGGGCCCTGCTGGGGAGCATGAACAAGGCCGCCGGCGACCGCGACTACGAGGGGCTGTTCAGCCTACTCAGCCCCGACGTCGCCGACGCCCTCAAGCCGGTCACCCCCGTGCTCGCCAAGCTGCTGGGCAAGATGGTCCGGGTGGCCGAGCTGGTCAGCGAGCGGATCGACGCGGACAAGGGGCGCGAGCTGTCTCGCCAGTTCGCCGGCAACATCATGCCGCTGTCGGCGGCCCGCAACCGTGACGGCAGCCTGGACTGGTCCAAGATCAGCATCACCGGCAGCGGCAACTCGCTGAAGGTGAAGATCGAGGGATCGCACGGCGGGCTGATCCTGGAGAAGTTCGGGCAGCGGTGGTACTGGCTGCTGGACGAGGACGATTTTACGGCTGCCAAGATTCGCGAGGAGATGCCGAAGTTCAAGCGGGTCTTCCCGGCGATGCTGGCTGCGTTCACGCAACTGGAGGCCGGCCTGCTCAACGGCTCGATCAACGCCTCCAACTTCGATCAAAAGCTGGGCGAAATCATGATGGCGGCGATGCGCGAGGGCGGCGACTAGGCGCGTGCATGAGAACCTGCGCGACCCCGTGTAGACTTTCATACACGCTCTGGGGGACTGGATTTGGCGGGGGTAACCGGCCTATTGTTAAGGGTCGCGAACAATCGCCGCGATATATCCGGTTGAGCCGATCTGCCAGACCCTGATCCAAAGGAGCCGCCATGACTCGCTCACGTTTGACGCTCGGTTTGCTCGCCTGCGCCCTGCTGGTGCTGGCCGGCTGCGGCAAGAGCAAGGCCCGCCGCGGCGACACCGGCGGCCAGCCGCCGCCTACGCAACTGGCCGGCAGCGGCAACACGCCCGCCCCCACGCAAACGCCAGCACCCAACCCGACGCCGACCCCGGGCCCGGTTGTCGCCCCGACGCCGACGCCAACTCCGACGCCAACACCCACACCCGGTCCGGTGAACGTCCCGACGCCCACGCCCACACCAACGCCCACGCCCACACCAACCCCCGGGCCAACGATGGGCGGGGATGACCTCTCCACGCCCAAGGGGACTCTGGCGGCGGCCCACAGACTGGCCAAGGCCCACGACCTCGACGGCCTGCTGATGCTGGTTCATCCGGATTACCGCAAGGCGGCCGGCGACTTCGTCCGCACGACCCTGCCCATCGTCGAATACGGCAACAAGGTCGCGGACCTGGCGTCGGCCAAAGTCAGCCCGCAGGCCGGCGATTCCCTGCACATGGACCCCAGCCAGTTCGACCTGGATCCGATGAAGGAGGCCCTGGACGCCAACGGCAACATCCAGTGGGACAAGGTGACGTTCACCGATCTGGCCAACGGGCAGAAGCAGGTGAACATCCCCGGCGACAAGAACCCCACGCACCTCCAGAACGTCAACGGCCAGTGGCTGATGGTCATCGTGACGGACGCCACCCGCACGCCGGCGGAGTTTGCGAAGATGGCCGCCCAGATGACGGCCCAGATGAAGACCGCGGAGTCCGCCTACCGAGATATCGAGACCGGACTGAAGAACGGCACGATCACGGCGCAGACCTGGGATGTCGAAGTGGGCAAGATCGTCCAGAAGTACGGCCTGGGCGGCGGCGGCCAGGGCGGCGACGGCGACATGGACGAATGACAGCCGCCACTGACGAAACGCAGAGCATCAGGGCCCCGGGCGGAGTCCTCCCGGGGCCCTTTCTATCGGCTGACGCGACCGGCGGGCCGACGGCGCAGCCGGCGATGCGCCGAAGCTGGATTTCGCTTGTCCGCTCGAAGCGGGCAGGTTATGACTGGCAACCGGACTGGGCTCTGTCCCCGTTCGGGCCGGGGCGTCGGCCGGTTCCGGCGGATTGCGCCGTCCCCATCCTGCAAGGAGATACCCATGAGTTCGGCCTGGCGGTTGACGACCGGCGTTCTGTGCGCCCTGCTGGCGGGGCTGGCTGGATGCGCCAAGCCCGAGACGACCGGCCAGACGGTAACCCCCAAGGGGGCCGAGACGACGCGGGAACTGCTCGATCGGCTGCACGAGGTGTCGCGCCGGGGCGATCTGCCGGCGGCGGTTCCGCTGCTGGAGCCCAGGCACCAGGCGCTGTTCGCGGACATCTTCGGGGCGATGAGCCGGATGGACCGCCGCGGGTTGGAAGTGGCAGCGGTGATCGAGCAGAAAATCGACAAGCAGACGGCCGACGGCTTCCGCGGACAGTATGACCGCAGCGAACCGTCGCCGCTGGCTGAGGCGCAGAAGGAAGACGGATCGCTGGACTGGGAGAAGGTAAAGGTGACCGAGAGGGGCGACACGGCGACCGTGGCGGTCAACGGCCGACCGCTGGACGTGAAGATGGTGCGCGCGGAGGGGCGGTGGTATCTGAGCCCGGGCGATGACGAGGCGCTGCCGACGCCGGAGCAGGTGGCCCAGGGCAAGCGGGCGTTCGATGCGATGATCGGGGCGCTGGATAAGATCGAAGCCGGCGTCAAGGACGGGTCGATCAACAAGGAGAATTTCCGGCAGCAGATGTGGCAGATCCAGATGGCGGCCATGGCGGCGGCGATGCCGAACGAGGGCCCGACGACACAGCCGGACATGGAAGAGGAAGACGACGATTGACGGCGGACGGGGCTTGCCAACGGCAGCCGGGTCGGCTATGAAAGGAAGCAAGCCCGGGCGACGGAGAACGCCCGGCAGGTCGCAGACACTTCAAGAGAATCGAGAACGGTCACATCACAGCGAACTTGAAAGGAGCAGACATGATTCACGCACGAAGGATGGTCGCGTTGGCGGCGGTGGCCGGACTGGCTCTTCTGGCCGGTTGCAACAGCTACAAGCAGAGCACGCCCAAGGAACTGCTGGAGAGCATGAACAAGGCCAGCCAGAAAAAGGACTTCAAGGGCATGGCCAAGCTCGTCGAGCCGGATGCCCAGAAGTACTACGATCAGATGGTTTCCAAGATGAAGGAAGCCGCCGACAAGATGGACGACCTGGCCGACCTGGTCGAGAAGAAGATCGACAAGGACAAGGCCAAGGAGATGCGCGACAGCATGACCGAGGGCCCCTCGTTCATCACGCTGAAGAAAGCCCGCAAGGACGACGGCAGCCTGGACTTCGACAAGATCGAGATCAAGGAGGACGGCGACAAGGCCACCGTGAAAGTCAAGGACTCCTGGAGCTCGGCTGACATCAAGAAGGTGAGCGGCAAGTGGTACTTCGTCGAGAAGAAGTCGGCCGACGAGTTGAAGAAGAAGGTCGAGGAGACAGAGAAGGAGTTCCCCAAGATGATCAAGGCCCTGGATGAGATCAAGGACGGCATCAACAAGGGCGACATCAAGAAGGACAACTTCGACGCCAAGTGCGGCGAAATCATGATGAAGGCCATGAAGGACTGATCGCGCCTTCGTTCGCACGGATCGCGAATTGAACGGCGGGCCGACCTCGACAGCCTCGGGGCCGGCCCGCTGTCTGCGCACGCGGCCCGCGCCCGATCCCGGTACGCGACGGGGCCGACGCCCGGTTTCCCGGCGTCGGCCCCGCAGATCCTCCCACCTCAAGGGGAATCTACCGTCGCTATCTAGTCGGGCAGCAGGCCCTCGCCCACGCGGACCAGCCAGTCGGCCAACCGCCGCAGCGCCGACCGATCCGCAGCCACCGGCCGCTCGTCCCGCTCGCCCGTCTGCTTCCGGTTCATGGCCTTGTCATCCTCCTGCTTGACTGCTTCCTCTGCCTTCATTACCTATAATATAGGTCGGAATACTAGGATTGTCAAGCGGGATTCTTCCCGGAGTATCGGCCCCACTTCCCCCACCATCCGCCGCAGGCCCCCCGACATCGCCCCGCCAACCCGCCTGGCGCCCCCAAGAACCGCGTTCCAGCCGTGCAATCCCTCCTCCTCCGTGCAATCTGGCCCCGGCTCCCTTTCCCCGGAATATCCCGCGTGCTAGAGTCTCCTTGTTCCGGAACCCGCACTGGCGAGGCCCGAGCGTGGATCAGCAGGTCGGCCAGCCCATCCCGCCGCCGCCGGAGGAGGCCTTGTTCGCCGGGACGAACCCGCAGCGCCGGGCCGCCCTGGGCGAGCTGATGGCCCGCTTCGGCCCGCGGCTGTACGCGCTGGCCCGCCACCTGGTCCGCTCGCCCGAATTGGCTGAGGAGCTGGTGCAGGAGTGCTTCGTCCGCCTCTGGCAGCGGGCGATCCACCCGCCGCCGCAGGCCGGCCCGGTGCTCAAGGTCTACGGCTACCTCCGCCGCGTGCTGGTGAACCTGACCTACCACCAGCACCGCCCGGACGCCGCCGCCGGCTGGGCCACCGACGCAGCCGACCCGTTGGCCGACCACGCCGACGACGGGCCCGCACCGGCGGACCTGCTCATCCGCGCCGAGTCGGCCGGCCGGGCGATGGAAGCGATGGACCGCCTGCCTGACGATCAGCGGACGGTGCTGGCGTTGCGGGTGCTGGAGGGGCGAAGCTACCAGCAGTTGGCTGACGAGCTGGGTTGGCCGATCGGCACGGTGATGAGCCGCCTGCACCGAGCCCGATCGGCGTTGGCCGAGATGCTGGAGGAGTCCGAACCGAAGCTGCGTCTCCGCCGGCCGTCGTAGGGAAGTGGCGAGTGCTGAGTGCTGAGTGCCGAGTGCGGAGCGCGTACGGGGACTGGTCCGTTTTTCGCGTCCTCGCGAAAAAGGGACCTGTCCCCCTCTCCGGGCAGTGCCGAGTGCCGAGTTTCAAGTGCGGAATGTGGAATGCGGAATGCGGAGCCAAGACACCCTCACCCCGGCCCTCTCCCTCGCGAGCGAGGGAGAGGGAGAAGAGCGGGAACCGAGCGATTGCGGGGACTGGTCCGCTCTTACGGGGACTGGTCCGTTTTTCGCGTCCTCGCGAAAAAGGGACCTGTCCCCCTCTCCGGGCAGTGCCGAGTTTCGAGTTTCAAGTGCGGAGTGCGGAATGTGGAATGCGGAATGCGGAGCCAAGACACCCTCACCCCGGCCCTCTCCCTCGCGAGCGAGGGAGAGGGAGAAGAGCGGGAACCGAGCGATTGCGGGGACTGGTCCGCTCTTACGGGGACTGGTCCGTTTTTCGCGTCCTCGCGAAAAAGGGACCTGTCCCCCTGCTATCTCTCCCCGCCCTTCGTGGTCCTTCGTGGGAGACCTCTTGCCGGCGTTGAAGGAAGCGTGCGATGACCGACGATGAAATCCGCAACCGGCTGAGCGCCTACCTCGACGGCCAACTGCCCGAGGCCGAGGCGGCGGCGGTCCGCGCCTACCTTGCCCGGCATCCCGACGCGCAGGGGAACCTCGACCGCCTCTCGCGCGCCGACGCGGCGGTCCGCGCGTCAGCCGACCAGGCCGCCAGCCAACTCGACACCGAGCGGCTGATCGCCGCCGTCGGCGGCCGACTGGACGCACAGCCTTCGCCGCGGCGGCGGACCGGCTGGCTGGGCTGGACCGTCGGGGCGGCGGCGGCGCTGCTGGCGGTCGGACTGCTGACGGTTCTCTACCGCACGCTTCCGGCCGGGCCGACACACCGGCAAGAGGCCATGCAGGCCGGCTTCGCGGCGGCTGACGCCCCCCTGCCCCCGATCGTGCCCGCGTCGCAGGTGTCGGCCGCCCAACTCGGGGCGATCAGCGACGACGTCGCGGCGCCCGGCGCGACGATCCAGCCGATGCGTTCCGCGCCGCCGCCGGGCTATGTGGCCGCGCCGGGCGTTCGGCCCGCGCCACCGCCGGTCGCGACCCCGCAGGCGGCGACCGCGCTGCAATTCCCGGCTGCCGCGACGGGCCCGGCTGCGTCGGCCCAGGCGGCACTGGCGGGCGATGATCCCGAGGCGGCGGCCCTGCCGCCGGCCGGCGTGGCGCTGGCGGAGGTCCCGCCCGCGGACCCCGAAGGCGTGCAGCGGGCCCTGCTCTACGACGAACTGGTCCGCAAGATCGAGGTGGTGATGATCCGGGCCTCGACGCTGGGCCCGCAGCGCTCGCCGCGCTGGCAGTCGCTGGCCGACACGATCCGCAGCGACGAACTGGTGGAGCGCTGCCGCCGGGGGCGGCGGATGCTGCCGGCCGACAGCGACCTGGCCCGGCTGTTGGCATCGGCCGAGGTGATCCTGGTCCGCACCGAGCTGGCCGGCAGTTGGGTGGACGAAGCGGCGGCGGTGCAGGAAGCGATCGCCGCCTCGAACATCCTGGAGCGATGCCGCAGGCTGAGAGCGTGAGGTGAACCCATGAGCAGATATCAAGTCGCGTCAAGCTTGTTCATCGCAGCCGCCGGACTGATGCTGGCTGGGCTGGGCGGTTGCTCAGCCGCCGGCTACTTTGCGCAGCAGGACGAGGCCCCGCCGGCGCCGCCGATGTGGAACCGCACGCCGCAGCCGGCGCCGGCCGACCCGCCCGCGGCGGCTGACCCGGGCCTGCGTCAGGACCAGCTCGACCGAGCCTACGACCGCATCTACGCCAACGAGTATGTCCAGGCGATCGCCATCCTCCAGCGGCTGGCAGCCAACACCGGGCCGGGCGACCCCATCGGTCCGCAGGTGATGCTGTGGCTGGGCTGGTGCCGGCAGGAAAGCGGCGACCGTGAGGGGGCGCAGGCTGCGTATCAGAAACTCCTGGACACCTGGCCTGCCGACCGCAATGCCCCGCGAGCCCGCCGCTGGCTGGACGAGCTGAAGTAGAGCAGTTTGTTGAAACCTGCGAAAGAAATGTTCATTCACCACAGAGAACAGAGCATCTTTCATAATTCAGTTCGCCGCTGAGGCGCAGAGACGCGGAGTGAAAGGACTTGGTTCAAAACGGGCATCGGAAGTAATCGAAAGACTCGAACGCAACGCCTTCCATAAGCCTTTGTCCCTCTGCGGCTCAGCGCCTCAGCGGCCAATTATGAAAAGTCCTGAGAACACAGAGATCAGAGAGGTGGTCAGAAACGTCAAGAAATGCCCGAAATCAAGATTTTTTCAATACTCCCGACTCTGTGCCCTCTGTGTTCTCTGTGGTGAGAGTTTCTTCCGCAGGATTCAATGGCAAGCGCTGTGATGAATTCCTGCCGCCCGCTCGGGCTCGGCACTCCTACAATCTCACATAACCGGCGGGGTTTTCACTTTCCCCGCGGCTGTGGCTGCGCAATAATATCTGTCGATACGTACGTAGCGGGAGGGTTTATGACCGCCGATATCAGCGATGTCCTCGATGGCTGGCCCTACGAGTCCGGGCAGATCACCGTGCGGCGGATTCGCGGCCTGGACGGGCGCGAAAAGCTCCAGCTTCGGCTGGACCTCGGGCTGCTCCAAATGGAACTCCAGGACCGGCCCGACGGGCGGCGGCCCCACGGCTGCCCCACCGCGCTGGACTACGCCGAGCGGCTGCTGGCCGAGCATCGCGGGGCGCGCGGCACGCTGGAGGGCTTCGTGCTGGACGACGCGGTGTGCGGCGAGCTGCGCGAAGAAGCCCTGATGAACTACCACCGCTACCTCAGCCTCTACGTGCTGGAAGACTTCGACGGCGTGGTGCGCGACACGTCGGCCAACCTGCGGATCTTCGACCTCATCAAGCGGTTCAGCCGAACGCCGGCTGAGCAGATGTCGATGGAGCAGTACCGCCCCTACGTGACGATGATGAACTCGCGGGCCCAGGTGCAGCAGGCGCTGGGCGCGGGCGACCTGTACCGGGCGATGGCGGTGGTCAACAGCGGGCTGGGAGCGATCCGCAGCTTCTTCCGCGAGAACGGACACCCGGAGCTGTACCAGCGGTCCAGCGAGGTGGAGATACTCAAGGACCTGCGGCGCGAGGTGTCGGCCAAGCTGCCCAAGGATCCGCTGCGCGAGTTGCAGAAAAAGCTGCGCAAGGCCGTCCAGACCGAGCACTACGAAGACGCCGCCCGCTTCCGCGACCAGATCGATGCCCTCAAGACCGGCAGCGTCCAGCCGGAGCAGCCGACGGTGTAGCCCGGCCGATGTCGAATGTCGAATGAAATGCCGCGGGAGTCTGTCCGCATCCGGGCCGCTTGAAGAAGCGCCCGCTCCCCTCCCCCAATCCCAAATCTGAAATCGAAAATCTGAAATCCGAAATCCCCACCGTCACTTCTCGTCGGCGCGGGTGAGTTCGACGGGCAGCGGGGCGGTGTTGCGGCAGGACGGGTAGCCCGAGCAGCCGAGGAACTTGCCGCTGAGCCCGGAGCGGATGACCATCGGCTTGCCGCACTTGGAGCAGCTCACGTCGGTCACCTTGGGCGGCTCCTTCTTGGCTGGCTTCTCCGGCAGGCCGAGTTGCACGCGGGCCTGCTTGAGGGCGTCGCCCTTGACCTTCAGGATGCCCTTGCAGGTCGGGTAATTGCGGCAGCCCAGGAACGGCCCGAACCGCGACGAGCGGAGCTGCACCGGTCCGTGGCACTGCGGGCAGCCCTGCTTCATCAGCTCGCCCAGCTCGCCGCCGACGGCGTCGGCCTCGGCGGCCGCGGCGGCGTCCGGGCCCTGGCCGGCGGCGGCAGGCGATTCGGCCTTGGCCTTCGAGGCCTTCTTCTTCGTCGATCTCTTCGCGGTCTTCTTGCCGTCAGCCGACGGGTCGGGCGAAGCGCCGTTGGGCTCGGCCGCCTCGAGGTAGCCGGTGGTCTCGATGCTGGCGCGCTCGGCCTTGGTCAGGTTGCGGGTGTTGCGGCAGCGCGGGAAGCCCGTGCAGGCGAGGAACATCCCCTTGCGTCCTGTGCGCACGACCATCGGCCGCTGGCACTTCTCGCACGCGATCCCGGTCTCGATGACCTTGGCCTTGGGGCGTTTGACGGCCAGCCCCTCGGGGATCGGCGCGGTCCCCTTGCAGTCGGGGTAGCGCGAGCAGCCCATGAACGACCGGCCGCGGGCGAACTTGGCCTGCATCGGCGAGCCGCAGTCGGGGCAGGACATCTCGATCTCGTCGGGCTCGACCAGCTTGAGCGGCGTGCCGTCGTCGGCGCAGGGCAGCGTGCCGTTGCACTCGGGGTAGCGCGTGCAGCCGAGGAACACGCCCGTGCGGCCGCGCCGCAGGAGCATCGCCGAGCCGCACTCGGGGCACTTGGCGTCGACTTCCTTGCGCTCGATCGGCTCGCCGGCGTCGTTGACGTCCGCGGTGTGGTCGCACTGGGGATAGTTGGCGCAGCCGAGGAACCGCCCGGCCCGTCCGATGCGATACATCAGCTTGCCGCCGCACTTGGGGCAGGGGTAGGGCGACTCCTCGACCGGCTTGACCATCTTGTCGCCGGCCTCGGCCAGCCGCTCGCTGAACGGCTCGTAGAACTCGCGCAGCACGTGGACCCAGTCGAGGTGGGCCTCCTCGATCTTGTCCAGTTCACTCTCCATGAAGCGGGTGAACTCGACGTCGAAGATTGTCGGGAAGGCCGCGATCAGCATGTCGGTGACGACTTCGCCCAGCGCGGTCGGGTGGAACCGCCGGTCGCGCAGCTCGACGTAGTGCCGGCTCTGGATCGTGTCGATGATCGAGGCGTAGGTGCTCGGCCGCCCGATGCCCTCGGCCTCCATCGCCTTGACCAGCGTCGCCTCGCTGTAGCGCGGCGGGGGCTCGGTGAAGTGCTGCGTCGGATCGACGCGGGCGGCGAACATGGCCGCCCCCTCCGCGACGCCCTCGGGCAGCATCGGCTCGGGCGTGTCGCGCCGCTCGGTGACGGCCAGGTGGCCGTCAAACAGCAGCTTGCGGGCCGACGCACGCAGCATGCCGACACGGCTGCCCGCGTCGCCGGGGCACTCGGCCCGCACGTCCATCGTCACCGTCTGCCAGCGGGCCGGGGCCATCTGGCAGGCGACGAACCGCCGCCAGATCAGGTCGTAGAGCTTGAACTGCTGCTCGTCGAGATAGCCGCGCAGGTCCTGCGGCGTGCGGGTCACGTCGGTCGGGCGGACGGCCTCGTGGGCCTCCTGGGCGCCGGCCGACGCAGTGTATCGTTGCGGCTGATCGGGCAGGTAGGCCGCCCCGAACCGCCCGCCGATGAACTCCCGCGCCGCCGCCACGGCCTCGGGCGCGAGGTTCATCGAGTCGGTTCGCATGTAGGTGATCAGGCCGGTCGGGCCCGACTCGCCGATCTCCACGCCCTCGTAGAGCTGCTGGGCGATCCGCATCGTCTGCGACGTGCGGAAGCCGAGCTGGTTGGCCGCCGCCTGCTGGAGCGCCGCCGTCGTGAACGGGCCGGCGGGCTTGTCCTGCCGCTCGCTGGTCTTGAGCCCCGCGACCGCGTAGGTCGCCTGCCCCAGCGCCGCGGCCGCGTCGTGAGCGAAGGCCTGGTTGTCCGGCCGAAACTTCTCGCCCGCCCATTCGACCAGCTCGCAGCGGACGAGATGGTTGGCGGCGTAGAAGTCGAACAGCGCCTGCTTGGACAGCCCCTTCTCGGGGTCCGCCGACGCGAGCAGCGCCTTGAGCGCCTCGCCGGCGCGGGCGGCGGCATCGGCGCCGTCGGGCGTCAGCTCCACGCCGATCCGCCAGTATTCCTCGGCCACGAACGCGCGGATTTCGCGCTCGCGCTCGACGATGATGCGCACCGCGACGGTCTGCACGCGGCCGGCGCTCAGCCCGCGGCGGACCTTGCGCCACAGCAGCGGCGAAACCTGGTAGCCCACGATGCGGTCGAGGATTCGGCGGGCCTGCTGGGCGTTCACCTTGTCCATGTCGATCGCATGCGGGTCGCGGAAGGCCTCCTGGATCGCGGCCTTGGTGATCTGGTTGAAGATGACTCGGCCGATCCGGTCGTCGGGGACGTTGAGGGCCTCGGCCAGGTGCCAGGCGATGGCTTCGCCTTCGCGGTCAAGGTCGGTCGCGAGCATGATGCGGTCGGCCTGGGCGGCCATCTTGCTCAGCGGGCCCAGGACGTTGCGGCGGTTCTGGAGCGGCACGTAGGTCGGGGCGAAGTCGTGTTCGAGGTCCACGCCGAAGTCGCGCTGCGGCAGGTCGCGGACGTGGCCCATGCTCGCCCGCACGACGTAGTCGTCGCCGAGGTAGCGGTTGATGGTGCGGGCCTTGGCCGGCGACTCGACGATGACCAGCGTCTTGCCCCGCGCGTCGACCGCGCCGGGGCCGCGCGCACCGCCGGCGCTGCGTCGAGCAGCCGTCTTGCGTTTCGCCTTCTTGGCCACTGAGGTCTCCGGGGGCGGTAATTGTTGCCACCAAGAGCCGTTCTGTCAAACGCTATTCATGCGAGAGGCTCCGCGGCAGACCGCCATTGCCCGCCGCGGGGCGATTGGATTAATATCGACTCCTCCGGGCCGACCGTTCACCCAATCCGGGAGAATCGCCATGACCGTCGGATGGGGCATCGTCGGATGCGGGGCGATCGCCGCGACGCGGATCGCGCCGGCCATCCGCTCCGGCGAGAACGCCGAGTTCGTCGCCTGCTGCTCGCGGACGCTGGACAAGGCGTCGGCCTTCGCCTCGCAACAGGGGGCCGCGCGCGGGTACGACGACCTGAGCGAACTGGCTGACGACCCCGACGTGCAGGCCGTCTACATCGCCACCCCCAACGCCGCCCACCGCGCCGCCGCCGTCGAGTTGCTCGAGGGCGGCAAGCACGTGTTCTGCGCCGCGCCGCTGGCGACCTCGGCGGAGGACGCCGACGCGATGGTCGAGTCCGCTGCGTCGGCCGGCCGGCTGCTCGGCGTCGGCTGCCAGATGCGCTGCCTGCCCGCGCTGGTGCAGGTGCGCGAGCTGATCGCGACCGGCCAACTCGGCGAACTGCTGCTGATGCGGGCCGGCTTCGGCTGCCCGCTCGACGGCGACGGCGGCTGGCGGGTCCAGCGGGCCCTGTCCGGCGGCGGGGCGTTGATGGACCTGGGCCCGCACGTCATCGACGCGCTGCGCTGGCTGGGCGGGGAGATCGTGGCGGCCAGCGGCCGGGCCGCCAACCTTCGGCTGCGCGGCGACGTGGAGGATCTGGCCACCGCGGAACTGGAACTGGCCGGCGGGGCCCTGGCAACGATGGACGTCGCCTGGTGTCACCAGGACGCGTCGATGGCGGTCTTCGGCAGCGAGGGGTCGGCCCGTGTGGCCGGGGCCTTCGGGCAGGCGATGACCTGGCGGCTGGACGTGCGGATCGGCGGCGAGACGACGACGCAGGAAGGCCGGGCCGACCGGGCCTATCGCGAGGCGATCGAGGAGTTCGGCGCGGCTGTCGAGGAGGGCCAGCCGACGGCCCCGATCGACGGCCTGGCCGGCCTGCGAGCCGTGGAGGTCATCGGCGCGATCTACGAGTCGGCCGACTGCGGCGAACGGATCGAGCTGGAGGAGTGAGGGGATGAAGTACCGTGACCTGGAGCGAACCCTGAGGGAGGACGGCTGGGTGCATGTCGCCACCCGCGGCAGCCACCGCCAGTTCAAGCATCCCAGTAAGCCCGGACGCGTGACGTTGCCCGGAACCGGGGGCAAAGATGTGCCTCATGGCACATTGAACAGTATAATGAAGCAGGCGGGACTGAAGCGAGGTGGATGATGGAACGCCAGTATCTGGTCATCGTCGAGCCGGGGGCGGATGGGAGTTTCAGCGCCTACGTGCCGGACCTGCCGGGGTGCGTTTCCTGCGGCGACTCGCGAGAAGAGGTGCGCCGCCTCATCCGCGAAGCCATCGCCTTCCACATCGAAGGGCTGAAGGAGGACGGCCTGCCCGTTCCCGAGCCGACCTCACGGGCCGACTACGTTGACGCGGTCGCCTGATTCCCGCATCGTCGATATCCCCATCCCCGAAGCAATCCGCACTCCGGGTGATCGTCACCCGGCGCGGCGGCGACGGGAGGCGGCCAGTGCCAGGCCGCCCAGGCCCAGCAGGGCCAGGGTCGCCGGCTCGGGCACCTGGGCGACGGCCGTGAACTTGAAGAGCTGATTGCTGTTGCCGGCGCCGTTCCAGCCGCCGCCTTCGAGCACCAGCAGGTTGTCGGCGTCATACCAGAGCAGGGCATTGGCCCGGTCGCCCTGGGAGTGATTGGTCGGGCTGAACTGGTCGGCCGGGATGATGTCGCGGCAGTAGAGGCTCTGCAACCGCTTCCAGGTGTCGCCGCCCTGGTTGGCGTATTCCTCGATGGACCAGTTGTCGTAGGCAGTGCTGTAGCGGAGCACCCAGAGGTCGCCGTCGGCGTCGAAGCTGAGGCTGGAAATGGTCCCGGTGGTGATGGCGACGCCGCTCTCGTTCTGGAGGGTCAGGGCCGTCGGCGTGGTGGCCGTCCGCGTCCCGACGGTGTAGGTCGGCGTGCCGCTGTCGACGACCAGCCCGCTGCGGGCCGCCAGGTCGAAGTAGTAGACGCCCGCGCCGGCGGCGCCGAACATGCGGGCAACGTTGCCGCCCGACGGCGTGCCGTGAAGCTGGAGCCCGTGCAGGTGGTTGCCCCCGGTGCTGCTGGTCGCGATCTGGGTCATCGCCAGCGTCGCGCCGTCCTTGTCGGTCGGGTCATAGGCGCCGCTGCTGTTCTGGGGCTGGAGCTCCAGGATCGTCGTAACGGAACTGCCGATGTTGTCGTAGCTCCAGAACATGCTCGGGTCGCCGCCGCTGTCGCCGCCGTAGTAGGCGATCGACTGGCCGGTCTTGCCGCCCGTGCCCATCACGCCCCCGTTGAACGTGTCCACGGGATTGAGAAACGATGCATCGCGCCACCGGCCGTCGACCGACGTGCCGTAGTAGTTGCTGCTGGTGGTCAGGGAGTAGCGGTAGTTGGTGAACGTGAGGTCGGCGATGTTGAAGTCCTGCCGGGCGACCGACGGGTAGTAGAGCGGCCGGGCGCTACCCACGAACGCCAGGTGACCCGCGCCGTCGGTGCTCATCGCGTTGCCCGACCAGCGGGTGCTGTCGCTGCTGCCCTGAGCGTAGGAGTCGTACTGGATTTCCGTCAGCCCCGCCCGCGCCGGCAGACAGGCCGCAAGCGTCAGGATCGCAGCCGCCGCACAAGTCGTCCCGAGTCGCAACATGATCGACCTCCGTTCTCCCGCGAGTCTTCACGAAACGAGCCAGGAATTGGCCTGTCCCCGGTCCCCGGCGCCCCGGTTTGCCGCCCTCGGACGTGTGGACCGTTTGGCGATGCCGCAAACGGCGTGCCAGGACCGACTATCGCCCTCGACTTCTTCCCTTGGAGGCCATAAGCCGTTGGGCTTCCCCGCCTTGCAGTGCAAAATTCTCTCCGGAATAACTCCGCTGCCCGATTCCAGAGGCTGACGGTGTTGATTTGCATCAACATGGAACACGCCGCGCGTTGATTCCAGGCAACGCGCAGGCTCCGCGGGCGCGGATCGATGCGGCGGGCGCAAGGACCTCAGGCGGGCCCACTTCAGGCGGCCGGGGGGATCAGGTCAGCAGTTGCTTGCTGCGGGTGAACTGGAGTTCGCGGTCGGCCAGGCGGCCTTCGAGGCAGGCCCGGCTGATCTCGATGACCTCCCGGGCCTCGTCGGGCGTCATCGTGCCGACGGTCACCAGGTCGATCGGCCGAAGCGTGGACCAGGCGAAGGGCAGCCCGACGTAGGGCATGACGCGGCCGGCGGCCATCGGCTTGATGGTCGTCACCGGATGGCGGGCGTTGTGGATCATCTTCTGCGTCCAATCGATCTCCAACGGCATGAGGAAACCGGCGGAGTTGTAGATGCAGATGTAGCTGGCGACGTCCAGCTCGGTCCGGTCGGCGGCGACGATGGCCTCGGGCAGGTGCGTGCTCAGGCCGGGGATCATGCCGCGCTGGCGGGCCATCTCGCTGATGCGGTCCATGTGCCGGATCGTCCGCGTCAGCCCGTCGTAAAGCCGGTCGGTCAGCGACGTATGCGGCCAGCAGAACGTCGCCCCGCGGGCGGCGCAGCGGTCGTAGGAGCGGGCGACCGAGTCCCAGTCCGGCCCGCTCTCGGTCAGGTCGAAGCCTGGCGTGCAGATCCAGTGCAACTCGGCGCCGACGGACTGGCGGGCCTGCTCGATCGCGTCCGGCAGCGGGTCCTGCATCGGGCCCATCGTCACGTTGACGCCGGCGGTCAGGAAGACCGCGAGCATCTCGGCCAGCTTGTCGCGGTCCTGGATGCTGCGGACCCACTGGCCCCGCGACTTGGTCTGGTGGGCATAGCCCAGCCACCAGTTGGAGCCGGCCACCAGCCGCGAGACACTCACGCCGCCGATCTGCGTCCGGGGAAACTGATCCATCGCAAGACTCCCTGACGGCTGGCCGCCGCGTTACGAACCCGAACCATCATACGCCGACACGAACCGTCGCAGCCAGCAAAATGGGCGCCGGCCCGCCAGGCCGACGGGCAGTGTTGCGGCCGGTTATCGCTGGTGTCGAGAATTTGTACAGAATCCAGTGGAAATGACTGCGGCCAAGGCTCAATGGAATTTTTTCTATTCCTTCCATTAGCAGGACTTGCGGCCCAGACCGCGTTTCCTGGCACGCCATTTGCAGCACTTGTGAGGTCACCTTGAGGCATTTCCTGCACCCGTGAGACGCTTGTCGGCGGCCGTCCCAACTGAGCGAGAAGGGCCATTGTAATCGAAGGAGTCTGGCGATGAAGCGATTCATTTTCGCGGCCATGGCCGTTGGTCTGCTGCTGAGTTTGCACGGGGGGGCGCAGACGGCACAGGGGGCAACCTACTACGTCAACTACGGCGCCAGCGGCGGCGGTACGGGCTGGGGCGACGCCTATGGGTCGATCCTGTCGGCGCTCAATGCGATCGACACGGCTGACGACACCAGTGCAACGATCAAGGTCGGCCTGACCACGGGCGGCAATTATTACGGCGCTTCCAGCAAGACCATCGCCTACGCCAGTTCCAACACGACGGCCGACATCAGCATCCTGGGCGGCTGGGATCCCAACACCGACACGGTCACCGGCGTCAGCAACATCGGCGGGACCGGCATGGGCCTGAGCCTGATGGTCAGCGGCGGGGCCGTCGGCAACGCCAACATCGGCAACATCACGATCCGCGACTTCAACATCAACACCTCCGGCATCGGGCTGAACACCAACGCCAGCACCAACAACTCCAACTATGTCAACTTCGCCGTTTACGACAGCACCCTCAGCACCTCGTCGCTGACGTCCAATGTCATCCGGACCTCGGCCAACGGCGGCAAGGTGGCCGGGCTGCTCCTGGACAACACCGACGTGAGCACGCCGGTCGGCAGCGTCATGTCGGCCATCTACGGCAGTTCCGCCAACGCCGGCGGGGTGAACACGTTCGAGGTGCGCAACGGCTCGACGATCACGGCGGCCGCCGACGGCAGCGGCAACGGCAAGAATGGGGCGGCCGAGGTCATCGGCGCCCGGTTGGTCGCCTCCGGCGCGACCACCACCATCACCAACACCGGCGCCGGCTGGGGCGCGTATGTGGGCAACACCGCCTACGGGCCGTACGGCCACAGCGTCACCGACGTGACGATCACCTCGACCGGCGGGGCCACCGGCGGCGGGCTGAGCCTGGTCGCCGACGACTTCAGCCCCAGCGCGGTCGCCTCGGTCGTCTCCAACGTCACCATCACCACTGGGGGCGGGGCGGCGCTTCGGCTCTATGGCTGGCATGGCAGCGGCAGCGATGCCAACGCGACGGACGTGGCCATCAGCAACGCGACGCTGACCGCCAACGGCGCCGCCGGCATCGCTCTCTACATCCAGTTTCAAAACGGCGGTATCTCGGACGTGGATGTCACCGACAGCACGCTGCACGGCGGATCGCAGGCCGTCTATCTCGCCGGCGGCGGCGGAAACCGCGGCGCCGACACGCTGGATTTCCTCCGCTCAACGCTCTCGGCCGGCGCGGCCGACGGCTCGACCAACTCGGCCAGCCCGGTCGTCCAGATCAACACCTACGACGACTCGACGACGATGACCCTCGACCGCACCATCGTCCGCAACGGCGCCGGCGGGGTTCTCATCGCCCCGGTCACCACCCAGGGCAACGCCTTTCTCACGATGATCAACTCGGTCATCACCGACCAGACCGGTTACGGTGTGCAACTGGATGCCCCCGGAAACAGCGGCGAGAGGCTGACCGCCACCAACTCCACCTTCAGCGATCTGGGCGGACCGGCCGCCGTCTTCGGCGACAACGGCACCAGCACCATCCTGGAGGCGATACTGAACTACGTCGCCTTTGTCCTGCGCGACCCCAGCGCAACGATCTTTGAGAACCTGGACGCCAACCGTCAACTGGCGCTCATCGGTGACCTGAACGCCTTCTACGAGTATCTCACTTACTTCGCCAACACCGGCGGCGGCGGGTTGAACGACACCCTCACCTCCAGCCTGGACGCCCCGGCCGGCGACGCCATGCTCGACGCCGACGGCTACCACCTGCTGGCCGGCTCGCCGCTGGCCAACCAGTACACCCCCTCCGGCGGCGACCCGCTGGTCGACATCGAGGGCGACATTCGCCCGGATGTCACGCTGGCCGACATCGGCGCCGACGAGGCCTACCCCGTCCCCGAGCCGGCGACGCTGGGGCTGCTGGCGATCGGCGGCGCGGGGATGGTCGCCGGCGCGTTCCGCCGGCGCCGCCGCGATTGAGACGGCGGCCCGCGAGTCCGCATCCGAACCGACTTCTCCCCGAAGCCCGGGCACGGCCGGCCCGGGCTGTTCGTTTCGTATGACTCAGCCCGCGCCGGAGGGGCGTCGGGATGCCCGGGGCTCGGCGTCTGCCGCTGTTGCGTCCGAGCATCATTTCGCCCAGCCGTGTTGCCTTTTCGCATCAGAGCGGTTGTGGCGCCACCGGCGAACCGCTGCGACGCAGTATTCCTATCTAATTTATTAATAAGACTTTACGGGAATTCCCTGCCCCCCTTCCGCGTTTGGCACGCTGTTTGCATGTATTTCCTATCAGCAAAGGTGACTAACTGAACGCAGCCTCGGGGCAGCACTCCCCCTACCACGCTCTTCCGTCACCTGCTCCAAGACATGATATCGACAAGCGGCGTGCGCGGTGCGCGCGGTCCGCAGTCCGTCCCGGCTGACAGTCCGCCTTGGCGACGAATCGCGAATTGCCTGGAGGAGTCCGCTATGTTCAAACGCACGACTCTGACCTTCCTGGTCTGCCTGCTGACGCTCGGGGCGGGCTGGGCCCACGCAGATGTCTACACCTGGGGGCTGTCCGGCAGCGGCGCCTGGGCCACCGGGACCAACTGGACGCCGACCGGCCCGCCGACGTCGGCCGACACCGCCGTCTTCGACGACAGCACGGGCGCGGGGCGGACGATCACCCTGGCCACCAACACGATCGCCACCGTGAACGTCACGGGCAGCTACGGCTGGACCTTCAGCGGCAGCGGCTCGTCGCTGACCTTCGGCACGCTGTTCAGCTACGCCAGCAGCGGGCAGAGCTCGATCAGTTCCCGGCTGCGCGGCACCGGCCAACTGAGCGTCACCGCCGGGCGCCTGGACCTCAACAACTCCACCAACGACTTCAGCGGGGGCCTGCTGATCGACGGCGGACAGGTCCGCGTCAGCGGGGCGACCTCGGGCACGCCCCTGGGGGCGGGCCTGCTGCGGCTCAAGAGCGGCAGCCTCAGCGGCCAGGGGTCGCAGAACTACTCGATCATCAGCAACACCTTCCAGATCGAGGGCAACTTCACCTTCGGCGGCATGGTCGAGACGATCACCAACCAGTTCACCGGAACCGGCACGCTGCTGGGCAGCTACAACCTGACGGTCCCAACCGGGGCCGGCGTGCAGTTCAACAGCACCGCGGTCATCGGGGACGGCGGCAACGGCTACGGCTTCGCCAAGCTGGGCGGCGGCACGCTGACCACATCGGCCCTGAACACGTTCACCGGGCAGGTGGCCATCAAGGAGGGCGTCCTCGGCTTCACCGGCGGCAGCGCAACCGTCGGGTCGGCCAGCCCGTTGGGCAAGAACTCGACGATCCTGCTGGGCGACGCCGTCCTCGGGGCCGACGCCTCGCTGCTCAAGGGCAACGGCGCCGGCACGCTGTGGCAGAACATCACCGTCGTCGCCGGCGCGGGCACACGCACCATCGGCACCAGCGGCCAGTCCAACGGCACCTATGCCGGCAACATCACGTTGAACAAGAACGTGACCATCAACACTTTCAGCGGGGACAACGCCACCTTCAGCGGCCAGATCACCGGCGTCGGCGGCATCACCAAGACCGGCACCGCGACGGCCACCTTCTCCGGCGACAACAGCTTCCAGGGCGCGGCGGACCTGACCGCCGGCACGACGATCCTCTCGACGTCGGCCAATGCCCTGAGCACCAACGCCCTGGGCGGCACGGTGACCGTCCAGAGCGGCGCCATCCTCCGCTACCAGGTCGACATCAGCCGAAATATCACGCTCAACGGCGGCACGCTCATCCCCGGCGACGCCGGCAACAACATGTACAACAACTCCGGCAACCTGACCGTGACCGCCCCATCGACCCTCGGCGGCAGCGGCGACGGAACGAGATGGCGGGCCGTCTCCGGCCTGGTTTCCGGCGGCAGCCTGCTGACGGTCAACAACACCTCGCACGCCAGCACGCTCCTGTTCACCCATGTCGACAACTCGCACAGCGGCGGGCTGCTGATCATCAATGGCTCGCTGGGGGCCGGGGCGGCCGGTTCGCTGGGCACGGGCCCGGTTCAGGTCGGCGACGCCACCGGCGTCGGCGCCCTGCGGTTCTACGAGGATCTGCCGGCCGCCAATAATCGCCCCAGTTCCATCGTCGTGAACGCCAACAGCGAAGTCAGCATGAACACCACAGCCGCCGTGACCATGCCGATCACCCTCAACGGCGGGTCGTTCTGGGGCGGCACCCGCGGCGGCGGCGTCCGCACCGCCGGCGGAATGACCGCTGGCACCACGCACGGCCTCAACATCTACTCCGGCGCCCTCACGCTGGCGGCCGACTCCTTCGTCGGCGTTTCCGGCGACGGCAGCGACAAGCTCACCCTCAACGGCCAGATCGTCGACGACACGCCGGCCCACGACTTCAAGGTGACCTACTACTCCGGATCGACCACGCAGGGCATCTGGCTGGGGTCGGCCAACAGCTACGGCGGCGGCACCGAGATCAACGGCGCCCTGGTCGTCACCGCTGCGACCGGCGGCCTGTCCAGCGGACCGGTGGTCGTCTCCCGCATGGGGCCGGGCGCCTATCCGGGCAACTACACGTCGATCGTTCAGAACCGCGGCATCCTGCGCACCACCGTGGACGGATCACTCACCTCCGCTTCCAGCGTCTCGTTCACCGCCGACAGCCTGTATGACATCCGCTCGATCGAAAGCAAGGTTGTCTCGCTGGGTTACGGCGCCGCCATCACCCGCGGCGCCGGGTCGGCCCCGATCGTCTACAGCGGCGCGGGGCAGAACGTCGCCCTGTCGCGCGGCGCCATCATCGACCCCAGCGCCCCCGAGCCGACCCGCACCGAGGTGGCTGCCCTGGGCGGGACCGGCAGCGACTTCGGCCTGTTCCGCGGCCGCACTGTCGCCGAGTCCGGCACGTGGTCCTTCGGCAACGACGGCAGCTCGACGCTCTACCGCGGACTGGCCGCCACGACCGTCGACTTCACCTTCACCGGGACGGCCAACGACGTGGCTTCCGGCACGCCTGGCGTCAGCTTCTACTCCCAGGCAGCCCGCACGCTGACCATCGGCACGACCGGCGCCGGTGCGGCCATCAACAGCAGCAAGCTGATCCTCGACGGCGCGGGCAGCTTCGTCTTCGCCGGGTCGCTCAACACGCTGCCCGGGACGATCCAGCAGAACGGCGTCTGGATGGTGCGGTTCAACGACGCCGGCGGACTGGCCAGCGGCAAGACCCTCAACGTCAACGGCGGCTGGCTCGACCTGAACCATGCCGGGGCCCTGGCGGCCGGGTCGGCCGTGAACGTCAACAACGGCGGCATCTTCTACCTCGACCAGACGCTCACCAGCGGCACGGTGGCCGTCAACAACGGCGGCGGGCTCTACCTGACCGGCGACCAGTCCCAACTGGGCGCGGCCGCCTGGACCTTCGCCGCCGGCTCGCAGATCTTCCTGGGCGTCAACCTGACGGCCGCCCTGCCGGGCTCGACCGTCGGAAACTCGGACATCGTGCTGCGATCGTCGAGCACGGTTTCCTTGAGTTCCGCCGGCCTGGCGCTGAGCGAGTCGACGCGCCTGACCGTGGCGCCGACCTCCATCGGCGGCGCCCAGACCGCGACGCTGAGCACGGGCAACCTCTCCCTGGTCGGCGGGCAGACCTTCGGCCGACTGACCGCCCTGACCGGCGGCTCGCTGGTCGTCAGCACAGTCGTCAACTTCACGGGCGGCAAGCTGATCGTCGGCGACGTGAACGACTTCCGCGTGATCAGCCAGATGAGCACGCCGGTGTACTACATGGCCGGACAGGCCGGCCTGGTGCAGTTGTCCAGCACGTCCAACCAGATGGCCGCCATCGAGATTCAGAAGGGCACGCTGCGGGTTGACGCCCTGGCGCACCTGGGCGGAGCGACCGACATCAACCTGGTCGCCGGCGGCACGCTGCGGCTGGACTACAACACTCCCGCGTGGACCGGCGCGCTGCACGGCACGGGAACCGTCCTGATCGGCGACGCCGCCAGCGGCACGAGCACGCTGACCCTGAACACCGGCACGACCGTCAGCCCGGGCAACAGCGCGGGCGTGATGGACTTCACCGGCAATCTCGCCTTTGGCGCGGGGACCTCGACGCTGAACATCGAGGTGCTCGGCGGCGGGGCCGTCGCCGGCACGGACTACGACGCGCTGCACGTCACCGGCACGCTGACCGGCCTGTCCAATGTGGACCTCGTCATCACCTTCGACACCGGCCTGTTCGACGTCGACCTGCTGGGCGACACGCTGACGATCGCGACCACCAGCAGCGACCTGAGCGGCCTGCTCACCGGCACGACGGGTTTCAAGTCGGTCACGATCGTGACGCCCGGCTACTCGGCCGACCTGAACTACAACAACGGCAGCATCACCCTGACCAACCTCACCGGTCCCGAGCAGCCCGTCCCCGAGCCGGCGACGCTGGGCCTGCTGGCGCTGGGCGGAGTCGGCCTGATCGCCGGAGCATCCCGCCGCCGCCGCATCTGACGCCGCGGGTGTGGGTCGCCAGCGCCCATCCGATTCTTCTTCAAGGCCCAGTCACCGCCGTGGCTGGGCCTTGTGTGTTGGCCGGCGGCGCTGCTTCCGGCGGCCGGCAGGGCTGCATGGGGAGTTCTGGCCAAGCCCCCTCGACAGCGTTGCGAAAACGCCTCAATGGGGGTGAAAAAATGTACAGAATCGGCCTGCAATGACCGACGACAACATCTCAAAATACAATTGTTAGCTCATATCTCATCAGGACTTACAATTTTATTGGCGTTCTATGGCACGGAATTTGCAGTAGCAGGCGATCAGGCTGTGACACTTCCAGTGCACGAAAGACGCATGTCGGCAACGGTTTCGGCAGAGTGAGAAGGACAATCGCGATTGAAGGAGGCTCGAGATGAAGCGATCCATCATAGCGGTCGTGGCCATTTGTCTGCTCGCCAGTATGGTTGGGCTGTTGCAGACGGCGCGGGCTGCCGAGGTCACGCTTTCGGCTGATGCCGACCTCGGCAGTGGCGGCGCGCTGGGGTCGATCGCCCCGACAGGGACAGGGACAACGGCAGACCCCTACGTCTACGCCTTCTCCTCCGGCGGGCTTGACGTCGGATCGTTCAAGTCCTTCGCCAACACCGGCAACAGCTACACACTGAATCTGGCCGGCTTCGACATCACCGGCGTCAGCGGCGGCGTGTCGCTCTCGTCGTCGCGATCTGCCTACGGCGCGGCCGTGCCGGCCGGCAACCTGACGATCCTGAACGCGGGCAACATCGCGGTCGGCGCGATCGAAACCTACAGCAACGCCAGCTACTGGGGGCAGAACAACAACTCGCCCGCCGGCAACCTGACGATCGGCGACTCCGGCCAGCGCGTCGGAAACATCCGGACCGACGCCATCGACGTGCACGCCACCTTCAACGGCAGCTCCGGCCTGATCACCATCTTCGGCGGCGGGGACGTGCTGATCCAGACCTCGGGCGGGACGGCCGGTGACGTGAACGGCGCCAACTGGACCGGCGCCAAAGGAATGAACGTCAACCACGACGGCGCGTTCAACGTCGGCACGGTCATGATGTACACGACGTCCTACGCCAACAGCGCCGGCTCGATCGTGTTCAACGGCGACGGACTGGGCAACGGCGCCAGCGGCGCCTTCACCGCGACCAGTCTCCAGACCTACAGCGGGCACGCCGACACCTCTAACCTGGCCGGCGACATCTCCATCAGCGGCTATCAGTCCATCACCGTCACCGGCGACATCCTGGCCCAGAGCCTGTCGGCTGACAAGTGGAACACCGACCCCCACGGCGGCGACCTGACGGCGTCGGCTGCGGGCGACATCAGGCTGCTCGGCCAAATCAACCTGGCCACCTCGCGCGGGACCGCGTACAGCGGACACATGGAACTGACCGCCACCAACGGCGGCGGCATCGAGCTGGGCGACCAGGCCAGCCCCGGCGCCGTCGGCCTCGACCTCAACGGCTTCGAATACCTCTACTTCAACTCCAGTCGAATGACCGACGGCAATCCGACCACCAACGGCGAATCGGTCATCTACGACAACATCCTCAATTTCGCCCCCGGGGGCGACGCTTCGACGCCCAACGCCCAGTTGCGGGTCGAGCAGGATGTCGACATCATCTACTACTACCACGACGATACGGTCAACGCTTCGCTGTTTGCGGGCAACGACTTCGGCCTCGACCCCGGCACCTACTACATTCAAAGTAACGGGGCGATCGGGCTGGGGCTTCTGGCCCCGCTGCCCACAGGCGCCGCCGTTCCCGAGCCGATGACGCTGAGCCTGCTGGCGCTGGGCGGAATCGGCCTGATCGCCAGGGCCTCCCGCCGCCGCCGCGCCGCCGCATGAGCGACGCCACGACAGGACACTCCCAAGGCCCGGGCACGGCCGTGCCCGGGCCTTTCTTTCGCCCGAGGCAGGCAGGGATTTGCGGGCGAACCGGCGGCAGGCTAGAATTCAGGGCATGAGCAACCCCGACCTCAAGTCGCGCCCCGTCGCCACGGGCAACACCGGACTGCTGTTCACCCTTGACGTTTCCGGGCTGATCACCGGGCCTTTCTTCAACCCGGTCTACCTGGGCATGGCCGCGGCGGCCGCGGCGGCCGAACGGAACATCCTCGGCCTGTTCGCCGCCACCGGCCGGCCGGACCACGTCGAGCAGGCCGCCCTGTCTCCGGCGGCGCTGGCAGCCATCGACAGCTTCGTCTGCCTGGAGTTGTTCGACGAGTCGGTGATCGCCAGGCTGGCGTCGCAGCGCCCGCTGGTCGTCGTGGACGCCGAGATGAAGCTGTCCAACGTCAGCTCGGTCAGCTTCGATCACGCCGGGTCGCTCAAGATGGCGTTCGATTACCTGCTCGGGCTCGGCCACCGGCGGATCGGTTTCGTCGGGCACGCGTCGGGCACGGACCCGGCCGTGGCCGCCCGGCGGCGAAGCTTCGAGCAGGAACTGGCCCGCCTGGACGAGCCGCACAAGGACCGGCTGCTCTTTCTGACCGACCGGCGCACGCACGCGGGCGACCAGGTGAAGCAGTGGCTGGGCCAGCCACCGCAATGGAGACCGACCGCGCTGATTGTCATCGACAACACGTTCTGGGGGTTCCTGTTCGCGCTGATCTCGGCCGGGCTGAAAGTGCCGGCCGACCTGAGCGTGGTCAACGTTGGCACGGTGCAGACATGGGCCGACTACGCCACGCACCGCATGCGCCAGCGGCGAAGCCCCGGCGTCCGCCCGGCGGTGCTCGAACCGATTCCGCACTACTTCAACAACGAGCCGGCCGCCCTGGCATCGCTGCGCCCGACGACGGTGAGCCTGTCGGCCATCGACATGGGCCGATGGGCGATCGAGGAACTCTGCCGCCGCCTGGCCGGCGCCTCGCCCGAGCCCAGCCACCAGGTCTTCGGCCCCGAGATGGTGATCGGCAACACGACCGGCCCGGTCCACCCGTCCGCATAGCGGCTGCCCATCCGCAGAACCAAAATCCCCCCGCGCGAGTCAACCTTTGGCGTCCGGTTGGCCGATAGATGCTGATGCGCCCCCACGGCGGCGCGGCGAGGAACCATGCAACGGGATGTCTTCCACTTCGACGGCACGCACCGCCCGCTCAGCCGGGCGGCCCGCTGGCTGGGATGGGCCCTGCCGGTCGCCGGCCTGCTGCTGCTGATGGCGCTGGGCGGCTGCACGCCGAGCGTGCGGCAGTTGCGGGCCCAGGGCCGCTACTACGTCAAGCCGTCGGTCGCGGTGCTCAACTTCGAGAACGCCGGCTCCGGCGGCACGGGCTGGGACATCGGCGACGGGCTGGCCGACGTGCTGACCGACGAGCTGGTCAAGACCGAGCGGTTCCACGTGATGGAGCGTCCTCAACTGGGGGCGGTGATCCGCGAGTTGCAGCTCCAGCAGGGCGGCGCGACCCGACAGCAGGGCAAGAAGGAGTTCGGCCGACTCAAGAACGTCGAGTTTCTCATCAAGGGCAAGGTGACCGACTTCGGTCACGTCGCCGGCGGCGGGGTCTGGGCGAAGATGGACATGCTCAACGTCTTCGGGGCGCGGAACAAGGCCGTGCTTCGCATCGTCTATTACGTCGTCGACGTCGAGAGCGGCGAGATCGTCGCGTCGCGCACGGTCAGCGAGTCGGCGCCCGCGGGCGAGGCCTCGGTGCAGGCAGCCTACAAGGGCGTCACGTTCGGCGGGTCGATGTTCTACCGCACGCCGCTGGGCAAAGCCACCGCCGCCGCCACGCGAGAGGCCGTCGCCGCCATCTGCGACGCCATCGCCCGCCAGCCCTGGCAGCCCAGGATCGCCCTGGTCGACGGCGAGCGGATTGTCATTAACGGCGGGACCGACCGCGGGCTGGCCGCCGGCGGGTTCTTCCGCGCCCTCCAGCCCGGGACCGCCATCGTCGACCCCGACAGCGGCGACGTGCTGGACCACCTGCCCGGACAGCAGATCGGCCAGATCGAAGTCGTCGAGGTCCACGACCGCTACTCCGTCGCCCGCAGCGTCAAGCGGGCGGACTACCAGATTGGCCAGCGGCTCACCGCCATCGTCGTGGACGAACCCTGAGCCATATCCTCCGTCTTCTCTCCTCTCCCGCCGCCCCACTGCGCTGATTCCCCTTCTCCATCAATCTGCGCAATCTGCGTAATCTGCGGACGGCTTCTCTTCTCCGTGCTCTTGACGGTGGAATCCCCCCCGCCTCGGCCGGCGCGTGGGCTGTCGCTCCGGGGCGTTTGGGCTTATCATGGGAGCATGGACCAGATCCGCGAACTCATCTTCGGTTCCCCCTGGCCGGTCATCGTCGGCACGGTCATCATCGCCCTGCCGCTGCTCTGGCTGGCCCGGTCGGCCGTCAAGCTGATGATCCTCGTCCTGCTGCTGGCCGGCCTGATCGTCGGCGGGCTGCTGGTGGCCGACCGCTACGTCGTCACCGACGCCGAGCAGATCGAGGCCCTCGCCCGCGAGCTGGTCGACCTGGCCCGAGACAAGCAGATCGACGCCCTCGGCGAGCGGATGAGCAGCGATTTCGTCCTCAAGATCAACGGCGTGCCGTTGTTCCCCGACCGCGAGACGACGCTCCGGCGTCTTCGGCTGATCCTGCCGGCGTTCAAGTTCCAGTCAGCCGACATCAGCAAGCTCACCGTGCTGGCGGACCGCAGCGGCGCCGGCAGCGCGTCACTGAACGTGCAGGTGAAGGGTTCGCGGATCCTGGCCGGCGAGTTCAACAGCGACGCCGCCTGGCATTTCACCTTCGCGCACTCGTCGGAGAAGGGCCGCTGGCTGATCACGTCAGCCGACCTGACCCGGCTCGACGGCGACAAGCCCTCCGCAGGCATCTTCGATTTCCTGCAATAGCCCACCCGGCCTCTAACCCCTACCTCCGACCCCCTGCCCTCTCCCTGTCTGACGCGGGAGTGGGAAGAGAGCGCGGCATCGCTGACTGGGCAATGGCCTGCAATCACGGCACGTCGATGTCCACCGGCGTCAGGCCCTCCGTCGGCTCGTCCGGCTCGGTCGTCGCCATCGGCAGCGCGGGCAGCCGCGTCGGCCAGCCCTGCATCGCCAGCCACGCGGCAGCCGGCCGAAGAGCGTCCCCGGCGTTCTCCCCTTCGATCCGCCAGCGATCCCCTTGCCGCTGGACGCGCACCCTCGGGCCGCCCAGCCGGGCGGTCAGCTCGCGGACCTGCTCGGCGTGGCTGCGGTCGTCCAGTTCGATCGCGTCGCCGCGGCCGGCCTGGAGGACCAGCTTCCACGCCGCCAGCAACTGCCGCCCGTCCGGCCGCTGGAACAGGATCGTCGGCCCGTCTGTCGGCCCCGGGGCCGGCGTCCGTCCGTCCTCCCGCCAGTTGCCCGTGCACGACCAGGTCCGCACGACGCGGTGGTCGCGCCGCAGGCCCAGCAGCAGCTTCCACGCCCGCGGCCGGTCGGCGGCGTTCCACAGCGACTGGTTGGCGCCCATCCAGTCCAGCCATTCGTCAGCCAGCCCCGCCCACCACGTCGGCGCCGGCGCAGGCTGGAGCACGACGCAGCCGTTGGTCGCCCAGGCCAGCCGCAACTGGCTCGGCCGGTCCGGGCCGGGCAGCATCCGGGCGATCAGGTCGGCTGGCCCGCCCGCTGGCGTCGGGCCCAGCGGCGTGAGCAGGAGCACCGGGACGATCTGGCCGTTGTCGTCGGCCAGCCGCCCGGACGACACCGCCTCCAGGTCAGCCAGCAACTGCGGCAGGCGGGCGATGTGCTCCCAGCGCGTCGTGACAGGGAAGAGGTCCGCCAGGTCGGGGGCGGTGGTCGGGGCAGCCGCGTCGGCCCGGAGCACCTGCAACGCCGGGGCCATCGCCAGCACATCGACGCGGCGCTGCGGATCGTCTGCCGGCATGCCCGCGGCGGCGTAGGCGTCCATCGCGCCGACCAGGGCGTCGAAGTAGTCAGCCCCCCCGGACAGGGCGTCGGCTGCTGCCCGGGCAGCAGCGGCCGCTGCCGGCCCGTCGCCGGCCAACCACAGCGCCAGCACCCGCTGCTGCTGCCAGTGGAAGACCGGCCAGGGCTGGGCCGGGGGAGGCGGCGGCTCGTCGGGCGCGGCTTCGACGACCAGAGGGGCCACGGTGGCCGACAGCGCGACCGCCTGGCGGTAGAAGTCGGCCGACTCGGCGTATTGCCGGGCGTCAAAGGCCCGGTCGGCCTTGGCGACCAGGGCCAGCACGTCCACCGCCGACGGCGGAGGCGGCGGCGTCGCGGGCGGTCCGGAGTCCGACCGGCAGCCGGCCAGTCCGACAGCCATCGCGACGGCAACGAGATGCCCGAATCGGGGGATCACGGAATCCAGATTACCCGGTTTGCATCGGACGGCAAACCGAAAGCGCGGCAGCCGGCGCGGCGGCAAGGGCATAATCTGAGCGCGCGGAGGAAAAAAGAATAGGAGCGGCGGTCGCGACAAGCGTATAATCGCTGTGCATATCCCGCCGCGAGCCATGGAAGGTGGACGACGGACGATTCGGGCTTGGGTCCGGAGGGCCGCACCGGGGAGCCGCGAGTCGTTGTCCCTGGCACAGGAGCCTGTATGACCACCATTGCACAGGCCGGCGCACAGGTCCAGCGCGAGGGCGATCGCGTCTGGATACGCGACGTCGGTCGGCTGCAATGGGGCAAGGGCCAGGAGAACACGTTCATCGCCGCGCTGACGCTGGCGATGCGGGCCGTCGGCGAAGAGATCGGTTACGTCGAGATGATGGGCCTGTCGGGGGCGGCGTTCCGCCTGCACTTCCACGAACCCAACTGGTGCCCCAGCTCGCCGGACGCGACCTGCGGGTTCAACTGCTCGGTTCCGGCGCTCAAGGCGATGGGCTACGAGTTCGAGGACCGCTTCGGACCGTCGGAGAACCCCGACCTGGTCCGCAAGACCCGCGCCGACATCGTCCGCAGCATCGACCACGGCTTGCCCGTGCCGGCGATCGACCTGGTCAAGGTCCCCGACTGGGGCCTGATCGTCGGATACGCCGACCGAGGGGCGACACTGCTGGTGCGCGACTATCACGCCGACGGCGACGGCTACACGGTCGCCGCCAAATGGCCCTGGTCGGTCCTGCTGATCAAGAGCAAAGGCCGCGCCCCCGACCGCCGCGAGAGCGTCATCCGCTCGCTGCGGCTGGCCGCCGGGCTGGCCAAGACCGTCTCGTTCGACAAGTACACCAGCGGGTTCGACGCGTTCGAGCACTGGATCGCCCAACTGAACAAGCCCGAACTGTTCAAGGGGCTGGACGAGGAGGCCCTGGCCACCCCCCGACAGGCCAACGGCTGGATATACCACAGCCTGATCCACGCCCGCCGCACCGCGGCCCAGTATCTCCGCGACGCGGCGCCGATGTTCAGCGAGCAGGCCGCCCCGTTGCTGCTGGAGGCGGCGGAGCACTACGGCCAGTTGGCCGACCGGCTGGAGGCCACGTGGGACCACGTGCCGCGCCCCTGGCTGGGCAAGGCCGCCCACCCCTGGACCCCCGAGGACCGCGCCGCCCAGGCCGCCGCCCTCACCGACGCCCTCGCCCTGGAGCACATGGCCGTCCGGGCCATCGAAAAGGCCCTGGCCATCATCGCCCCACCCCGCCCGGCGTAGGCCAGACGCCGACGACCCCGTTGCCGCCGGCCCCCTCCTGCGCTATACTGGCGGCGCATTTCCACTACATCCGTTCAGGGGAGAAGACGAGATGCTCCGCGCCGCTGCAATCGCGCTGTCGGCCGCCCTCGTCCTTGCGACGACCGGTTGCCAGGCGCCCCCACCGAGAGGAACCGCCATGACCGCCGCACAGATCCACGGACCCGCCCGGGTGGTCCGCGAAGGAGACCGCGTCGTCATCGCCGGCTTCGACAAGCTCGAATGGCCGCATGAGCAGGAAAGCTCGACCATGCGCTGCCTGGCGATCGCGCTTCAGACGATCGGCGAACCGGTAACCTACGAGTATCTGCTCGGGGCCAGCGGGCTGGCGTTCCGGCTCCAGGTCTACGAGCCGGGCTGGTGCCCTAGTTCGCCGCACGCCTGCGTCGGAGCCGACTGCGCCGCCCGCGCCGTCGCGGCCGTCGACTACGAGGAGATCGGCCACGAGGCCAAGGCCGACGACGCCGCGGGCGTGGCCCGCGTACGCAAGGCCATCGTCGCAAGCATCGACGCCGGCGCGCCAGTGATCTACCACCACTACGAGGACGGGTTGGTCGTCGGCTACGAGAAGGATGGCAAGGTCCTGCTGGGTCGGGCCTATCCCGGATTCGGCAGCAGGAAGGACGCCGGCGCGGGCATCTACGAGTTGACCGAGTGGTCGCCCTTCGCGTATGGCACGTTGAAGAAGCGGGCCCGGCCGGTCGATCGCCGGGCCATCGCCGTCAACGCCATCCGCGCCGCGACCGAGATGTGGAGCACGCCGCGGTTCAAGGCCGGGGAAGATTCTTACTACACCTGCGGCCGGGCCGCGTACGAGGCGTGGATCGCCGACCTCCGCGACGACTCTCGCTTCGAGAAGGTTGACCAGAAGGACTTTCGCAATCTCCGGCACCACAACGCCTACATCTTCTACTGCCTGGTCGAGTGCCGCACGGCCGCCGCGAGCTACCTGCACGACGTCGCCAGGCTGTTCGAAGGCGAGGCAGCCGACCGCGTCGGCCGGGCGGCCGCGCTTTACGGCCGGCTGCGCGACCTGTTGACCGAGCGCTGCGTTACAGATGTCGCCGCGATGCCGTGGATGCCCGGCGGCAAGCAGTGGACGGCCGATATGCGCCACGCCCAAGCCGACCTGCTGGCCAAGGCGGCCGACATGGACGCCGCCGCCATCGCCGAGTTGGAGAAGGCGCTGGCGGCACTGGCAACGCCGTCGGCCCAGCACTCCCAGGTGCTGCTGGACGACGTCGTACGCATCTTCGGCCAGGTCTACGGCGGCAAGCTGATCCAGCGGTCGGCCATGGCCACTCACCTGGTCTGCATGAGGGCGGCCGGCTGGAACGACGTCGACTATGCCGACCTGATGGTGCTGTCGGGCTACGGCCTGTCGTTCGCCTACCACCCGAAGGAGAAGCACTACGTTTCGTTCATGCCGCCACCCGGCGATGCTGAGCGCATCACGCGAGCGACGGGCTTCGAGTGGGAGTGGTTGAGCTTCAAGACCAGCGAGGAATGCTGGACCGAGCTGAAACGGACGTTGGACGCGGGCAAGCCCGCCCGGGCGGGATGGTATGAGGACCTCGTCTTCGCCGGTTACCGCGACGCCGCGGACAAGGCCGCTCGCCGCGTCTTCGTGCTCTGCGCGCCGTTCGCGCACCCGGGCAAGTGGTGGACCTGGGACGAATTCGAGAAGTGGTTCAAGGGCCTTGGCGAGCAGAGGTTCGGCAGGCACACGACGCGTGTCGAGGCGGCGACGCCGCGAGAGACGGCTGTCGCGATGATGAAGAACATCATCGCATGGTCCGAACGTCACCCGCTGGCTGAGCAGCAAGAGCACGCCGGGGCGAAGTTCGGGCTGGCGGGGATCGAGGCATACGCCGACGACGTGGCCGACGCGAGCAAGACGATAGCCGGCCCGGCCCACAAGACCGACTACTACTTCGACCGCGGCTGGGGCTGTTACTGCGTATATCCGCAGTGGACATCGCGGAAATGCACGGCAACCTGGCTGAAGCGCGTGGCCAGGCAGTTGCCCGAGCCCGCGGCGAATCGCATGCTCGCGGCCGCCGACGAGTACGAAGCCGCCTTCGCGGCGTGGGAAGAGTGGGAGAAGCAGATCGGCAGACAGGCGCACCTGCCCCAGGCCGATCGCAACGCCGGGTTCGACCGTGCGTGGGCGTCGCAGGAGCGTCGCCAGGCCGGTGCCGCCGGTGTCCGCAAGGCCATCGCTCGGGAACGTGCCGCCATCGCCGAGTTGGAGAAGGCGCTGGCCGCGATCAAGTGACATCCCGCCCGCGCGGGCGGCCCGCACATGTCACTTGAAGCTTGTCACCCGCCCCAGCCACCCCAGTTCCACCCGGCCACGTCGGGCAGCGCCTCGCGGTTGGTCAAGTCGAAGTGAAGCGGGGTCACCGTCACGTAGCCGGCGTCCAGGGCCGTCGCGTCGGAGTCCTCGCCCGTCAGGTCCGGGGCCTCGGGGTTGGAAATCCAGTAATAGGTCCGCCCGTCCGGGCCGATCTGCGTCGTGTAGCTGTCGCGCATGACGGCCGTCGATTGGCCGACCACCCGCAGGCCCAGCGGCCGCGGCCGAGTCGCCGTGGGGCGCGGCACGTTCACGTTCAGCAGCAGGCCCGGCCGCAACGCCTCCAGCGCGATCAGCCGATCCAGCACGCGGCCGCAGCAGTCGGCCGACGCGTCGAAATCGACCGCGTCGCCCATCTGCTGGCTGAAGGCGATGCTGGGCAGCTTGAAGAAGGCCCCCTCGACCGCGGCCGCTACCGTGCCGGAGTAGATGACGTTCACGCCGACGTTGGCCCCGGCGTTGATGCCGCTGACGACCAGATCGGGCAGTTCCGTCAGCAGCGCCCGGCAGGCGAGCTTGACGCAGTCGGCCGGCCGGCCGTCCACGCTGTGCCCGTCGAACAGGTCGGCGACGCGGACATGGCTGACCCTCAGCGGCGTGTGCAGTGTGATCGAGTGCCCGGCGGCCGACTGCTGCGTCTCGGGCGCGACGACGCTGACCTGGCCGAAGCGCGTCAGCACGCGATAAAGCGCGATCAGCCCCGGCGCGAGAATGCCGTCGTCGTTGCAGAGGAGAATCTTCATGCGAGCGATTGTACGCCCGCGTCGCCGACCATCAAGTCGCCGGCTTGCGGCAGCGGATGTGGAGGAAGTAGGCGACGATGCGGGTGTCGGCGACGGCCGGGTGGGCAGCCACCGTCGCTTCGTCGGCGCAGGGCTCGGCGATGCGGTCGATGGCGAAGCCCGCGTCGCGCAGCGTGTTGATCCACCACTCCAGCGTGCGGTCGAAACGCGGGATGCTGAACGGCGGCAGGCCCGCCCGAGCCTCGGGCGGGGCGGCGCCGAAGGTCCACTCGTCGATGCGGCCGTCGCCCGCGCCGCCGTCGCCGGTCGGACCGAAGTAGTCGCCGCAGACCACGCCGGTGCGTCGGCCGGCTTCGTCGCGGATCCACCGCCACTGCGGCGTCTGGAAGCAGGGGTGCGTGATCGAGAACTGGAACAGCCCGCCGGGGGCGAGCACGCGGGCGATCTCCGCGATCGCCCGGCCCGGCTGGGGCACGTCCATCAGGCTCATGAACGCGGTGGCCAGGTCGAAGCTCGCGTCGTCGAACGGCAGCGCCTGGGCCGAGGCGAGACGGTAGTCGATGCCCAGCGGCTCGTCGGCCTCGGCCTGGCGGGCGTGGCCGAGGAAGGTCTCGCTGATGTCGATCGCCATCATCTTCGCGCCGGCGCGGGCGAGCAGCCGCGTGTTGTGCCCTTCCCCGCAGCCGACATCCAGCCCGCGCAGCCCGGCCACGTCGCCCAGCAGACGCAGGAACGCCGGCGTGTTGACCAGGTCGCGGTAGACGTCGTAGCCGGCCCGCGACAGGGCCGTCCATGCCTCGGCGTTGGCGTCCCAGTAGCGTCCGACTTCGCGATCGTCCACAGCGGCTCCTTTCCCGCGGGGCGGGTCTGGATTATCCTGCACAGTCGAACGGGAGGCAACCGGCATGACGCACCTGGAACGGTTCGTGGCGACGATGGAGTATCGGCCGACCGACCGTCCGCCCAACTGGGAGGCCGGCGCGTGGCGGCAGACGCGCGACCGCTGGCTCGCCGAGGGCGCGCCGGTGGAGAAGTTCCATTGGCAGTGGTTCCCCGGCGAGGCGGCGCTGGGCATGGACCCGCGCGAGTTCATCGAGTTCGACGGCAAGCTGCTGCCCCCGTTCAAGGACGAGGTGCTCGAGGAGGACGAGCGGACGCAGGTGATCCGCGACAAGTCCGGACGAGTGCGGCGGGCGCTGAAGGAGGGCGCCTCCGGCGGCATGCGGATGTCGATGGATCAATTCCTGCGGTTCGCGGTGCACACGCCGGCGGACTGGGAGGACGTGAAGCGCCGCATGGACCCGACCGACCCGCGGCGCTACGAGCCGAACTGGCGGACGATCCGCCCGGCCGGCTGGCGGGCCCGGCAGCATCCGCTGATCTTCGCCCCCAACACGATGACGCCGGGGTTCTACTGGACCGCCCGCGAGCTGATGGGCACCGAGAACCTCTGCTACGCCTGGTACGACCAGCCCGCGCTGCTGCACGACATGATGGAGCACGTCGCACACTTCCTGATCGAGTCGGCCCGCCCGGTGCTGGCAACCACAACGGTCGACTACATCTGCCTGGCCGAGGACTGGGCGATGAAGACCGGCCCGCTGCTGAGCCCGGCCACGTTCCGCGAGTTCGTCTACCCGCGGCTGAAGCGCGTCGCGGAGTTCTACAAGAGCCACGGCGTGCGATACCTGGTGATCGACAGCGACGGGAACTTCGAGGCGCTGATCCCGATGATGCTGGATGCGGGCGTGGACGCGACCTGGCCGCTGGAGCGGGCCGCGGGCATGGACCCGGCGGCGCTGCGGGCCAAGTTCGGCCGGTCGATGCGGCTGTGGGGCGGCGTGGACAAGCGGGAACTGGCCAGGGGGCCCGCCGCCATCGACGCCCACCTGCGGACGCTCGCCCCGCTGGTGGCCGAGGGGGGGTTCATCCCGACCGTCGATCACACCGTTCCGCCGGATGTCGGTTGGGAGAGTTTCGCGCACTACATAAAAAGCAAGGAGCGGCTGATTCAGGGTAAACTGTAACTTGGATTCATTTCCTTTCTCACACCGGCGCCTTCCTCTCAGGAGGCCGATCATGTTGAGACGGTCGATTCAATGGGGCGGGCTCGCGCTCCTGCTGTGCTGTCCGTGCGTCCGAGCCGTCGATGCGGCGTCCGAGGTGTCGCCAGGGGAATGCAAGGGGCTGTGCCTGGTGCTGGGAGACGCCGACGGGCAAGTAGCCATCGCCCGGGCGCGTGACGGCTGGTTGGTTTGTGTCCAGGCGACCGCGCCGGCTGAGGCCCTGGCGGTGCGCCAGGCGGCCGAGTCGGCCGGGCTGCTGGGCCGATCGCTCTTTGTCACTGAGGGCGACCTGCACCGGCTGAACCTTGCCGACAATCTGGCTGACGAGGTCCTGTCCGTCGGCGCCGTGCAGGTGGACCGGGCCGAGATTCTCCGCGTCCTTCGCCCCGGCGGAAGGGCAACCATCGGCGGCAGGGAGATCATCAAACCCCAGCCAGAAGGCGCCGACGCCTGGTCGCATCCCTATCACGGGCCGGACAATAATCCCCAGTCGGCCGATCGGATCGCCCGGGCCCCTTACCTGACGCAGTTCATCGCGGACCCGGCCTTCGGCTGCATGCCGGAAGTCACCGTGGCGGCCGGCGGTCGCGTGTTTCGGGCGTTCGGGCACCTGGCGTTCCGGCAGTATCAGAACCCGGTCATCAACACGCTGTTCGCGGTCAACGCCTTCAACGGCACGATCCTCTGGACGCGCCCGCTGACGCCGGGCTTCATGATTCACCGCAACACGATGATCGCGACCGAGGACCTGCTGCTCCTGGGCGACGACACCTCGTGCAAGCTGATCGACGCCGCCACCGGGCGTGTGACGCGGCAGATCCTCGTGCCCGAGGGCATCTCCGACGGGCCGGTCTTCAAGTGGATGGCCCTGGCCGACGGCGTACTCTACGCGCTGGTCGGGGCGAAGGAGGTCCAGCCGCCCGTGCAGAAGGGCCAGCCGGCAACGGTGGGCGGCTGGCCCTGGGCCATGTGGCCGGGCTTTGACTATGCCGATCCGAAGACCGCCTACGGATTCGGCCGCACGCTGGTCGCCTTCGACGTCAAGAGCGGTGACGTGCTCTGGCATCACCGTGAGAACGACTACATCGACAGCCGCGGGACCTGCCTGTCGGACGGGAAGATATTCTACATCAGCCCTGGGCGGTTCCTCGCGCGGCTGGATTGCCGCAAGGGCGCCGTAGACTTCAAGGCCAACCAGGCTGACCTGATGGAGGCGATCGGTCCCAACGGCCGGGCCCAGGGCTACCGGACGGGCTTTGCCAGCACGACCTATCTGAAGGCATTCAAGAAATACCTGCTGCTGGCCGGTCCTCAGCGACCCAGGCTGGTGGCGGTGTCGGCCGAAACGGGCAAGCTCCTCTGGCAGCGGCCCGATGGCAACCTCCAGATCGTGCTGCGTGACGATGCGATCTACGCGGCCGGCGGACAGGGCACCAGCAGCTACAAACTCGACTACGAAACTGGGCGAGAACTGGCCCGCTTCACCGATCGCCGCGCCTGCACGCGGGCAACCGGCAGCATCGACAGCATCTTCTATCGCGCCAAGGAAGGCACTGTGCGGATGATCCCGGCGACGGGGACGACCGAGCACATCGCCGCGTTCCGCCCGCCTTGCGAGTCGGGCGTGATAGTCTCGCAGGGGCTTCTTCACTGGGGGCCGTGGATCTGTGGCTGTCGGCTGGCCCAGTTCGGCCACATCGCGCTGGGACCGGCCGGGGCGTTCGAGTTCCACTCGCCGGCGGATGACGCGTCGCGTTTCCAGGCCGGCCCGGGCGACCCGGCCCGAGTGCAGCCGCTGGAGGTCGCCGCCGGCGACTGGCCCGCCGTCCGGATGAATCTTTCGACCGACGTCGCCGTCGGGCAGGCCGGGCGGGAGCGGTGGACCTTCACACCCGAGAGCCGGGGCCTGCCCAGCCCGGCCATCGCAGCCGCGGGGCTCGTGTTTGTCGGCGGCGGCGACGGCGTCGTGCGAGCCCTGAACGAAGGCGACGGCACGATGCGATGGCAGGCGTTCACCGGAGCGGCCATCCGCTCGGCCCCGGCATTGTGGAACGGCCGGCTCTATGTCGGGTCGGCCGACGGCTGGCTGTACACTTTGGAGGCGGCAACGGGGCGGCTGCTGTGGCGATATCGAGTGGCGCCGACCGACCGATGGATTCCCGTGTTCGGGCATTTGCAGTCGACCTGGCCTGTGGCGGGCGGGGCGGCGGTGGCGGACGGCGTGGTCTATGCGGCCGCGGGCATGGCCCACTACGACGGCACCTACGTCGTCGCCCTGGACGCCGTGACCGGCAAGCTGAAGTGGAGCAACGACGGCTCCGGTTCGCTGTCCAAGGTTCACAACGGCATCGAGGTGCGCGGGCCGCTCTACGTCGACGGCGACGCGATCTGCTTCGCCGGCGGCAATGTCTACGCGGTTGCGCGATTCAACCGCGCTACAGGGCGTTGCCTGAACACCCCGGTCGACAGCGAGACATCGTCGGCCTACTGCTTCTTCAGCCTTCCGCTGGGCCTGTCTCCCGGGATGCAATTCAAGCTGGCCGGAGAGCTGGACCTGTCGGCCAACAACAACCGCGGGCAACTTACGATCGGCCGCCAACCGGTCAACCTGCTGGCGACGTACCGCGCGTTCGCCCTGGCCGGCAAAACAGTGCTGGCGGCCGGCAGCCCCGCCCCTGGCGACGACGCGCGGGCCGTCTTCGCCCTGGCCGCCGGCAACATCGACAGCGGCGCCAAGCTCTGGTCGGCGTCCCTGCCCGCCTGCCCGGTCCCTGGCGGGGTCATCGTCACGCGCTCGGGACGGGTGGTCACGTCACTTGCGGACGGACGGATCGTGTGCTTCGACACGGCGGCACAGCAGCGGTAGCCGTCAACGCGGAATCGAATGAGTCGGGCCCCCGGCCTCCGGCGGCGGGAGCACTGGCAGGCCGGCCGCGCGGCTACTTCAGCGACCAGCAGGTCAGGTTGTCCTTGTCCTTGACGTAGATGCAATCGCCAGCGATGGCCGGGCAGGCGAAGGTGTCCCGGTCGGCCACTTTATAGGTCGCCAGGTCGGTGCGCTTGTCGGCGCCGGCCTTGAGGACGATCAACTGACCGTCGTCGGGCAGTGCCAGGATGGCGTCCCCGGCCGCGAGCATCGCGCTGTAGCCGCCGAGGTTCCCGGTGTCGGTCCAGACCGTCTTGCCGTCGGAACCGTTGAGGCAGAACAGGTCGCCCTTCTCGCTGACGCCGTAGAGCCGGCCGCCGCTGAGCACCGGCGTGCAGAACTGGACGGCAACCGGGCTGGTCCAGGCCTCCGTCGCACTCAGCTTGCCGCTCTGCATCTTCGCGACCTTAAGTGCCTTGGTCCCTCGGCCCGAGCCGCTGACGATCACCATGTCGCCATCGACCACCGGCGTGGCCGCATTATACGACCGGCCGCTCCCGGCGAACGGAACTTCCCACAACACCTGGCCATCGGCCACGGCCAGGCTGACGACCGACTTGCTGGTCAGCGCGACGATCTGGCTGACGCCGTCGACCGTCATGAGGACCGGGGAGGCGTAGGCGCTGCCCTGATTGGGACACGTCCACTTCTGCTTCCCGTCGTCAAGAGCATAAGCGACGATTGCGCCGCCGGTCTCCGGTCCAAGCTGCGCCACGGCCATGCCGTCGACGATGATGGGGGAGGAGGACGTGAAGAATCGCGGCGTGCCCTTGATTTCGTCCTTACGCCAGACGACCGTGCCCTTCTCGGCGTCCAGGCAGCTCAGCACGCCGGAGACGCCCAGGGTGACGACCTTGCCGCTGGCGACGGCAGGCGTTGACCGCGGCCCGGAGTGGGCCCGTGCCGCCGGACCGGCGATGGCGGCAACCGGGTTCCTGTCGCGCCAGATTTCCTTGTGGTCTTCGGCATTCAGGCAGAGCGTGACCTCGTCGTTGCCGACGCGGGCAAAGACATAGAGCCGTCCTCCCGCGAGCACCGGCGAAGCATCGCCCCCGCCAACGCTCACCTGCCACTTGCGGGTCAGTTCCTTCGGCCAGGCGTCTGCCGCCTTGAAGTCGGCCGCTCTCCCGTCCCGGTTCGGCCCGCGCCACTGCGGCCAGTCACCGCCTTGCAGTTGGCAGACCGCCAGCAGAATCGTCCCTGCCGTCGCCGCGCACAATGCCCATTTCGTCCTGCTCATGACGTGCCTCCCGTTTCCGGCCCAACCGAGGAAGTGGTATTCGACGGTGGTCCAGCATACGTCTGCCCCGTCGCTGACGTCAAGCCCGTCACCACGAGCCGCCCGGAGCCGAGACAGAGCGCGCGGACAAGAATGCCATAATGAATTGGCCGGGCCGGCTCGGCCCCCCTGCCGATCACCGACCCGGCGTGCCCCCGGTTCCGGAACTCTCACGTCGGCGCCGTTTCCCCCTGGGGCATGCGCGATTGTAAGACAGCCCGCGCCGCGACGCGATGATAACGTCCCGGGTTTTGTGTAACCCGCGCGTCGGGTAAGATGACGCCATGCCCATCTCGCTCCAGGACATCTATCTCACCGTCGCCCAGACGCGGCGGATCGACGCGCTGGCCGTCGAGCGCTATCGCATGCCGTCGATCGTGCTGATGGAGAACGCGGCCCGCTCGGCGCTTGCGGCCGTCACGACGTTCTACCCGCCCGAGAACTTCCGCCGCGTCGCGGCGCTGGTCGGGGCGGGCAACAACGGCGGTGACGGGCTGGCCGTCGCCCGGCTGCTGCACAACGCCGGCTATCTCGTCCGCGTCGTCTACGCGGCCGACCCCGACAAACTCGACGGCGACGCGGGCGTCAACCGCGACATTGTCCAGGCGATGCACCTGCCCGACGAGTTGCTGCGGAGCGGCGACGAGTTGAACCTGGAGCGGGCCGAGGCCGTCTTCGGCGACAGCGACCTGGCCGTCGACGGGCTGCTGGGCACAGGCATCAAGGGCGCGGCTCGCCCGCCGCTGCGCGACCTGATCGAGTTGCTGAACAATCAGCCGGCGCTGCCGGTGGTCGCGCTGGACGTGCCCAGCGGCTTCGACGCCGACGCGGGCATGCCGGCCGACCAGGGCGAGGGGTCCGCCGTCATCGCCGAGACGACGGTGACCTTCGCCGCCAACAAGGCCGGCTACCGCGAGCCCGGAGCCGACGCCTACACCGGCCGAGTTATCGTCGGCAGCATCGGCGTGCCGGTGGAACTGCTCGAAGAGGTCCGCGGCACTCTTCGGCCGTGAGCAAAGGATTGTCTGCGGATGCTCGGGGGAATCTTCGCGGACCTCTGGGTTCACCGCGCCAGCCAGCGGCGGCGGGCCTTGCACAGGTAGGTGATCAGCGGGTTGACGAACTGCGTGGCCCGGGCCTCGAGCACCTGGGCCAGCAGCATGTGGGCGTCGGTGAGCGAATGGCCGAACTCCGCGGCCATCCATCGCAGCAGGTCTTCCAGCGCCTGCTCGAAGGCCGCCTCGGCCGGCCGGGCGAATCCGGTCGTCGCGATGAACTCGTCGGACTCGATCCGCGGATTGCGGAACGAAGCGGGCCGATCGGCCAACTCGACCTTCAGCGTCAGCCGGGCGCCGGTCTCGATGCCGCCGGCGCCGTCGATTTCGCCGTCGCCCTGGATCGCGTGCACGTCGCCGACGTGCAGCAGCGCCCCCTCGCAGAACACCGGCAGGTGAACGCGGACCCCGACGGCGATCTCCGGCACGTCGAAGTTGCCGCCGTACTCGCCGTTGTGGGCGTTGGAAAGCGCTTCGGCCGGCCGGGCAACGCCGATGTAGCCGATCATCGGGGCCGCCGGTATCCGCAGCGCGTCGGACCATTCCACCCAGCCGTCGCGGACGCGCACGACCTTGCAGCCGGGCTGCCAGCCGTCGTCGGGGCCGAGTCGGCCGACTACCGGGCTCCGCCGCCCGACACGCGTGTAACCGAACTCGTGCAGCTCGATGCCCAGGACGTGGACGACGGCCACCTGGCCCGGCCGGGCGCCGGTCACGGCGATGCAGCCGGCGGAGGCGTTGATACCGCCTTCGGCGTCCTCGTGCCATTGGCCCGTGCGCGAGTCGAACTGCCGGCCGCAGGTCGGCACAGTGTCGACCTCGAACGCCTCGCCGGGCGCGACGGTGAAGGTGACCGGGTTGCTCGCGGCCGTATGGGAGTAGATCGCTTCGGGCGTTGCGCGGCGCATGGTTACTGCTCCTTCTTCCCTTCGGCCGTCACGCGGCAGACGCGAACCGACTGTCCGTCGTAGACGATCAGCACATCATGGTCCGGGTCGTAGTATCCGGTCTGGCGGGCGTAAGGCCGCTTGTCGAAGGTCAGTTTGCCCTCGGTCGGCAACTTGCGCCACTGCCCGGCGGCCACGTCGAAACCTCGCAGGTCGCGGGCGTCGCCCCAATGCCCCTTGGTCGCATTGACCAGCAGGAACAGATCGGCTGCACTGTCGTAGGCGAATATCGTCACCGCGTCATGGGCATACTGGTCGTCAACGGTCGTCGCGTGCGACCAGGCGTTGGTTGCGACATCGTAGACGAAGGTCTCCTTCTCCAGGACCGCGACCAGCTTGCGGTGGCGCGGGCTGTAGGCCATCTGGCACTCGCTGCCCGGGACCAGCTTGGCGCCCCACAGGTCGCGGATGGACTTGCCGCCGTTGGGCTTCAACTCGGCCCAGGCGTTGGCCGCGGCGTCGTAGGTCCACATCGCGAAATCGTTGGGCGAGACGTTCTGGGCGGCGCAATACCAGAGGGTCTTCTTCCAGTCGGGAATGTATGTGAGCGAGCCGCCCATCCCGCGGAGGTACGGCCGCGGGTCGTCGCCGAGCTGCCGCTGCCACTGGCGAGCGACCGGGTCGAAGCAGTAGAGCCCCGTGCCGGGCTTGAGCCGTTTCTCCAGTTCGGCGGCATCCTGACCGGTTGCCTCGGCGTAGCTCTTCACCTTCTCGCGCATCACCGCGTCGTTGTCGAGCACGGCCCAGAGCAGCCGCCCCGCCGACTCGTCCCACGCCAGCCCGTCCCATGTGTGCCACGGCTCGACGGGACCGTGGTTGCGTCTCGTGCGGAGGTGGCCGTCGGCCACCTCGGCGTATTGCGTGTACCACTGCGTGAGGAACTCGCGCTGTTTGGCGACGTCCTGGCCGCGCTTGATCGCGTCGCGGGCGCGGCGGATGGCGCCGTGGTCGCCGCCGTCGCCGGCTGCCAGGCGGATCCATGTGTTCGAGCCGAGGTGATACTCCCAGCAGTCGTTCAGCCGCGATGGCGACTGGTGGTTGGCCCCGGCGAAAAGGGCCGTGCGGCGCGAGGGGGCGTAGCACATCTTGTCGCAGTAGTCGCGCCCCTGGGGACCGGACTTCGCGAAGCCCGGGTCCCCGTCGATCCGGTCGCCGGTGACCTTGAACTGCGGCAGCGCGACGACCTGGTTGGCCGGCAGGTCGGTCAGCAGCTTCACGACGGCCGGGTCGTCCGCATAGGGCTGTGTCGTCTGGGCCGTCGCAGCCGACGCCAGGAAGAGCACGGCAGGCATCCACAGTGTCGTTCGCATGGTCGATGTCCTCTTTTCGTGCAGGTGAGGCGAGCGTGTCAGCCGGGCTCGTTGGCCAGCCAGCGGTCGAGGAACTTTACGAACTGGATGTCGCTGACATCGTCCGTCGCCTCGACCTCGTGGCCGCCGCCGTGACGGAAGACGGCGAAGCGATCGGCCAGGCCCAGGCGCTCGTAGAAGCCGGCCAGGCGGGCGTATTCCGCCTCGGCTGCGCCGCGGTCGACCGCGTCGTCGCCGACGCCGGCCTCGATGCCGAAGGGGCGCGGGCAGATCAGCGAGGCGATGTCCGCGTCACCGAAGTCCGTCAGCTTGGCGAAGCTGGACGCGTCCTCGTCGTAGAACAGCGTCGGGCGGTAGCCTTGCGTGCCGCCGATGAGCTTGCCGTATCGCTCGTTGAAGTAGGCGCTGGAGACCGCGGCCGCGACGCGCGTGTCCATCGCGGGCATGTGCACCGCGCTCATGCCGCCCTGGCTCAGGCCGTACATGCCCACGCGCTGCGGGTCCGCCTCGGCCAGTTCCCGCAGCAGATCCACGCCGCGCGACAGGGCGAACATCTCGGTAGTGAACAGCCGCCAGCCGAAGTAGCGGAACCCGCGGTCGATGTAGTTGCGGGCCTTGGTCTGAGGCGACCACTTCTTGGACTCGTCCTTGCCGTACTTCTCCAGGATGTAGTTGCGGATTTCGGTCTCGGTTTCGTTCATCAGGTGGAACGCCCGGTGGTCCAGATCGCGCGTGCGTCCGGGGTCGAAACCCGTGACCATCCGCGTCGCCAGCACGACGTAGCCGTGCGCCGCCAGGCGCGCGCCGATGTCCTTGTAGATCGTCTGCTCCGCGACGAAGCCGCAGATTCGCTCGGGCGGACCGTTCACGCCGACCTGCACGATCAGCCCGGCCCGCGGGCCCGGGGCCCTGGGGACCAGCAGCAGGCCGTCGGTGCGCACGCCCTCGAACAGCGTGTAGGTCGCCCGCTCCAGCGTGAAGGCCTTGAACTCACGGATGGGCTCGCGGACCAACTCCAGCGGCCCGCGATCCCAGTGCCAGCCGCCCATCATCTGCATGTATTTCGTCCGCATCGGCTCGACGGACCGCTCGTAGGCTGCGACGCTCGAGAAGTCGCGGGCCCAGCGGGCGTCGCGCCCGTCGTAGATCTCGCGGGCCTTGCGCTTGAAATACGCCTCGAACTGGTCGAACAGCGCCCTCTGCCGCGGATAGACGTCATCGGGCCCGAAGCAGAAATCCTCATAGGGCATCGCTGCACCTCACTTGCCAAGCGGCCTGACGGCCGTCTTGTCGAACCTCATGGCGAATACCGCTCCGTTGGTCTGCACCAGCCAGAGCAGGTCGCGCTTCGGATCGTACTCCACGCCCGTCGAGACGCCATAGCCGGGCTCCGTGCGGCCTTTGGCATCGGTGGCAAACGCGCCGGGCAACTCGCCCCAGGCGTCGGCGGCGCAGTCATAGATCAATGTGTGCTGCGCCGGCTTGCCGGAGGAGCAGACGATCACCACGTCGGCCGAGGGCACGTAGGTGGCCTCGCGCCCGACCGAGGCGTCGTCGGGGAAGCGGTCGCTGCCCTTGGGCGTCAGGACGGCGACTTCCCGGCTGGCCAGGTCGACCGCCCAGACGCGCGACTTGTCCTTGATGCCGAAGTGGAAGATGAGCACGCGGTCGCGCTTGGAGTCGTAGGTCATGCCGTGGCGGTCGCCGAAGGCCGGCGGGGGCAGGGTGGTGCTGTCTTTGGGGTCGGTGCCGGCGACGGGGCGGTAGACGCGGTGGGCCACGTCGGCCATCCACAGGCCGGTGCGCAGCCCGCTGCCGCCGTACTTGTCCGCCCAGACCGCCAGGCCGTGCGGCGTGCGGACCATGCAGGTCTTGTGCCGCTCGACGTCGAACGTGCCGCCCTCGATGCTGAACTGCGGCGACGACCAGCGGTAGGCGGCCGGGTCGTAGGTCCAGGTGCCGGCGGGATTGGTCAGGCGATAGGCGGCGTGCTCGCCGGCCCAGATCATCAGGCCGGTCACCTGGTCCCAGCCGTAGGACAGGTAGCTGTGCGGCCCCCAGGGCGCCCCGCTGAGCGTCGGCGCCGGCGCGCCGTCGTTGCTGTAGCAGTAACCCATCGGCAGTTCGGGCGTGTAGAGGATGTGCCAGCGGTTGAGTGCCGGGCTGTAGTGGGCGACGTCGGTGCCGCAGTGGCTGCTGTGGCCGCCGGCCCAGTGCAGGAGCTGGTCGCCCGCGACATCCAGCACCGTCGTGCCCCAGTCGCGGCTGACGTGCAGTTTCGGCGGGTTGACATCAGTCCACCGATTGGCCGGCAGGGCCTTGAGGAAAGCCTGGAACTTCTCGGGCTCGGGGGCCTGCACGGCCTCGTACCACGCCGGATCAAAGCCCTCGCCTCGGACCTGGATCGCGTCCCACGCGACGGCAACCTTGGCCGTGTCGGCGTCGCCGGCCGGCAGCGCCAGGCTGCCGGTCAGCGTCTTGACGATCTTGCCGTAGCTGTTGACGCCGGCCGACCAGTTCAGCGTCTTGCCGTTGTCGGAGAACGTGGCCACGACCGCAGGCTGGCAGGTCGTCGGCTGGGGCGTGCCCTCGCCGGCCGACAGCCGGGTCCATGTGTTGGCGGCAATGTCGTAGGCCCAGACGTCGAACGGAAGCCTGGCCCACAGCCCAGCGCAGTAGCTCATCGACCCGCGGGCCTCCTGGCCGCCGACGAGGTAAGCCACCCCGTCGCGCGCGACCAGGCCGGCCGACAGCCGCGGCGTCGGCGATCGCCCGGGCCTCGCGTTCCGCCACTGCCGCTTGGCGCAGTCGTAGACCCACGTGTCGGCGTAGACGCCGAAGATGCCCTCGCCCCCGAACAGGATGATGGATTTCGTCTTCGCGTCGTAGGCCATCGCGGGCATATTCCGTGGCGCGGGCTGGTCGCCGCTAACCATCGCGAGTTTCTCAGCTGACATCCACACCTCACGGGCATCAGCCACTTCCTTGACCGTCACGCCCTTGGCCAGTCTGCCGACCAGTGAGGCCAGTTGCGACTTGAGCGCGTCGAGCTGCGGCGCGGCGCCGGCCGGCGTGTCCTTGAAGGCGGCGGCGATCCGGTCCGCCAGCTCGCCGCCACGTTTGGCCAGGTCAACCGACGCCACCTTCTCGGTCTCGCAGCGATAGTAGCGGTTGGCCACCGCGGCGTAGAGATCCCGCAGGGCCCCAGTCTGCTCCGCCAGCGAGGAGGCAGGCAGGCCCGCCGGCGGATTGAACTGCGCCTGGCGCCACTGCCCATCCTTGAGGATCCAGGTGTTCAACGGGCCGGTCTTGCTCAGGCCTCCGGCGCCGCCGAACCAGAGCCACTCGTCGTTGACCTCGTCCCTGACCGCGACGCCCCAGAGGGCGGGCGGGGTCTTGGGGCCGGCCGGGCCGGCCTGCGGATCGAGGGCGGACGCCGTCGTCGGAGCGTCAGCCGCCATCGCCAGCGCCGGCAGCAGGCAGGGCACGAGGCATCTGAGGAACAGGTTTCGCATCAGTGATGCTCCTGCAGGAACGGGAAGGTCCCGGGTCACTCCAGCGGCGTCAGCTTGAGCGACGCGGCGTCCAGGCGCATGACCATCGCCTGCGTGCCGCGGACGCACTGAAGCCGCACGACAGCGCCCAACCGCGGGTCCCAGATCGGCGAGTAGTCACGGCCGGAGGTGTTGATCCCGCCGATCGGTTCGCCGACGTAGGGGGCGGTGTACCACTTGTGGTCAGCCGGCTTGTAGAAGTACATCCGTTCGGGCCCCTTGGCGTCGGTGGCGAAGACCAGCAGCGCGGCGTCGAGGTCGGGGATGTAGGTCGAGTCGCCTGGCATCGCCTTGGGCGAACTGCCCTCGACCTGCTCCTGGGCCCACTGGCTGCTCTTAAAGTCGAACGTCCAGACCTGGGCCTTGTTGCGGTCGAAGTAGATCAGCCGATCGCGCTTGGAGTCGTAGCAGAGGTGGTTGTGCTCCTCGTGGGGCGGGCCGCCCTTGGCGACTTCCTCCCACTTGCCGGCAGCCACGTCGGCCCGGACGAGCAGGCCCGTGCTGTAGCCGTAGAGCCCGTGCGCCGTCGGGCAGAAGGAGACCTGCGTCGCCACACCGTACTTGCCCGGGCAGTCGCCGATGTTGCCGACGAACATGCGGTGCTTGAGGCTGTAGACGTCGCCGACGTACGTGACCATCGAGTCGCTAGCCGCGTCGATGCCGTAGCTCTTGCGGCTGTGCGTGGGCAGCAGCGACCAGCCCTGGAGGCTCACGCCCGGCGGGCCGGCGACCATGCCGTGCAGCCAGACGGGGTTGTAGTTGGGCGCGTCCACGGCCATGCCGCGCCAGCGGTCGGTCGCCAGGTCGAACTCGATGACGTCCGAGCCGGGGTAGGTGCTGTGCCCGCCGCCCCAGACGTAGCCGCGGTGCGTCCGCGGGTCGTAGATGCAACTCCCCCAGTTGCGGCCGGGCGGGGAGTAGGGCGGCTTGCAGGCGACCCACGTGTTGGCCGCCTGCGCCGCCACCTGCTTGAAACCGTCGAACGCCGGGTCGGGCGCCAGTTTGCCGGCGAGCCACTCGTCCGGCAGCGGCGAGCCCTGGCTGCGGAAGTTGCGGCAGTGGAAGCGGAGGCGCGGGTCGTCGGGAATCGGATCGGCCTTGGGGGCCGATGCCGCATCCAGCCGAAGCGTCAGCACGGGGGCGGTCTTGTTGCCGCGAGCGCCGGGGTAGGCAAGCATCACGACCAGGCCCGTCTTGGGATCGACTTCGGCGCTGGCGTTGGGCGCAGCCCACGGCAGGTCGATGCCCAGCCGCGTCCACTGCCCGGTCGTCACGGAGAAGGCCCACACGTCGCTGAGCCCGCGCCAGCCGCCCGCGTATCCGCCGGCCAGCAGCACGACCTTCTGCGACGGCACGTAGACCATCGCGGCGCTGGCCCGGGCGGGCGGGCTGACCTTCGGCTGCGCCGCCGACCAGGTGCGCGTCTTGCAGTCGTAGACCCACGTGTCGCCCAATACGCCGGTCAGGTCGTCGCCGCCGAACAGCACGATCTTGCCGGCGTCGCTGTCGGCAGCCATCGAGGGCAGGATGCGCCCGCCGGGCTGCTGGCCCATCGGCTGGTCGATCGGGGCCCACTTCTTCTCGGCTTCGGAGAAGGTCCACGTACCGCAATTGGCCGGATACCATCGGCGGGCCTCCGTCACTGCGGCATCGTCGGGCGTCAGTCGTCGGACGCGCTTGGCGGATTCGTCGTAGATCCAATCGCCGACGGCCACCTTCTCCTTCACCTTGCCGACGCGGCCCCACACGCCGCCGCCGCCGAAGACGACGGCCTCATGGTTGACCGGGTCGTAGCAGGCGCCGCACCAGATGGGCATCGGCAGGCCATCGCGGCCGGGCGACGGATTGAAGTCCTTGGACGCGTCCGACATCGAGAGGTCGCCGGCGAGCGGCTCGTAGTCGGCCGACGCGGGGTCCGCCAGCCAGCCTCGCACCTCGGCCCGCTTGCGCTGGTAGTGCCACTGCCGCCGAACCAGCAGGATCTTCTTTAGGCCCGGGAGATAGACGTAACCCAGCGGCGTCTCCCAGAGATCGGGCCGGTAGTCGGGCGGCAGCTTCGTCGGCGTGAACGTCCACTTCGGCTGGGCCAGCGAAATCGACCAGACGCCGTAATCCACCGGGTGCTCGGTCAGCAGCGGGACCATGACGCCGCAATCGCGGTCGGGAACCCAGAGCAGCCGCGGGCCGACCAGGTTGGGCCAGCCGCTCTTGGGCAGCTCGAACGCCCCGTCGCCCAGGGCCGACCAGCGATTGGCCGGCTGGTCCGCCGAGGCCGCAGGCAGCGGATCGGCTGCCCGGGCCTGGAGAGCTGGAACGAGGAGGATCGTCAGGAACAGGGCGAGAGCGGGCCGGCAATTCATGGCGTGCATCCTTTCGTCAGGGATAGCGGGAAGCTTCAGGATAGAAGCCGCAGGCGGTCCGACGCAAGCCCCCATCTACCCAAACCCAGAGCTGACGCATCTCTTTCGGCCAAGCCCCGCTTGCGAACCCCGAACGCGACAAGGGAATTGGATGCGATTGCCCTACAGCCGACTCGGCACGCGGCGCTGCCGGTGACACGCGAACATGAAGGCTGATCGACGCATACCTCGTGCATTCCGATGTCACGGCCGGCGGCGTCGGCGAACAGCCGGCCCGACCAGGGCCAGCCCCCCCAGCACCAGCAGCGAGAGCGTCGCCGGCTCGGGGACCGCGGTGACGGCATACATGTTGTGCAGCGTCGCCCCGGTGAAGGTCGGAACGATCGTCATCGACCGGATGGCCGGCTCGCCGCCGCTGCCGGTGATGGCCCAGGTGACCGCGGCCTTGCTCGAAGGCGAGCTGGCCGACAGGACCGTGCCGATCTGGTTGGTGTAGTTGTCGTCGGAGTAGAGCTTGATGGTCAGCGTGTGCTGCGCGTAGCCGCCGATGAGCGTGAAGAAGGAGACGGCCTCGACGGGATCGTCGAACTGCACCCGCCAGGCCGCCGGCGTGTCGTACCACCAGTCGTAGACCTTATACCCGCTGCGCGAGTCGTGGCGGAGCTGGGTGTAGTTGCTGACGCCCGCGTTGTTGATGTCGAACGAGGCGATCGAAAACCCTGTGTCGCCGCTGCTGAAGTGATCGTAGGGCGACATGCCGCCCGGGGCTGTCACGTTGATGTTCGCGTTCCAGGCCGAGTAGCCGTCGCCGAGGTTCGTGTCAAAGTCGACCGAGAGGTCCGCCGACTCGAATCCCGCCGGCGTCGTGCTCATGAACGTGGCGAACCCGCTGCTGCCGGTCGAGCCGGTGGCCTGGAGGATGTAGTCGGCCTGCGCGGTTCCGACCGCCAGCATCGCGACGGCCGCCATCGCCAGCAGAGAATGGAATGAGGTCCGCATGTGAATCCCTCCGCGATCTTCGTTCGCCCCTGGCAGTCTTGGTTTCTCCACCGAAATCGACCGCAACAGCCCTTCCGGGCCGAGCAAGCGAGCGTGTTCGTATGTAGCAAAGGCCATGCCAGAACCGCCCTAGGCCCGGCCCTGGACGGCCGGAGACACCCGTAACCATATTTGTGAACAGAAGATATGCCGCATGAGCGGCCGCGGAAATCGCTGCCGCCCACCACCCGTCATGGGCCGGCCATGATGCACTCAGACAACACAATGTTCCTACCGTGCGCGCATCATGCGGTAAGCCGCTGTAATTGACTGGCTTACATTCTGTTGATATTTCAGGACACGCGACTTCGTCAAAGGCCGGGCGGCGGGCCGACCGAGCCGTGGTCCTGCCAGTCGGTCGGGGCAAGGATGAGGTTGGTGCCGATGTGGCTATGGGCGCCGCTGAGGACTTCGACCGCGAGTTGGCCCAGCTCTTCGGGGGGCCCCTCGTCGCATCGGCTGAGCCGGTCGAGCATGGCCGCGGGCAGCTCTCGGCGGTGCATGCCGCAGCTTGTGACGCTCAGTTGCTCGGGCACGCGAATGCCCAGCCGGTCGCAGGCCATCAGCACCTCGCATCCGATGATCTGGTTGGCGGCCATGATGGCGGTCGGCGCGGGCGAAGATGCGGCCATCAGCCGTCGCAGGTCGTCGAAGCGCAGATGTCGCTCGTGCATGTCCAGGACCAGGGACTCGTGGACGGCGGCGCGGTGGCGCTGGTGGGCCAGGCGGTAGCCGTGGATGCGGTTGATCGGCTGGCCGCCGGGCGCGCGGACGAGCCCGACATAGGCGATGTGTCGATGCCCCAGCAGCAGGAGACGCTCGGTGGTCATAAAGGCCGCACCCAGTCCGTCGCTGTTGACGGTGTGGGCTTGCGGATTGACGCCGGGCTGGTCGGCCAGGACGACGGCCTGGCCCTGCTGCCGCCATGAAGTCAGCACGTCCTCGGTGGGAGAAGTGGCGATGAAGAGCCAGCCGGTGGCCGGGGGCTGGCTGCGGTCTAGCTGCTCCAGCCAGCTCGACGAGCAGGGATCGGCGTCAGAAACAATCTCCTCCAGGTGCAGCCCCAGGCGGCGGGCCTGCTGATCGGCGCCCAGCACGATGGACTGGCAAAAGGATTCGCGCGCCTCGACGCGGGAGATGACGGCGGCAACGCGCCGGACGGCCGGCTGCTGGCGGGCGCGGGCCAGCACGGTGACGCCGCTGCGCGGCTGGGCCCGGACAAGGCCCTCGTCGGCCAGCATCTCCAGAGTGCGCCGCACCACGCGCATCGACGCGCCGAACTGCCGCACCAGGCTCTGGTGCGACGGCAGTTGGCTGTCGGGCAGATAGTAGCGGATCTGGCGGCGCAGGGCGTTGGCCAACTCGCCGGCCCGGGCCTCGAGCGATGCCGGCCTGGCCGTGGAACTCTTGCACTGGCGCATGCGCGTCGCCTCGCAGGACGGATCGCAGGCGCACAGGATAGACCGGGCCGCCGCATCGACGCAAGCCCCGGCCGGCGAGGCGCGACGGCGGCGCCGCTTACTTCCCGGCGCCCGTTCCGGCGACGCGGACCACACGGATGCCGCCGTCGTAGAGGACCAGCAGGTTGCGGTCGGTGTCGTAGTAGCCGACGCTGGTGTGATACGGCCGGGCGTCCAGCGACTCGCTGGCCGTCGCGATCATGCGCCACTTGCCGGTCAAGAGGTCCAGCGCCCGCAGGTCGCGCTTATACTCCCAGCGGCCCTTGGGGGCGTTGAGCAGCAGGAACAGGTCGGCGGCGCTGTCGTAGACGAAGGTGGTCGTCGCGTCGTGGGCGTACTGGTCGTCGACAGTCGAGAGGTGCGACCACTCGTTCTTCGCCAGGTCGTAGACCCAAGTGTCCTTGCCGCCGACGGCGACGAGCTTGCGGCTCCTGGGGCTGTAGGCCAACTGACTGTCGCTTGATGGAGCCGCCTTCTGGAGCCAGAGGTCGCGGATCGGTTTGCCGCCGTTGGGCTTGAGGTCTTCCCACTTGTTGGCCACGCCGTTGTAGGCCCACATCGCGAAGTCGTTGGGCGACACGTTCTGAGCGGCGCAGTACCAAATCGTCTTCTTCCACTCGGGGATCCAGGTAAGCGAGCCGCCCATGCCGTGCAGGTAGGGCCGCGGCCCGTCGCCGAGCTGCCGCTGCCACAGGCCGGTGGTCGGGTCGAGCATGTAGAGGCCCGTGCCGGGCTTGAGCTGGGCCTTGAGCTTCTCATAGTCCCGGCCGGTGGCGTCGGCGTAGCCCTTGGCCTTTCCGGAGAGGTGGCCGTCGGTGTCCAGCACCGCCCATAGCAGCCGCCCGGTCGACGGATCCCATGACAGGCCGTCCCACGTGTGCCACGGCTCGACGGGCCCGTGGTTGCGCTTGGTGCGGACGTAGCCGTCAGCCACCTCGACGTTCTGCTCGTACCACTGCTTGAGCCAGGCTTTGTTCTTCTCGACCTCTTTGCCCTCCTTGATCGCCTGGCGGACGCGGAGCACATGGCCGTGGTCGCCGCCGTCGCCGGCGCAGAGGCGGATCCAGGTGTTGCTGCCCAGGTGATACTCCCAGGCGTCGTTCAGCCGCGACGGCGCGCCGTGGTTGGCGCCGGCGTAGAGGGCCGTCTTGCGCGAGGGGGCATAGCACATCTTGTTACAGTAGTCGCGGCCGCCGGGCCCGCGCTTGGCGAAGAACTCGTCCTGGTCGATCCCGTCGCCGGCGATCTTCGAGGGCCCCAGCCGCAGGACGGTATTGTCCTTGAGGTCGGCCAACTGCTTCACGACAGCCGGGTCGTCCTGGTACGGCGTCTGTGGCGGGTCGGGCTGCGTGGTCTGGGCCGACGCGACGGCGGCCAGGAGGGACAGGATACAGACGGCCTGCTTCCAAGGGGTGCAATGCATGATCGCTTTCCTCTGGCTGTGGGTGAAATCGTCCGTGAACACCGGACGGCCGCGCGCGATGCGCGTAACCGCCGCCGGCCTCCGATTACGAGGGCAGGCGACGCAGAGGACCGCCTGCGTCGCCTGCACTGAGTCTCCCCCGTGACTGCAAACCTTGATACTTAGCTGCGCTGCCGTCGCCGCAGGGCCGATCCGCCCAGGGCCAGTCCGCCAAGACCCAGCAGCGCCAGCGTGGCCGGCTCGGGCACCTCGGTGGTCGCGGCCTGGAAGACGAAGACCGCCCCGCCCTGGTTGTAGGTGGTGCTGCCGTCGTTCCAGCCGAAGTTGGCGACGTACATCGTCGAGCCGTCGGCCGAGAAATCGAAGCTGAACGCGCGGAGCAGGTCGGGGATGCCGTCGTTGACGCCGGCCGTTCCGCTGCGCCAGGTCAGCTCGATGGAGTTGACGCCGGCGGCGTCGGGGTCGAGGTCGACCTGGGCGCCCAGCCCGTTCAGCACAGCGGTGTAGCTGAACGCGGTCAGGTAGACCCGGTTGTTGGTCAGGTCGTCGCTGAGCACGTAGAGGTTCTGGTTGGCGGGGTTGACCTTGATCTCGTAGGCCGTCGCGCCGCTGGGCAGGAATGCGGTCACCGAACCGAGCAGCACCTCGGAGCCGTAGCTGCGCGAACCGAAGGTGGACGCCGTGCCGGCGGTCAGAGCCCCGACGGGGAGCACGCGGATGTTGCCGGACTGATCGAGGGTCAGCAGGTTGAACGCCTCGCTCGCGGTGCCGGCATTGCTCGTCCCGGTCTTCCAGTCGTAGGCGATGGACTCACGGTCGCCGGAGGGCCAGACCGTGTTGCTGGCCAGCGCGACGCCCAGGACGTCCGGGACGTTGCCGTCCAGCTCCGGATTGTCGTCGGTGGCAACGGCCTCGGTGTTCTTGTTGCGCGGCTGCCACTCGCCGATGTTACGGGTCGTCCCGCCGCCGCTGTAGCGCAAGGTGAAGACGCTCTGGGTGACCGGGTTGTAGGTGGCGTGGCCGATGTCGTGAAAACCGGCGGAACTGGCATAGAACGCCACAACGGAGTTGGGCGCCAGGTTGCCCGAGGTGGTGGTGTATCGCCAGTGGTCGCGGGCGGGGTCGGTCGTGCTGTAGCTGTTGAAATGGGCCGTGCGCGACGAGTTGGCCTGATAGGCCGCCGCGCCGTTGTTGACCGCGGTGTTCTCGTAGACCCCCGACGCATCCATGATGACGGTATCCAGGACGTTGGTAGCCGGGGTCAGGTCCGCGGTGACCACCAGCCGCCCGTTCGGACCGACCGTCAATGCCACCAGGGCGCCGAAGCCGGGCCTTAAGCCTGCGTTGCCATCGTCGGCCGTCGGGGAGTTGGCCACCCAGCCGTTGAGCACCAGTGGCGCGCCCGATCCGCCGGTCGTCAGCGTCCAGTCGGGGGCTGCGTTGGCGGTGCCGGCCAGCAGTAGCACCAGTCCCAATGCCGCGATGGCAGTGGTTCTTGTCGTTTTGTTCATGGTCGCTTCTCCTTTTCTGTTTCCGACTTTCCTCGATCGCTTCCGTTTCACCCACCTAGCCTGATGCCGGTCAGCGGGGACCGGCGGGCCTGCATCTGAGAGAGATAGCAAACAGCGTGCCAGAACCGCCCGGCACGAATCGTCAGCGGATGGACAGCACCCATAAGTATTTTTCAGTAATGCACATACAATTGGAGCTGCGGCTACGGCCAACGCCCGCCGCCAGCGGGTCAGCAATGCAGGAATGATGAGCCGCAGCAACGCAATGTATTCTCTGTGCATACATACACGCATAAGGCATTGTTATTAATGTCGTTATGCCGTGTTGATGTTTTCCAACATCAGCGGGGTTCGGGCGGAGGGGGCTCCACCGATCCGTGGTCCTGCCACTGGATCGGGGCCAGCAGAAGGTTGGCGCCGATGCTGCTGTGCACGCCGCAGAGGACCTCCACCGCGAGGTGGCCGAGCTCCTCGGGCGGGCCCTCGTCGCAACGGGTGAGCCGGTCGAGCCACTCGGCCGGCAGTTCGCGGCGGCGCATGCCGCAACTGGCGACGCTGAGGCGCCCGGGCACGGGCACGCCGAGCTTCTCGCAGGCCGCGAGCGTCCGGCAGCCGATGTCCTGATTGGCCGTCAGGATGGCGGTGGGGCGGGGCGCGGACGACTCGATCAGCCGTCGCAGGCTTTCCAGGTTCAGGTCCTCTCGGCGGGTGTCCAGGATCAGGGATTCCTGTATCGCAACGCGATGCCGCTGGTGGGCGAGCTGGAAGCCGTGGAAGCGGCTGACCAGTTGGCTGATGTCCGAATTGGCGATGCCGACGTAGGCGACGTGGCGATGGCCCAGCAAGAGCAGCCGTTCGGTGGCCGTGAACGCCGCGCCGCGCCCGTCACTGCTGACCATGTGGGCCTGGTGGCTGGCGACGGGCTGGTCGATCAGCACGACGCTGCGGCCCTCCTGCCGCCAGGTGGCCAGGACGTCCTCGGTCGGCGCGGTGTCGACGAAAGCCCATCCGCTGCTGGGGGGCACCTTGCGGTCCAGGCGCTCCAGCCAGTCGACGTCGCAGGGATTGGCCTCGCAGACGATCACCTCCATGTCGACGCGGTGGTGCCGCGCCTGGCGATCAACGCCCAGGAGGATCGACTGGCACCACGCTTCCTTCGCCCGGCGGCGCGGCAGGATGACGACGAGGTGGCGGGCCGTCGGCTGAAGCCGGGCCTGGGCCAGCACACGCACCCCGGAACGCGAGCGGGCCTCGATCAGGCCGTCGGTCTCGAGCATCTCCAGCGCCCGCCGCACGACGCGCAGCGACACGCCGAACTGCTCGATCAGCTCGCGATGGGACGGCAGGCGGCTGCCCGGAAGATAGTAGCGGATCTGGCGGCGCAGGGCGTTGGCCAGCTCGCCGGCCTTGGACTGGAGTGAGTATGACCGTTCCGCGGGCTGTCCGCGCTGATTCATCGCTGCCCCTCGAGGCGGCTCATTCGCGAGCCGGCGGCTGACAGGATCGCGTTCAATCGGTGATCAGTTTGCCGGTGTCGACGGCCTGGAAATCGCGGCCCCGCACGCGCTTCAGCCAGTTCAACTCGTCGTCGTTCCACTTGGGATTGGGGGCGCCGCTGAGGAACCAGTCGCCGCCGTTGTCAGCCAGGATCATGCCGTACTTCTTGAGCGCGACCAGGATCGGTTGAACGCTCCGCGGCGCCTGGCTCACGTCGTAGTCCGGGCGCAGCCGAACGCGCAGGCCCATCGGCGGCAGGTTGCGGTCGTTGGTGCGGCTGGCCCAGTGGGTCGCCGGCGGGATGTAGCCGCGCTGCGTGCGGCGAACGGTGAAGCGGAACGCGTGGTTCACCTCGCGCCTCTCGACGACCTCGTCGTAGCGGACCAGGCCGGGGAAGATCGGCAACCCGGCAGCGTCCGCCGACGTCCAGCCGGGCGGCCGAAGCTTGTTACTCGTCAGGTCGAAGACCGCGCCGCTGCCGGCCTTCCAGCCGGCGCCATCGGGGTAGGTGGACCAGGTCTCGTAGAGCCTCTTGTGGGTGTAGTCGAGCACGAGGATGTGGCGGTCGCCGTCGCTCCTGGGCCCGCCCTCGATCGGCGCGTCGGGCGGAATCGGATAGGGCCCCGGGTCGCTCTCGTCGGCATACTCGAACTTCACGGGAACCTTCTTCTGGTCCGGGCCGACCACGACGAACGGGATGCCGTTGGGCGCGCCGTTCCAGACCGTGCCGAAGTCCGGGTGCAGCGGCTTGTCCAGGCCGATCGACTTGAGATAGTCCGCCGACTTCGGATGCACCGGCATCTTGTCAACCGGCGTGTTCCAGGGGTTGTCAGCCGGGAGGATCTCCAGGTCGCCGAAGGGCGTGTGCAGCATGGGCCCGTGTGGCCCGTCGGGCTGCGACGCAGCCGGCTGGGAGGTCGGCGCCCCCGGCTGGGCGAACACCGCCGCGGGAAAGAGGCCGACGACGGTGGCGAGCAGAGCGATTCGCATGGCGGTTCCTCGAAAGGGATCAGCGGCGAAGTCCCACAGTAATCAACCTGGTCGCCCGAGACAACTCCCTGCCCCCGCGCAGGCGAGCGCGAAGCTTGCCAACCGGCAGCCATGGTTTATAATCGCCGGGCGCGTCGAACGGCGCCCTGGACGAACCACCATGATCAAGCTGGGCGTAAACATCGACCACGTGGCCACCGTGCGGCAGGCCCGCCGCACCGACGAGCCGGACCCCGTCTGGGCCGCGGTGCAGGCCGAGTTGGGCGGCGCCGATGGCATCACCGTTCACCTGCGCGAGGACCGTCGGCACATCCAGGACCACGATCTGGAGCGGCTGCGCGGCACGGTGGCCGTTCGGCTGAACCAGGAGCTGGCCTGCGCGGACGAGATACTGGCCATCGCCTGCCGCATCAGGCCCGACCAGGCAACGCTGGTCCCCGAGAAACGCGAGGAAGTCACCACCGAGGGCGGGCTGGACGTCGTGGGCAACCGCCAACGGGTGGCCGAGGCCGTCCGGCGGCTGGCCGGCGCGGGCATCCTGGTCTCGCTGTTCATCGACCCGTCGCCCGAGCAGGTGGCTGCGTCGGCCGAGGTCGGCGCCCAGGCCGTTGAATTGCACACCGGCGCCTACGCCCACGCGTGGCGGAAGGTCGAGCGGGCGACGCCGGACGCGTCCGACCCGATGCAGGTGGAGCTGGGCAAGCTCAGCCGGGCGTTCGTGCTGGCCCGCCAGTCCGGCATGGACTGCCACGCCGGCCACGGGATCACCTATCGCAACGTCGAGCCGCTGGTGAAGCTGGCCCGATGGGGAGAGTTCAACATCGGCCATTCGATCGTCGCCCGCAGCCTGTTCGTGGGCCTGGCCGAGGCGGTCCGCGAAATGAAGCGGCTGATGAACCCCGTCAAGTAGCAACAACTGTTGAGCCGGAGACACCGATGTTCAGAGGAACCTGCACCGCCCTGGTTACGCCGTTTGATGCCGCGGGGAATGTCGACGAGGCCGCGCTTCGCGCGCTGGTCAAGCGGCAGATCGACCTGGGCATCGACGGGCTGGTCCCCGTCGGCACAACCGGCGAGAGCCCGACGCTCACCCATGCCGAGCACGACCGCGTGATCGAAGTCGTCGTCGAGGCGGCCGCCGGGCGCGTGCCGGTCATCGCCGGCGCGGGGTCCAACAGCACCGCGGAGGCCCTTCGGCTGACCCGGCACGCCCAGGAAGTCGGCGCCGCCGCCTGCCTCCAGGTGAACCCGTACTACAACAAGCCCAGCCAGGAGGGGCTCTACCGGCACTTCATGGCCATCGCCGACGTCGGCCTGCCGGTGGTGCTCTACAACATCCCCGGCCGAACGGGCGTCACGCTGGAGCCGGCGACCATCGCCCGGCTGGCCCGGCACGAGAAGATCGTCGCGGTCAAGGAGGCCACCGGGAACCTCGACTTCGCCAGCCAGATCGTCGCCGAGACCGACCTGGCCGTTCTCTCCGGCGACGACAGCCTGACGCTGCCGATGGCGGCCGTCGGCGGGGTCGGCGTGATCAGCGTCATCAGCAACCTGCTGCCCGGCCGCGTGAAGGCCATGACCGCGGCCTTCCTGGGCGGCGACTGGGAGGCGGCCCGCCGCCTGCACCTCGAGCTGTTCGCGCTGTTCAAGGCCATGTTCATCGAGACCAACCCCGTGCCGGTGAAAACGGCGATGGAGTTGGCCGGCTTCTGCTCGGCCGCCGTGCGCCTGCCGCTGGCCCCGCTGGCCGACGCCAACCGGGCGAAGCTCGAAGCGATGCTCAGGCAACATGAAGTGATCTGAAGTTTCAAGTTCCGAGTTTCAAGTGACAAGTGTAAGAGGGATGGACAACTCCCTCCCACTTGAAACTCGAAACTCGAAACTTGTCACTTGCAGCTTTCCAACGCCTTCACCTGGGCGCTGTCGGGCGTGTAGCAGTGCAGCTCGATGGGGTTGCCGTCGGGATCCTCGGTCCAGGCCTGCCAGCTCTTGTCGTTGCCCAGTTTCTTGTTCTTGGCCTCGACGCCGACGGCGGCGAGCTGGGCGATGGCTGCGTCCAGGTCCTCGACCTCCAGGCTGATGTGGCGGTAGGAAACGCCCTCCGGCCGCGGGCCCGGGGCGCCCTTGAAAAACTCCAGGAACGTCCGCCCGCCGCAAGAGAGGTAGAAGCCGTATCGCTCCCCCGTGTCGCGTTTGAACTCGAAGGCGAGCTTCATGCCCAGCCCGTCGCAGTAGAACTTGCGCGTGCGTTCCAGGTCGGCGACGATGAAGCAGGCGTGTGCCAGGGAGCGGATCATGGGCGGTTCCTCATTCGATCTTGTCGGCGTAGGCCGGGTTGATCTGGACCTGCTCGGTGGGGACCATCTGGATGCAGTTCCAGGGGCAGACCTGCTCACAGAGCGTGCAGCCGATGCAGCGCGGCAGGTCGATGGTGCAGACCTTCAGGACGTTGGGGTCGCGTTGGCCGGCGATGATGTCGATGCAGTCGACGGGGCAGACGGTGATGCAGGCCTCGCACCCGGTGCAGAGGTCCTCGTCGAGGATCGCCAGTTGCTTGGGCAACTTCTTGGCCATGGTCCCTTATCTTACCCGTTCCAGGCCGAGGGTAAAGCATGCCGCCGACCGGGTCGGCCCCCGCCTTGCCCGGGGACGCTTCAATGTTAGAATGGCCCCCGGTGTGCCTTTGAAGGAGGACAACCTATGGGCAACTCGGATTTCAGGATCGAAAAGGATTCGATGGGCGAGGTCAAAGTGCCGGCTGACGCCTACTACGGCGTCCAGACCCAGCGCGGCGCAGACAACTTCCCCATCTCCGGCCTGCGCGAGCACCCGAAGTTCATCGAGAGCTTCGTCGAGCTCAAGCTGGCCGCCGCGATCGTCAACACGAACCTGGGCGCCGTGGACAAGGAGCGTGGCCAGGCGATCCAGCAGGCCTGCCGCGAAATCCTGGCCGACCTGCCCAAGTGGATCGGCCAATTCGTCATCGACGTCTTCCAGGCCGGCGCGGGCACGAGCTTCCACATGAACGTCAACGAGGTCGTCGCCAACCGCGCTCTCGAGCTGCTGGGCGACCAGCGCGGCAACTACAAGCGGCTGAGCGCGAACGACCACGTCAACTTCGGCCAATCCACCAACGACACCGTGCCGACGACGATCCACGTCACCGCGCTCAAGCTCGGCGGCGAACTGGTTGGCGTGGTGGGCAGGCTGGCCGACGCCTTCGCCGCCAAGGCCGAGCAGTTCAAGGGCGTCATCAAGAGCGGCCGAACGCACCTCCAGGACGCCGTGCCGATCACGCTGGGCCAGGAGTTCCGCGGCTACGCGGCGGCCCTGCGGCAGAGCGCCGAGTTGATCGACGCCGCCACCGTGCCGCTGCGCCAGCTCTGCCTGGGCGGGTCGGCGGTCGGCACCGGGCTGAACAGTCTGCCGAAGTACCGCGAACTGGTCATCGCCGAGTTGGGCAAGCTGACTCACCTGCCGCTGGCTGTGCCCGACGACCCGCGCCGGGCCATGCAGAGCATGCAGCCGGTGGCCCACTTCCACGCGACGGTCCGCAACCTGGCACTGGAGCTGACACGGATCGCCAACGACCTGCGGCTGCTCAGCTCGGGCCCGACGACCGGGCTGGCCGAGATCGTCCTGCCTGGCGTTCAGCCCGGCAGCAGCATCATGCCCGGCAAAGTGAACCCGGTGATGGCTGAGTGCCTGAACATGGTCTGCTACGAGGTGATCGGCAACGACGCGACGGTGGCCTACGCGACGCAGGCCGGGCAGATGGAACTGAACGTGATGATGCCGCTGCTGGCCCACAAGGTGAACAGCAGTTGCGACCTGTTCATCAAGTATCTGCCGCTGTTCGAGGCCTGGTGCGTCCAGGGCATCACCGCCGATGAGGCCCGCTGCCGGATGTATTTTGAGAGCAGCGTCAGCCTGGCGACGATCCTCAACCCGCTGATCGGCTACCTCAAGGCGGCCGAGGTGGTCAAGGAGGCCGTCAAGACCGGCAAGCCGATCCTCCAGGTCGTCCGCGAGAAGAACGTCGCCGACCCGGACAAGCTGGCCGAGTTGCTCAAGCCCGAGAACGTCACCGGCCCGCTGCACTGAGGGGAGGAAAGCCACAGATGGACACAGATTGACATAGATGGAGATCGAACGGGAAGCCCGGCGCCCCTCCTGTCTGTGCATATCCGTGTGCATCTGTGGCGATCTCTTTTTCGCCGCCGGGCAGGTAACAGGAAAGAGCCATGACACCCCGCGAGCGATACATTGCGACGTTGACGTTCGGCAGGCCGGACCGCATTCCGCTTTCACCGGGCGGGCCTCGGGAATCGACACTCAAGCGGTGGCGCAGCGAAGGGCTGCCCGCAGGCGTGAACTGGTTCGGCCATCTGCTCCAGAAGATCGGCGTCAGCCCCGAAGCGGCGGGCATCAGCGGCGACCCCGGCGACAAGCCGCGACATCTCGATGCCGACTTCCGCATGATCCCGCAGTTCGAGGAGAAGGTGCTCGAACACCGCGACGGCCACTACGTCGTGCAGGACTGGAAGGGCAACGTCTGCGAGATCAGCGACCAGTTCGACGTCAGCTACCTGCGCAACGCGATCGACTTCGTTACGCGGCGGTGGATCAAGTGCCCCGTCGAGACGCGCGACGACTGGGAGGCGATGAAGACGCGTTATGACCTGGACGCGCCGGGCCGCTGGCCGGCGGACTTCGACGCCCGCTGTGCCGCGCTGGCCGACCGCAGCCACGTCGTGGGGGTCAGCTTCTCCGGGCCCTTCTGGCAACTCCGTGAGTGGTGCGGTTTTGAGGGGCTCTGCGAGCTGATGGTAACCGACCCGGGGTTCGTGGACGAGATGGCCGCGTTCTGGACCGACTTCATCGACGCGATGCTGGAGCGGATCCTCGATCGCGTCGTGGTCGATCACGTGCTCGCGAACGAAGACATGGCCTACAAGGAGCACGCGATGATCTCGCCGGCGATGACGCGGCGGTTCTGCGGTCCGGGCTACGCACGGTGGTTCGGACGCTGCCGGGCCGCCGGCGTGCCGGTGATCGACGTGGACAGCGACGGCTTCATCGGCGAGTTGATCCCGATCTGGATCAAGAACGGCGTCAACTGCTGCTGCCCGATGGAGGTGGCCGCCGGCAACGACATCAACGCGTTCCGGGCGCGGTTCGGACGCTCGATGGCCTACACCGGCGGGGTGGACAAGCGGAAGATGGCCGCCGGCGGCGCGGAACTGTCGGCCGAGCTGGCTCGCATCGCCCCGGTGATCCGCGACGGCGGCTTCATCCCCGGCTGCGACCACGGCGTGCCGTCTGACGTGAGTTGGCCGAACTTCGTGGACTACACCCGCCAGTTGGCCGAGCTGACCGGCTGGCTGTGACGGAGGAACACAGAGAGGGAGCATTTTTCATAATTCAGTTCGCCGCTGAGGCACAGAGACGCTGAGGGAAAGGACTTGGATGAAAACGGGTATCGGAAGTGATCGAAAGACTCGAACGCAACGCCTTCCATAAACCATTGTCCCTCTGCGACTCAGCGCCTCAGCGGCCAATTATGAAAAGTCCTGAGAGGCAGAGGGACCCGAGAGAGGAACAGAGAAGACAATGCGAAATGGAGGATAGGAGCATGAGTCGAAAGCCGCTCCGTCCTGCCTCTGTCCCCTCTGCCCCTCTGCGTTCGTCTTCTCTTCTCCGCTTGTCGAATCCGCGCGATCGGCGTAATCTGCGGATTACTTCCCTCTTGGAGATCCGCCATGGCCTTTATTCGCTTTGCCTGCCCGGGGTGTCACAAGACGATCGAGGTGATGGCCGCACTGGGCGGGCGTCGCGGCAAGTGCCCGGGCTGCGGCACGATGTTCGTCGTGCCCAAACAGAGCGACCCGGCGCTGGCCGAGGAGGAAAAGCAGTTCCCCCCCGAGCAACTGGCGGAGGCACTCCAGGTGTTCAAGCGGCGGTTGGCGGCCATCCGGCTGGACGACGAATCGCAACTCGGCCACGGGCCCTTCTCCAGCGGGTCGAAGGCAGCCGGCATGGGCATTCAGCCGCCGCGGGAGTTTCCGCCGGAAATCTGGGAGGCCCTGGTGCGGGCCGGCTCGCTAAAGCGGGCCCCGGGCGGGCTCTACGAACTGGCCGAGAAGTAGGCCCCGCGTTGCGTCCCGTCAACATCGCTGTTGCGGAAAGTCAACATTCCGGCTGCACGAGTGCCGTCGGCACGATACGCGGCCAAGGCATAACCACCTTGTGCGGAATATGTTACGAGCGGCACTGCCCACATTCACCGCCGCTGGCATGCTGTTTGCACATCTGATCCGAGCCCTGTACCCAGTCCATGGGTGAAGGATCGGTATGAAGCGCTCCGGACGAAATATCTGCATGGCCGTCATGGCGGCGGTCTGCCTGTCAGGCGGGCCGGCCCGGGCGGCCGTTGTCGGCTACGACTTCGACAGCGATCAGAATCACACCGGCACATGGTACACACAGGCCGGCTGGAACAGCGTTCGGCCGAATACGCTCTACGCCGCCGGCTCGCAGAGCTACGGCTGGGACGCCAGCGTCGGGGTCAACCACCGCGACCGCGGCGCGTTCACCGATCCGATGTCCTACGCGCTGCGCGACCTGCACTTCGGCCCGAGCGACCGGACCTTCAGCGTCGACGTGGCCAACGGGATCTATGCCGTGACGATCTACTGGCGGGATCCTTCGAGCCTGCACGACAACATACAGGTGTCGGCTGAGGGGGCGGTCGTGCTGACCGACGTGGATGTGCCGCTCAGTTCGGCGATAACGACACGCAGTTTCGACGTGACGGTCGTGGACCATCGGCTGGACATCACCATCCACAAGAACACGGGCACCGACCCCAACTGGATCATCAACGGCCTGACGATCGAGCAGATCGCAGCGCCCGAGCCGGCGACGCTGGCACTGCTGGCCCTGGGCTGGCTGGGGACTGCCGGGATTCGCCTGCGCCGCTGCCGCTGACCGCCCACCTGCGGCCACCCTCCTTCGTCGCACTCGCCGCCCTTCACTGAGACCCCGGTTGACAGGTCCGCCCGAACAGCGAAGATAATCAGAGGTCCGCGACGCCGCCGCATCGAAGGGAGCAAGCGATGGCCAAGGCCCTGCTTCACGGATTGATCGTTGTCCTGGTCGCCCTGCTGGTGATCGGCGCGGTCATGTACGCCCTGGGGGCGCGGACACAGAACGTCAAGTCGTCGGTGCAGATTTCCCGTCCGCCTGCTGAGGTCTTCGCCTGGGTCACGCAGCCCGACCGCATCGCCCAGTGGCTCGGAGGATGGAAAGAGACCCGCCCGCTGGACAGCCTGGGCCTGTCAGCCGGCGCCCGCTCGGTCGATGTGATGGAGATCGACGGCCGCCGCTACGAGCTGAACGTGCGGATCGTCAAGGTCGAACCGCCCTCGCTGCTGCAACTGAAGCTGGAGGGCGAAGGCTTCCAGTCCACCGTGACCTACATGCTCCAGGACGCGGAAAGCGGCGGCACGACGCTCACCGTCAACAGCGCCAGCCGATACAGCGGGCTGATGCCCAGGCTGATGGGCGCAATGGTCACCTCGGCCGCCAACGAGAAGTTGCACGCGGACCTCGACCGGCTGCGTAAGCTGGCCGAGGCACCGCAGGTTCCCACAACCCAGCCGGCGTCGGCCGACGGGACCGGCTCCCTGAGCGCCCTGATCGCCCCCCACTGGAGTTGCCCGTGACCGCACCAGACGCCCCACTAGCCACCAGGCCCGTCATCGGCCTGATCGACGACCTCATCTTCGCCACGCGTGTTTCGGGCACGGCCCGGCAGCTCGGGCTGGCCTATCAGGGCCTGCTGGGCGTGACGGACCTGGCCGATCGGCTGGTCCGCGGCGGCGCCTGCCTGCTCATCGTGGATCTGGATTTCGGCAAGGCCGATCCGCTGGCCGCCATTGCCGCCGTCCGCGGCGACGCCCGGCTGGCCGACCTGCCGATCGTGGCCTTCGGCTCGCATGTCCAGGCCGACCGCCTGGCGGCCGCCCTGGCCGCGGGTGCGACCCAGGCCCTGCCCAGATCGGCATTTACATCCCGGCTGCCCGACCTTCTCACAGGCCTATCCGGCATCTGAGCCCAAGTGTTGCGATTTTGCGACATTGGCGTTGCGAAAAAGCAACACCACCCGCGGGCAGGGGTCCGGCGGCTCGCCTTTTCACGGCAACGTTTGCCTCGTAAGCCGTTGGCGTTAAGAATGTTAATTTTGTTTATCGGAGATCGCGGGACTTGGGTTCAAGTTCTGGCACGCCATTTGCTGATAATGGAAATGCCACGGGGCGACAGCCCCGGCTGCTCCTTCGGGAGCCGCGAAAGTCACTGAGAGAGACAGGTGGGCCCAGCCTCCAGCCAGAGGCTGGGTTTTTCTTTTGGCTTCTCCGCCTCCCCGCGCGGTGGTATAGGGTTACTTTCTGAAGATGCTCTTTCGTCGCCTGCGCCGAGGGAGGCCCAGCCATGTCGCCCCGCGTCCGTTTCGCCACCGTCGTCATCATCGCAATGTTGTCCGCACCGGCGCTGGGCCGGGACTACGTCGTCTCCAACGACGGCGACGACGCCAACGCCGGCACGCTGGACAAGCCGCTGAAGGACCCGATCAAGGCAGCGGCGAAACTCGTGGCCGGCGACCGCCTGGTCTTCCGCGCGGGGCTCTACAAGTGCCGCACCAACGGAACCTGGGGCCTGGCGCCGTCGCACGACGGGTCGGCTGACGCGCCCATCACCTTCATTAACCACGATAACGAGCACGTCCGCATCGACTGCACCGGCAGCGACTGGGGCGTCACGCCCAACGGCTACAGCTACGTCGTTTTCGACGGGCTGGACATCACCAACCCCACGCACTACGGCATGAAGATCTCCGCCGCGTCCAGCCGCAAGAACGCGGACGGCGGCTTCGTCTACAGCAGCCACGTGACGGTCCGCAACTGCGAGGTGCACCACACCGGCATGGAGTGCATCTTCGCCTATGGGACCGAGCACCTCACCATCGAGAACAACCACCTGCACGACTCGGCCGGTTCGCACGGGCTCTACCTCCAGTCCGGCTGCCACCACCCGCGCATCCGCTTCAACACCAGCGAGAACAACCGCGGCAACAGCGGCATGCAGCTCAACGCGGCCGGGCCGAAGGAGGAGAACTTCATCACCGACGCCGTCGTCGAGAACAACCTGCTCCGCGGCAACGCTCAGGGCTTCTCGCTGATGGCCGTGTGCGACTCGGTATTCCGCCGCAATGTGCTCTATGACAACTGCTTCAACGGCCCGCGCTCCAGTGGGTATCGCGAGGTCATCTGCTGGACCTACGGCGACAAGAACGCCGGCAAGCCGGGCAACCCCTGCCGCAACGTCACCTTCGAGCACAACACCATCGTGAACACACGGCCGAAGTACATCAGCCACCTGTTCGACGTGAAGTCCAACACCTCAGGCCTGGTCCTGCGCAACAACATCCTGGCGATCGCCGCCGCCAAGCCGCTGATGACCGTCGCCGAGGACAGCGTCGCGGGCATGGTCTGGCAGAACAACCTCTGGCTGACCCCGGCCGCGGCCCAGGTCAACTTCGGCGACAAGCCGCTCGCTCTCGATGACTTCCTCCGGCAGATCAAGGCCCCAACCGGCGGCAACCTCACCGGTGAGCCGAAGCTGGCCGACCCGGCCAAGGGCGACTTTACGCCCCAGCCGGGCAGCCCGGCCATCGATGCCGCCGCAAAGGTCGACAACCCGACCGTCGAGGCCGCCGGCAAGGGCCCGGACATCGGCGCCGTCGAAGCCGGCGCCAAGCCCCCCGTCCGCGTCGGCTGCCTGCTCCCCTGGCGCGACATGCCCAAGCCTCAAGACGACACTGACACGACTCCGCCAGCGACCCCCAAGTGACAGGAGATCCACATGAAGCGCCTCGCTCTGATCGCAGCCGCCGTCGCCCTGCTCGCCCCGGCTGCCCTGGCTGCCGTCAAGCCGGCCAGCCTGTTCACCGACCACGTGGTCCTTCAGCGGGATGCGAAGGTGAATATCTGGGGGACAGCCGACGCGGGGGAGAAGGTGAGCGTGTCGATCGCCGGGCAGAAGGTCGAGACGGCGGCTGACAAGGACGGCCGCTGGTCCGTGCAACTCGCCCCGATGAAGGCGGCCCGGTCGCTGGAGATAACCATCGCCGGCAGCAACACCGTCACGCTCAAGGACGTGGCCGTCGGAGACGTCTGGGTCTGCTCGGGGCAGTCGAACATGCGATTCACGCTGGGCGGGACGCGCGACGCCGCCGAGGCCCTCAAGGCCGCCGACCACCCGGACATCCGCCTGTTCCGCGTGCGCGAGCACCCCTCGCCCGAGCCGATGGAGGGGTTCGCAGCCACGCTCGGCTGGGAGCCCTGCACGCCGGCGTCGGCCAAGGGCATCACCGGCGTCGGATACTTCTTCTGCGTCGAGGTCCAGAAATCGGCCGGCGTGCCGATCGGCCTGCTGGAGAGCAGTTGGGGCGGCACGCCAGCGCAGAACTGGACCAGCGCCGCCGGGCTGGCAGGCGATCCGGCGCTGAAGCGTTACCTCGACGCCTTCGAGGCCCAGAAGAAGAACGCCGCCGACGCCGTCGCCAGCTACCCCGCCCGGCTGGCCGAGTGGCAGAAGCAGGCCGACCAGGCCAAGGCCGACGGCAAGCCCGCGCCGGCCAAGCCACGCGCCCCGGTGCAGTGGCAGGGCCCGACCACGCTCTACAACGCCATGATTCACCCGATGGTCCGCTTCCCGATCAAGGGAGCGATCTGGTACCAGGGCGAAGCCAACGCCTTCAGCATCGGCGACGCGACGCTTTACGCGAAGCTCTTTCCCGCAATGATCGGCAGTTGGCGAACGGCGTGGGGCGCCGAGTTCCCCTTCTTCTTCGTGCAGTTGCCCAACTACCGCAAGCACGCCGACAAGCCGACCGACACGCCCTGGGCCCGCATCCGCGAGTCGCAGGCGAAGGCCCTGGCCCTGCCTGGCACAGGCATGGCCTGCACCATCGACGTCGGCGAGAGCGGCAACCTGCACCCGACCGACAAGCACGACGTCGGCCATCGCCTGGCGCTGGTCGCCCGGGCGACCGTCTACGGCGAAAAGATCGAATACGCCGGGCCGACGTATGACTCAATGAAGGTGGAAGAGGGGAAGGTCCGCGTGAAGTTCACGCACGTCGGGGGCGGCCTGATCGCCGGCCCGCCCGAGGGCGCCCTGATCGCCCCGCCGGACGAGGCCCCCAAGAGCGGCGCCGACAAACTCGTCGGCTTCGCGGTGGCCGGCGCGGACAAGGTCTTCCACTGGGCCGATGCGACGATCGAGCCTTCGACCGGCTCAGGCCAGGGCGGCGACAGCGTCGTCCTCACCTGCCCCGCCGTGAAGGAGCCGGTCGCGGTCCGCTACGGCTGGGCCGACAGCCCCGAGTGCAACCTCTACAACAAGGCCGGCCTGCCCGCGCCCCCCTTCCGCACGGACGACTGGTGATCGCAGGCGGACGGCTCAGTCATTGTCCTCATCTTCATCGGCTGGGCGGGGGCGACGGCGGTTGGGGTCGCGGAGGCTCAGCTCCAGCGCCAGGTCGTGATGCAGCGGCGCCGGGGTGGCTGACGTGTCGCCGCTCCAGATCGTCTCTTCGCCGGAATAGTAAGTCACCTTCACGCTGCCGGCCTTCGCTGCGGGCAGATTGCCCTTGTCGATCCGGCAATTCAGCATGAACCAGCGGCCTTTGAGCAGGTCCTTGTCTCCGGCGGCCGGGTCGTGCAGGACGATCTCCCGCGTCAGGCCCGGGCCCAGAACAAACGGCGGCACAAGATCCTCCCCGAACCGCCGCAGCGACACGCGGACCGACCCGGCCCCGGTCGTCTCGGCGACGACCAGCCGAACGACGCGGTCCTGCCGCGCCTCGGCCTGTCCCGACGACACCGCCAACAGGTTCGCCCGCTCGGCCCCGGCCGGCAGGCCGTTGCGGAGTCGGCCGATCATCATCGACAGCGCCTCCCGGAGCGGCGCGAACGTCGGCGTCAGGTCAGCCGATCGGTCGCGGTCGGGCTGCTGCTCGACCCACTGTGCGACCGCGTCGCGGGCGATCATGTAGTTCTGCCTGCCGCCGCCGCGAAGCTGGGCGAGCCAGTCGGCGGCCAGTTCGGCCGCGGGCGATTTCGGCTCCTCGGCAATCAGGCGATCGAGCATCAGCAGGTAGCGCAGGTCGTCCAGGCCCGCGCGGGCGGCCTGGTATCCGAACGCGGGGATCGGTTCGCCGCAGCTCTCGTATGCCGCGGTCACCCAGCCCGGCTCGACGCCCGGCCCGATCTCCAGCAGCGGCTCGCCGTCAGTCCAGTGATAGGCCCACCACCAGCGTCCGCGGCTGCCCAGGTTCCAGGTCTGTTCGCCGATCATGTCGCGGACCCAGGAAGGGTCCATCCACGGCGAGGCGACGCCCCCGCCGTAGGTCCACAGGGTCCGCCCGCGCCGGCGGCAGAGCCGGGCGATATCGCTGAAGCTGCCGTTGGCCACCACGATGTCCGAGCTGTCGACGATCTGCTCGGCCCAGTTCAGCCGGTTCATCGACACGCCGTAAATCCGCACGCCGGGCAGGGCCTCGTGAATCCGCCGGCAGCGGTCGCGATAGGGCTCGATCAGCCGCTCGGTCGGCTCGTCGTAGGGCAGCAGCACGACCTCGGGCCAGTCGTTGGCGCGGGCGTTGGCGACCAGTTGCCGCAGGGCCTCGATGTAGAGCCCGTTCAGCCGCTCGTTGCCCGTGTCGATGAAGTGGTTCTCCTTTGTCAGCCCGGCGATGCCGAACAACTCCCCGATCTGCTGCTCGAGAAACCCCCTGCTGTCGTTGCCCAGCACGATGACCAGCGGGCCGGTCATGCCGGCCGACTTCAGCCGCCGCACCCACCAGTTCCATCGCGTCCAGTCGCTGGTCAGCCGGCCGCCTTCGTTGCGGATCGGCAGCGGGAACCCGCTGAGGAACATCATGTGGCTGTTGAGGCCGTGGTCGGCCATGTCCGCCAGCTCGGCTTGCTTGCTCGGACCGTCGGTGAAGGCGCCGGTCGCGACGCCATGTCGCTCCAGCGTGTCCAGCGTGAACGGGCGGACGGTCAGCTCGACGTCGGCCGACTCGCCCCCGCCGGCCGACCGCAGCGTCAGCCGCCCGCGGTAGACGCCCGGCCGCGTTTCCGGCGGCACGGCCACCTCGATCCGCACGCGCGTCGCCCGGCCGGCGGCGACGGCGATCGGGCCGTCGACCCGCGGCAGCCACTGCTCGACGAGGGCGTGGCGTTTGGCCGGCTTCCAGCGACGCGACGCCTCGTCGTAATCGTAGTCCTGGACGGGAGCGAACAACGAGCGGCGCAGGACGATGCAGCCGGCGCCGATCGTCGCGCCGTCTGACGCGCGCAGCGGCGTCACGTCGGCAGACAGCGAAAGGTCCTTCAGCGCGTAGAAGGCGGCCGACCCCGAGGCCAACTGCCCGCCGGCCGACCGCATGCGGATCGGCGGCAGGCCCCAGCGGTCGTGCGCCGGGCAGCGACCGGGTTCGAGCTGGGCCTCGTCCGGCTGCGTGAAGGGGACAAAGCCCAGCCGCACATACCGATCGGGGACGTCGGCCGGCTCGGGCTGGGTCGTCGGGGGCTGGAGGCCCTTCGTCGCCGCGGCCAGGAGTCGCCCATAGGCCTCCCACCGCCGCTCGCGCGAACGAGCCAGCAGCGCGTCGGTAAGCGGCGCGAAGGCGACGGCCCGCACCTCCAGGCCCGGGGTCGCGGTCGGCTTGTCGATCTCCGGCAACTCGCGGCCGAGCCCGCCGATCGACGCCTCGCACCGGCCGTCGTCATCCGACGCCAGGAGTTCCGGGTCAATCGCAAAGACCGCCTGCTTCCAGCGCCCGTCGCCCGCGCCGCCGAAGTGGCCGACGTAACGGTCGTGGACGCTGGAGAACTGCCGCAGGTGGAGCGTGGACGGCGAGGTCAGCGTGTCGCGATACTCCAGCGTGATCGCCAGCGGGCCCGGCGCGACGAAACCGTCGCCGGTCCACGGGCGGGGGAAGGCCAGCCGGGCCCGCCGCGTGCCGGCGGTGACCCGCACGCCGGGGGCGTTGTCGGCCGCCAGCCAGTTGAAGTTGGCCGTCGCGGTCACCGAGGGGTCGGTCAGCGGCAGGCGACGCGCCTGGACGCCGCAGCCGATCAGCCCGCACGTCGCCGCCGCCATCGCCAACGAGACTGCCATCCGCATGCAGGTTTCCGCCTTCTCCCCCGCAGCCTGGCAGTGTCGCACACGCCGCATCTCCCGGCAAGCCCAACCGGTCGATCGCTCGACTGCGCGCTTCAGGCGGCCGGGCGGCAGGCTTATAATGACTTCGCGGCGGCGAACCACGAATCCATCACAGGAGCTTGCGACGATGGCAAAGTCATTCCTCGGCGTGCGGGCCAAGCCCGGCCAGGTCGCCTATGGGTCGTTCACGCTGGACGACGTCCACATCCCCGTCGTCGTCGCCGCCGGCGCGAAGGAGGGGCCCACGCTTGCCCTGCACTGCGCCCAGCACGCGACCGAATACCCCGGGTCGGCAATGATCGGCCCGCTGCTGGCCGGGCTCGACCTGGCGACGCAACGCGGCACGGTCGTCGCGTTGCCGCTGGTCAACATCCCCTACGTCGTCCGCACGCGGCTGCCCAACGCCTATGCCCGGCAGGACCGTTCCAACGATCCGATACGCAACGGCGTCGAGTTCAACATCAACCGCGTCTGGCCCGGCCAGCCGGACCGGCCGGAGTGGAACCACCGCCTGGCACACGCGCTGACCGGGGGCCTGCTCAAGGACGCCGACGCCGTGCTGGACTACCACAGTTGCCGCATGTGCGACCCGGACTTTGCCGGCTGCTCCAAGGGCCACGCGCCCAGCCGGGCGCTGGCCCTGGCGACCGGCCTGGTGGCGATCGACGAGGTTCCCGAGGAGGGCCACTTCCCCGGGCAGATGTATCGCCGCCTGCCGATCGAGTTCGGCACCGCCGTCAACCTCATCGAGATGGCGCCGACGAGCCTCAAGACGCAGTTCGACAAGATGCAGCAGGCCCGCCGGATCGCGGTCAACGTAATGAAGCACCTGGGCATGATCGCCGGGCAGCCGGAGCTGCCGCCGGTGCAGATCGTCTTCCACCGGCTCAGCGAGCAATACACGCTGACTGCCGGCGAGATGGGGTTCGCGACGTTCTACCAGCCCGAGGCCGCGGCCGTGCGCAAGGGCGACCTGATCTGCGAGGTGCGCAGCCTGAAGGACTTCAGCGTGCTGGAGCGGCACGTGGCGGCCTGTGACGGCGGTGTCGCTTCGGTCGGACCGGTCGAGAGCCACGTCGTCCTGCCCGGCGAGGAGCTGGCGACGCTCCAGCCCGGCGCGGAGATCATCCGCAACGCGCCGCCGCGGCGATCGCGTCGCTGACAAAGGCGGCAACAACCTCGGGGTGGCTGAGCGTGATCAGGTGGCCGGCGCCGGGGATGACCCGGTCCGGCGGGGGGCTCTGAGCCGACAGCGGGATCATCCGGTCGGCGCTGCCATGGATGTGGCGCACCGTGGCCGGCGGGCGGTTCACGTCGGGCAGGCCAGGCCAGCCGCTCACGGCCCGGCTGCCCCACCGCAGGAACGCCGGCGGCATGGACGAAACCATCCGCAGGTAGAGCTGGCGGCGCGGCAGCGGAATCTCGCCGAACTTTCCCACCAGCAGCGGCGCGGCCGCCCGGCCGAGCCGGTAGGCCGCGGTCGGCAGCACGTCGAGCAGTCGGCCGATCGCGCGGACCGCCGGTTGCAGCGTCGGCATGCGGCGGCAGCTTGCGATCAGTACGACGACGGCCGGAGGGCGCAGCCGGGCGATCTCCAGCGCGAGCATGCCACCCATGCTCGAACCGCCCAGCACCAGCGGGCCGGGGACGGCCGGGATCGTGTCAGCCAGCCGGGCGGCGTAGTCCGCGAGCGACTCGTTGTCGCGCGGCGTCAGCCAGGGCGGCGTGTGGATCGTCGGCAGCAGTGGGCGCATCGCGTCGAAGACGCGGGCGTCAGCGCCCAGCCCGGGCAGGAGCACGAGTGTCGGCGCGGGGGGCATCTCTTACTGTCCGTCTTCCGGCTCGTCCGGCGCGGTGTCGGGCGCCGGCGTCTGGTCGAGCAGCTTCTTGTAGGTCGCCGGGTCCGTGAGGATCTTCATCGCCTCGACCAGTTGCAGATCGGCGTGGAGCAGTCGGTCGGCCAGTTCGTCGGAGGTGACGGCCGGCTGGGTCGTCGGACTCGGCTGAGACGGCGGAGTCGAGCCGGGCTGCGCGTCGGCCTGCGACGCAGCGCCGGGCGGCGGATAGATCAGGTCCAGGTCGTGGCGCAGACGCATGATCTGTTCGCTCTGCTCGATGCTCAGTTCCACGGTCACGGTCGGCACGATGCCGCGGCGGCGGCTTTGGAAGGGCTTCGCCTGGCGGGGGTGGTCGAAGTCGGCTGGCGGTTTGATCCGGTTGATCGACCGCCCGTCGGGCAGGTAGAGGTAGGCGACGGTCATCTTGAGGATCGCCTGACCGCCGTCCACGCCCTCCATCGACTTGGTCACCTGCATCGTGCCCTTGCCGTAGCTGCGCGTGCCGACCAGCACCGCCCGCTTGTGGCAGGCGAGCGAACCGGCGACGACCTCGCTGGCCGACGCCGATCCGCCGTCGATCAGCACGACCAGCGGTGGGTAATCCTCCAGCGTGCCGGCGGCGCTGGCCTCGTGTCGATTGATCGGCTGGTGGGCGCCCTGCTCCGAGACGATCACGCCGTGGGCGACGAAACGGTCGACCATCTTGACGGCCTGGTCGAGCAGCCCGCCGGGGTTGCCGCGCAGGTCGATCACGACGCCGGCGACGTGGGCGTCGCGGCAGCGCCCCAGCGCCGCCTCGAAGCCGCTCATCGTGCTTTCCTCGTCGTTCTGGATGAAGTCCTTGACGCGGATGTAGCCGACCGGCGGACCGTCGTCGGTCTGGCGAACGAGGTAGTCCCAGCCTCCGCCGGGCAGCGGGCGGAAGCCCTTGACCGGCGACTGCACCACGCGGGCGCGGATCAGCTTGAACACCAGCGTCTGGTCGGTCTCGGGACGATAGATCGTCAATTCCACCGGCTGGCCGCTGGGGCCCTTGATGAGCGCCGAGACCTCGGCCAGACTCTTGCCGGCGGCGTTCTCCTTGTCGACCTTCCTGATCTCGTCGCCCGGACGGACGCCGGCGCGGTAGGCCGGGCTGCCCTCGATCGGGGTGATGACGGTGACGACCTTGTCGATCTCGTTGAGCTCGACGCCCACGCCTGTGAACTGCCCCGAGAGCTGGGCCTGGAGATCCTTGGCCTCTTCGGGGGTGAAGTACTGGGTGTTGGGGTCCAGCGTCGAGAGCATCCCGCGGATGGCGCCCTCAATCATGCGGCGGCGGGCGATCGGCTCCATCCGCTCGACATACTCGGTGTCGATGGTCTTGTAGACCTTCAGCAGCGGGCGGAAGTGCTCCAGCTCGTTGTCGCGCAGCATGGCCGTGTCCGGCAGCCCGAACCACGCCACCAGGGCCGCCAGCACGATGATCAGAATCCACGCCAGATTGCGCTTGGGCATCTTCGGCTCCGCGAACGGGCGGCCGCACCGCCCGACGACGCAGCCCCGGACCGCTGGACCGGACATCCGCGGCGGAGCGACCGGTCCACTATCGGCCCTGGCAGGGCGCCTGTCAACGGTTTTGATGCCACGCGGCCCTGATCTGCCCGCCCCCAAAGCCCGGCCAGCACACGAATTGTGCCCGCCCAAGCAACGTCTTCCCCCGGCCGGCGCGCCCCTGGCCGCCGCCAGGCGGTCGAATTTAGTGGCCGCTCCAGGGGCCTTTTGATAAAATGCCCGCTTGTCTCAGCATCCAGGAGACGGACGCGTGGCGCTCTTACCACAACCGAGGAAGTGGCATCGCACCCAGCAACAGGTCGCGATCAGCCGCGACGTGAAGGTCCGCCGCCCCAATCGCAGCTCCCGACGGGCCAGGCAACCGGGCATGACCCGGCTGCTAGACCGCGCATTATCGGACCTCCTGGAGGCCATGCCCGAGCAGATCCCGACAAGAAATCGCGCCAAACTCTGTCCGTCACTTGAGTTAGTGCTTATCGACGAATCCGGCGATGGCCACGGACTAGAAAGCGACGAGGCCTACCGCATCACCGTCACCCCGGCGGCTATCCGCATCGTCGGGTCCGACATCCTGGCCATCCGCAACGGACTGGTCACGCTGACCGGGCTGGTGACCGTCCGCGACGGGGTCGCCTGGCTGCCGGGCGGGGAAATCACCGACTGGCCCGACCTGCCGATGCGTGGGTTCCACCTGGACCTCACCTGCCAGTCGCTGAACTTCGACTACGTCTGCTCGCTGCTGCGGCGGTTGGCGGCCTACAAGTACAACGCGGTCCTGCTGGAATGGGGCGACAAGTTCCCCTACCAGGGCCACCGCATCCTGGCCCACCCGACCGACGCGTTCACCGTGCGGCAGGCAGCCCAGCTCCTGGAGCTGGCCGAGACGCTGGGCCTGGTGGTCATCCCGCTGATCCAGACGCTCACGCACGCCGAGTTCATCCTGCGGCATCCGCAGTTTGCGCACCTGTCGGAAGTTCCCGGCGACATCTACCAGTTGGCGACCAGCAACCCCGAGTCGCTGGTGCTGGCCAAGCAGCTCGTCGACCAGCTCATCGAGAGTCACGCCGAGAGCCCCTACGTCCACCTGGGCGGCTCGCTGGCGCGGCAGCTCGGCGAAGGGGCGTCGGCCGACGCCGTCGCCGCCAAGGGCAAGAGCCTGGCGTGGGTCGAGTACATGAACGTCATCTGCCGGCACGTCCAGGCCCGCGGCCGCACGCCGATCGTCTGGACCGACATGCTGGTCGGCCATCCGCAGGCGCTCAACCGCTTCACCCGCGACTGCCTGCTGATGCACTGGAACTACGCGACGACGCAGGCGGTGGCCGCCGACTTCGAGGACCCCGGCATCGGCCGTGTCAACGCCCGCACCTGCAAGGGCATGGACCCGGAGATCCGCGAGCGCTACGAGCCGTTCTGGAAGCTGGGCGGCGCCAAACCGCCGCGGACTTTCTACACGCCCGCGCCGGTGGCCTATCTCCAGAACGCCGGCTTCAGCGTCATCGTCGCGGCTTCGGTCCGCAGCCGCGGCGACAGCTACGCGGCTCCGCGGCTGCGGCACGCCGTGGACAACTGCCTGCTGGCCGCCCACACCGCCGCCGAGCACAACTGCCTGGGCCTGATGGTCACGAGCTGGTCGATCCGCCGCACGCCGATCGAGACGACCCTGCCGGCGCTGATCGCCGCCGCCGACATCGCCTGGAACGCCGCCGGCGTCAAGCACAGCAAGGAATTCGAGAATCGGCTGGCCGAGAGCGTCGCCGCCTCCGGCAAGACCGACCTGATCCCCGCAATGGACGCGGTCGGACGCGAGGGGGCCGCGGCCCTCAACGGCGCCGGCGCAACCAACGGCTGGGATCGCCGCCACGAACGCTGGGGCGTGCCGCCGCTGCTGGGACGCCTCCGCCGCGCCGAGCTGGGCAGTCTGACCGCCACCAGCGACCCGGTGCGGCTGGTCCGCAAGGTGCAGCGCGACGCCCGCAACGCCGCCCGCCGGCTGGCCCGCGTCACGCCGGCTGAGGGGATGGACCGCACCTTCGCCGCCGCGTGGCGATACGCCGCCCGCGAGACCGGCCACAAGGCCGCCCAGTGGCTCTATCTGTGGCAGGTCTGCCGGCTGATCAAGGTCGACCGCGGCAGTGCGGAGAAGCTGGCCAAGGAAGGCATGGTCCTGCTGGAGGATCTCCGCCGCTGCCAGCGCGACCTGAAGAAGTCGGTCGGGCCGACGCTGACGCCCAACGGCCTGGAGGACGAGACGGATATCCGCTTCGGCAGCGAAGCCAGGCTGATCCGCCGGATCGTGAAGATCCTCCGCTCCAGAGCCAGCCGCGCCGACCAGCGGATGGAGTTGGCCGCCATGATGGGCCTGGCCGAAACCGCCCCCGCCGCCAGTTGACCGCCCCCGTGGTTTGCAGAATGCCCCCGGCCTGGTCGCTTCAGCGACCCAGGTATTCTCCCGGTCTCTGCGCGGAACCCCTCAGGATTGCGACCTCTCCCCTCGCCCGCGCGTAAGCAGGGCGTAGAGGATCAGGCCGGCTACGGTGACGGCCGCCGCCGCCAGCAGGCCCGGGGCGAACGAGCCGGACAGACGCTGGAGCAGGCCGACCGCCGGCGGGCCGATCATCGGGGCCAGGCCGTGCGCGAACAGCACCAGCGGGTAGACCGTACCCACCAGCGCCACGCCGTGCAGCCGGGCCGACTCCGGCGCGTAGATCGGGAAGTTGCTGCCGTAGCAGAGACCCACCCAGACCGCGGCGGCCAGGAACCCTAACCCGCTGTGGCCGGCCAACAGGAGCAGCACGACGCCCGCCGCCATCGCCGCCAGCGAGAGCAGGATCGCCCGCCGCCCGCCGATGCGATCATAGACGAAGCCGAACAGCACGCGGCCGCTGCTGTTGCCGACGGCCAGCGCGATCACCGCGGCCTCGGCGATGCCGGCCGAGTTGCCCAGCCAAAGGCCGATCGACTTGAGGTGGCTGATGACCGACGTGCCGGCGACCGCGGAGCAGAAGAAGGTCATGAACATCAGCCAGAACCGCCGGTCGGTCAGCAGGACGCGGCGGCGGAAGGGCTCGCGCGGGCGGCGGGCCCGCTCGCCCGGCGGCAGGAACATCAGCAGGCCCATCGCGACGACGACCAGCCCGTAGCCGACGCCGACCCAGCGGAAGATGCGGTGCACGTCCCAGCCGGCGTCAAACAGCCATCGGCCGATGAGCGTCAGGGCGATGGCCGCCCCCCCGTAGCCGGCCACCGCGATGCCGCTGACCAGTCCCTTGTGCCGGGGGAACCACTTGAGCGCGGTGGCGATCGGGCAGACGTAGCCGAACCCGACCGCGACGCCGGTGAGCAGGCCCGCGCCCAGCCACCAGACGGCGAAGCGTCCGCCGGCAGACCCCGCGAGCAGGTAGCCGGCCGCCAGCAGCAGGCCGCCGACGACGCTGGGGATGCGCGGGCCGACGCGGTCCTGGAGCGGTCCGACGAAGATGACCGTGAGCGTGAAGACGCACATGTAGGTGCCGAAGATCAGGCCGGTCTGCCCGCCGGTGAAGCCGTAGTCGCGCTGGAGCGGTGCGGCGAAGACGCTCCAGGCGTAGATGCCCCCCAGGCAGAGCTGCATGAGCACCGCCGCCGCCAGCACGATGTAGCCCCTGGTCCGGTTCACCGACGCCTCCGCCCGCGCGACGCGGGAATCCGAACAGCCTACGGGAATCGCGAGCAAAGTAAAGCCCGCCCGCCCGTCGGGTTCTGATGCTGACCATTGCAGCCGGGGCGGTATACTGAGTCGGGCGACCTCTCTTCTTCCAAGGGAGCAACGTGATGCGAATGGCGGGTCATCGGCCGGCGGCGTGGATTCCGGCCTTGGCGATCGGGCTGGCGGCGACGGTGTGGTTGGGCGGGTGCGGACAGGCGGCCAGCGGCGGAGCGGCAGCCGGGACCTGGGACGGGCGATTCGCGACGCCCGAGAAGGACCTGCCGGCTGGGCAGCTCGACCTTCAGAAACTGATCAACGAGACGAAGGACGGCGGCGTGGCGATGGTGCCGCTGGGCCGATACGTCCTGGCCAAACCGCTGACCGTCGCCCGCCGCAAGCAACTGCACATCTCCTTCGCGCCGGGGACGCAGGTCCGCATCGCCGACACGGACGCCTGCGTCATCCTGATCGACGGCTGCGAGAAGGTGAAAGTCTCCGGCTGCCGGGCGCGGCACGTCAAACCGCTGCCGGAGTACGAGTGCAACGCGCCGGTGCTGACCGTCACCAAGAGCAGCCGGGTGGTCATCGAGAACTGCGAACTGAACGGCTGCGGGGCGATGGGAATCAGCGCCTCGGACGTCAAGAATTTGAAGGTCGCGAACTGCCACATCCATCACAACACGTTCAACGCCCTGGGCCTGTACAACTGCGACGAGGTCCTGGTCGTCGGCAACATTATCGAGGACAACGCCAACCTCCTCCAGTCCGACAACTGCAAGGATCTCTCCTGGTCCGACAACCTGATCCGCAACAACGGCGGCTACTGGCGCAAGGCTCGGGCCCCGGGGCTGCTGCCCGGCGACAAGCCCGACAGCCGGCCTTGGACCGATGGCGACGATTCCTTCGCGAACTGAGAAGCCGGCCGCGAGGCCTGGGGCGGCGGATGGCGGGGGTCAGAACAGCAACTGAAGCAGGTTGATGAGGACCGACAGGCCCAGGGCGGCGGCCAGGAGGATCAGCCACAGACGCATCCGGGGGTCGGCGACGTAGACGACCTCCTGCGGGGTCTGCTGGGCGCCGGCTTCGACCTGGGCCAGGGCGTCGAGCATGCCGCTGGAGTCGGACGCGCCGCGGGCGATCATCGGCTGCTCGCCCTTGGCGACCGCTTCGAGGTCCTGGAGCAACTCCCGCGTGCTCTTGTAGCGGTGGTGCCGCTCGCGGGCCATCATCATCTCGATGACCTCGGCCATGCCGGCGGACAGCGACTTGTTGATGTGGTCGGGGGGGATCAGTTCTTCCTTCAGATGCTTGTGCATGACGGCGGCCGGCGTCGGCCCGTCGAAGGGCACGCGCCCGGTGACCATGTGGTAGGCCGTCGCGCCCAGGCTGTAGATGTCGGCGCGGAAGTCGATGTCCATCTCGCCGCGGATCTGCTCGGGGCTGATGTAGTAGGGCGTGCCGTAGGCCTTGCCGGCTTCGCTGCGGGCGGCCTCCTCGTCGGACGCCTGCCGGGCCAGGCCCATGTCGGCCAGCTTGGCGACGCGGTCCTTGGTCAGCATGATGTTCTTGGGCTTGACGTCGCGGTGGATGAAGCCGCGCTCGTGGGCGTGCGCCAGGGCCTTGGCCATCTGGATGACGATGTCCAGGGCCTCCTTCTCGGAGTAGACCTTGTTCCTGACCAGCTCGTCGTGGACGGTGTGGCCCTCGACGAACTCCATGACGAAATAGTGGTAACCGCCGGCTTCGCCGACGTCGATCGCCTGGACGATGTTGTTGTGGCTGAGCTGGGCGGCTGCCTTTCCCTCCTTGTAGAACCGCTCGACGAATTCGGGGTCGTTGGACCACTTCTTGGGCAGGACCTTGATCGCGACGACGCGGTCGAGGCTGAGCTGGCGGGCCTTGTAGACCTTGGCCATCGCCCCGGCGCCGACCTTGGAGAGGATCTGGTAGCCGGGAATCTGCTGGCTGGGCTTGGCCGTCTCGATCTCGCCGGCCAGACGCTCGACCTGCCCGGGGGTAAGCACCTGGCGCTCGACGAGGACCTCAGCCAGCGGACGGACCCGCCCGGCCTGCGACTCGGCCAGACGCGCCTCCTGCGCGGCGGCTACCTCCTCCTGGCGGGCCAGCTTGCTCTCGACGGCCAGACGGGCGAGTTCGGTATCGTCAGGGTGCGGCATCGCATCACTCCCCACCGGGGCTGGAAGACGGCAGTGAACTGTCGGCCGCCTGCGGACTTGCGTACAGAATATCGACCAGCGCCGGCGAAAGGTTTCGTCAAAGGTATCGGCCTGCCTGGGGGGCGTCAATAGATAAGAAACGTTTCAAGACCCGCCATCTGCCTGCTGCTTGCCAACACGCCGCCGGGCGGCTAACGTTGAACCTGACTCGGCTGTGCCAGGCAGGCGTCACTCTACCGTTCCGGAGCGATCATGGACAAGTCCGCCCGCGAATTCCTTCGTCAACTGCTGGCCACCCCCTCGCCCTCGGGGTTCGAGCAGAAGATCCAGGCCGTCGTCCGCAAGCGGCTCTCCGGCGCCGCAGACGAGGTGACCACCGACGTGCATGGCAACGTGATGGCCGTCCTCAACCGCGGCGGCTCGCCGCGAGTGATGCTCGCCGGCCACTGCGACGAGATCGGCCTGATCGTCACGCACGTCGACGACAAGGGCTTCATCTACTTCGACCGCATCGGCGGTCCGGACCCGGCCTGCATGCTGGGCATGCGCGTGCGGATTCAGGCCGACGGCGGCGAGGTGCTCGGCGTCATCGGCAAGGCCCCGATCCACCTGGAGTCGGCCGACCAGCGCGGCAAGGGCGTGAAGATCGACGAGCTGGAGAAGCTGTACGTTGACATCGGCGCCCGCGACAGGAAGGACGCCCTCAAGCGCGTCGCCGTCGGCGACCCGATGGTCTACGATGAGGGGATGATCGAACTGGCCAACGGGCGCATCGCCGCCCGCGCCTGCGACGACCGCGTCGGCGTCTTCGTCGTGGTCGAGGCGCTGCGGGCGCTGGCCGACGGGAAGGGCGACAAGCTGAACGCCGAGGTCTGGGCCGTCTCCAGCGTGCAGGAGGAGGTCGGGCTGCGCGGCGCGACGACGGCGGCCTATGCGATCGCCCCCGACGTCGGCATCGCCGTGGACGTGGGCTTCGCGTCCGACCACCCGGGCGTGGACCCCAAGAAGGTGGGCGAGGTGAAGCTGGGCGGCGGGCCCATGCTGCACCGCGGCGCAAACATAAACCCGGTGCTCGAAAAGCTGCTCGCCGACGCCGCGAAGAAGCACAAGATCGACACCCAGACCGTCGGCGAAGGGCGGATCCCCGGCACGGACGCGGCCGCGATGCAGGTGACCCAGCGCGGCGTGGCCACCGCGATCGTCGGCGTGCCCAACCGCTACATGCACACGCCGGTGGAAGTGGTCAGCACTGACGACCTGGACGCCGCGGTCAAGCTGTTGGCCGCCGCGATCCGATCCATGAAGAAGAACCACGACTTCACGCCGAGATAAGGCACGACCGCAAAGACGCAAAGGACGCAAAGAGCACTGAGGAGAAAGATCAGGCTGTTCGGGAATCCGCGACCCGATTCTTCTGTCTTGGCATCCTTCGTGTCCTTGGTGGTTATTCTGTCTCCTTCTTTGCGCCCTTTGCGCCTTTGCGGTAAAACTCCATGATCGACTTCAAGGGCAAGCGCGTCACGGTGATGGGGCTGGGCAGCTTCGGCGGGCAGGTGGCGGCCGTCCGCTTTCTCGTCGGCCAGGGGGCCCGCGAAATCGTCGTCACCGACCTGAAGGGGGCCGACGAACTGGCCGACGCCGCCGCCGAGGTCCGCGACCTGCCGGGCGTGGTCCTCAAGCTCGGGCGGCACGACGAAGCCGACTTCGTCGCCGCCGACGCGATCGTCGCCAGCCCGGCTGTCCCGCCGGCTGCCCCGCTGCTGGAAAAGGCCCGCGCCGCGGGCGTGCCGGTCACCAGCGAGATGAACCTCTTCTTCGAGCGCTGCCGGGCGCCGATCGTCGGGATCACCGGCTCGGTGGGCAAGAGCACCACGACAGCGATGATTCACGCCGCCGTCGCCGCCGATCCGCCCGGGGGCGGCGCGGTCCGGCTGGGCGGCAACATCGGCCATCGCGCCCTGCTGCCGATCGTCGAAACGATTGCACCGGCTGACACGGTCATCCTGGAGCTGAGCAGTTTCCAGCTTGAAGTGATCGACGCCGTCGCCCGCTCGCCGCAGGTCGCGGTCGTGACCAACGTCGCCCCCAACCACCTGGACCGGCACAAGACGATGGCCGCCTACATCGCCGCCAAGCGGAACATCCTGCGCTTCCAGCGTCCGGCCGACACGGCCATCCTCAACGGCGAGGACGCGGAGGTGGCGGCGTGGGCCCGTCTGACACCGGCCCGCACGGTCCTCTACAAGGCCGACGATGCCGCGGGGCTCAAGCTTCGCGTCCCCGGGCGGCACAACCGCTCCAACGCGGCCGCGGCGCTGGCCGTCGCCGCCGCCCTGGGCTGCGACGCGGGCAAGGCGGCTGCGGCGCTGGAGGGTTTCGCCGCCCTGCCCCACCGGCTCCAGCTTGTCCGCGAGGCCGGCGGAATCGCCTACTACAACGACTCCAAGTCCACCACGCCCGAGGCCGCGCTGACGGCGCTGGCCGCGTTCGAGGGAAAGGGCGTCGTCGTCATCGTCGGCGGCTACGACAAGAAGATCGACCTGGAGCCGCTCTGCCGCGAGCTGGCCCGGCGAGCCAAGGCCGTCGTCGCCATCGGCCAGACGCGGTCGCTGTTCTGCGAACTCATCAAACGGCACGCCCCGGCTGCCGGCGGCCCGGCAGTGAAGATGGCAACGGACCTGGCCGGCGCCGTTCGGCTTGCAACGCACTTCGCCGCCCCGGGCGACGTGGTGCTGCTGAGCCCCGCGTCGGCGTCGTACGACATGTTCACCAACTACGAAGACCGCGGCGACCAGTTCGCCGAGCTGGTCGGCAGGCTGTTCTAGACCTCGTCGGCGTCACCGGCGCCCGATGCGCGGGTTCAACCGAGAGGGGGCGTCGGCTGGCGCTGCGGCCTTGCACGCGCCGGCCAATCCCGCGAGAATGCCTTTAGGAACGCTATGCCCATGAGACGGACCGCACGCTGCATCCTGGCCGCCCTCGCCGCCCTCCTGGTCGCGTCCGCCCGTCCCGCGTTCGCGGGCCCGCTGGACCCGATCACGGCAACGAAGCTCTCGACCGACCTGGGCCGACTGGAGGCGATGATCGCGCTGGGCTGGTGGGAGCGGGCCCAGTCGGCCTACGACGACCTGGCCGGCCAGATCAAGTTCAAGAACATCGCCAACAACGTCGTCGCCGACCGGATGGCGCGGGCCAAGACGGCCCTCGACGCCCGGGCCGCCGGGCCCAGCCCCGGCGGCGACTCGGCGCGTTTCGACGCGCTGCTCAAGCGCATCGGGGACCGCGACCGGCGGTTCCCCGTGGACAAGTACCGCAAGGTGATCGTCGATCCCGACGGGGGCGGCGATTATCGCACGCTGTCCAACGCCCTGGCGGCCAGTGCCCAGACCGATGTCATCGTCCTGCGGACGGGCATCTATCCGATCTCGAAGTTCGATCTGGAGGGCGACCGCCGCACGCAGCGGGCCCGCGTCTTCTACGCCGACGCCGGGCACTGGCCTCGCGTCGTACCGGCCAAAGACGAGGACTGGGCCTTCGTGGACCGTTGCTTCGTCGACGGAGTCGAAGTCCTGCCCGGCAAGCGCGGCGTGAGCAATTCCCAGATGTTGGATCTGGCCAACTGCTACCTGCGGTCGGCGGCCGTGCCCGACCCCAAGGCCGCCGGACCCGATGGCATTGCCAGCGGCGACCATGTCGAAGTGACCGACACGGTGTTCTGCAACCTGCGCGTGGCGGCGCACTCCCCCCGGCTTGGCTCGCTGGATAACTGCCTGTTTGTGACCTGCGTCGAGGCAGTAAAGGGCTCCGGGCAGATGCGCGTCTGGCCGAAGCAGTCTGCCTTCTACCGCTGCATGACCGCCCTGTCGGCGCGGCAGGGCACGGTCGCCGAGTGCCTCTTCTCGCGCGTGCTCAACGTCGCGCTGGACAAGGCCGTCCAGCAGGACCGCTGCGTTGAGAACGACGACCCGTTCGTCAATCCGTTCCGCGGCGACTTCCGTATCAAGCCCGCGGTGCAGGTCGAAGGCAAGCCGCCGGGCCCGCGGTGGTCCGACGACCGCTGGGAACTGTTCATCGCCAACTGGAACCTGGCCCCCGACGCCCCCCCGCAAAGCCTGGCCCGGGTCCGCGACCCGGACGCCGCCGCCCGCCTGGCCGACGCCCGTCAGGCCGCCGCCGACAAGCAGTGGGCCAAGGCCGCCGCCGATCTGTCCGCGCTGACCGGGCCCTGCCGCGACTGCCCGTCGGCCAAGGCCGCCGCCGATGAGATCGGCCGACTCTGCGACGCCACACTCGACGGACTGGTCGCAACCGGGCAGGTACCGACGCCCGCCGCCGCCCAGGCCGCCCGCCAGCAGGCCCAGGACCTTCTCGCCCAGGCCCGCGCCAGCTACAAGGCCGGCAAGAAGGACGAGGCCGTCGACGCCGCCTCCAAGGCCGTCGAGGCCGACACCGACTTCCTGGAAGGCCGCATGACGCTGGCCCAGTGGCTGGCCGAGTCCGGCCGACCACGGCAGGCCCGGCTCTATCTCACCCGTGCCGGCGAACTGATCGACGCCTACGCCGATCGCGTGGACGTGCAGACTCGCAGCAACTTTCTCAAGCTGTCGGCTGAACTCGACCAGAAACTGGTTCACCGCCGCGACTGGGATCACCTGTCGGCCGACTACGCGGGCAAGTATCTTGCACAGGCCAGCCAGCCGGGCCAGCCCTCGACCGCGCTGTCCCTGCGCCGGGTGGCGCTGCTGAAGGGCCTGGATGAAACCCAGCGCAAGCAACTGTCCGACGCCGAGAGCGCGATGGTCCCGCTGATCAAGCGGCCGGCGGACAAGCCCGACCCCAACAAGGCCAAGGAGGACCGCGACGAGGCGGGCAAGCTCCTGGCCGGCCAGCAGTACACCCAGGCGATGGACCGCTGGGTCGATGCCTACTCGCTGGACCCCCAGCCGGACGACCTGATCAAGCTGGCCCAATGCTACATGCGCAAGAAGCAGCCGCAGCAGGCGGCGTTGCTGGCGCTCATCGCCCGCCAGCAGGCGACGGCAGCCAACGATGGGTCATCGGTGACGGCGGCGGCGGCGATCCTGCGCATCGCCGACCCGGCGCTGGGGCGGATCGAACTGATCGACGCGGACCTGAGCATGGTCGGCGAGCGCAAGGCCGACCTGGCCGATAAGTCCGGCGACCAGGAAACCGCCGACGCCATCCGGCGAGCCATGGGCGAACTGGGAAAGATCGACGCCCGGATCCTCTCCAGCCTCAAGCTGCCCCCGCCTCCCACCAAACAGTGAGTATGTGCTAACTTCTTGATTGCCCCGCCCCCCCCGGCGCGATAGACTGATCCTGTGAGCACGCACGGCGACAGCCCGGGCTACTGGAACCGCAGGGCCGCCCAGTTCTGCATGGACCCCCTGTCGCTGCTGATCCCCGGCTGGGGCGCGCTGATGATGCGCGTCGGACCCGGCCGCAACAGCCCTCCGCTGGTCACGCCCGGGCGGCTGGAGCGCGGGCTCGTGCTCGTCCTGCCCGGCATCGAAGGTCCCAGCTTCTACGCCGACGCGGTCCGCCGCGGGCTGGACGCCGCCGGCGTCGGCGCCGCCCTGGAGATCTGCAACTGGGCCGGCGCCTGGCCCGGCACGCTCTTCGCCCTGACCCGCCGCGGCTCGGACCGCCAGGCCCATGCGGTGGCCGACCGCATCACGGACTACCGCCGCCGCCATGCTGCCCCCCCGGTGGTCCTGGTCGGCCATTCCGGCGGGGCCGCGATGGTCGTCTTCGTCGCCGAGCTGCTGGGTCCCAAGGCCCCGCTGGCCGGGGCGATCGCGCTGGCCCCGGCGTTGAGCCCGGGCTACGACCTGTCGCGGGCGCTAGCCGGGGTCGCCGGCGAACTGGTCGTCTGCCACTCGCGGCGGGACGTGCAGCTCCGCATGCTCACCTCGGTCGGCGGGAACTTCGACCGGCGCTTCGGCCGAACGGCCGGCCAGGAGGGCTTCGCGCACCGAGGCGGCGGCGGGCGGCTGGTCCAGATCGCCTGGACGCGTGCGATGGCGTCGCAGGGGCACAACGGCGGGCACATCGCCTGGACGCGGCCGAACTGGGTGCGCGACAACCTGGGCCCGCGGGTGAAACAATGGATCGGCGGGAATAAACCGGCGGCGGGCGCATCTCGGGAGCAGGCGGATTGACCGCGGCGACCGAATTCCTCGCGCGAAAGGCCAGACTGCCGGGAAACGATAGCGAAATCGCTCCGACCATCGGAGAGCAGGGACGTCATGAACCGTCATCGCGGATACCGAAGCGTCGCGGCCGGCGGGCTGATCCTGGCGGCGGGGCTGATCCTGGCGGGGTCGGCCGGCTGTTCAGCCAACAACGAGGCCCCCTACGTGACGCCCGAGCGGCTGGACAGCGGGCTGATCGTCATCCTGCCCGGGCTGGAGGGCCCGAGCATGAACAACTCCGACCAGCAGCAGGGGCTCTACGACAGCGGCCTGCCCTACGCGATCCACATCTACGACTGGATCGGCTCGCAGGTGGGGGTGAGTTACGCGTTCGACCAGCCCGCCTGCCGGCGCAAGGCGGCCGAGGTGGCCGCCTTCATCGCGGACTACCAGGCACACCACCCCGGCCGACCGGTGTTCCTGCTCGGCCACTCCGGCGGCGGGGCGATCGCGGTCTTCGCGGCTGAGGCAATGCCGGAGGGGCACGCGCTGGCCGGCTTGGTCACGATGGCCGCCGCGCTGAGCCCGGAATACGACCTCTCCAAAGCGCTGGTCCACTGCGGCGGGCGGATGGCCAACTTCTACACGCCGACCGACTGGTTCCTGCGCGGGCTGACGGGCATCGGGCAAAACCTAGACGGCGTGCCGGGAGCGACGGCGGGCTACGACGGGTTCCGCCTGCCGGCCAACGGGTCGGCCCAGCGGGCCCGGTTGTTTTCGAGCCTGCGTCAGATTTCGTGGAACAGTTCGATGATCCAGCGGGGCAACCTGGGCGGGCATTTCGGCTGGGCCAGCCACAACTGGATCATGGCCGACCTGGCGCCGATCCTGCGCGAATGGGCGCCGAAATACGCCGCCCGTCCCGCCGGCCAGCCCGCGGCTTCCGCGACGGGCCCGCAGTCGCCGGCCGACCCGGGCATCCCGGGCCAACCGGCGGAGCGTCCATAGAGCGGTCAGGCCCATCGCGGCAGCCGCGCTCCCCTTCATGTCGCAGCCGAATGCTACTGCCCCAGATCCTCGGTGCGGACCATCTGGCAGCGGCCCTTGGTGACCTGGGCCAGTTCGCCGAGGTTGCGTTCGCTGGTGGAGTCGGGCAGGCCGATCACGTAGACCGGAATGCTCCGGCGGACCGCGAGCCGAGCGACATACTCGACCGTGACCCGGCCCAGCACGTCGTCGGTCACGTAGAAGATGGCTTCCGGCGGACCATCGGCGACGTCCCACGCCTTGCGGAAAGCGGTATTGGACGCATCAGCCCGGGTCTGGTTCTTGCCGGCTGACTGATGGGTGACCCAGTCGGCGGCGAAGTCGAGATTCTTCTGATCGCTCTTCTGAAGCCGCGACTCGTGGTTGATCACCAGGTCAATCGTGCCGTTGTCCCTCGCGAAGATCACGTGGAACGTCTGGGCGGGTCCCAGCTTTCGGATCGTCGCAGCCAGTTCCTCGCTGATCCGCGGCAGAAGCTGGGCACACCGGGCGCCCAGGTCGACGACAAAGACGATCCGCCGGGCGTCCGGGGGCGTCTGAAGCCCGAACAGCCGCGTGCCGCCCATCTTCTCCATCTCGCCCTGTATCTGGGCCAGGCGCAGCTTGGCCAGCGTATCGTCGTCGGACCGGCCGCGGTGATCCGCGGCGAACTTGCTCAGCCGAAGGCGTGCGGCGCGAAGGTAGTAGGCCGGCAGATGTCCAGCAGGCAGTTTGTCGGCGGGCAGGCGGCTGAGGGCGTAAAGGCCCTCGCCCAGCAGGAAGTCGGTGCGGATAACGTCCTTCTCGTGGGCGGCTTCGTTGAGTTGGGCCCAGGCGGGGTCTTCGATCTTGAGCAGGAACGGCTTGGCGTTTTCGTAATCGCCGGCATAGAGAAGGTAGACCGAGGCGATCTGCTTGCGATCGTTCTCGTCGCCGCCGGCGGCCAGCTTGGCGTCGAGGTCCTTGGCCTCCTTGGCCAGTTCGCTGACGCCCTTGGCCGCCGAGTAGGCGTCGCCCAGCAGGGGGCTCCACGAAATCCTGGCGCCGTCCACGGCGCCGGTGAGCGACTTGACGGCCTCGTCCGGGTGGCCGCTGCTCAGCCACAGCGCGGCGACCCGCATCGCGCCGCCGTCGATGGCGTCCACGGCATCGTCGCGGACCTTGGCGTCGGCCGACGCGGACAGGCCGGCGTGGACGGCCAGGTCCCAGTCCAGCAGCGCCTGCTGGTGAAGCGGATTGTCCTTGTGGCAGCGGCGGGCGAAGTCGTCCCGCAGCCGCTTGAGGTCCCTGGGGTTGTCAGACTTGAGTTCCAGGTCGCGGGCCGCCTGGAGCATCAGCATGCACAGGCCAGGCCGATCGCTGACGGTCTTCATGGCTTCCAGCAGTTCGCCCTGCATGGCGGCGCGGGCGGCCGGCGCGCCGCCCAGGGCCGTCTCCACGCGCGTCTGGTAGAACTGCTTGTACATCTGCCGGTCGAAGTCCGAGATGGGCGGGGCGAAGGGTTCGGCTTCGCAGGGGGCCAGCGGCGAGTAGTTGTCGCGGAAGAACCGCACCAGGTCGGCTCGGTGGTCACTCTTGTCCAGGTCCGCCAGCGTCGGGCCGCTCACGGAGGCCGGCGTCGCCGGGGCCGTTGTCGTCGGGGGCGTCGGCTGGTCGGGCTGGGTCTGCGGCGCATTGCCGTCGGGCGGGTACGGCTTCTTCTCCTGGTAGACCACGTCGTGTCGCGGGAAGGTGATCTGCATGGTCACGCCATACTTCTGCATCTCCAGCGTGACGATGCCGTCCTCCTCCTTGACGATGCGGCCCTCGAAGAACCGTCCGTCCTTGAGCTGGATGACGTCGGCGGCGGCAGTGGCGGCCAGCAGGAGCAGGCAGCCGGCGGCGATCAGGCGGGATGTGCGTCGCATGGTTTACCTCGATACCGAACGCTTCGGGGACGTGCCGGGCCAGCGCAGGCCCGTGCCCAAGAATATAGGGCGGTTTCCAGCCTGGGACAACCCGCGGGGCAGCGGGGGCAGGGCCTCAGTAGTTCCCGCCGAAGTCTTCCTCGGAGATGAACTTGAATACGCCGTGGTTGTCCTGGGCGATGGCTTTGAGCATCTTCTCGCCGGCCTTCTCGCGGAAGGCAATCGTGTGAACGCGCGTGCGGCCGCCGGCGTTCAGCTTCTTCACCTGGTCGGCGGTGGCCAATGGGAGCAGGCCGTCGGTGAGCAAGAAGACCACGTCGGGCGGCCCGCCGGCTGCGTTGAACGCCGCGTCCAGCGCCTTGCTGGGATCGGTGCGGCCCTGCATCGAGGCGGCCACTCGGGATTCGATCCATTTCCTGGCCGCCGCCTTGTTCTCGGCTGACCCAGCGAACAGGCCTCGATTACCGTCGAGGGACATTTCGTCCGTGGTATCGGAGAACATGGCAACCAGGAACTTCGCATCGGCAGGCAGGCTGCCGATGGAACGGACCAGTTCCTGCTGCACATACGCGAAGCCGGCGTTGAACGGCATCGACCCGCTCTTGCTGACGATGTAGACCACCTTCACGCCGGCGGCCTTGTCCTGGATGCCGAAGAACTTGAAGGTGTCCGGGCGGTCGGCCTGGAGCTTGGCCGTCAGGCGGGCGATCGCCAGCTTGGCTGTCGTCTGGTCGGCCGCCTGCCCCTTGCCCGAGTCCAGGAACCCGCGGTAGCACCAGACGGCGGCCCGCCGCAGCGGCATCGGGTCGGCGAATTCGTCAGGCCGATCGGACGCGGGCCGGTCGGCCAACTGGGCCAGCCCCTCGCCCAGCATGAACAGCGCCTGCGGGACGTCGGTGGCCTTGCCCGCGGCGGCGAGGGTCTTGTAGGTGGCGTCGGGCACGACTGCGAAGTGCCGCCGGGCGGCGCCAAAATCGCGGACGTAGCAGGCCATGTAGAGGCCGGTCAGCTTGTTGGCCTCCACGTCGGTCGGGTCGTTGCGGAGCGTGCCGTCGAGTTGACCCAGCCGCTGAGCCAGCGCAGCCAGCCCCTGGGCGGCCAGGTCGGCCTGCTCGATCTCGTCCGGCGTCGCCTGGGCCAGTGAGTTACAGGCGTCGTGCACGCTCTTGGCGACGTAGCGGGCCTCGGAGGCCCGGCCATACTCGATCTGCCAGCGTATCAGCTTGGCGGCGGTGTCTTCCAGGCGGCGCAGCCGCAGGGCAAGCTGGTCCTTGGAGGCGCTGGCTGAATACTGCCAGGCGGCCTCGTCCCAACTGAACAGACCGGCCAGGTGGCGCGGGTTGTCCATGTCCAGCCCGCGGAGGAATTCGCTGCGCAGCTCCTCCTGGAAGCTGGTCGCGTCGTCGGGGGCGCTGCCGGTCAGACCCAGCGCCTGCACGAGCAGGGCCCGCTTGACGCTGGCGACCGGCCGGGCGCGGGCGTCGCGGAAGATCTCGTAGGCCAGCGACAGCCGGGCGCGGTCGCGCCCGGGCCCGGGCCGCATGCCGCGGACCGTGCCGATCTTGGGACCGTAGGCCCCGCGCATGGCGTTCTCGTCACGCTCGTCGGTGACCGGGGCGTAGTCGTCCCAGGCGCCCTTGCGGTCGTCGGGCAGCTTGGTCTGCTCGCGATAGGCGACCAGGACCTGGAGCGTCTCGAAATCGCTGGGCAGCGGGGCGGGCGGCTGCTCCGTCGGCGCAGCCGGGGGCGGCGTGCGGGTCGGCGTGGCGGGCGTGGGCGGTGTCGCCGGAGTCGCCGGCGTCGCGGGCGGCGTGGGCGGGGGCGCCGGCGGCTGGGCGACGGTCGGGGGCACTTCGCCTTTGACGACGCTGACGACCTGGTCGCGCGGGAAGCGGACCATGCTGGTCTTCCCGTCGGGCTGCTGGACCTCGAACAGGACCGTCGCGCCGGTCTCGACCAGGAGGGTGCCGGTGTAGGTGCGTCCGTCCTTCAGCTCGATGGTGTCGGCCCGGGCAGCCGGCAACAGGGCAGCCAGCAGGGCAAGCCCGGCCGCCAGTGCGAACAGTCGCGGCCTCATGCGGTCCTCCCGAAAAGCGGGCGTCCGGCCTGCGGGCCGGGCAAAGAGCGCATCATACCACGAATGGACGGGCCTGTGGGGGGCATGCCGGCGCGTGCGGGGCGTCACCGGGGCGGGCGGACGAGCCAGTCCTCGAGGTTGGCAGCCAGGATGGCCGGGTCGCGGCGGGCCAGGATGTGTTGCGAGAGGCTGGGCGGGGCCTTGAGGTTCTCCAGGTGGGTGGCCACCCGCTTCCAGAGCTGGTCGCGTTTCTTGTCGTTCTCGGCCAGGTAGAGTTCGCTCACGAGTTCCGACAGCTTCTGTAGGGCGATGCTCTGCCGGTTGTCGTAGTAGCGTCGGATGATGTTCTGCTGATGCTTTGAATACTCAGCCATGCGGCGTTCCTGTCGGCGGCTCGGGGGGGCGTGGGGGCCCGGCGAACGCCGCCGGCCCGCCATCAGACGCCGCGCCTCTTGGCCTGCTCCTTGATGGTCATGCGACTCCGGTGGATTTCCTCTTTCTGTTCCTTGGCCCAGTCGGCCTGCTGTTGATATATCGGAAACATGCCGGCCAATTCTTCCATCTGACCGAGGAATTTCTCGCAGGCCTTGAGGTAGTCGTAGCACCTCTGGCAGCGGCGGACCCATTCCTGCCGCGAAGCCGGCGTGAACGGGTTGTTGGCGTCCACCATGTGCCCCACCGGGAATCGCAATCCTCGGGCTCATCCTGCGCCGCGAGGCCGGCCGGACACAAAAGTCCTTGCATGCCTTCCACCAGCCCCCGAAAATGGCAGTCGTGGCCGGCAGGCCTCTTTCCCCCTGCCAGACCGGGGGTGTCTGATGCCAATAATGCAACGCCCAGCCCTCTGCCTGCTGCCGGTGATACTGGCTTGGCTGCCGATGACGGGCTGCGACCGGGCCTGGTTGGCCTACGACGCGGTCCGCCTCGGCGAGCCGGTGCCGGCGGACAACCTGTTGCGGACCGAGGGCCGAGCCCTGAACAACCGCAACGCCTGGGAGGACGCGGCCGTCCTGCCAGTCCCGCTGATCGCCGCGTCCCACATGGTGCGGACCTTGGAGAACGCGGACGGGCGGGTGCAGGCCAAGTGCTACTACGCCGCCGCAGCCGGGCACTGGGGGCTGCTCCAGACGCTGGCGGTGCGGTTCGCCGTCGAGGTCCGCGTGCCGCCGGAGTTGATGATCGACCCGCCGGCGGACGGGACCGTGGCCGAGGACCGGGCCGACGCGGTCGCCATGCGCCGGTTCAAGCAACTGTTCGACGCCCTCTATCCGCTGTCGGCGGGTGTGCCCGACGGGCTGAGGGACTTTGAAATGCCCGGGATGTCCTGGCCGCGGACGCTGGCCGGGCAGATGGTTGAGGTGTCCTGCTCGCTCCCGGTGTCGCGCCAGCGCGTTCCGCCGCCGTTGCAGAAGCTTGCCGCCGAGACGAAGGACGGTGCGACGATCGACCTCAGGCAGCTCGACCTGAGCGGGATCGACCTGCCGGAGGGACTCGTGAGCGACGGGACGCAGGTCCGGCTGACAGCGGTCGCGCCGGGCGGCTTCTGCCTGCGGATCGTCCGGGCCATCCCCTTCACACCGCCGGACAATGTCCTGGACTACCTGCGATTGGGCTGGCGGCTGGTCAGCGACGACGACCTGGTCGAACTGGAGAAGCAGAAGAACATGGAGCAAGTGTTCGCCTGGAGCAGGCTCTTCTTCGGGTTGGCGATGTACAGCGGGGGACGGGCGGTCACGCTCAGCGAATCCAGCATCGAGTGGGACAAGGTCTCGCTGGCCGGGCTGTCCAAGCCGGGCTTCGACTGGACGTACACCACGCCGGGCGGCGGAACGCTTCGCATCACCAACCTGGGCGGCGGGCGCATCCGGGCCGAGTCGCGGTTCTCGGTTGCGCTCGATCCCTTCTTCCTGCTGGCCTGGCCGATAATGGCCATTGAGGAGCACCGCCAGCCGACCGTCCGCGTCCGGCATCTCCGCGTGGCCGGGCCGACCACCGCACCCGATCGGCCGTGAGCTTGCCGGGGCGGCGTCGGCCGGTAGAATGGGGGCGCGATGAGCCTGACTTCGCTGAAGATATCGCTGCCGGACTGGGTGGCCTCTTCGCTGCCCGAGGCCAACGCCGCGTTCGAGACGGCCGAGGAGCGCATGGGGCTGGCCATCGAACTGGCCCTGCGGAACGTGGCCGAGCGGACCGGCGGGCCCTTCGGGGCCTGCGTGTTTGAAGTCGAGACCGGGCGGCTGCTGGCTGCGGGGGTGAACCTCGTGCAGTCGTCCGGGCTGTCGGTAGCCCACGGCGAGATCGTCGCGATCGTGGCGGCCCAGCGGGCGATCGGCCACTACGACCTGGCCGCCCCGGGCAGCCCGCCCTACGAGCTGGTGACCAGTTGCGAGCCCTGCACGATGTGCCTGGGAGCGGCCGTCTGGTCGGGGGTGCGCCGGCTGATCTGCGGGGCCCGCGAGAGCGACGCCGAGGCCGCCGGCTTTGACGAGGGGCCCAAGGTCCGCGACTGGCCCGAGCAGTTGGCCGCCCGCGGCATCGAGGTGATCCGCGACGTGCGCCGGGCCGAGGCCGCCGACGTGCTGCGGCAATACGTCGCCGGCGGCGGGGAAATCTACAACAGCCTCCGCAGCCGCACGGGCGGCTGATCGGAAACGGCTTCCTTCCTCCAATCTCCAATCTGAAATCTTCAATCGACAATGTCGCTGAACGATTGCCCCCGGCACTGGCCGAACGGGTCCGTGGCGGGTATGATGGCTCGTTTGTCGAGACGCGAGCTTTTCCGAACCGATATCAGGACGACCATGACCACAATGCGAATACACGCGGCCCTGCTGGCGATGGGCGCCGTTACCGGTGCGATGCTGGCCGGCTGCGGCGGGCGATCGGACGGGGCGTTCGTCACCGAGACGCGGCGGACCGTGGGCACGACCATCGTGCTGCCGGGGATCGAGGGCAAGGGCTACCTCAACCGCTCGATCCGCGACGGCCTGGGCGAAGGCGGCGTGCCGACCGCCATCGAGATCTACGACTGGACGCTGGGGGCGCCGCTGTTCCTGGTCAACCAGATCAGCGAGAGCCGGGCCCGGCGCAAGGGCGAAGACCTGGCCGGCTACCTGATGGCCTTCAAGGTCCTCTACCCCGACAAGCCGGTCTTTCTGATCGCCCACAGCGGCGGCTGCGCGGTGGCGGCGTTCGCCGCCGAGGCCCTGCCCGAGGGCGAGTCGATCGACGGCATCGTCTTCCTGGGGGCGTCGCTGAGCCCGGACTACGACCTGACTCGGGCGTTGCGCCACGTCAACGGCAAGCTGATCAGCTTCTTCAGCCCGCGCGACGTGAGCTTCCTGGGCGTCGCGACGACCGTGGTGGGCACGATGGACCGCGAGCACGGCAGCGCCGCCGGACGCGTCGGCTTCAAGCTGCCGCCCAACCCGTCGTCCGAGACGCTGGCCGAGTATCGCAAGGTGACCGAGCGGCAGTGGGAGCCGGCGATGTCGCTGTCGGGCAACACTGGCGGGCACATGGACTGGGCCGACACTCGCTTCGTCTGCGATTACGTCGCGCCGTACCTCAACGGATGGGTCAAGGGCCTGGCCCAGCAGTTGAACCCCCTGGCCCCGCCGCCGCCGCTGCCCGCCCTGCCTGGCGCCCCGACCTCCCAGCCGGCCGGCCCCGCCGGCGCGGGCATTTCCCGCCTGACGCCCGCGGCGCGATAGCTTGCACGCCCTGACGAGAAGAGACTACTTGCCCGCGGACTGGCGGGCGACCTCGGCGGCCATCGCATAGAGATCGGCGTCGCGCGCCGCTGCCGCCTTCGCGTAGTCGGTGAAGACCCAGACAGCCGACCGCTTGTTCGGGCCGGCCGCCCAGGCGGCGACCAAGGCCTTGGCGCGGTCGTCGAGCACCTTGTTGGCGCGGGCAGCCAGGTCGGCCGGCAGTTTCTTGGCCTCGATGGCCTTCTGGATGAAGACCATCGCTTCGCAGAGCTGGATGCCCTCGCGCATGGCCTCGAATCGCTCGGTGGCGACCGGACCGGCGTCGCCGGCGCCGAGGATCGCCAGCGTGCCGTTGTTGGGGCCCTGTGCGAAAGCGCTCCACTCGCCCGGGCGATATCGGCCTTTGACCGGTTTGCCGGGGAAGTGATCGGCGCCCAGGCACTCCAGACCGTCGTTGCCCTTGAGCAGCGCCTCCTCGTGCTTGACGTGGAGCATCCACAGCGACGGATCGGTCGTCTCGCGATACTGCGTGCGGGCATGCGTGCAGTAAGCGGTGCTCGGATCGAATCGGCCGGCGTACTGCCGCGGGTAAGGCCCGCTGGTCCACTTCTGGTAGGCATCCAGCGTGCCCTCGTTCCACACGGTCGATTGCACGAAGACCTTCGCATAGGCGCCGGTGTCGGGCAGGTTGTAGCGGAGCACGCGGCCGTGGGTGGTGTCGCACCACCGGGCGCCCGGCCAGATCGAGTTGACCATGCCGGCCAGTTCCTTGGTCATGCCGCCGCAGTAGCACATCCAGTTGGGCCCGGCCACGTCGAACCAGCCGCGCCTCTCCAGCCGCGTGCGGATCTCGTCCATCACCGGCTTCCAGAAGGCCTTCATCTCGGGCGAGCCGAGACTGTGCGGACCGTCCAACTGGCTGACCTCGCCGGTGGCTGCGTCGCGCATCAGCACGATCGAGTTGGGGTAGTCGTCGCTCTCGCCGCCGCCGCCGTTGCGCGGACCGCGCCACAGGTTCAGCCGCACCGGGAACGGCTTGCCGATGACCTTGGCCACGAGGTCGCAGTACTTGTCGAAGACCGTGAAGTCATAGGTGTAGCTGCCGTCGGGCTGGCGGACCCACTTGATCATCGTGTCGCTGTTGTCGCGAGCCGGATACTTCACAGTCACGTCGATGGCGACGTGACGGCTGCCCAGTTCGAGCATCCACCGCATCGACTGGCCCATCAGATCGGAGTGCCGGTCCGACCAGAGCGGAACGTCGTAATGCTTGGCCAGGGCCTCGGGGCTCATCCAGCCCATGGTGCGGACGCGGAAGTCCCTGGGGTCGGGCATCTGCCAGTCACAAACCTTCAGCTTCACCGGAGCCGCCAGGCGGACCAGACCGTCGGCCTCGATCGCCAGCGAGCCCGCATAGTCGCCGGGCGTCGCGCCGGCTGGCACGCGGACCGTCACCCAGACCGTGGTCATGGCCACGGGCGTCGCCTGTTTCGGCTGGTAGCCGCGGACGCCTGAATTGGCCGGGTCGAAGGCGGCAACCTCCGCCGGCGCCTGCTCCACCAGCCGGTCGAAGCGGTAAGCCGGCATCCAGCTCTTGTCAGCGGCTGCCAGTTCGCCGAACCGCACCTGCACGCAGTCGGCCGGGATGATTTCCGCCCTCCCGTCGCCGGACTTCGCCAACGCGCCGGCGGACGCCTTGAGCCCCTTGATCGGCCCGTTGTCGCGAGTGACCAGCACATAGCCGGAGCAGACGGCGTTGCGCGTCCCGACCATCTCGATCGGCGCCAGCGACTTCATCTGCGGATTGACGCCGCAGACGTCGCCGGCTTTGACCGTCTGCCACCGGTCGCAGTTCCACACCTGAACGGGACCGGGATCGGCAGCGCGGGCCTGCGAAACCGCGCCAGCCAGCAGGAGCAGAGACATCACGCCATGCAATGCGGATCTGGCCACAGGGAACCCTTTCGCAATGTTCACGTTTGTCTCGCTCACGGCGTCGTCGCCGTGAGCGTCAGGCGACCGGCTCGGGCAGCGGGGAGCCGTAGACACGCTCGCTGACCGCGCTGAACACATCATACATGATTCGCTTACTGCGCGGGACCGTGCCGATCGCGGCGCTGTCGCCGTAGTCGCTGAAAACGAACCCGCCCGCCGGCGTCATCCAGTGCTTCGCGAGCGCCTCGGCATCGGCGGCGATTCGCGCCGGGTCGGCTGACGGCAGCGTCGCCTGGATATCCGACAGGCTCTCGAACGTGATCCGCCCGCGATAGCGGCGGCCCATCTCCTCGATGCCCAGCGCCCGCGGCTGCTGGAGGTTGACCACGTTCACGCCCACGTCGATGAACCCCTCGACCAGCTCGTTCACCTTGCCGCAGGAGTGCAACCAGACGTCCCAGCCGGCGGCGTGCATCGCGTCGAACAGCCGCCGGTAGCGCGGGGCGAAGAAGTCCATCCACAGCCCGTAGCTGACGAACGCCGCCTGCTGGCTGCCCCAGTCGTCGGTCATGCCGATGCCGTGGATGCGGCTGCCGAAGTGCGCCCGGTAGCCCTCGATCAGCTTGAGCTGCGTCTCGACGATGCGGTCGGCCAGCGTCTCCATCGCCGCCCGCTCGCCCAGCAGGCCCATCAGCACGGTGTCCATGCCGCACAGGCTGTGCATCCGCTCGAAGAGGACCATGAAGATGCCGGCGGTCATGTACTTGCCCGCGTCGGCCGCCCGGGCCAGGGCTTCCTCCTTGCCGGCGTACCAGTCGTCGCGCGTGTAGTCAGGCATGAGATAGCCGTCGATCTGCGACAGGTCAGTGATCGGATGGCCTCGGACCTGGCCCATGTTGGCGACCTCGGACTGCTCCCAGCGGCAGCCCCACTGGTCGACGCCGGTTCCGGTGCCGACGATGCCCGGCGGCAACGTCGGGCCGATGCCCGCGGTGTCGCTGACGCCCAGCCCCTCGAACCGCACCGGCAGCCGCGGCGGCCCCTGCATCCGAATCGCCCGCCTGACAATCTCGTACGAGGTCACGGTGTCACGTCCTATTTGCCGTCGCCGGCTCATCGCCGGCTCAGTCCAGATGCTTCCGCCCCGGCTACAGGGGGAGAATATACCGGATTCGCCGATCCGTTCAATGTCCGCTGCCGAAAACGAAAGAGGCCGCCCGCAGGCGGCCTCGTGGGGGGCTCTCGGAATGCCAAGGCGGTCTCAGTCGCGGCGGCGACGGCGGGCAGCCCCGCCGATCATGCCGATCCCGCCGAGGGCCAGCAGTGCCAGCGTCGCCGGTTCGGGAACGACCGCGTCGTCGCTGAGCGTGAAGACATGGATGCGGGACGCGGCGCTGCCGCCGGACGTGGTGGCATCCAGGACATAGAGCGTGTTGGTCGCGTCGTCATAGCTCAGGTCGCGGATGAAGGAGACCACGCCCGTGTTCTGCCACCAGCCGACGCCGTCAGTGCCGATGCCGTCGGTGCCGCCCTCGATGTAACCCTTGATGTCCAGGGTGAAGTCGGGCCCGGCCACCAGGCCGGTGGCCGTCGCGGCATTGAAGAACATCAGCTTGCTGGACCCGGCCTGGTCGTTCCAGTTGCTCAGGACGTAATACTTGGTCGAGCCGACCTGGAGATACTCCATGCTCATGTGGCGGATGCCCGGCGTGGTGGCGTAGTTGTCGTCCGGGTCATCGACGACGAAGCGGAAGACGTTGCTGCTGGTCCAGTTGAAGACGTTGGGGTCGCCGGTCGGGGCGCCCTGCACCTGCTTGGTGACGTAGACCGTGTAGCCCAGATCGCCGCCGTTATTCAGGTAGTTCCAGTCGGTGGTCACCAGCGTGTTGGTCTCGTCCCACTTGTTGGCCACGCCGGCGCCGGTGTAGGTGGAGCCCGGAGAGACGGTCCATCCCTGAGTGCGGGAGACGCCGGTGCTGCCGGAGGCCCAGACCTCGTTGCTGCCCATCTTCACCAGGCCCACGCCAAAGTTCGTGGTGGTCTGATCGACGCCCCTGAGGCCCCAGAGGTAGCCGCCCATGACCTCCAGCGAGCTCCACCCGCCGGCCGAGCCCAGCACCGCCGTGTTGTCCACGAACGTCCCGCCCGCGCCGGTGGTCACCTGCGTCGCATTGTTCGGCACGCCGCTGGTCACCAGCGCCGGGATGTAGAACTCCCTGATGTAGTCCGTGCTCCCGTGCCCGCCGACGGTCAGAATGGTCGGGCCGGTCACCGACGCCGGCCGGTCGCCGTTGCCCACGCCATTGGGCAGGAATGCCATGGCCCGCGGGTAATAGCCCGACGCCGCGTTGAACGACCCGTCATAGGCGATCGTCACCGCCGCCTGGGCCGCACCGGCCGACAGGATCACAACCCCAAGAACCACTGCCAGCAGTTGGAATCTCTTCATGGCCATCCTCCAAGTTTGCCGCGCCCAGCGCGGGCGTCGTTGAATCTCTCTCACAACCTAAATGCTTGTCCTCTTCGGACAACAGTCTGCGGCACAAACAACAATCAGTTGAAAGGCCGATCCAACATTGAATTGTAGAGCAAACCGCGTGCCAGATTGTCCGAAAGAGCGTATCCGCATTGGGCAGAATGTTCTAAGTCTTGGGCTATAATAAGATTACGTAGTTGGAATTCTATTTATCATTGGCACACATGGCGCACCGCCCTGAATCCAATGTTGCTTTTGGGCAACACTGCCCACACCCAGTGTCGATTTCGGGCAACACCGCCCCGGCGCCCGTCTTCCCGGTCCGCGCGGCCGCCTGTCGGCGGACAGGGGCGATGGCGATGTCTGGCAAGGCCGGGCGGGTGGCCATATAATCGGCCCGCGAGTCCTTCCTCTTGCATGGGGCACGGCATGCGCAGCTTCGAGATACTGGCCGACGGGCTCAAGTTCCCCGAGGGGCCCGTCTTCGACCCGCAGGGGCGGCTCTGGTTCGTCGAGATCGATAACGCCACCGTCGATCGCCTCGAGCCCGGCGGCGGGATCACGCGCTTCCACACCGGCGGCCGGCCCAACGGGCTGGCCTGCGACCACCTCGGCCGCATCTACGTCGCCGACAAGGACCGCAAGATTCTCCGCCTCGATCCGCGCTCGGGGCAGTTCGAGGAGCTGGCGATCGCGCTGGACGGCCGGCCACTGGACGAGCCCAACGACATCTGCTTCGACGACGCGGGCAACCTGCTGTTCACCTGCCCGGGCGGGTCAGCCAGGAGCGGCACGGGCTACGTCTGCCGCCTGACGCCCGCGGGCAAGCTGTCGGCCATCGCCCGCGGGTTCCGCTATCCCAACGGCCTCGCACTGGACCGCTCGGGCAAGCGGCTGTTCGTCGCCGAGTCGGCGCCCAAGAGGCTGCTGGTTGGCGACTACCCCGGCAAGGGCGGCGTGGTCGAACTGACCCCCTGGGCCGACACCGGCGGCGCTGGCGGGCCGGACGGCTTCGCCCTGGACGCCGAAGGCAACATCTACACCGCCCTGTTCGGCAGCGGAGAGTTGGCCGTGGTCAGCCCCAGGGGGGCGGTGATCGAGCGGATCGCCCTGGCCGGCAAGAAGCCCACGAACTGCGCGTTCGACCCGTCGGGCAAGCTGGGCCTGGTGGTCACCGAGGTGGACGCCGGGACCGTGACGAGCATCACGCCGATGCCGCCGGGCCTGTCGATGCGCGACGGGCGGTCGTAAGGGGATAGAATGGCGCGGCCGGCACGGTCCGAAGACAACCGAAACAAGTTTCCAATGACTACTGAATCCTGTAGAAGCAATCTTCACCACAGAGAACACAGAGAGCACAGAGTCGGGAGTATCAAAAAATTCTTGATTTCAGGCATTTCTTGACGCTTCTGACCTCCTCTGTGATCTCGGTGTCCTCTGTGGTGAATGAAGACTTCTCTTGCAGGCCTCAATAATGGCGAATTCCCGAATGCCGAAAGAAAGTCGAATCACGAATAACGAATGGCCGGGCAAGCGAGATCCCGCCCAGGTCCGGCGTCTGCTTCGTCATTGGGTACTTGTCATTCATTCGACATTCGACATTCGACATTCGGCATTCGACATTGACACAGCCGATCACTCCAGTTACCGACGGCAGACCGTTCACGAATCACCCATGCGTGCAAAGGGGCATGAGTTGAAACAGGCGATCTGGACGTGCGCACTGGCGACGGCGCTGCTGCTGGGCGGATGCGGCAGCCGGGTGATCGTGACCGACGCAACCACCGGCAGGCCGATCGCCGGCGCGCATGTGGAATTGAACTGGTCCGCCGGGCCGGCTCTGGGCGGCGAGGTCCACACCACCGTCGCCCCGGACACCAACGCCGGCGGCGTGACCTGGACCGGAGCGGGCCCGGCCGGCATGGGCTTCCTGGTCAACGCGGCCGCCCGCAAGCAAGGCTATCGGCCCGGCGGCGAATACGGCCACGTGCAGACCGGCGACGGCGGCCCGACGCCGCGCCAGGAGATCCGCATCAGACTTCAACCGGAGGGAAGTCAGCCATGACGATCGCGAGGCGTGTCACCGGACGTCTGTTCCTGTTCGCACTGGCGGGGCTGCTGGCAGCCGCCGCCGGCTGCTCAGCCCGGGTGAAGGTGCTGGACGCCACGACTGACGGGCCGATCAAGGGCGCCCGGGTCAGTTTCCAGAACTTCGCCGACGAGGAACTGGGCGCCGCCACGACCGGCCGCAACGGCGTCGCCTGGGGGCCGCGCGCCGTCATCGCCGACCGCGCCCGCGTGACGATCACCGGCTACCAGCCGGCGGCCGCCGAATTCGGGCCCGTCCTCCAGTGGGCCACCGTGCGGCTGGCGCCGGTCGAGATGCCCCTGACCCAGCCGGATGCGGGGTCGCCATGAGAACCATCCCGGCCATCGCGATGATCGCGGCCCTGCTGGCGGCCGCAGCCGTTCCCGCGTCGGCCGACGACCCTGCGCCCTCCGCAGCCGCCGTTCGCAAAGGCCACCCGCGCATCTTCGTCACGCCCGACACGCTGGCTGCGCTGCGCGAGAAGGTCCGCACGGTCGGGGCCGCCGACTTCGCGACCATGCGCAAGGCCGACTGGATCATGAAGGGCAAAGCCGCCCAGGGCTGGAGCGACATCCACAACCTGCCCTACCCCGCCTTCTGCTGGCTGGTCACCGGCGAAAAGAAATACCTCGACCGCGTGCGCGACTTCCTCGACGCATGGTCCGACCGGCCCGACCAGGACCAGTACAAGACCCCTGAGATGCTCCGCGCCGCCGCGATGGCCTACGACTGGACCTTCAACGACCTGACGCCCGAGCAGCGCAAGCGCTACGCCGCGGGCCTGGTGAAGATGGCCGACTACTGCTCGAAGCTCTGGCGGCACTCCGACTTCAACAACCACTTCGTCAACGAATCGCTCTCGGTGCTGTGGGCCGGCGTCGCTCTGAGCGGCGACGGCATCGACGACGCGTCGGCCGCCCGCTTCCTCAAGATGGGCCGGGCGTACATCGCCTCGGCCGCCGCCGCCGCCAACGAGTCAGCCGGGGAGGACGGCGGGCAGTTCGAGGGCTTCAGCTACAACGACTGGGGCTTCGCCCGTCCGCTGGCCCTCACCTTCGAGATGTGGCGAACCGCGACCGGCGAGGACCTCTTCGCGACCTCGACCTTCTTCAAAACGCAGGCCGCCTGGCACGCCTACTGCCTGAGGCCGGACACGGGAACCTTCGTGCGGGCCGAGGACTGCCCCTCGGGCTTCGGACCCGGCGAGGACATGCGCAATTTCATGCTCCTCTGCGCCGCCCGCTACCACGACCCGCTGGCTGAGTGGGTCGCGGAGCTGGCCGAGCGGAAATACGTCCAGCACTACTGGATGGACCTGCTCTGGCGCGACTACGGGCTCAAGGCCCGGTCGCCCGCGGAGCTGAAGCTGCCGACCGCCCGGCTGTTCGCCCGGCTCGGCTGGGTCGCGATGCGCTCGGCCTGGGACGACCCCAGGGCCACCTTCGCCCTGTTCCAGTGCCAGGATTTCTTCGCCGGCCACCAGCACGCCGACGCCAACAGCTTTGTCATCCACAAGTCCGGTTCACTGGCGATCGACAGCGGCACATACGACGAGAGCCCGCACCGCGGCAACTACTTCTGCCGCTCGATCGCCCACAACACGGTGCTGGTCTACGACCCGGCGGAGAAGTTCAACGGCGCCACCTGGGGCAGCGGCGCCGGCAAGGGCGACGGCGCCAACGACGGCGGCCAGCTCCGCCCGCCGGCCGTCGACCGCGCGGGCCAGTTCAAGGTCGGCGGGCCCAGCGACGTCGGCAACATCGTCGCCTACCGCACCGGCGAGCACTATGTCTACGTCGCCGGCGACGCCACCAGGGCCTACAGCCGCGACAAGCTCAACGAATTCACCCGCCAGTTCGTCTACCTGCCGCCCAACGTGTTCATCTGCTACGACCGCGTGACGACCGCCAAGGCCGACTTCGACACGCGCTGGGTCGTCCACTGCCTCCAGCAACCCCGGCTGCGCGGCGGGACGGCCTTCATCCGCGAAGGCCGCACGACGCTGTTCGTCGCGCCGGTCCTGCCGGTCGGCGCCAAGCTCTCGGCCGTCGGCGGGCCGGGCAAGGAGGCCTGGTTCGACGGCAGAAACTACCCCCCGACGCAGAAGAAGCCCGACCCCCAAGCCGGCGCCTGGCGCGTCGAGGTCGCCCAGCCGCGCCCCGAGCGGCAGCAGCAGTTCCTGGTCGTGATGGCGGCCATCCCGGCTGACAGCCTGGACCTGCCTCAGCCCAACGGCGGCGGCGACATCGGCCGAGTCGAGATCGCCTTCATCGCCCAGCAGAAGCACTACACGATCCGCCTGCCGCGGGTCGGCCCGCTGGGCGGCACGCTGATCGTCCGCGACAAGGACGCGACCGGCCCGATCCTGGAAACCGCGGACCTGGCCACCGGCATCCAGGCCAAGCACTGAGCCTCGAAAGAGAAGACACACCGGCGAGGGAACAGCCGAAGACATCTCACATTGGTCATTGCTCATTCAAGTTTGGGATCGGGGCCGCCGGCGGCGGCCGGCTGCTTCACCGTGCAATGAAAAATGCGCAATGACCAATGAGCGGTTCTTCCTCCCTCGACTTCTCCCTTGACCGGATCGCCCCGGCGACGGACCATCCACCGGGTTTGTTCATGGAGTGCCCGCATGCCTGAACTGTCTGTGGTCGGCTGGGCTCTTATCGCGCTAGCCGCCGTCGTCGTCGGGGTCAGCAAGACCGGCGTGCCGGGGATCGGCATCCTGGCGGTCGTGCTGGCGGCGACAGCCCTGCCCGAGGGCCAGAAGGGCGCCAGCGTCGGGCTGCTGCTGCCGATGCTCATCATCGGCGACGTGATCGCGGTGATCTGGTATCGCCGGCACGCGAACTGGCGGCTGCTGTTTCGGCTGATGCCCCCGGCGGCGGTCGGCATCGTGGCGGCGTGGGGACTGGCCCACCTGCTCGGCCAGCAGCGGCCCCACCTGCTGGGCCCGATCATCGGGGGGATCGTGCTGGCGATGCTCGCGCTCAACCGCTGGTGGCAGTGGCGGGTGGACCGGCTGGTTCGCGGCGGCCGCGACGCCGCCGACCTCGTGCCGCACCACTGGTCGTTCGCGGTGGGCGTCGGGGCGGCGGCCGGCGTGGCGACGATGCTCTCCAACGCGGCCGGCCCGCTGATGGTGCTCTACCTGCTGGCACTGCGGTTCGACAAGCACGCGTTCATCGGCACGGCCGCGTGGTATTTCTTCCTTCTCAACAGCTTCAAAGTGCCCTTCATGCTCGACCTGCACTGGATCACCTTCGGGTCGCTGAAGGTGGACCTGCTGATGGCGCCGGTGGTGGCAGCCGGGGCGGCCGGGGGCATCGTCCTGTTCAAGAAGATCCCCCAGCAGGCGTTCCGCGTCGCGGTGGAACTGCTGGCGGCGGTCGGGGCCGCCAAGCTGCTGTGGGACGGGCTGATTCACTGACGCCGGGCAGCCACCGTCACCCCTCGCGGATGGACCACTTGCACAGGGCGGCGCCGGCGACGACCAGGAGGCTGGCCAGCCAGAGGTTGAGCCCCATCGGCACGCCCAGCAGCAGGCAACTGAGCAGCGTGGAAAGCAGCGGCGTGAAGTAGGAGAGCGCCGCCACCAGGATTATCCGCCCGCGGCGCATCGCCAGATCCCAGAAGACATAGGCCAGCAGCGCCGGGCCGGCGGCCATGTAGGCCAGCCCGCCGGCGACACCGGGCGTTAAGCGTGTCGGCTCGGCGACGAACAGCCGCAGGACCAGCAGCACCAGGCCGCAGGCCAGCAGAAACAGCGGCATCGCCCCGCCGCGATACGGACCGGCCAGCCGTCGGCTCAGGTTGGAGTAGAGGCCCCAGCAGACCGCCGCCAGCAGCGCGCAGCCGTAGGGCATCCACTGGCCCGGCGTCACGGCCGCCAGATCGCGCCAGCCCAAAGCCTCATGCCCGGGCTGCGGCGTCAGCCCGGCAAGCACAATGCCGGCGATCGCGAGCAGCATGCCCGGAACCAGCCAGCCGTTGAAGCGCCGCTTGAGGATGGGGACTGAGAACACCAACGTAAAGCTCGGCCAGAGGTAGTTGATGATGCCGACGACCACAACCTGCGTATGGTCCGGCGCCAAGCCGATGGCCAGATAAAGCATCGTCGTGTAGAGCACCATCAGCCCGCCGCACAGCAGCAGGTAGCTGCGCGGCAGCGCCAGCGCCCGCGCCATCGGCTCGCGGCGCAGCAGCAGGAACGCCACCGCCGGCAGGCCGGCCAGCAGGTATATCGCCGCCCCGGCCGTCAGCGTTCCCAACTGCTCGGTCAATGGCCGCGACACCGCGATCGTCGAACTCCACAGCAGGATCGCGCCCACGCCCAGCAGCGTAGCCGGCGTCGAGGATCCCTTCTGTTCTCCGCTGTCCGCCATCCGCCTGTCTCCCGACCCCCGCTCGCGCCGCCGCGACAGTCTATCACCTTGCCCGGTCCCGACCACAGGCCCCGCTGCCCGTGCCAGCCCCTTCTCCCTGCTCCGATGACGTTTCCGAACGGTCGCGATCCGGGCAGGCGTGAACCGCCGCTGCGGAGGTATAATGGCGCGCACTTGGTGCCCCCCCCGCAGGAGGACCGCCCATGCGTTGCCTCGCCGCCGCGCTGATTCTCTGGCCCGCCCTGTCGGCGCTGGCCGACGCTCCGGCCGTTCCGCCCCCACCACCCACGACACAGGCCGACGTGCCGACCACGCAGCCCGATCCGCCGCCGGAGCGACCTCAGGTCGCCCCCTTTCGCTGCCGAATGATCGGCAACATCGAGAAGACCGGTTTCCCCGAGCCCAGCGGCATCGTCTTTCACCCGAGGCGCAAGACACTGTTCGTCATCAGCGACGAGAGCGGCATCTGCGAGATGAACACCGACGGCCGGATCCTCCGCCGCAGGGAGTTCCCCACACGCTACGACTGCGAAGGCGTTACGGTCAATCCCGCGACCGGCCTGCTCTACCTCGCCGCCGAGGGCAAGGAGCAGATCCTGGAGGTCGATCCGGACAAACTCGACATCCTCCGCGTCTGGCAGATCCCCCGGACCTACAAGGGCGAACTGGTGATGCGCGAGAACGCCTCCACCGGCATCGAGGCCATCACCTTCGTCCCCGACGCGAAACACCCGCAGGGCGGGACGTTCCTGGTCGCCAACCAGAGTTTCAGCCTGACGCAGAAGGACGATCGGTCGGCCGTCTTCCGGCTCGAAGTCCCGCTGCGGCACAAGGGCCCCAACCCGCCGGCGGTGAAGATTCTCAACATGTTCGAGCCGGGCGTGACGGACCTGGCCGGCCTGCACTGGGACGCGAAGCGGGGGCGGCTCTACATCCTCAGCGACAGCAACCACATCCTGATGGAATCGACGATCGACGGGCGGCTGTATGCCCGCTGGACGCAGGTGCCGGGCAAGGACACCGAGGGCGTGACGATCGACCCCGACGGCAACCTGTACTTCGCCCAGGACTGCGGCGGGGTCATCAAGGTGAAGTGGCTGCGGGAAGAGGCGTCGCGCGACGAAAGCACGAAGGACGTGAAGACGCCGTGACGCGGAGACGAGAAGAAGATGGCCCACGAAGGGCCACGAACGCGCACGAAGGGGGGGCATTGGCTCAGACCCCTTCTCCCCTGGCGGGAGAAGGTGGTCTCCGCCCAGCCGTTACAGGATGAGGGACCTCTTAGGAGACTGGTCCGTTTTTCGCTTCTTAGTCTTAGGGGACTGGTCCGCTTTTCGCGTCTTCGCGAAAAGGGGACCGGTCCCCCTCTCCCCCTCTTGGCTTCGTGGCCCTTCTCCCCCCTTCATGCCCCTTCGTGTTGAACCCCCTGCAAGAATCCCCCCAAAATTCCGAGAATTTTTCGCCGGGCCAACCGCCGGCCGGCCCGTCACATGGGCCGTCGGCCGGAATCGGCCCGATTTACGGGCCTTTCGTAACTCCCATTTTCCCCCGGCCGCGACCGTATATACGGAGGGCGTGCCTCTTCTCCCTCTCACTCGCCGGTGCGAAGGAGAGGGTAAGAATGGCGGCCCTCCCGCTCGCCAGCGGCGAGCAGTCGAACCGGCAGCAGCCGGGAGAAACGCCCCAGCGGGGCAGGCCGGCTCACAGATCGCGGCCTTGGAATACGACCCGCTTGGCCGTAGAATCATCAAGGACATCGACAACAGTGGCGACTGGGACGCGACGTATCACTTCTACTACGACGGCCAGCAGATGGTCGAGCCCTGAAACCCCATGACCGGTGGAAGGAGACCCCCATGCGGCATCTCCTGTGCGTGAGCGTCATCCTGGCAACCGTGGCGGCCGCCTGCGTTCAGGCCGCGTCTGGTGACCTAGCGGCTCTGGCCGCGAAAGCCAAGAGCGGGGACATCGAGGCGATCCAGGCGTTGGGCAAGCTGGGGCCTGACGCGGAGGAGGCCGTGCCCGCCCTCTACGTCGCTTTGCGAGAGGGCAAACCCGAGGCCAGGGCGCAGGCAGCGCTGGCGCTGGGCAAGATCGGTAACTCCGCCGTCGAATGCATGCCCCAGATGACCCGTGCGTTGGCCGACACCGATGCGGCCGTTCGTGAAGCGGCGGCGACGGGGCTGGGCGATTGGGGCAACAAGGCCGCTCGGGCCGGCGGCGCCTTGGTCGATGCGATGCATGATGATCCTGTTCCAGCCGTCCGCCTCGCAGCCATTCGATCGTTGGGTGCGATCTTCGCCAAGCGGGGCGACGTTACGCCCCGGATGCAGCAGGCGGCCATGTGCGACCCGGATCCAGGCGTGTGCGATGCAGCCGGCGAAGCCTTAGCTCTGATGCGGGCGGAGTTGCCCCGCGACCTGGGGCGGGCGATGGCGAAACTCGCCGTTGCCAAGGATCTCCTGACGGGGCTGTTGGACCTGGGAGAGTTCGGCCCGCTGGCCAAGCCGGCGATTCCGAACGTGCTTGCCGCGTTGAAGGATCCTGATGAATGGACGCGGAACGCTGCGGTGTCATGCATCGGGAAGATGGGGCCGACCGCGCGGGAGTGCATCCCGCAACTGATCGAGGCGATGAACGACCGTAGCGAGCACGTTCGCCGCTCGGCCGCCGAGGCGCTGGCGGTGATGGGCCCGTTGGCCAAGGGCGCCATTCCGGCGCTGATCAAGGCGGCCACATCGGACAAGCCTCTGGTCCAGGGCGAGGCGGCCCGCTGCCTTGGCAAGATCGCCGGTCCGCAGCCGGAGGCCGTCGCCGCGCTCATGACCGCAGTCAACAGCAAGCCGCCGGCCAGGCCTCTGCGGGACGGAAAGGACGTCCGCGCCGGGGGCGCCGACGGCTTGAGCTGCTGCGGAGAAGCTGCCGCGCCGGCAGTGCCCACGCTGGTCAAGATGCTCGCCGATCCCGATCCGGAGGTGGTCGCCGCCGCGGCTCGATGCCTGGCCCGCGTGGGACCGCCGGGCAAGGCGGCCTCGGGCGCTCTCCTGAAGGTCAACAGCAAGAGCGCCCTGGTCCGCGCGCCGGTGGCCGAAGCCCTGGGCAACTGCGGCGCGGACGGCGTGCCGGCCCTGACGGACATGCTGGAGAACGGTCCGGTGGAACTGGTCGTCCCCGCGGCCACGGCCTTGGGCCGGATCGGCCCGCCCGCGGCGCCCGCGGCGGTGGCCATCGTCAAGGCGGTGGGAAAGGTTGCCGGTAACGCCCGGGCCCGGGAGGCGCTGATGGACGCGCTGGCGAAGATCGGACCGGCGGCCGTCCCAGGCCTGGCCGTGTGGTTCGAGCAAGCCCGAGCCGGGGAGCGAATCGACCTGTGCGAGGCCCTCGGCAGGATCGGGTCGAAAGATGCCGTCCCGGCGCTGACGAAAATCGTCCAGGCGCCGGCTGGGCAACCGGAATGGCGAACGGCGGCCATCGCCGCGCTGGATCGGATCACCGGTCATGTCCATACGCAGGTCCAGCATCAGACGCTGGGGATGCTGTGGCGGTGGGGCGGGGACATCTCCGGCACGGCGTGCAGTCCGGACGGCCGCCGGTTCGCGCACGTCGCCCGGATCGCCAGGAGCGAGGTGGTGTACGTCGACGGGCAGCGGCTGGCGGACTTCGAGAAGGAACTGGCTGCCGGCGCCGCCGTGCCCAAGGTCGATCCTTACTCGCTGGGATTCAGCCCGGACGGGACCCGCGTTGTCTACGTGGCGGGCACGCCCCACTTCGTGGTCCTCGACGGCGAGCGGCACAAGCCCTGGATGCAGGTGCATCCGGACGGGCTGACGTTCAGCCCGGACGGACGCCAACTGGCCTATCGGGCCGGCGTGCTCCAAAACCAGCGGAAGATCTTCCTTGAGTCAGCCGAAATCGTCGAGAACAGCAGCGCCCCACGTCCGCGGCTGGTGTTCGCCCCGGAGCGGCTTGCCTTCTCGCCCGACAGCAACATCTTTGCCACGGAGCAGTTCTACGTCAACGCCGACGGCATCCAGGCCCGCGTCTTCCTGCAGCGCCGCGGCGAGCGCGTGACCACGATGAACGGATGCCTTCCTGTGTTCAGCCCCGACAGCAAGCGGTTTGCCTATGTGGACTACGACCCGGCCAAGAAGAAGAACATTTCGATGGTGGACGGCGCCCGCGGCAAGGTCGAGGGCCTGACCAGCGAAATCTCGTTCAGCCCCGACAGCCGCAAGTGGGCCTGCGCAGTCACCGACGGCGGGCAGACCTCCGTTGTCATCAACGACCAGGTGGTGAGCAGCTTCCCGGAGTTCAGCCCGCTGGGACCTGTCGTGTTCAGTCCGGACGGATCTCGCTATGCCTGCGCCGGCACGCGAGGCCGGGGCAGGTGTTTCGTCGTCCTCGACGGCAAGGAGGACAAGACGTTCTTCACCGTCGCCGAGCGGTCGCTCGTGTTCAGCCCGGACTCCAGGAGATTCGGATATGTCGCAGGGCTCGACGATAACAAGGCTCAGATGATCCTGAACGGTGTGGCCAGCCCGACCTACACCATCTGCTCCAGTCTCATCTTCAGCCCCGATAGCAAACGGGCGGCCTTCCTCGGCGGGCGGCACAACCCGGCCACGTCGAGCCGCACGGTCGTCTGCGTCCTGGACGGGGTGGAGTCGGCGCCCTACGTGGACCAGAGGGTCCCATCCGGCACGATTCACGTCGATGCCTCCGACCGCGTCGTCTTCAGTTCGGACAGCAAGCACCTGGCCCACGCCGGGACCACCGCGGCGTTCATTGATGGACGCAAGATTGGCGACTACGCGTTCCCCAGTCGGGGCTTCCGACTGGCATTCGACGCGCCGGACCGGCTGCGATTCACAGCCTTCGACCTGCCTGGGGTGGTGAGGGTTGAGGTAAAGGTGAACGAGTAAGCGGATCACTCCGTTGTCACGCTCCCGGTTGGCCAGAATTCCGGGGACAGGGCGGAAAACGGGAGGGCGGAAAACGGGACAGGCTACCTTTCCAGCCCCTCGGCACCGACGACCTCACAAGAGTAGCCTGACCCCTTCTCCGAACCTTCAGATTCCCCTTGAAATCAGCCGATGGTATGGGCATACTTGGCGGATTAGTTTGTGAAATCTGTCACGATTTATATCAGGAACTATCCTTCACATGCCATGAGTCGCCCCCCCGTCTGTCACTCCGACTGCCCAGGCTGTCCGGCCTCCCCTCAACAGGACGACTCGCAACCTGCTGCTGCGCAAGCGCTTAGCGATAGCTGTGCACCAGCCAGCCCGCTGGCCGGCGGGCGGTTTGCCCTGTCGGCGGCCTGGGTGTTCGGCGGGCCGCTGGCGGCGTTGATCGCCGCGTCGGCGGCCCTGTCGCGACCGATGGGCGAGTGGGCGGCCTTGGGCGTGGGGCTGGCGGCCGGCGTGCTGATCGTGATCCCGGCGGCCTGGGTTCTGCGCCGCGGCAAGGAGTGTCGATCGTGAGTCTGGCTGACCTGCTCGTCCGTTTCTCTGACCGCAAGACGTTCGCCCGCGGCATCCATCCGCCCGGCAACAAGGCGTTGTCGGCCGGCGGGGCCATCGAGGTCCTGCCCACCCCGGCCAACGTCGTCATCCCCCTGCACCAGCACACCGGCACCCCCTGCGAGGCGGCCGTCAAGCCGCGGGCGGCTCTGAACATCGGCGACGTCGTCGGCCGATCCAAGGCCGCGGTGTCGGCTGACGTTCACGCGTCGATCGCCGGGTCGGCCAGCGCGGTCACGGCCGTCACGCTGCCCAACGGGCGGCGGTCGCTGGCGGTGCCGATCAAGGCCGGCGCCCCCAAGGCCGAGCCGGGCGCAGAGCCCGCCCCCGCGCCGCTGGAGGGCCGGGCCCTGTTCGACGACCTCTTCGGCGGCGACTGGTCCCTGCCGGCGACGCCGCCGGAGCCCGCGGCCATCCTGGAGGCGATCAAGTCGGCCGGGCTGGTCGGCCAGGGCGGGGCCGCCTTCCCCACGCACATCAAGCTGACCCCCAATCCGGCCAAGCCGGTGTCGGCCGTGCTGCTGAACGGCTGCGAGTGCGAGCCGTTCCTGACGGCGGACCATCGGCTGATGATCGAGGCCCCCGAGCCCATCGCCGCGGGCCTGCGGCTGGCGATGCGGGCCTGCGGGGCGTCGCGCGGCGTGATCGCGATCGAGGACAACAAGCCCGACGCCGTCGACGCGATGCGCCGGGCGGCGGCGGCGTGCCCCGACATCGACGTGGCCGTCTGCCAGACGAAATACCCCATGGGCGGCGAACGGCAGCTCATCGTCGCGGTCCTCGGCAAAGAGGTCCCCACCGGCGGCCTGCCGCTGGACGTCGGCGTGGTCGTGGTCAACGTCGCGACCTCCGCCGCCATCGCCCGGGCCGTCCTCCGCGGCCGACCGCTCACCCACCGCGTGGTGACCGTGACGGGGCGCGGCATCGTCCGACCGGCCAACGTGCTGGCGCCGATCGGCGTGGCGATTTCCGAGCTGCTCAAGCACTGCGGCGGGCTGACCACGGACGCCCGGCGCGTCGTCGCCGGCGGCCCGATGATGGGGTTCACGCTGGCCGACGTGGAAGCCCCGGTGACCAAGGGCACCAGCGGAATCACCGTGCTGACGGCGGCGGAGGTGGAGTCGGCCGAGCAGACGACCTGCGTCCGCTGCGGGCGTTGCGTGGATGCCTGCCCGCTGCACCTGGTGCCGACGAAGATCGCCCAGGCGTCGAAGTTCGGCGATTGGGAACTGGCCCGGCGATACGACATCATGGCCTGCTGCGAGTGCGGCTGCTGCGCCTACGTCTGCCCGGCGCGGGTGCCGCTGGCCCAGCACATCCGCGCGGGCAAGGCCCGCATCATGCGCGACGCGAGAAGGAAGTAGCGGTATGTCCGATCAACCCACCACGCCCGCAGAAGCGCTCCTGGCGGCCGACGCCGCCGCCGGCCCCCTGCTGGAAACCACCACCGGACCGCACCTCTGGGAGCGGGCCTTCACCACGCGGCGGATGATGATCGACGTGCTGATCGGCCTGCTGCCGGTGACGGCGGCGGCGGTGTGGTTCTTCCGCGCCGCCGCGGTCTGCCAGATCGTCACCTGCGTCGTCGCGGCGCTGGCGGCCGAGTACGTCTTCACCTTCGCCCGGCGAAAGCCCTTCAGCCTGCTCGACGGCAGCGGGCTGATCACCGGGTTGATCCTGGCGTTCTCCCTGCCGCCGGGCCTGCCGCCCTACATGAGCGCGATCGGCGCCATCGTCGCGGTCGCCCTGGGCAAGATGATCTTCGGCGGGCTGGGCTACAACATCTTCAACCCCGCGATGGTCGGCAGGGCGTTCCTGATGGCCTGCTTCACCGCCGAGATGACCACGTGGGCCGCACCGGTCGGCGCGACGACCGGCGCGACGCCGCTGGCGGCTGGCGGGGCCTCGTTGCTCAAGCTGTTCGAGGGCAACGTCGCCGGCTCGCTGGGCGAGACCAGCGCCGCGATGATCATCCTCGGCGGGTTGTGGCTGCTGCTGCGCAAGGCCGGCGACTGGCGGCTGACCGCGGGCATGCTCATCGGCGTGGCCCTGGTCGCGCCCGTGGACCACTGGGCCCGCGAATCCGGGCACAGCCTGACCGTGCTCCAGCACCTGCTCAGCGGCGCGGTGCTGCTGGGGGCGTTCTTCATCGTGACCGACCCGGTCAGCTCGCCGCTGACCAAGCCGGGCCGGTGGATTTTCGGCCTGGGCGTCGGCATGCTGACGGTCGTTATCCGAATCTTCGGCAACAACCCCGAGGGCGTGATGTTCGCGGTGCTGGTGATGAACGCCATGACCCCGCTGCTGAACCGATGGACGCAGCCGCGCCCGGTCGGTGGGCACGCGAAGAAGGAATGAGTGCTGAGTCCTGAGTGCTGAGTGCCAAGTGGACGCCGCGACGGCGGGAATCGAGCGAGGCGCGTATGAAAAGCTTCCTGCAACAGACCTGGCTGGTGATCGTGCTGGCCGTCGGCTTCGGGGCGGCGCTGGCCGGCGTCGAGCACGCCTTGGCGCCGCGGATCGCCCGGAACGCCGTCGACAAGCTCCACGGAGCGATCAACGAGGTCGTTCCCGGCGGCGTCGCCAGCGCCCGCGCCCAAGGCGTCGACCTGGAAATCTACCGCGTGACCGACGCAGCCGGCCGAACGGTCGGCTGGGCCTACCCCTCGTCGGCCCTGGGCTACGCCGACAACGTTGTCGTGCTGGTGGGGCTGGACGCGGGCGGGCAACAGATCGTCGGCGTGCAGATTCTCAAGAGCAACGAGACGCCGGGCCTGGGCGACCGGGTCAAGGGCGAGCAGTTCCGCGACCGGTTCAAGGGCAAGCGGACCGACGCCCCGATCCCCCTGCTACGCGGCAGCGAGAGCGACCCCAACGGCGTGGACGTGCTGACCGGGGCGACCTACTCGTCCCGAGCGGTGGTCAACGCCTGCAACGTGAAACGCGAAAAGGTCAGCGCGATCATCGCGGCCGAACTGGCCAAGGACACCGCGGCGACGCCAGGACAGGGAACGCCATGAGCGAAACGAATTCCGCCTCAACGCAACTGCCCGGCGCCGGCCGACGGTTCCTCAACGGCCTGCTGCCGGAGAACCCGACGCTCCGACAGCTCCTGGGCATGTGCCCGACGCTGGCGGTGACCAACACGCTCGCGGGCGCGGTCACGATGGCCGGTGCGACCACCTTCGTGCTGGTGATGAGCAACTGCGTCACCTCGCTGCTGCGGAACCTCATCAAGCCGCACATGCGGATCCTGGTCTACACGCTGACGATCGCGGCGTTCGTGACCATCGCCGACCGGTTCCTCGCGGCGTTCCTGCCGACGATGAGCGAGAAGCTCGGCCCCTACGTGCCGCTGATCGTGGTCAATTGCATCATCATCAGCCGGGCGGAAATCTGCGCCTCGCGACAAGGCCCGGGCGTCGCGATCGCCGACGCTCTGGGCATGGGCGGCGGGTTCCTGCTCACGCTCTCGGCGATGGGCGTCATCCGCGAGGTGATCGGCTTTGGGACGCTCTTCGGCCTGCGCGTGCTGCCCGAGCAGGTGACGGTCGGCGGCGTGGTGATGTGGAAAGCCTGGACGATCATGATCCTGCCGCCCGGGGCGTTCCTGACCCTCGGCGTGCTGATCGGCGTGGTGAACTGGGTTCAGATGAAGAAGAAGGCCCGCCAGAGCGGCGGGCAGTGACGAATGTCGGATTCCGAATGTCGATTGAATGACGAAGCACAAGTGACCAACGGCAGCGCGGCGTAGACGTCACCGCCCTTCTTCATTCGTCATTGGGCATTCGGCATTCTTTCGTCATTCGCGAATTCGGAATTCGTCATTCAGCCGCTTGCGGCACTTGGCGATTGGAAAGGCGAGTCATGGACATCGGACACCTGGTGGCGATCGCGATCACGGCGGCCGTCATCCAGAACATCGTGCTGACCTACTTCATGGGCATCTGCCCGTTCCTGGGCGTGTCCCGCCGGGTCGACATGGCGTTCGGGATGGGAGCGGCCGTCACGTTCGTCAACACGGCCGCGGGCGTGGTGACCTACCTGCTCCAGGCCTACGTGCTGATCCCCTACCATCTCGAATTCCTCCAGTACGTCGTGTTCATCTTCGTCATCGCGGCCATGGTGCAACTGGTCGAGATGTACCTGCGGAAGTTTTTCCCCAGGCTCTACGACTCGTTTGGGATCTACCTGCCGCTGATTACGACCAACTGCGCGATCCTGGGCACGACGCTGCTGATCTGGATCAAGGGCTTCGGCACGCTGGCCCAGGCGACGGTCTTCAGCGCGTTCGTGGGGGTGGGCTTCACGCTGGCGATCGTCATCATGGCCGGCATCCGCGAGGAACTGGATTTCGCCGACGTGCCCAAGGCCCTTCGAGGGCCGGCCATCACGCTGATGATCGCCGCGATCCTGGCGATGGCCTTCATGGGCTTCGCCGGCATCGGCGGATAGAAAGACAAGACGCTCGCAGATTTCGCAGATTCAAGAAGATGAGAACCGCGAATGAACGCGAATAGACGCCAATGGGACGCCCGCGGAAGACGGATTCCAGACTTCGAATTCGCGTTCATTCGCGTCCATTCGCGGTTCTCCTCCCCTGTCTTTCCGGAAATCTGCGCAATCGGCGTAATCGGCGGATGAGTTCTTCGACCGGAGTCTGAAAATGGGAACGTCCATGCTCGCTGCCGTGATTGCGATGCTCGCCATCGCGGCCGTCTTCTGCGTCATGCTCGTGATCGCCAACGTGAAGTTGCACGTCGAAGTGGACCCCAAGCAGGCCGCCATCGAGGCCTGCCTGCCCGGGGCCAACTGCGGCGGGTGCGGATTGGCCGGCTGCTCGGCGTTCGCCAAGGCCGTCTTCCAGCAGGCCACCCCCGTCGACGGCTGCACTGTCGGCGGGCCGGGCGTGGCCAAGGCCATCGCCGATATCCTCGGCGTCGAAGTCACGACCAGCTACCCCTTCCGCCCGGTGATCCACTGCGGGGCGACCGAGTCCGACCGGCTGGGGCGCGGGAACTACACCGGCGAGCCGACCTGCGCCGCGGCCGCGGTCGTCGGCGGCGTGCAGGGCTGCACCTGGGGCTGCCTGGGCTTCGGCGACTGTGTCGCAGCGTGCGAATACGACGCGATGACGCTGGTGGACGGCCTGCCGCGGATCGACTACGAGAAGTGCGTCGGCTGCGGCGCCTGCGTGCGCGTCTGCCCGCGCGAGATCATCGAGCAGATTCCCTTCAAGGTCGAGCGAATGATGGTGGTCGCCTGCTCCAACCACGACCCGGCCAAGGCCGTCCGCGACGTCTGCAAGGTCGGCTGCATCGGCTGTTCCGCCTGCGCCCGGGCGATCCAGGAAGTTTTCACCATCGAAAACAACCTGGCCGTCATCAACTACGACAAGGTAAGCGAGACGACCGACTTCGCTCCCGCGCAGGCCAAGTGCCCCATGAAGTCGATGATCGTCTTCGGCAAGCCGCTGCCACGCTACGAGGAGGAGCTGGCCGGCGTGGCTGCGGTCACCGAGTCCCCCGCCCCGCCCCAGCCTCCCCGCCCGACGGCCGAAGACATGAACTGGCGCGGCTGATGGGGCGATTTTGGATTTCAGATTCTTGATTCTAGATTGGGGAGAGGAATCACCCACGTTTCCGGCATCGCCTCTGTGAATCTGCAATCCAAAATCTTCAATCGAAAATTAAGACTCCCTCATTCTTCGATGACGTACTTCTTGAACCCTGACGAGTAGTGATACTCGGGGTTGTCCTTGGTCCCCGTCACGAACATCGCCTCGACGCCGCTTTCCTGCTCGACCAGCTTCAGGCCTTTCTCGACGCCCAGCACGGAGAGCGCCGTCGCCCAGCCGTCGGCCTTCATGCAACTGGGGGCGATGACCGTCACGCTGGGCACGGCGTCGGCCGGCTCGCCCGTGGCCGGGTCGATGATGTGGCTGTACCGCTTGCCCGCGATCTCGTAATACCGCCGGTAGTTGCCGCTGGTGCAGACGCACAGTTCGCCGCTGTCAGTCAGAGGGCGCAGCCGCATGAGCACGCGACCCTCCTCCCATGGGCTCTGCACGCCGACGCGCCAGAAGCCGCCGTCGGCCGGGCGGCCGAAGCAGCGCAGGTCGCCGCCGACCTCGACCATGCCGCCGGCGAGGTGGCGGCCGGTCCGCATCGCGGCGACGGCCAGGTCGACCGCGTCGCCCTTGGCGATCGCGTCCAGCGTGATCTGTGTCCCCACGGGCATGCGCAGCACCCAGCGTCGGCCGCCCGGCTGCGTCGCCGGCTGCGGATTGAGCGGGTCCATCGTCAGCGAGACCTTCCGCCAGCCGACGTGCGAGCGGGCGTCAGCCAACTCTGCGTCGTCGGGCGGTCGGCCGGCGGCGGCGGCCTTCGCCCATAGCTGCACGAGCGGATAGACCGTCGCGTCGAACGCCCCGTCGGTTCGGCTGGACATGTGCAGGCCGAATTCGAGCACTGCGCCCAGCTCGGGGGCGATGTCGTCGGGGCTCTGGCCGGCGTTGATGCGACTCAGCTCGCTGGACGGGTCGTAGGTGGACATGGTGCGGTTGACCGAGCGCAGGGCAGCCTGGGCGGCGTCCAGCGCGGGCCCGAGGTCGGCCCGCCTGCCCACGGCCGTCAGGTGCGTCGTGGTGCCCATGATCTCGGGGGTGACCGTCTGCGAGGTGGGCGTGGTCGCGACGCGCCACAGGGCGATGCCGACCAGCGTCAGCCCGCTGACGACGACGAGGATCATCGCGACCCGCCGGGTGCGGTCGAGCCCGAGAGCGGCGACTTGCGGTGATTCGTTCATGGCGCCAGTTTACTGGGCCGGCGGGTTGAATCCACTGTCCCGCCAGATTTTCTGGCCGGCGGGCGAGAGCATGAAGTCGATGAATCGCTGAAGCTCCTCGGGGCCCTGGCTCGACTTGAGCGTGACCAGCCCGACCGGCACGGCGCCGTTGCGGTAGATGACCGCGGGCGTCTCGGGGTCGGGATAGGTCTGCGGCATGTACTCGTCCTCGATGGGAACGGTGCGCAGGCCCGCCCCGCGGGCGACCGAGTCCCACGCGGCGCCGACGTCGCAGGGACCGCCGGCCGAGCTGGTGTCGCCCACGCCGGCAACGACGTTGCAGATCGCCCCGCTGGAGCGGTTCTGGTATGGCTTGCGGTCCATCACCGACTGCTGGATGCCGGCGTTCTTGAGCGCCGCCTGCACCAGCCCGCCGCTGACGGTCTTGCTCGCGTCGGTCATGGCCACGCGCAGGTTGGGGTCGTCCAGATCCTTGAGGCCCTTGACGTGCGCGGTCTTGGGGTCGTCCTTGCGGCAGACAATGGCCGGCCGGAAGCTGGCCAGCGTAACGATCTCTTTGCCGATGCCTTCGTTTATCATCTGCGTCAGGTAGGGCTCGTGCAGCACGAGGGCCTCGCCGGCGCCCCATTCGCGGATGCGGGCCAGCGCGTCGCCGCTGTCGCCGAAGTCGAGCATCAGCTCGGTGTCGGGGTGGTCCTTGCGATAGGACTCCATGCACGCCTTCATCGGCACGCTCATCGAGCTGCCGACGTAGATGCGGAGGACGCGCTTCTCGACGGGCTGGCCGGTCTTGGGGTTCACCGGCCGGCGCTCGCCGCGGCAGCCGCACAAGGCCACGGCCGCGACGCAGAGGATGGACGCGAGGGTTCGGATCGCTGTGCCTTGCATGGTGCTCGCTCCTTGGTGGCGCCGATCGTGCGTGAGAGTCCCGGCCCGCCCGCATGGGCCTCCATGCCGTGACTACGTCGCCGGCGGCCCGGGCGTGACGCGATTCCCCTCCCCCGGGTTCCCGGCTGCGTCGGGCTCCAGCAGGTGCAGACGGGCCGGGTCGAACGCGACGCGGATCGGCTGGCCGGCGCGGTAGGAGATCGGCTCGTCGTCCAGGCGGGGCACGGCGGCGCTGACGGTCTCGCTGTCGCCGACGGCGACGCGGAGAGTGACCTGGAGCCCGCCGCCGTCATTGACGCCGATGACGACACCGTCGAGACAGACCTTGCCGGGCCCGGGCCCGTCGGCTGAGACGACGCGAAGGTCCTGCGGCCGCAGCACGGCAGACACCGCCCCGTCGGCGCCGCCGGGAATCGCGAACACCTGGCCGGCCAGCGACAGGCGGGCGCCGCCGTCGGCTGGGAGGGCCCACCCGTGCAGGATGTTGCCGGCGCGGACGAAGCGAGCGACGAACTCGTTGCGCGGGCGTCGGAAGATGTCCTCGACCGAGCCGGCCTGTTCGAGGCAGCCATCGCGCATCACGCCGACGATGTCGGCGACGGCGCGGGTCTCCTCGAAATTGTGGCTGACGTGGATCGTCGTCGTGCCCAGCCGGTCGTGCAGGGCCCGCAGTTCCAGGCAGACCCGTTCGCGGGTGGACTCGTCCAAGGCGCTGACGGGCTCGTCCAGCAGCAGCACGCGCGGGCTGAGCACCATCGCCCGGGCCAGTGCCACCCGCTGCCGCTCGCCGCCGGAGAGCCCGACGCAGGTGCGAGTCAGCAGGTGACCGATGCCCAGCAGGTCGGCCGCCCCGACCACCAGGCTCTTCAATTGCCCCGGCGGCACGTGGCGGACCTTCAGCCCGAAGGCGATGTTGTCGAACACCTGCTTGCGCGTGAACAGGGCGTAGTCCTGCGGCACGTATCCGACGCCGCGGTCGGCAGGGTCCAGGTCCTGCACCGGGCGGCCGTCGATCAGGATCCGCCCGCCGCCCAGCGGCCGCAGGCCACAGATCAGCTCGATGATCGACGTCTTGCCCGAGCCCGGGGGCCCGAGCAGGACGCAGTATTGCCCGTCCGCGATGCGCAGATTGATGTCCCGCAACTCGAAGTCGCCGAAGCGGGCGTGGACGTTCTGCAACTCGATCAACGCACGGACCTCGGGGAAGAGGCAAGCCACAGATGGACACAGATGGACACGGATGTCCGAAGAGGCCTGGCGGCGATTTCACAATCCATCTTCATCTGTGCTCATCCGTGTCCATCTGTGGCGAATTCTCCCAGCCGACGGGATCACATCGCGAAGCGGCCTCCGAGCTTCTTGAACGCCCAGAGGGTGAGCATCGCCAGCAGGACCATCATCAGGGAGACGGCCAGCGCCGACTGGAGCTGGCCAACCTGGAATTCGAGATAGATCGCGGTGGGCAGTACCTCGGTGTACTTCGGGGTCGTGCCGGAGAAGATGAGGATGGGCCCGAACTCGCCGATCGCGCGGGCCCAGGTCATGACCGCAGCCGCCAGGATGCCGTGGCCGGCCATCGGCAGCGTGACGCGGAAGAAGGCCTGCCGCCGCGACGCGCCCAGCGTGCGGGCGACCGACTCGATCCGCGGGTCGATCTGGTCGAAGGTGGCCTTGAGCGTGCGGATGCCGAACGCGGCCGCGACGACGAACTGGGCGATGACCACGCCCTCGGGGGCGAAGACCAGCCCGTCGGCGGCGAACTGCCAGGGCCGGTTGGTGAAGGGCTTCTGCACGCGGGCGATCAGGATGTTGATGCCGTGCTGGATGGCGATGACCGCGTCGTTGATCCATCGCCCGGGCACGGTGTTGAAAAAGATCAGCAGCGCGACGCCGACCACCAGCGGCGGCAGGACAATGGGAATGTCCAGGACCGTGTCGATGAAGGTATGCCCCCAGAACCGCCGCCGTGACAGCAGGTAGCCCAGCGGGATGCCGACGATCATCGCCAGCACGACGGTCATGATGCTGCTCTTGAAGCTCAGGATGGCCGCGTCGCGGATGTGCTCCTGGAGGACGATGCCCATGAAGCGATGCCAGCGCATCTCGAACGCCGTGGCGGCGAACAGCAGCACGACCAGCAGCAGGTAGAGCCCCCCAAGCCCCGCCAGCCAGCCCAGGAACCACCGCCGCATCCCCCACATCGCCAGCACGAAGGAGGCATAGAGTGCCAGGGAGGCCAACATGAAGGCGGAGAATGCGTCCAGCCGCAGGGACAGGGCCATCGTCGCGACCGGCGTTGCGATCCCCGCCACAAGTTCGGCCAGCGGACCGATCCATTCCCGCAGGCTGCGCGGTCGGGCGAGTTGATAGGCCAACATCAACGCAGCGGCGACCGCGAAGCCCGCCATGAACGCGCCGAATGTGCCAACCGCCAGGCGGGCTCCGAGGATCGCGACGACAGCGGCCGCCATGAGAATCGCCGCCGGACCAAGCCAGGACGTCCGGCTGCGCGGTCGGGCGAGTTGGCAGAGCAGCAGCACGACTGCCTCGGCCACCAGGCCCGGAGCAAGCGCATGAAAGACGTTGACTGGCGGCCAGGCGCCGAGAATCGCGGCGGTGACAACTGCGCCCGAGAGAAGGGCAAACGCAAGGGGCAACCCCAGTTCGCTCGGACGGTACACTCCTCCGCGGGAGTCGGCGGGCTTAGTCGGGTCGGGTTGTCGGCTCGTCGATGACGAATCCATACTTTCGGAACACCTGCTGGCCATGTGGGCTGCGGATGAACAGGATCAGTTCCTTGGCCAACTCAGGATACTTCGATCCCTTCAGAAGTGCGATAGGCTGGTCGGCGTGTTCGCCTTCGATGTAGATCATGTCGGCGTCACCGCTCTCGACGTAGGGCTTGGCGACGACGTGCCAGATGACAGCCACCTGGGCCTGCCCCTTGGCCACGGCGGTCGCAAGCATGTCCGCGGTCGGGGCGAGGTACTTGATCTTGGGCTCGATCTCGCTCCACTTGGGGCTGGCCTTGAGGATCTGGAAACCAACACGTCCGACCGCGCCGCCGTCGTCCCTGCCCATGGCGATGAACGTCACCTCTGGCCGGGCCAGGTCCTCGACCGTCTTGATGTTCAGGGGGTTGCCCTTCTTGACCATGAGGACCGGGAAGAACCGCGTGATCCGGACCGCCGGGTAGCTGGGGTCGACGACCTGGTAGCCCTCGGCGTCGTGCATGAACGAGGTGTCGCAGGCGTAGTACATGTCGCCGACGAAGGCGTTTGCGTCGTGGGCGGCCTTCATCTGGCTGACCAGGAATCCGCAGCCGTTGTAGATCGTCTTGACGCGGACGTTGGGATGGGCCTGCTCGAACTCCGCGACCAGTTCCTTGATCGGCTGGCTCATCGACCCGCCGCAGTAGAACTGAATGGTCTTGGTGGTCTCCGGCCGGCCGGTGGCCGGGTCCACTTCCTTGCGTTCGCCGTGGCAGCCGGCCAGCGCGAGTCCGACAGCCAGGCCAAGCACTCCTGCTATCGCGTGTGGTTTCATGGTTGGCTCCTCGGAGCGAGTTCCGCAGCGGTATAGCCGAAACGCGTGAAGGCCTCGCGGGCGACCTGGCCGGCCGTCGCCAGGCGGATGAAGTCGTCAGCCAGGTCGCGGTTGGGGGTGTCGGCGATCCGGCAGATGACGATGCGGACGTCGTCGGCCTGGGGGATGGAGATCAGCTTGAACCTGCCCATGAAGTCGCCCTGAACGGCGGTGGCGTCCCAGATGATGGCCGCGTCGGCGCTGGCGTTGCCCTGCTGGCCGGGCAGCAGGAGGTTGGCGACCTCGTAGACGGTCGAGCCGCCGCGGCGGCAGTTGTCGCGGATGACGGTCAGGCCGGCTTTGTTCAGCAGCCGGTCGGTGGCCCCGCCGATGGCGGTCTTGGCGTCGCCCAGCGCGACCCGCACGTCAGGCCTGGCCAGGTCGTCCAGCTTCGCGATGCCCAGGGGGTTGTCCCGGGGGACGGCCACGACCGGGCGGAAGGTGGCCATCGTGAGCACCTCGTCGGCGAGCCCCTGCTCGCGGGCCTGGTTGCCGTAGAGGTCTTCGCCGGCGATGAAGATGTCGGGCCGGTATTCCTCGGCCTTGAGCGTCGTGAGCATGCCCAGCAGCGCCCCCGAGCCGCCGTATTGCATGCGGACCTCCACGCCCGGGTGGGCCTGCTTGAAGGCGTCGGCAATCAGCAGCACCGGCGGGCGGATGCCGGTGGCACAAAACACCCGCAGCGTCCGGGCGGTCGGCGGGGCGGATTCGGAACCGGGCTTCTTGGCCGGCTCCCGCCGCCCGACGCAGCCGGCAGGGGCGGCGCCCAGCGATATCGCCAGCAACAGCAGAAGGATAGAAACGCGTCCGGTCATGTGGGCCTCATGGTGTCGATCGCGGTCAGCCGGGCGGCGGGCAACTGCGACCTGGATTGTAGGCTGCCCGGGCGGCCAGGACCATCGGTTAGGGGCTTGATAATTCCGCCCACTGTCATTAACCTACGGAGCTTTAATCCGCTTCGGAGGATTCGGCGTATGGGCTACAACTGCGTCGTGCTCGCCAAACAGGTTCCCGACACCCACAAGGTGACGGGCAAGGCCATGAAGGACGATGGCACGGTGAACCGGGCCGCCCTGCCGGCCGTGTTCAACCCCGAAGACCTCAACGCCCTGGAAATGGCGATTCAGGTCAAGGAGCGTGCCGGCGGCACCGTGACGGTCATGACCATGGGGCTGCCTACCGCCTGCGACATCCTGCGGGAGTCGCTCTATCGCGGGGCCGACCGGGGCATCCTGCTGACCGACCGCCGATGCGCCGGGTCGGACACGCTGGCCACCAGCTACATCCTCAGTTGTGCCATCCGGCACCTGGGGAAGGTCGACCTGGTCTTCTGCGGGCGGCAGGCAATCGATGGGGATACGGCTCAGGTGGGCCCACAGACGGCCGAAAAACTGGGCATTCCTCAGATGACATACGTCGAGAAGCTGCTGGATGTGACAAACGGCCACATCCGGGCCCGGCGGAATCTGGGGCACGGCTGGGAGGTCGTCGAAGGCGCCCTGCCCATGCTGGTCACCGTCACCGAGGCCGCCAACGACCCGCGTCCCTCCGCGGCCCGTCGGCTGATGCGATACAAGGCCGCCCAGTCGCCGGCCGAGATCGCCCGGCAGGTTTCCATCGACATGAAGCAGGCCGACGACGCCGCCCGCGCCGCCGAGACGAAGAAGCGCACCGAGGCGCTGGCCGCCCGCGGGCTGCTGCTGGAGCAGTGGAGCTTGGACGATTTCCCGATCGACTTCGCGTGGGTCGGCCTGGACGGTTCGCCGACCAAGGTCCACCGCGTCCAGTCGATCGTGCTGACCGGGTCCGGCTATCACGAGGTGGCCCCGACCGATGACAGCATCCGCACGCTGATTCACGAACTGATCGAAGACCACACGATCGGGTAGACGCCGCGAACGGCGACCCGTCGTTGATTCGACATTCGACATTCGTCATTCGACATTGCCAGGAGCGATCATGATCGAGCCGAATCCCAAGGGAGAAGTCTGGATCTTCGCCGAGCAGGAGAGCGGCCAGCTGCACGACACGCCGCTGGAACTCTGCTCCAAGGCCCGCGGGCTGGCCGACGAGCTCGGCGTGCCGCTGGCCGCGGTGCTGGTCGGCAAGGGCGTCCGCGAGCTGAGCTACCGCCTGATCTCCGGCGGCGTGGACAAGGTCTACCTGGCTGAGCACCCCATGGTCGACCACTACCAGACCCAGCCTTACGCCAAGCTGCTGTGCAACCTCATCGAGACGCACAAGCCGCAGATCGTGCTGTTCGGCGCCACCGTGATGGGCCGCGACCTGGCCCCGCGCGTCGCCTCGCAGTGCCGCTGCGGGCTGACCGCCGACTGCACCGACCTCCAGATCGGCGACCACGAGGACAAGCGGGCGGGCAAGACCTATCACAAGCTGCTCTACCAGATTCGCCCGGCGTTCGGCGGCAACATCATCGCGACGATCGTCAACACGGAGCGCTGGCCGCAGATGGCCACCGTCCGCGAGGGCGTCATGCCCATGTCCGTCCCCGACAGCAAACGGAAGGGCCAGATCATCGACGTGGACGTGAACGTCGGCCAGCAGGACCTGGCGCTGCGGCTGATCGAGAGCCACCGCGAGGCCAAGAAGGTGAACCTGAAGGGGGCGCGGACGATCGTCGCCGGCGGCGCGGGGGTGGGCAGCCGCGACAGCTTCCAGTTGCTCTGGGACCTGGCTAACGCCCTGGGCGGCGCCGTCGCCGGCAGCCGGGCCGCGGTGGACAGCGGTTTCATCCCGCGGGAATACCAGGTCGGGCAGACCGGCACGACGGTTCGGCCGGCGCTCTACATCGCCGTGGGCATCAGCGGCGCGGTCCAGCACCGCGTCGGCATGGAAGAGAGCGGCAAGATCATCGCGATCAACTGGGACGCCAACGCCCCGATCTTCCAGTACGCCCACTACGGCATCGTGGGCGACCTGAACGTCGTGCTGCCCAAGATGATCGCTGCGGTCAAGGCCCGCGTGTAGCGAGGACGTGGTCCGCGGCTCGTGATCTGTGGTCCGAATTCAGAACGAGCCAAGAGCCACTGATCACAGACCACTAATTCGGTTTCCTTTGTCCAATCGGCGGGCCGACCGTCGGCCTATGGGTGAAAAGACATGGCCAACTTCTTCCTGGACAACTCGGACATCCTCTTCCGCTTCAGCAACGCGCCGCTGGCCAAGCTGGCCGGGATCATGGAGGGCGACTTCTCGGCCTCCAAGGAATTCCCGCACGCCCCGGCCACGCCCGAAGAGGCTGCCGACAACTACCGCCGCGTGCTCGAATCCCTGGGCGCCCTGGCCGGCGATTTCATCGCCCCTCGCTCCGAGGACGTCGACGCGACCGGGCCCGTCCTCAACGACGACGGCTCCGTCGCCTACGCCACCGGGACGGCCGAGGCCCTGGACATGCTCGCCAAGGCCGAGGTCATGGGCTTCACCCTGCCCCACCGTTTCGGCGGGCTCAACTTCCCCAACCTCATTTACACGATCGCCATCGAGATGGTCAGCCGGGCCGACGCGGCGCTGATGAACATCTTCGGCCTCCAGGGCATCGCCGAGACGATCAACGCCTTCGCCAGCGAGGAGATCAAGCAGGAGTACCTCCCCAACCTGGCCAGCGGAAAGCACACCGGTGCGATGGTCCTCACCGAGCCCGACGCCGGGTCCGACCTCCAGTCGGTCAAGCTGCGGGCCTACCAGGACTCGGCCGGGCAATGGTTCCTCAACGGCGTCAAGCGGTTCATCACCAACGGCTGCGGCAACGTGCTGCTGGTGCTGGCCCGCAGCGAGCCGGACATAACCGACGGCCGCGGGCTCAGCCTGTTCGTCTGCCAGCCGGGCCCGACGGTGAAGGTCCGCCGCCTGGAGCGCAAGCTCGGCATCCACGGCTCGCCGACCTGCGAGCTTCAGTTCAGCGACACGCCCTGCCAGTTGATCGGCGAGCGGCAGCGCGGGCTGATCACCTACGTGATGGCCCTGATGAATGGTGCACGCCTCGGCATCGCCGGGCAGAGCCTGGGCATCGGCGAGGCCTCCTACCGCGTCGCCCGCGAGTACGCCGCCAAGCGCAAGCAGTTCGATCAGCCGATCGAGAACTTCCCCGCCCTGCGCGACCTGCTGATCGACAGCCGCATGGAACTGCTGGCGTCGCGGGCGCTGACCTACGAGACGGCCATCGCGGTCGACATCCTTTACGGCGCCAGCAAGAAGATGGAGCTGGACCGCCCGACCGACAAGGACGAACTCAAGGCCCTGCGCGACACCGAGCGGAAGTACAAGCGCATCGCCGGCATGCTCACCCCGATGTGCAAGTATCACAGCTCCGAGATGAGCATGAAGGTCAGCAACGACGCCATCGCCGTGCTCGGCGGCTCGGGCTACATGAAGGACTACCCCGTCGAGCGCTACATGCGCGACGCCCGCATCACGACTATCTACGAAGGCACCAGCCAGCTCCAGGTCATCGCCGCGGTCCGCGGCGTGGTGCAGGGCGCCGCCGAGATGGTCTGCGAGGAACTGGCCGCCGGCACGTTCGCCGAGTCGGTGCAGCCGCTGGTTGATCGGCTGAATGCCGCCCGTCCGGTCCTGGCCGAGTGCATCGCCTTCATCAAGAGCCAGCCCGGCACCGAGTACATGGACCTCTACGGCCGCAAGCTCGTGGACGCCGCGATCGACCTGCTGGTCGGCTACTGGTTCTGCCGCGACGTGGCCGCCGATCCGAGCCGCCTGGCGTTCGCCAAACGCTGGGTCAACACGCGGCTGCCGCGGATCGAATACCTCCGCGGGCTGATCCTCTCCGGCGACCGCCAGACGATGGAGGAGTTCGACGCCCTCGCCGGTCCGATCCCGACCCTCGCAGACTGAACCGGCCGCATCGACATGCAGCCCCTGAAATGAAAACGCCCGGGGAGGCCTTCCCCGGGCGTCTGCTTCTTCCCGCGACGCGTATCCGCCGCGTCAATGCCCCTTGACCAGCTCGACCAGCTCCACTTCGAAGTAGAGCGTCTTGCCGGCCAGCGGGTGGTTCATGTCGATGGTCACGGTGTCGGCGGTCACCTTGGTGACCTTGACCTGCTGTCCGCCGCCGGCCATCAACTCCATGCCGGCCTCGACCTTGTCGCCGAGCTGCTGCTCGAGCTGGGCGCGGGGGTAGTCGCGAACCAGCTTCGGGTTGTATTCGCCGTAGGCGTCCGTGGGCGGGCAGACGATCTTGCGGGTCTCGCCGAGCTTCATGCCGCGGACGCCCGCGTCGAAGGCCTTGATCATCTCGCCGGCGCCGACGGTGAAGGCCAGCGGCGTGATCGGCTGGCCCGGGGCGCGAGCCTTGCGGCTGGTGTCGAACACCGACCCGTCCTCCAGCTTGCCGGTGTAGTGAACCTTGACGTGGTCGCCGACCTCGGCGACCTGGCCCGTGGCAGCCGGCGGCGTCGGAGCCTGCGTCGGCGTGGTCGACGCCGGGGCGGACTTGGGCGCGGGGGCCTTGGCTGAATCGCCGGCCTTGCTGTCGGCCTGCTCCGGCCTGGAGCAGCCGGCCAGCATCACGGCGGCGACCAGCGTGAAAGCGGCTGCAAGTCGAGCGGTGCGTATGATCATCCGCGATCTCCTGAAAGAGCAGCCGCAGGCAACCCGGGTCGGCCGCGGCTGGGGGTATCCCCCGGTTCAATCCGCCCATCATATCGGCCTGTCGCCGGGCGCGTCGTCCGCGTTCACTTCAGCCGGGCGATGATGGCGTCGGCCATCTGGCTGGTTCCGACGGCGGTCGGGTCGTCGCGGTCGGGCTTCATGTCGTAGGTAACGTCCTTGCCCTCGGCGATCACGTCGGCGACGGCCTTCTCCAGGCGGTCGGCGGCGTCGGTCTCGCCGAGGTAGCGGAGCATCAGCATGCCCGAGAGGATCAGCGCGACGGGGTTGACCTTGTTCTGGCCCTTGTATTTCGGGGCCGAACCGTGGGTCGCCTCGAAGACCGCGCCCTCGTCGCCGATGTTGGCGCCCGGCGCCATGCCCAGCCCGCCGACCAGCCCGGCGCACAGGTCGCTCAAGATGTCGCCGAAGAGGTTCTCGGTCACGATCACGTCGTACAGCTCCGGCTTCTGCACGAGCTGCATGCACATGTTGTCGACGATGCGGTCCTCGAACTCGATGTCGGGGTAGCCCTTGGCCACCTCGCGCGACACCTCCAGGAACAGCCCGTCGGTGTGCTTCATGATGTTGGCCTTGTGGACGCTGGTCACCTTCTTGCGGCCGTACTTGCGGGCGTACTCGAAGGCGTAGGTCACGATCCGCCGCGTGCCCTCGACGCTGATCGGCTTGATCGAGACGCCGGTCGTTTCTTCGCCGGTGCGGATCTTCTTGTCGGTGCTCAGCCGGTTGATCGTGCGGATCAATTCCGCGGTCGCAGGCTTGCCCTTCTCGAACTCGACGCCGGCGTAGAGGTCCTCGGTGTTCTCGCGGACCAGCACCAGGTCGATGTCCTGGTAACGGCTGCGCACGCCGACGTAGCTCTTGCACGGCCGCACGCAGGCGTAGAGGTTGAGCGTCTGCCGCAGGTAGACGTTCACCGAGCGGAAGCCCGTGCCCACGGGCGTGGTGATCGGTGCCTTGAGGGCCACCTTGTTGTCGCGGACGGACTGGAGCGTCCGCTCGGGCATCGGCGTGCCCTCGGTTTCCATCACGTCGACGCCGGCCTCCTGGACGTCCCACGCGATCTTGACGCCCGTGGCGTCAATGCAGCGGCGTGTCGCCTCGGCAATCTCCGGGCCGATCCCGTCTCCTCGAATCAGTGTGACTTTGCGCATCAACGGTCCTTTCCCTGGGAATAGAGAAGCCCGGATTTTACGGACTCGGACCCCCCCTGTCGAGGCCTACAAGACTTGAATGGGGTCGTGCGCGGTGCGGAATGCAACCCCGCGGTCGGGCGCTGCGGTTCTCACTTGCCCGGTTTGGCCCGTGCGGTCGCGAAGAGGTGCACGCCGCTGTTGCCGATTCGCCAGCTTGGGACGTAGAGCGTCCCCGTGTCGGGCGCCCAGGCCATCGCGGCGCCGTTGCTGTATTGGCCCGTCCACCCGCCGAACGCCAGCTCGCCGCTCTGGGGGTCGCAGGTCAGCCAGCCCACGCCGTTGCCGCTGCTCTCGGTCCCGCAGCAGTAGTAGGCGGTCCGGCCGTCCGGCCGGAAGATCAGGGCGACGATCTTGACCATCTTCGGATTGACCGGGATCAGCCGGTCGAACGTCAGCCTGCCGGTCGCCGGGTCGCGGGTGAATTGGCCGAAGGCGTTGTAGCCGGTGAACTTCCCCTTCTCGTCCTTCAGCCCGTAGCCGTTGGCCGTCGCGTAGGCGTGCCGGCCGTCCGGGCTGATCGCGACGCAGCCGGAGCGGAGCGAGCCGACCGGCTTGAGCGAGTCGGCCAGCTTCCACCCTTCGACATACTCGGGCTTGCCCCCGTCGCCCAGCCGGACGCAGCCGATGGCCTGGTCGCGCAGGCTGATGGAGTAGAGGAACCGTCCGTCGGGCGAAAGCGGCCCCGTGCCGGTCAGACCCAGGCCCGCCGCCTTGGCGACCTCCTGGGGCGTGCCGTCGGCAGCAAGGGTGTACTGATAGACCGCGCCGGTGAAGTATGCCTGGAGGTAGAGACTCTTGCCGTCAGGGGCCGCGACGGGCTGGCCCGCGTCGCACTTCTGTCGGCCGAGCAGTTTGGGCTTGCCGTTCTCGCCGGCCAGGTCGAACCACATCATGCCGAAGCAACTGCCGTTGCCGCTGGCGTGGGTGGCGACAGCGACGACGTAGAGCCGCCCGCCGGCGACGGCCGTGAAGCTGTCCAGGTGCTGGCCGGGCTTGCCGACGATCGCGTCGATGTCGATAAAGCCGGTCCAGGTCAGATCGCCGCTGGTGCGGTCGCGTTTGAACAGGTTGACCCCGCCGCCGTAGTGCGAGCCGATCAGCACGCGGTCGCCGTCGATCAGGACGGTCGTGTTGCACTCCAGCCGGTCCATCCCCTCGACCGATTTGTTGCGGATGAACCGCATGGGTCGGACGGCCTGGTCCGGAGCGGTCGTGGTCGGGGGCGCGTCGTCAGCCAGCGCCGCCAGCGGCAGGGCCATCGCGAACATCGCGCACAACAGCTTCATGGTCGGCTCCCTGGTCGGTGGCAAAGCGGCGACCGGCCGGCGGCGGGGCGGCGCTACTCCACCTTGAACAGGCAGTCGGGCGTGATCGGGTCGAACAGCACTGTGTGGGCCGGCGAGCCGAGCTTGGCCTCCGGCTGGACGAGCACGATGCTGCCGTCCTTGCGCGGCAGGAGCATCGGCGTGGTCACCTGGGCGCCGACCTCGTGCCCGCCGCTGCGCAGCCAGACGAGGTAGAGCCCGTCGTCGCGGCGTCGGAAGCGCAGCAGCCAGCCGTTGCGAAGGTCAAGCAGCCCGGACTCGTCGCTCAGCCGAACCCAGCTTTCGGGGTTGCTCATGTCCGACTCGATGCGGAGCTGCTCGCTGTCGCTGGGCACGCCGGGGGCGAGGTTCGTGCCCGGCCGCCCGTACCGCGCGACCCAGTTGAGCATCCGCTGGTTGTAGCCGTCGACGTAGGCCTCGCTGGCGGTGGTGCGTGCCCCTGGATAGGGCCGGACCACCAGTCCCCCCTGGTCCGGGTCGCGATAGAGGTAGCGGATCGGCTCGAAGGTGTATATCTGGAAACGGCTGCGTCCGATGTCCTGCCCGGCCTCGAAGTCGCCCTGGGCGAACCCGGGGTGCAGGCCGCCGCTGCACCCGGCGCCGGCCAAGGCAGCGGGCAGCATCGCGGCGATCAGAATGACGGCGCGTCGCATGGCCCGATTATACCCGTGAGCAGGCGGGAACATAGGGGATAGGGCGACGCGCTGGGCAAGCGAACCGCCCTTGTGACCGCCGGCAACCGCGGCTAATATAGACCTCGAATCAACCGGAAGCGAAAGGAAACCCGTGGCCGACGCCTCGGACCTGATTTCGATGCTTGCTCGGGCCCAGCGATCTGCAACGATGCGGTGGCTGCTGGGCATGAAGGGCTTCAGCCTGATGCCCACCTCCCCCGGCGAGGACCCGATGCAGCGGCTGATGGTCCGCCTGCGCACCACGCTGGAGGGGGCCGTCGCACTGGTCGTCACGATCCTGACCGCCCTGGTCTCGCTGCTGACCTGGTTGCTGGCCAGCCCGGCGGCGCCCTTCTGGGTCCTCACCGTCGGCAGCACCGTGGCCATGTTCTTCGTCATCCGCTCGATGTGGCGGAGCTGGCGCGTCCGCATCCCCGTCGCGGGAATCACCTGGGTGGCCTGCGTGGTGAACGTGGCCGCCCTGGCCGGCGGGATCGCCGTGCTGGCCGCCCGCATGCCGGCCGCCTGACCGCCGGCGAGGCCTGACCATGTATCTCAACCGGCGTCATCGAACGCACCTGCCCCGCTCAGCCGCCGCGACGGCGCTGCTGGTTGTGCTGTGCGCGATGGCGGCCGGGTGCGACTGGCTCGCCCCCAGGTCCAACCCCGGCGGGCGGCTGGTTCCTCTGCCCGGCGAGCCGACCGCGGCGCAGGCGTCGCGGCTGAACGTCGCCCGGGCCGAACTGCTCGGCCAGCCTACCCAGGCCGGCAACGCCATGGCCGACTACGCCGATCTGGTCCTCGACATCGACTCGGTTACCGCCGAGGAATTGGCCAGGCTCTACGAGCAGGCCCGCGCCCGGCCGGACAGCATCACCGCCGCGACCGAGATTCCCGTCGACGTCGAACTGCCGCTGCGACTGGGCATGCTCAAACGCGAAGCCGACTACACCGTCGAGCCGTCGCCGCGCGGACCGCTGATGCTGGTCGTCAACGGCCAGCGGCTGTCGCTGACGGTCTGCGAACAGGTGGGCCGGACCGGCTACGTCGCGGCCCTGCGGCTGCTGGCAGCCGGGCACGGCGAGCAGGCGGCGCTGCTGCTCCAGGCCGTCGCAACGCTGGGCCAGCGCCTGCTGGAGGGCCACTGGGACCAGCCCCAGATCCCGGCCGCCGGCCTGCGGCTCTGCCTGCTCGCCTGCGCGGGGCTCGACCGCGTCTATCGCCCCTCGGGCAACTACGACCGGCTCCAGGCCGTCAAACGCTATCGCGACGTCCTCGCGGAGATCTACGCGAACCTCCGCCGCCAGACGAATCTGCCGGCTGACGAATGACGCCGTTGCCGGCTGATGCCCATCCGCCCCGCGTTGCAACGAGGCCAACCCGCCCATGCCGCACCCCGCGCGAATCATCGCGGTCTGTCTGATGCTGGCCGGTCCCGCCCTGGCCGACGTGCCGGCCCTCCGCGTCGTCTGCGACGACAGTGGCGCGGTCCACGGCGTGTCGTCAGCCGGCGAGAAGCTGGATCTCGCGGTCCGCATCGTCGTTCCTCTCAAGGGTTGGCATCGCATGTGCCGGCTGGAGGAGGCGACCGGCGTGAAGGCGACGACGGCTGACGGCGCCCGGCAATGGGCCGGCAAGCTGCCCGTCGCCGACGGCGCCTACCCCTACGTGCTGACGCTGGCCGAAGCCGCCGGCGGGTTCACGATGGACGTGGACCTGACGGCCGATTCCGACACCGCGGTCGAAGGCGTCTACGTCTGGGTCTACCTGCCGGTGGACGCGTTCGCGGGCGGCCGCGCAACGCCCACCGCCGACCCACCTGCCAAGTCCACGCCCCTGCCCCGGACGCTGCCCAGGGAGTATCACTTCCTCAACGCGCGGGCGACGGGCCTCGAGGTCGAGGCGCCCGACGACAAGACCGCCGTCGGGATCGACTGGGGCAGGCCGATCGACTTCTCGCTCCAGGACGAGCGGCAGTGGAACGGGCAGAGCTTCGGCCTGCTGATTCCGATCTGCGCGGGTCAGCCGCCCCGCGGCCGGCACGTGACGGCGAAGCTGAAGTTCACCGTCCGCCTGACGCCGGACACTTCGCCGGCGCACCTTACGATCGGCGCGGACAAGGGCGTCTGGGCCTTCGGCGGGGTCGGCGGCGACTTCTGCTTCGGCACGGCCTCGCCCGTGACCGGCCACAACCTGGCCAACCTCCGCGTCGCGTGGGGCCGCTGCGAGATGAACCTGGCCGACTGGGAGCCCGTCAACGACAACGACGACCCGGCGACGACGGACTTGGCGTACTTCCAGAAGCGCGACCGCCCGGGCAGCCCGGTGCGCGAGGATTTCGAGATGGCGACCGAACTGACCCGACGGAAGATTCCGTTCGTCATCTCGACGTGGTGGGTCCCGCCGTGGATGAGCGACCGCCCCGACGACGCCGATCGCCAGGCGCAGCGGCATATCCCGCGCGAGAAGTGGGACGAGATGGCTGAGTCCGTCGTCGCCTACCTGCTGCACCTGAAGAAGAACTACCGCGCCGAGCCGCTGGCGTACAGCTTCAACGAGTCCAACCTCGGCGTGCGCGTGAAGATGAGCGGCCAGGAGCACCGCGACCTGATCAAGCTCCTCGGGCCGCGGCTGGAGAAGGCCGGGCTCGCGACCCGCATGATGCTGGGCGACACCAGCCCCGCCGACACGCTGGACTTCGTCCGCCCGTCGGCGGCGGACCCCGAGGCGATGAAGTACGTGTCAGCCGTCGCGTTCCACTGCTGGGGTGGCGCAACGCCGAAGACCTATGCCGCGTGGGCTGATCTGGCAGGCCGATTCAAGCTGCCGCTGCTGGTCACCGAGTTGGGCGTGGACGCGAACTTCCGGATCAGGCCCTGGTCGCTGCCGGGCTACTGGCTGCGCGAAGCCGAGATGTATCAGCAGGTGCTGCTCTACGCCCGGCCGGCCGGGACCATGCAATGGGAGTTCACCAGCGACTACGGCTTCGTCGACGCCGCCAGGGCCGCCGACGGCGTGAAGCTGACGCCGACGACACGGTTCTACGTAGTCAAGCACTTCGCCGACCTCACGCCGCCGGACGCCCAGGCGATGGCCTCCGACTCCGACCACCGCCGCGTTCTTCTGACGGCGTTTTTCACCGACCGCTGGGAGCATGCCCGCGTCTACACGTTTCACGTCACCAACACCGGCAGCGCCCGCAAGGCGACGATCTCGGGCGTGCCGAAACGCCTGGAGGGCGTCGCGCTTCTCGCCGTGCTGACGACTGAGGCCGAGCACTTCAGGAAGCTCCCGCCGGTGACCGTGAAGGAGGGGAAGATCGAACTGGATCTGCCTGCCGAGTGCCTGCTGACGCTGATGAATGCGCCGGGCGCAAACGATCATTGAGTGTCGAGGCGTCGAGACGCAGAAGCGACTCTGCGGCGATTGCCGTTCTTCCCTGCATAGGTCAGCGGCCGGGCGCGATGCCCATCCGCACGCGGTAGGTGAAGGCCCACGGCTCGGGGGTGCCGCCGAATAGCTCGCCGGCCAGCGCGATCAGCCGCGTGATGCCGACTTCTTCCTCGCTGACGCCGCTGCGCAGCAGCACGTTGACGCCACTGTAGCTCTGGACCATCGCCCGCAGGCGGGCCGCGTCGCCAGGTTCGACATGGTCGAGGCAGAACTCCACGACGTGGACGAAGCAGCCGCTCTCGCGCATGCGCGTCAGGTGCAGGTTCTTGTCCGCGCGCCCGCCCAGCGGGGCCAGGCCGCGCTCGGTCTCGATGGCGTGCGTCCGCGCCAGCAGGTCGGCCCAGGCCGCGTCCAGCCGCCAATGCCCGGTCGAAGGCGGCCAGTCGTGGTCGTAGGCGGCAAAGACCCCGCCGGCCCGCAGGATTCGGGCCGCCTCGGCGAACGTCTCGGCCGCCTCCATCCAGTGCAGTGCCTGCGAGCAGGTGACGACGTCGGCGCAATTGTCGGCCAGGTTCGTCCGGTGTGAGATGCCGTCGCGATATTCCACGTTGGCCGCGTCGGTCGCAGCGGCGGCCTGGCGGCGCATCCCTTCGCTGGGCTCGATGCCGATGACGCGGTCGGCGAGGGAGGACCATATCCGCGTCGACAGGCCCGTGCCGCAGCCGAGATCGACGACCAGCCCCGGCCTGCCGCCCGCGTAGCGCGAGAGCCGCTCCAACAGCCGCTCCGGCGGCGTCGGGCGGGCGCGGTCGTAAACGTCGGCCAATCGATCAAAGCGCGTGCGGTTGGTCAGCGGCGGGCCATCGGGGTTCAGCTCGGTAGTCATGGTCGCCTATTGTAGGAGGCTGGCCGACGAAGGGGAACCGACCGGGCTTTTCCCCCGGGCTGCGCGCGGTTACCATCGTCGGCATGAGACGAATCGCACTGCTGCTGGCGTTGCTGGCCTGTCCGGTCGCGGCCCGGGCTGCCGAGCCCCGGCTGCTGGACGTGGACGTTTCGCGGGTCGCGGTCCGCGGGGTCGAGTCGATCCGCGTCGTGCCGCGCGGCGGCGGGCAGCCGCTGGTCGAGCCCAACGGCCAAACGCTGTTCGGCGAATCGCCCTGCAAGGTCGAGTGGAAGATGACGCCCGCGCCCGGCGGGTTCGACATCGCCTTCACGCTGACCAACCCGACCGACAAGCCGGCCAAGCGGCTGGGCTTCATGCTGCGCGGCATCCAACTAAGTAGAGACGCAGAAAGAATCACGCAGCCTTGTGAGTAACGTCATCATGGTCGAAGATGAATCCCATTTTGTTTCGCCGACCGTTGATGCAGCCGACACCTCGACGGAAGGCGGCTATCAA
>JAJVII010000011.1 GCA_022072085.1 Phycisphaerae bacterium
TGGCCGGCGCGGCAGCGGGGGCAGCCGGCCGCAGCGGCGTTCTGCCGGGCGTGGCCAGCACGATGTCCACGGCCTCCGACAGCGTACGGGCGACGCGGTCGGCGTCGGTGGTCACGTTCAGATCGTTGCTGAGCAGGATTGCCCGGCTGCCGACGGCCTGGCCGGCCTGCACGTCGCGTTCCCCGTCGCCGATCATCCAGCAACTGCCCAGGTCGAGCTGGAACTCGCGGGCGGCTTTGAACAGCATCCCCGGCCGCGGCTTGCGGAGGTAGCTGGACTGGCGGTAGGCGACGACCTCGGCCTCGGGGTGGTAGGGGCAGTAGTAGATGCCGTCCAGCCGGGCGTCGGGGTTGGCCTCGGCGAGCATCTCGCCCAGGCGGCGGTGGATGTCGCCCAGCTCAGCTTCGGTGAGGAGCCCCTTGGCGATCGCCGACTGGTTGGTCGCGACGATGGCGAGGAAGCCGGCCTGCCGCAGCCGGGCGATCGCGTCGGCTGCCCCGGGCATCAGGCGGAGTTGCTCGGCCTTGTGCAGGTAGTTCACGTCCTGGACGATCGTCCCGTCGCGATCCAGGAACACGGCTCGGTTGCTTCCCGACATGATGCTCCCGTGGGCAATGCCGAATGACGAATGTCGAATGTCGAATCAATGACGAATGCCGAATCACGAATGAAGAGGGCCAACGCGAGTTCCATTCGACATTCGACACTCGACATTCGTCATTTCTTGCATGCCATCTCCGCCTCGACCAGGTCGCAGATGACATGGTATGCGAGCTGGTGGCCTTCCTGGACGCGGGCGGTCAGCTTCTCGCGCACGACCAGGGCGATGTCGCACAACGGTGCGAGCTTGCCGCCGTTGCCGCCGGCAAATCCGATCACCTTCATCCCGCGGGCGCGGGCCGATTCGGCTGCACGCAGCACGTTCGCGCTGTTGCCGCTGGTCGAGAAGACCCACAGCACGTCGCCGCCGCGCCCCAGCGCCTCGACCTGCCGGGCGAAGACGATTTCGTACGAGTAGTCGTTGCCCAGCGAGGTCAGGATCGACGTGTCGGTGGTCAGGGCGATTGCGGGCAGGGCCGCCCGCTCGCGGCGGAACCGCCCGACGAACTCCGCGGCGATGTGCTGTGCGTCGGCCGCCGACCCGCCGTTGCCGGCCAGCAGCAGCTTGCCGCCGGCCCGCAGCGATTCGACGATGGCGGCGGCTGCGTCGGCCAGCGTCGCCGGCCAGGCCGGGCCCAGCCCCGCGACCATCGCGGCGTGGGCCGCCGTCTGGGCGGCGGCCTCCTTGGCCATGGCGCTGCGATCAGGCATGGGCCTTCCTCTCGGCCTCGTAGGCCCGGATAATCCGCTCGATGGTCCCGGTGGTCGATTCGCCCTCGACCATCGGGGCCAGCACGACCTGCCCGCCGTAGCCGAGCACGATCTCGTGCCCGACGACCCCCTGGACGCCGTACTGCGACCCCTTGACCAGCACGTCGGGTTGCAGTGTCCGCAGCAGCGGCCGCGGCGTGTCGTCGTCGGTGAAGATGGTCACGTAGTCCACGCAGCCCAGCCCGCCCAGCACGGTTGCCCGCACATCCTGCGGGCAGATCGGCCGAGCCGGCCCTTTGATCCGCCGCACCGAGTCGTCGCTGTTGATCGCGACGATCAGGGCGTCGCCCTGCTGGCGGGCGAACTGGAGCAACTGCACGTGCCCCGCGTGGAGGATGTCGAAGCAGCCGTTGGTGAAGACGACGCGTCGGCCGGACGCCTTGAGCCGCTCCACCTCCGCCGCCAGGAGCCGTGGATCCCACAGCTTGCTGTTGCCGCGGTCCATCGCGAACAGGGCCGCCCCCAGTTCCTCGCGTGTGATCGGCACCGAGCCGAACCGCTCGACCTCCAGCCCGCCGGCCACGTTGGCCAGCGCGACCGCCTCGGCCGGGTCGAAGCCGCTCACCCATGCCACGCCGAGCGTCGCCAGCACCATGTCGCCGGCGCCGGTGACGTCGTAGACCGCCCGCGGCCGCGTCGGGATGTGGCGGCCCGCGCCGCCGCGCGGCGACCAGTAGGCCCCCTCGCGGTCCAGCGTGATGACGACGTGCTCGAGGTCGGCGGCGGCCATCAGCCGATCCGACACGCGCTGAAGCTGCGACGTGTCGGCAGCCCCGGCCGCGTCGGGCGTCAGTTCGGCGATCTGCTCGCCGGCTGCCAGCGACGCCTCCCATCGGTTGGGCGTGATCAGCGTCGCGCCGCGATAGCGGGAGTAGTCGGCGATGCGGGCCGGGTCGACCAGCACGGGCAGGCCCCGCTTGCGGGCGGCCGCGATGACCTGGCCGATGACGGCCGGCGAGAGCACGCCCTTGTTGTAGTCCTGGAGCAGCACAGCATCGGCGTCGGCGACGGCGGCCAGGGCGGCCTTGACGAGCCGACCCCGCGTCGCGTCGTCAGCGGGCGCGATCTGTTCGTGGTCCACGCGGAGGAGCTGCTGCGGGTGGCGGTGCTGGGCCAGGCCGACCAGCCGCGTCTTGCGGGTCGTCGGCCGATCGGCCGAGACGATCAGGCAGCCGGCGTCGCACCCGGTGTCGGCCAGCGCGTCGCGGACGGCCCGGCCGGCCTCGTCGTCGCCGATCAGTCCGATGCAGGCGACCGACGCGCCCAGCGCCGCCAGGTCGGCTGCCACGCCGCCGGCCCCGCCGATGCGCTGTTCGCTGCGGACGATCCGCAGGACGGGCACGGGGGCCTCTGGGCTGATGCGCTCGGCGTCGCCGTAGAGGTATTCGTCGAGCATGTAGTCGCCGACGAGCACGACGCGCGGACGGCCCGCGGCGTTGAATTTCTCCCAGAGCGTGGCGTGATCCATCCCATCTCCTGTCGCCGGCATCGCGGCGAATCCGGACCTGCGGGTATGTTACTTTGCCCTCGCCCGGGTGTCAAAAGTCGGCGAGGGGGAGGAACACGGATTGCACGGGCGGAAACTCACTTGACAGCGCCGGCGACGCGGAGGACCGCTTCGCGGAGGGATTCGCCGTCGCCTATCCACGCGATGCCGACCTGCAACGCAGCCAGGGGCATGGGGGCGGCGGTGATCTTCACTCGGTCCTTGGTCGTCGTCAGCAGCAGGTCGGCGCCGACCCTGGCGGCGCGGGCGGCCAGGGCGTTCAATTCGTCGTCGGCGTAGGCGTGGTGGTCGTCGAACGCGACGAAGTCCACGCACTCGCCCGGCAGGCGCTTGACCGTCGCGGCGAAGGCGGCCGGGTTGCCGATGCCGCAGAAGGCGAGGTATCGGCGCCCGGCCAGTGTCGCCAGCGGCTGCGACTGCCCGTCCATGTCCACCCCCGTCGGGGCGTGGCGGCACTGGGCGATCGGCAGCGACGGGGCGACTCGCCGCACGAGGTCGGCCAATCGCTCAAGCATCTCCGGCGGCGCCTGGTCGGCACGGGTGATGACCACGGCGTCGGCCCGGCCGATGGACTTCACCGGCTCGCGAAGCAGGCCCCGCGGCAGCATCCGCGCCAGCGGGCCGCCCAGGTCGAACGTCGCGTCCAGCGCGACGACGTCCAGGTCGCGGTGCAGGCGGCGGTGCTGGAATCCGTCGTCGAGGATGAAGCAGTCGGGGGGCGCGTCGGCGGCCAGGAGCCGTCGGCCGCCGGCGACGCGGTCGGGGTCGGCTTCGACGGCGACACCGGGAAACTGGCGGCGGAGCAGGGCGGCCTCGTCGCTGCCGACGGGGGAATCGTTGCCCTTGTAGCCGCGCATCAGCACAGCCGGGCGACAGCCGGCGTCGATCAGCCAGCGGGCGACCTCAGCCACCAGCACCGTCTTGCCCGTCCCGCCGACGGTGATGTTGCCGACGCTGACGACCGGCCGACCCAGTCGGCGGGCCGGCAGCAGGTGAACGCGGTAGCCGGCGTTGCGCAGGCCGATGATTCCGCGGTAGCCGCAGGCCCCCGCGCCGGCCAGCCCGCGCAACAGGCAGGCCCCGACGCCGGTGCGTTGCCCGCTCATCAGATCGACGAACCGCTGCTGTCGCGATTTGCATCCGTCCGCGTCGCTCATCGGCCTGCCTCGTGTGGCGTCATTCTAATGCGGGCGGGCCTCGGGCGAAACGGTCAGCCCGGCCAGTCGCCGTAGGGTGCCGTGCCGGTTGCGTCCACCGTGTAGCCTCGTCGGGCGATGTAGGTCCAGCCGCTGAGGAACTCGTCGCCGCGGGCGCGGAGCATGTCGGTCAGCATCGCGTCCAGCCGCGACTGAAGCTCGGCGTGCCCGAGGCTGCCGACGAGGTTGGCCTGTTGATAGGGGTCGGCGGCGTTGTCGTAGAGCAGCCACGGGCCTGACAGGTCGCGGACGTAGGTGTGCGTGCGGGTCCGCAGGCCGCGGTATTCGCGCCCGCCCTTGCCGCGCAGGAACTCGCCGAACGGCGAATGGCAGGCGACCAGCGCGGCGGGAACCTCCAGTTCCGATCGGCCGATCAGCCAGCCACTGTAGTCCGTGCCTTCGACGCTGTCGGGGATGTCGATGCCGGCCAGGCCCAGCAGCGTGGGCATCAGGTCGCACCAGGTGAAGGGCATGTCGACGGCGCGGCCGTCGCGGCCGAGCAGACGCGGCGCCCGCATCAGCAGCGGGACGAGGATCGATTCGTCCCAGGGACGCTGCTTGCGCTGCTGGCCCTGGCTGCCGAGCATGTCGCCGTGGTCGGAGCTGAAGACGAAGATCGTGTCGTCGGCCAGCCCGGCGTCGTCGAGCGTCGCCAGCAGCCGACCGACACAGGTATCCAGGGCGGAGCAGTGCGCGTAGTAGCCGGCAAGGTCCTTGCGGGCCCGCGCGGCATCTTCGGGCGGGACGTTCGGGCGAAGCGCGATGGCGGCCGGGTCGTAGAGGTCGAGGAACTCGCGCGGGGCGTCCTGGTAGGGATTGTGCGGCGGGCCCCAGGAGAGCATCAGCAGGAACGGCCTGCCCGCGTCGCGGCCGGCGCCGCGGATGTAGTCGCAGGCGGCGTCGGTCTGGGCGAAGGCGTCGTAGCCCGGCCACTTGCGCGGCGTGGGGTCGTCGCCGGCGTAGTAGAGCGAGCCGAAGTACTTGTGCGTGCACTCGCAGACCAGCCAATGATCGAAGCCCTGGCGAAACTCGCGCGGGATGTACGCGAGCCGGCCATTCGCGTTCACGTGCCACTTGCCGATGTAGCCGGTGTCGTAGCCGGCGGCGGCGAAGCACTTGGCAATGGACGGGACGTTCTCGTCCAGGTGCACGTCGTTGATGAACAGCCCGTGCGTGAGCGGGTACTGGCCCGTCAGCAGCGACGCCCGCGCCGGCGTGCAGACCGGCGAGGGGGAGACGGCGGTGGTGAAGTTAACGCTGCGGGCCGCCAGGGCGTCCAGGTGCGGCGTGCGGACGTTGGGGTCGCCGGCATAGCCGGTCGCCTGGGCCCGCCACTGGTCGCCGAAGACGAAGACGACGTTGGGTTGCGTGGGCATGGAAATCGAAGTTCCGAGTGCTGAGTTCCGAGTGCCGAGTGAAGAGCAATCAGCGCGAGGCCGGGCTTCCGCTCAGCGCCCTTCACTCAGCACTCAGCACCTGACTTTCGTCACACCAGGTCGCAGGCCTCCGGCGGCATCCAGTGGGCGTCCTTGTGCCACCACTTCACGTTGCAGCCGATCGGGTTGGTCAGCGGCACGCGGACCTCGCGGCCGGCCAGCAGGTCGTCCACGGCGTCGCGCAGCTCGTGCGTCTTCTGGGCGCCGGGCGTGCGGGGGTTGTCGTCCATTCGGCCGGTGTAGCGGAGCTTGCGATCGGCGTCGAAGACGTAGTAGTGCGGCGTGCGCAGGGCGCCGTAGGCTAGCGCGACCTCCTGGCTGTCGTCGCGCAGGTAGGGCCAGGGGAAGCCTTTCTCCCTGGCCCGCTTCTTCATGTTCGGCAGGTCGTCGGTGGGGTGGTCCTCGGTTTCGTTGGAATTGATGCCGACCATGGCCACGCCCTTGCCCGCGTAGTCGCGGTGGAACGCAAGCATGCGCTCCTCACTGCCGACGACGTAAGGGCAGTGGTTGCAGGTGAACATGACGACGAGGATCTTCGCGCCCTTGAATTCCCCCAGCGTATGGTTCTTCCCGTCCGTCCCCGGCAGGTCGAACGCCGGCGCGGGCTGGCCGAGCTGAAGCGTGAAAGCCATCGCATCGCTCCTTTCCGTTTCACTTGAGTCGAACGCCGCCCGTGGCGATTGCGCTGCCCGGCTCCGTCCGGTGGGACAGAGACCAGAGACATCAGGCCGATGGCGCCGCGACGGGTGCCGCCGGGGCGGGCAGGCCCAGGAAGTTGGCCAGCAGGTGCGGGCCCCAGTCGGTCAGGAAGCTCTCGGGGTGGAACTGCACGCCCTCCAGGGGCGCGCCCCCGGCGGCGAAGGCCTTGTGGCGGATGCCCATGATCTCGCCCTCGTCGGTCCAGGCCGACACCTCGAAGACCTTCTCGTCCAGCGTGCCGCGTTTGATGATGAGGCTGTGGTATCGCGTCGCGGTGAACGGGTTGGGCAGCCCGGCGAAGATCGACCGTCCGTCGTGCCTCACCGGCGAGGTCTTGCCGTGCATCAGCCGGTCGGCCCGCACGACCTGGCCGCCGTGGACGAAGCCGATGCACTGATGGCCGAGGCAGACGCCCAGCAGCGGCACGCGACCGCCGAGTCGCCGGATCACGTCGTTGCTCACGCCCCCCTCTCGCGGCGTGCAGGGCCCGGGGCTGATGATCACGTGCGACGGCCGGCGGGCCTCGACCTGCTCAGCCGTGATCTGGTCGTTGCGGTGCACCTCGATCGTCAGCGTCGGGTCCATCTCGCCGATTCGCTGCACGAGGTTGTAGGTGAACGAGTCGTAGTTGTCGATGATCAGGATCATGGCGATATGCTACCCCGCCCGGCTGCCGGGGGCAACCGGGCGGGGAATGACGAATTCCGAATGGCGAATGACGAATCAATGTCGAAGCTCGAATGTCGAATGTCGAATGGACCGTCGCCCGCCGACGCGCAAACATTCGGCATTGGGCATTCGCCATTCCTTCGTCATTCGCCATTCGGAATTCGTCATTCGTCATTCCCCGCGCTCCCTCCCTTGACCGCGCCGGGCGGTTCGGTGACAATCGCCGCCGAACGATGGGCCCCTTGCGAGTCAACATGATCACTTACGAGCAGGCGCTGGATGTCCTTCTCAGCCAGACCGTTCCGGCTGACCCCGCCCGCCTGCCGCTGGCTGACTGCCTCGGACTGACGCTGGCTGGGTCGGTGACGGCCGACCGCGACTGCCCGCCCTTCGACAGGGCGATGATGGACGGCTACGCGGTCCGGTCGGCTGACGTGGCGGCGGCGCCGGTCGAACTGGCGGTCCTGGGCGATCAGCCAGCCGGCGCGGCCCCGACGCTGGTCGTCGGCCCGGGGCAGGCGGTGGGCATCAGCACGGGCGCGCCCCTGCCCGAGGGCGCCGATGCGGTCGTGCGGGTGGAGAACACCGAATCGGCCGGCGAATGCCGGATCCGCGTCCGAGTCGCGGCGGCAGCCGGGGCCAACGTGGCAGCGGCTGGCGTCGATGCCATACGAGGCCAGACCGTCCTGGCGCCCGGCACGCTGCTGACCCCGGCGCGATTGGCGGCGGCGGCGGCGGTCGGAGCAGCCCAACTCTGGGTTTACCCCGCGCCGCGGGTCGGCCTGCTGGCGACCGGCGACGAACTGGTCCACCACACGCTGTCGCCGGGCGTCGCACAGGTCCGCGACAGCACCGGGCCGATGCTGGAAGCGGCCCTGCGGCGGATGGGCGTCGCGGCGATTGAACGGGGCGGACTCTGCCGGGACGTCGAAGCCGACATCCGCGGTCGCCTCGCCGGCCTGCTGGAGCGGAACGACGTCGTTCTGGTCACCGGCGGCGTGTCGGTCGGCGGGCACGACCATGTCCCCGGCGTCGTCGCCGGGCTGGGCGGACAGGTGCGGTTTCACCGCGTCGCGATCAAGCCCGGCGGGCCGGTGCTGTTCGCGACGGCCGACCGATCGGGCCCCGGCACCGTGGGCGCAGCCACCGACCCCGACCCGCGCCGACCGCGGCGCCGATACGTCCTGGCCCTGCCGGGCAACCCGGTGTCGAGCTCGGTCGGCTGGCTGATGCTGGGCTCGGTGCTGGTGGGTCGGCTGATGGGTCGCGGCCAGGTTCGCCCGCCGCGAATTCTGGCGATGTGCGGGCGCGAGGTCGGCCCGGCCCCCGGGCGGATGACGCTCGTGCCGGCGCGGCTGCGCCCGGACGACAAGTTCGCGGGCTGGCGGGTAGAGCCGGTGGAGGAGTACACGGGATCGGCTGACGTGTTCGGGCTGGCGAGGGCCAACGCCCTGATCGTCCGGCCTGCCGGCGCCGATCGGCTGGCGCGCGGGGCGGTGTGCGAAGTGGTATCGCTGGAGACGATGATGGGTGGCCTGATGTAGCGGGCAGCCCGTCGGAAAGCGGCCATGGCAAGAGGCGCAGGCAGGAAGGACAAGCAGCCGGCTGCGGATGGGGGCGATCGCCCGCCGTCCAGGCCGGTGCAGCCGTCGCCGGCGAACCGCGAGCAGGTGCGCGTCCTGCTGGAGCAGTACCAGACGCGGCTGTTCAGCCGGGCGCCGTCGCTGGGGCTGATCGCCGTCTCGATGGTGCTGCTGACGCTCAGCTTCGAGCCGATCGGCTGGTCGTGGCTGGCGTGGGTGGCGCTGGTGCCCTGGCTGATCGCGATCGCCACGTCGGTGCGCTGGGGGTGGATGCTCTTCTGTAGCTGGCTGGGTGGGACGCTGTTCTTCGCGGGCAATCTCTACTGGCTCTACGCCGCCGGGCGCGGGGGCTCGATGGGCGACTTCCTGCTGATGGGCGGGGCGCAGCTGGCGCTGTCGGGCTACCTCGGGCTCTACTTCCTGCTGTTCGCGTACGTGGTCGGCGGCATGGTCCGGCGGTGGGGCGGATCGACGGAGGCCGGTCCGGGTCGGCCCAGCGGATTGCTGATGACCTGGCTGGTGCCCGTCGGCTGGGTCGGCACCGAACTGCTGCGCGGCTACGTGATGAGCGGTTTCCCCTGGTTCCTGCTGGGCCACTCGCAGGTCGAACGCGACACGCTGCGTCAGATCGCCAGCGTCGGCGGGGCCTATGGCATCAGCTTCCTGGTGGCGGCGGTGAACGGGCTGATCGCCGACGGCATGCTCCAGCCGCTGTTTCTGGGGACGCGCAAGGGTCCGCGGCCGAACTACCAGGTGTCGGCGGCGACGCTGGGTTTGCTGGGGCTGATGATGCTGGTGATGGCCTTCGGGCGATACCGCATCCACCAGTACAGCCCGCAGCCCGGGCCGTACGTGGCCGGGACCTCTGCGAACATCGCCGTCAACCTCGGGGGAACGGACCATCGCGAGCCGTACGCGGTCTATGGCGATCTCTGCCGCCAGGCCCTGGACAGGCTCCCCCGGCCGGACCTGGTCCTGACGCCCGAGACGATGATCGGCGACTACCACGTCAACGCCGAGTTCCTGGATGCGAAGTGGAAGAACTACCTTTCAGCGGCCCAGGAACTGGCCGACTCGTCGCGGGCGATCGACGGGGAACTCCGCGACCTGGCCCGGCAACACGACACGGCGATCCTGATCGGCGCGATCAGCATGGTCCCCGATCCGCCGGACTGGCCCGAACGGAATCTGCCCGACGGCGCCCGGCTCGAGGGCGAACCGACCGGCGAGGCCAGCTATCTCCGCCCGCAGATCCACCGCTACAACTCGGCGATCCTCTACCAGCCCGGCGCGGATGGGAAGGTGAGCAAGCAGCGCTACGACAAGCACCACCTTGTGCCCTTCGGCGAGTTGATCCCGTTCCGCACCTCATGGCCCTGGGCGTTCCGGCTGCTGCGCAAGACCACGCCGCAGGCGCTGCTGGAGGCCGGGCGCGACCCGCGGCCGCTGACGCTGACCACCCGCGAGGGCAAGACCTGTCGCCTGGCGGTGACTATCTGCTACGAGGACGTCGTGCCGCAGGCGACCCGCCGGCTGGTCTGGCAGGACGGCAGGAAGCAGGCCGATTTCCTCGTCAACATTTCCAACGACGGCTGGTTCCTGGGGACGGCCGAGGTGGTCCAGCACATGGTGTCGGCCCGGTTCCGCTGCGTCGAAACCGGCTGCCCGATGGTCCGCAGCGTCAACGGGGGCTGCTCCTGCCTGATCGACAGCCTTGGCCGGGTGGGCAGCGTCGTGCGGCCCGGCGTGGAGGGCATCGCCGCGGGCCAGCTCATGCTTGACCGCCGCACGACGATCTACTGCCGCATCGGCGACGCCCCGTGGTGGTGCTGCGTGGGGCTGCTGCTGATCGGCGCGGTGATGGTTGTCCTGAGGCGCCACCGGCTGGTGAAGAAGTGAAAGCGAACGCTGCGGGCGCGATCCCTTCGGGTCGCGGCTGAACGTTCAGGCGCAACGCGGCAAGGGGGTGAGGCCCGGAGCCGAACGGCCTCTCAGGTGATTTCCTCGTCGATCTCGTCCCAGTCGAACCGCCGCTTGGCCAGGATGATCGGGCGGCGGAGGTTCACGTTGATCAGCAGGCCCAGCGCCGCGAAGTTCACCAGCAGGCTGCTGCCGCCGTAGCTGACGAACGGCAGCGTCATGCCCGTGATCGGCAGCAGCGCCAGCGCCATGCCGATGTTGATGAGCATCTGCGTCGCGAACAGCCCCACCACGCCGACCGCCAGCAGCCGCCCGAACGGGTCCACCGTCGTTGCGGCGATCTCCACGCCGTAGATGAACAGCACGAGGTAGGCTGCCAGCAGCAGCCCGCATCCGGCGAAGCCCCACTGGTTGGCGATCAGCGAGAAGATGAAGTCGGTGTTGTCCTCGGGCAGCAGCTCATAGCGGGTGTAGATGGACTCGCTGCCGCCCTGGCCGGTCAGCCCGCCGCTGCCGACCGCCAGCAGCGATTCGCGGAGCTGGTAGCCCTTGTCGTAGAGCACGGGGTCCCTGGAATGGCCCTGGGTCAGCCAGATCTGGATGCGCTCCTTCTGGTGACCGCGGAGCACCGGCCAGAACGCCGGCATGCAGATCACCCCCAGCAGGATGATCGTCAGCAGGTGGCGGCTGCGGGCGCCGGCCAGGTAGAGCATCGCGAAAAGCACCGGCAGGAAGATCAGCGCCGTGCCCAGGTCCGGCTCGACGAGCACCAGCCCCATCGGCACCAGCGTCAGCAGGAAGGGCAACAGCAGGCCGACCAGGCTGCGGTAGTTCTTGCGGAACCGCAGGTACCACGCCAGCGCCAGCACGAAGGCGATCTTGGCCAACTCCGACGGCTGGAAATAGACCGGCCCGAGCTTGAACCACCGCCTGGCGCCGTTGCGCACCGGGCAGATCGCGTGCGGCAGGACCATCACCCCCAGCAGCATCACGACGGTGACGATCAGGACGATGTAGCTCGACTCGCCGATCCGCCGATAGGGGACCGCCATCGCGGCGGCCAGGACGAGCAGCCCCGCGAGCATCCAGAGCCCCTGCTTGGCGGCCCGCGAGGGGTCGTCGGCTTGCAGGCACCACAGGCCGATCCCGCACAGCAGCAGCACCGCCGCCAGCATCGGCCAGGGGAACCGCTCGACCTGTCGTCGCAGCCGGCTCATGGGGCGCCTCCGGGTGCCGCCGGCATGGCGCCGGGGACGACGCGGGTCTTTTCCAGCCCGCCGGGGATATAGCTCAGGTTCACGCAGAGCTGGAGCACGTCGCGGACCATGGGCGCTGCGGCCCGCCCGCCGGCACTGCCGAACTCGATCATGCCGATGACTGCGACGGTCGGCTTGTCAGCCGGCGCGTAGGCGGAGAACCATGCGTGGGCCGGTCGGACCTGCTTGCCCTCGGCGTCGACCAGCGGCGGGAAGAGGCGGCCGCCGATCCGCCGCCGCGAGCACTGGGCCGACCCCGTCTTGCCGGCCAGATACACCGTGTCGAACCCCACGAACTGCTTGTAGGCCGTCATGCCCGGCTCGTTGACCACGTCGATCATGCCCTGGTGGACGAGGTCCATGTAGCGTTTGGGGACATGAAGGTCCACGCGGCGGTTGCGGCCGGCGTCGGGCCCGTCGCTGATCAGCCGCGGGTAGACGAACACGCCGCCGCGGGCGATGGCGGCGGTCATGTCGGCTGCCTGGAGCGGCGTCACGCTCAGTTCGCCCTGGCCGATGGCGACGTTGCGGGCGTCAGCCGGCGTGACCGCGGGCAGGGCCCGGCGATTGTGGGCGATCCAGAGCGGCGTGGGCAGCACGCCGGTGCGCTCCTCGCTCAGGCCGGTCTGCTGGTCCACGCCCAGGCCGAAGCAGGCTCGCCCGTTGCTGCCGCCCAGCCAGTGGCACAACTCCTCCAGGCCCATCCGCTGGCCCACCTGGTAGAGATAAACGTCGCAACTGTTGGCGATTGCCTGCACCGGCGTCTGCATCCCGTGGCCGGCCCGCAACCAGCAGCGGAATGCGTTCAGGCCCGGGATCAGGCGGCCTTCGCAGTCGAGCTGCTCGTTCAGGCCGAGTCGGCCGTCGGTCAGGGCGCCGGCGATCACCGCGGGCTTGACGATCGACCCGGGCGGGTAGACGCCGCCGACGGCGCGGAAGAGGAGCGGCCGGTTGCGTTCGTCGGTCCGCAGCCGTTCGTAGTCGTCCTGCCAGCGGTTGGGGTCGAAGCTCGGGTAGCTGACCAGGGCCAGCACGTCGCCGTCGGCGATCGGGACCTCGCGGACGACGCGGTTGCCGATGTTGACGACCACGATCGACCCGCCGCTGGGGAAGTCGCTGGCGGCGACGTGCCGGGCCAGCACGTTATAGACCCGCTGCTGGAGCCCGGCGTCGAGGGTCAGGTGGATGTCGCGACCCGGGACGCGGGCGACCTCGTGCTCGATGCTGCCGTCGCGGCGGAGCTGGAGGCCGCCGCGGCTGCCGCGCAGCGTCGCCTCGGCCGCCAGTTCGATCCCCGCGATGCCCTTCTGCTCGCCCGCGAGGTAGCGGCGGTATTCGTCGTCGGCGAACGGGTCGTTCTCGATGTCGTCGCGCCCGACCGAGCCGACCTGGCCGACCACGTGGGCCAGGCACTCGCCCATCGGGTAGTGCCGGGCCTGCGAACTGACCAGGTACACGCCATCAACGGACGTCAGCCGTGCGTAGAGTTCGCTGCGGATCGCGTCCGGGACGTTCTCGATGACGGTGTGGGGGCTCTCCTCCTCAGCCACCTGGATCACGCGGCCGTGGCGGGCGCTAACCAGCTTCTTGATGCGTTCGACCTTGTCGATCACCGCCTGGCGGTTGGCGTCGAGTTCCTCGTCGGCCATGCCGCATCGGCGGGCCAGGTCGCGGAGCAGTTCGTCGTAGCGTTGCTGCATCTGCTCGCCGGCCTGGACGCGCGAGAGGTCCGCGGGCAACTGGTCGTGCGACTGGGCCCGGGCCCCGAGCCGCTTGAGGTAGTCCTTGTCCCGCGCGAGGATGCGGTAGTCCACCGCGACGTTGGCTGGGGCGACGCTCTCGGCCAGCACGTGGTCGTAGCGGTCCAGGATGGCCCCGCGGCTGGTGGGGATGAACGTGGGCGGATAGATCATCCGCTTCTCGGCCAACTGCCGGTAGCGGTCGCCTTGGAGGATCTGGAGCTGGCCGCAGCGGAGGATCGCGATCGCCAGCGTCAGCGAGATGATGACCAGGAACACTTTGAGGCGGCGGTAGTACATGATCGTCCGAGGGGCCGGCGCGGCGAATGCCCTTGAAGGAACCGGTTCAGGTGGTCCATTCTAACGCGAGGGGAGGGATTTGCCCACAGCCCCGCTACGCCCGTTCGGTGAAATCCATCACGCGGCGCAGCCGCACCAGCAGCAGCATCAGGTAGGGGGCCAGCAGGGCGGTGTAGACCGCGTTGCCGGCGGGGATGACGAACAGGTGGTGCCAGGTGAACCCCCCCAGTTGGCTGCCGAACGCCTCGCGCAGGCAGACGATCTCGTTGGCCACCACGCCAAAGACCATCGCCAGGAAGAAATGGCTGAGTGGATGGTCGCGGAAGATCGACGCCCGGATGTTCACGATGCCCAGCCCAACCAGCCCGAAGGCGAAGGCGAACCCGCCCATCGGTCCGCGGCTGGACAGGTCCAGCAGCAGCCCCAGCGACCAGCAGGCGATCAGGGCCACGTCGGCCCGGGCGTAGAGCGCGACGAACATCGCCAGGATCAGCGGGAACTGCGGCATGAAACTGGCCGACGTCAGCGAGATCGCCGGCGCCAGCGCCAACTGAAGTACCAGCGTGACGACCGCCAGGATGACGAACGGCAGCAGCCGCATCACTTGGGCTCCCTGACGTTCGGGTCGACCAGCCAGACCCGCCGCAGCCTGTCGCAATTGACCGCCGGCGTCACGTCGCACTCGAACTTGCCCGGCGAGTCCGTGCTCTCGCGCACCGCCGTGATCCTGCCGACGACCAGCCGGGCGCCCAGGTTTGGCGTCGATTCGTCCGAGAAGACCAGGTCGCCGACCTCCGCCGGCGGGCCCGACGCGCTGCGGGCGCCGGCCGGCGTCTGCCCGCGGGTGAGTTCCTTGACCATCATCCGGCCCGGTCCGCGCCCGACCAGCACGCACTTGCGGCCCCACTCGGCCGCCTCGCTGCCGCGCTGGATGCGGAAGATCTGCACCTGGAGCACGCTGTCGGTGTCGCTGAGCAACTGGATCCGCGCGGTCACCTGGCCGACCCGCTCGACGCGGCCGACCATGGCGCACTTGAACAGCTCGGCCTGCCCGGCGTCGCTGTCCAGCGGCAGCACGGTCCACAGGTCGTCCGAGACGTCGCTGCTGCTGCCGCGGTCCACGAAGATGCGGCTGACCGCCCACTGCTTGCGGTTGGTGAAGTCGGCGGGTCGGTCCAGCAGCAGCCCCTCGCGCCACGCGACCGCGTCGCGCAGCAGCACCTCCGACGGGATCAGGCGGCCCTGCTGGAGCAGGAGGTCCTTGCGGAACGCCTGGCCCTCGGCAATCTCGTTGAGGCGGCTGCGGTATTCCTCGCCCAGTTGGGCCAACTGGCGGCGGAGTTCCTCGTTCTCGTCCTTCAGGCTGCGAAAGGCCTTGGCGTCCTTCGGCCGGGCGGTCCAGTCGCCGGCCCACTCGCGCAGGTCCTGCCCGGCGCGGAAGGGCCGACCAGCCAGCGGCGCCAGCATGGGGTCCATCAGATTGCGCAGGGCATAGGTGTAGCGAGCCGGCAGCCACATGGCCACCAGCGACGCCCCCATCAGCAGCCAGAAGGTTTGCTTCTTGCCGGGCAGTCGCATCGAGGGCCTAATATATCCGCCCCGGCCCGCGGTGAAAACCGGTGAACCGGCGCGTCTTCCCCCCTCCTGCGGTCCGCCAGCCAGAATGAGAAGTCTGGGTAGCACGCGCTCCCTTACGGTCGCGGCTATTGAGTCCTGTAAAAGAAATCTTCACCACAGAGAACACAGAGGGCACAGAGTCAGACGTATTGAAAGATTCTGGATTTCGGTCATTTCTTGACGTTTCGGACCCCCTCTGTGATCTCGGTGTCCTCTGTGGTGAATGAAGATTCCTCTCGCAGGAGTCAATAAACGTTTAGTCGCGACCGTAAGGGAGCGCGTGACCAACACGATCGGTCAGCCTTGCCCTCCTTGCTCGCTCACTTGGGTTCGCCCTTGGACAGCGGGATGGAGCTTTCCTCGTATTCGCGGTCGGGGATCCTCAGTTCGAAGTCCTTCTCCGTCAGTTTCGGGTTGGCTCTTAGATTGCTGAATTCGGCGGTCTTGACCGTGTCGTTGAAGTCCTCCAGCACCACCCGCAGCGGCAGCGTCGTGTCGCGGGCCAGGTAGAACTCGATCCGCTTGTAGCGCTTGTCGAACGTCGAACCGGCCTTGGGCATCAGCTTGACGTGGTCGCTCTCCTTGGGGTCGTCCTTGGCTGGTGCGATCAGTTCCACGCGGAAGTTCTCCAGAACGTCGGCCTTCTTCTGCCCGAACGGCAGCGGGAAGGGCCCCTCGCCCAGCCGCGTCGGGTCGAGGCTTTCGCCCTCGGGCACGATCTCGCGGTGGTTGAGCTGCTTGGACTTCTCCTTCAGTTCGTGCAGCCAGCGGCCGTCGAAGACGTAGATCTCCTTCTTGTCCGAGACGTAGCCGTCGCCGGTGGTTTTGTCGTCGAACTGGATGCGGAACAGCACCTTGGCCACGCGCTGCCCGGCGCGCGGGTCGGCCTTGAGCTGCTCGGGCGTCGCCGGATCGGCCTTGGGGTCCTTCTCCCACACCCGCATGTACTTGATCGTCCCGGTGTAGGTCGTCTTGTCGATGACGCCCTGGTCAACGACATACTTCACGTCGCCGGTCAGCCCGTCCATCTGCTGGCCGCGCTGCTCGACGCGGTCCAGCAGCGTCACGACCTTCGAGTCCGGCTGGGTCTGGGGCTCGGGCTGGGTCGTCTGGGCACAGGCGGCGCCGGGCAGCAGGCCAGCCAGCAGCAGGATGAGGCGCGCGGGTTTCATGATCGTCTCCAGGGCTCAGAGGCGAGCCGGTTCATTGTATCGTCCGACCCGCGTCCGACCAATGAATCAGACTGTCCCGCGGGGGGAATGGTTAGGGGCGTTCCGTCGGTGGCGGCGGGATTCACATCCTGTCGCCTCGCCGCCGCGCTCGCTGGCGCTCGCGGCTAAACGTTTAGCCGCGACCGTAAGGGAGCGCGCCGACCGAAACCTCGCCGTGTCCCGGGCGCGTCACCCCGGGCGCGTCGCCAGTTCGATCCGCGGCAGGAGCTGAGCAAGCGATTTGATGACCATGTCCGCTTGGTCGGCCCAGGCCGGGCGCGGACCGTGGACCAGCAGGCAGGTCGGGCAGCCGGCCTGCCGACCGCTCTGGATGTCGTAGAGGTAGTCGCCGACGACCAGCGTGGCCGCGGGCGACCTGCCCATCACGCGGCAAAGGTGCAGCACCGGCTCGGGGCTGGGCTTGGGCAGGCCGTCTTCGCGGGTGTGGATGGCGTCGAAGCGCAGGCGGAACTTGTCGCAGACGGTGCGGACCGACGCTCGGCTGTTGCGGGTGAGCAGAGCGACCGGCACGCCTCGGCGCGACAGCTCAGCCAACAGGTCGGCGGCCCCGGGGTTGAGCGTCGCGTCGCGGGCGGCGGCGGCTTCGTGGCGGAGGATGATGTCATTGGCCCGGTCGCGGGCGTCCGGGTCCATGCGGGCCATCGCCTCCAGCAGCGTCGAGCCGTCGGTGATGCCGATCTCGGTGCGCATCGCGTCGAAGTCCAGCAGCGGCACGGTCAGCGTGCCGTCCATGTCGAAGATGACCGCCTCGATTTGCGAGCGAATCCTATCCATCGCCAATCCGTTATACTCTTTGGGGTCGCGAACTCCAGAGGCCGGGCGGTATTATGCGGGGCAGGGCTGGAACGAGCCAGCCTGCCTGATGCGAGGGCGCTGGATTTGAGCATGTCGCACGACAGTTCGCTCGCACGCTCCCGCCGGTTGCGGTGGTCGGCGGTGGCCTGGTGTGCCGTGCTGGTGGGGGCGGCGTCGGCCGCTCGGGCCCAGCCGACGAGCTGGCCGGGCAAGGAGTGGGCCGCTGCCCGCGTCGTCCAGGTGCAGACCAAGCTGACCCCCGGCGCCGACGGCGAGGAGATCGGCGTCGTCGAGCTGCCCACTGACCTGCTGGCCCGCGCCGATGGCGCCGATATCCGCGTCGCCAACGCCGGCGGCCGGCTCATTCCGATGCGCGTGCTCTCGGTCGGACCGGGCAGCGTCGCCCGCGTGGCGTTCGAGGTCAAGCCCGGCCGAAACGACTACACGATCTTCTACGGCAGCCCGCAGGCCGCCCCGCCCGGCAAGGAGCTGGCGCTGACGATCAGCCGCGGGCTGCTGCTGGAGACGCGGACCTTCGCGGGGGGCAACGTGAACAGCCTGGCCGGCGTGCAGCGGGCGTTCGACCGGGCGGACATCCGCCAGGGCGCCGACTTCGTGCCCAAGGTCTTCCAGGGCAACAACCCCTTCGGGCCCGACGGCCGCACGGTGTCGCGATACACCGGTCCGATCGTCATACCGGCTGACGGGGAATACGGCTTTGCGACGACCAGCGACGACGCGAGCTTCATCCTGATCGACGGCAAGCTGGTGGTGGAGTGGGGCGGGTATCACGGCTGGGTCGGCGACGCCCGGCACAACGCGTCGGTGAAACTGGCCCGCGGCTTGCACCAGTTCGAGTATCTGCACGTGAACCTCGGCGCCGAGGGCGGCGCGGTCGCGGCGTGGAAGCCGCCGGGCGCGAGCAACTGGGCGGTGATCCCCGACAGCGCTTTCCTGCCGGTCTTCCGCGGCCAGCTCAAGGACCGCGCGATCCAGGGGCGGGTGACGACTGCGGAGGTGCAGTTCGCCAACCTCAGCGAGGCCTTGATCGGCAGCGAGGACTACATCCAGCGGCTGCGGTTCACCAGCAGCCCGCGCGGGTTCGACCCGCGGCAGGCGACCTTCACCTGGGACTTCGGCGACGGGATCACCGTGTCGGCCAAGGGGCTGGCGGCAGTCGATCACGTCTACCTCAGCGACGGGCCGGTGACGGTGACCTGCACGGTCGCCCAGGGCTCCGACCGCGACGCGGTGAGCAACCGCGTGGTCGTTGCGCGGGACTGGCCAACGATCATCCAGAAACGCCCGGACCGCGAGAACCTGTTTGCCCAGGCGGTGAGCCTCTACGACTTCACGAAGATGAGGCCGATCGACGCTGTCCGGGCGATGACGCTGTTCGAGCGGACGCGGCGGTGGGACGCCTACCTGTCGGCCGGCCACGCCCTGGCGACTGCGTGCGAGCCGGTCGACAACCGGCTGCTGATCGATCGCATGGGCGAGTATGCCAGGCGGCTGGTCGAGCGCGACCCGGCGGACGGCTCACGCAAGGTCGTGCTGGAATACGTCGCAGCGGCGCGGCGGGCGACCTCGCCGTTCGCGCGGGCAGCCATGCTGACCGCCGGCGGGCGGGTGATGCTGGACGACCTGAACGACGAGCGCAAGGCCGAGCAGTTCTTCACCGAGGCGCTCAAGGAGAAGGACCGTGGCAGCCACCCGGCGATCCAGGCGGCGTGGATCGGGCTGGGCGACGTCTACCGCCGTCGCGGCCCGAGCGACAAGGCCCTGGAGGCCTACGAGGCGGCTGAAAAGATGAGCCCCAACACGGACTCAGCCAAGCAGCAGGCCGTCCGCACCGGCTCGCTGGCGCGGACGATCGAGTTCTACATCCGCGACAAGGACTACGAGACGGCGCGGGAGTACCTTGAGCAGTGGGACCGGGAGTTTCCGACCCAGCGACTGCACGGCTACTCGTCGTTGCTGTGGGTGCGGTTCTACCAGGCGCAGGGCCTGCACCGCGAGGCGATCCGTGAGGCCCAGGATCTGGTGGCCGGCAACCCGCGGAGCAACTACGCGCCCGAACTGCTGATGGACGCCGCCGACGGCTACGTCGTCCTGCGCGAGCCGGACAAGGCCCGGATGCTGCTGGAGCGGGTGACGACGGCGTATCGCGAATCGCCGCTGGCTGCCGAGGCCAAGAAGAAGCTGGACGCGCTGAACAAGCCGGCGTCGCCGTGACGGCATCGCTCAGTGAAGGGCGCTGCTCTGAATGAAGGTCTCGAACAGGGGGGTGTGCGCCAGCCACATGGCCGCGACGCCGAGGTAGACTAGGGTGGCCGCGATCAGGCCGGCTTCGCAGAACCAGTGCCGTCGGTTGCGGGCGAACAGCCATGTTGCCAGGAGCAGGAACATCATCTTGAAAGCAAAGATGTTCCACATCTGGCCCATGTCGACGTAGGGCTTGACCCAGGGGTTGGCTTCGTCGAACAGTCCGGTCTGCGTCGCCGTCAGCGTAAACGCGAGGTCGAAGATGTTGAGCGTCCAGATGATGACGAGCCAGTAGACCACGCGATATGGACGGCGACGCCGAACCCATCGACGTATCGCACCGCCCGGTATCGCCGGATTGTGCGTGACAGTCCCGTTCATCGTTCTTACTATCGACACCAGACAGGGGGCGGTTGAGCACTCTTCGGCCCCCTCGGTCAAGTTATTCTAGGAGCCTGTCGCCCGGGCGGCTGAGATCATGGAAAACTCCACATTCTCACAGGAAACGATCGCTCTTTCCGACGGCTACGTCAGCCACGCCTCGGTCTACACGCCCGGCGGGTCGTTCGCCGGCCGGCCGGTGCTCTGCTTTCACGGCATCCAGAGCCACCGCGGCTGGTTCACCAACTCGTCGACCGTGTTGGCCCGTGCGGGCCATCCGGTGATCTTTCCCGACCGTCGCGGCAGCGGCGGCAACCGCCGGCCGCGCGGACATGCCCGGTCGATCGAGCAACTCATGGACGACGGACGGGTCTTCATGGACCGGGCAGCCGGTCTGGCCGGCGATGGCGTCGGGCCGATTCACATGCTGGGCATCAGTTGGGGCGGCAAGTGGGCGCTGGGGTTGGCGGCGGCGTTTCCCGATCGCGTCGCCAGCCTGGTGCTCAGCACGCCGGGCCTGTTCGCCAAACGACGCCCGGGTCCGCTGTCGCGGCTGGGCGTCGTGGCATCGGCGATCGCCTGGCCGCGGGCGACCTTTGCGATCCCGCTGAACGAGCCGGAGCTGTTTACCGACCAGCCTGACCGCAAGGCCTTCATCGCCGCGGACCCCCTTCGGCTGACCCGGGCGACCGGGCGGATGATGGCCGTCTCGCACCTGATGCAGAAGCGGCTGGCTGCCTGGGCCGCGGGCGTCCGCTGCCCGGTGCTGCTGCTGCTGGCTGAGAACGATCCGATCATCGACAACGCCCGCACGCTGGCGGTGCTGGAAGAGAACCTGCCCGCCGGCCTGCTGACGGTGAAGCGGTTCGAGTCGGCGGTCCACACGCTGGAGTTCGCCGCGGACCCGTCGGGCTATTTCCAGGCGCTGATCGAGTGGCTGGGCGCCCACAACGGCTGACGGGTCACCCCTGCTGACAGAGGGCGATCAAATCCTCGACGCGGGCGGTGGCCAGGCACGTCACGGCGTCGGCGGCGCCGTAGTAGATCTTCACCTCGCCGTCGTCTTCGAGAATCATGCCGCCGGGGAAGATCACCGCGTTGCGGAAGCCGTTCAGCTCGTAATCGGCCTCGGGGACGATCAGCGGCGTCCGGCACATGCCGACGACCTGGTAGGGGTCTTCGAGGTCCAGCAGCATCAGGCCTGCGGTGTAGCGCTTCTTCCAGCCTTCCTGGCGGAACTGGGTCATGCCGCCCCAGGTGACGTTCTCGTCCACGTCGACGGCGTGGAACGTCGTCAGCCAGCCGGCGTGGGTGCGGACGGGCGGGGCGGCCGGTCCGATCTTGCGGTTGCAGAAGGGCACGTGCTCGGTTCCCAGCAGGAGCTGGTGGTTGCCCCAGTAGCGCAGGTCGGGCGAATCGCTGATCCAGATGTCGAACCGCTCGCTGTCGCGCCCGCGGCCGTAGACGGGGAACGGCCGCTCCAGCCGGACGTACATGCCGCCGAACAGCTCGGGGAACAGCACCATGTTGCGGTTGTCGGGCGCGGAGAAGCTGAGGATCTCGAACTCGCTGAAGTCGTCGGTGACCGCGACTCCGCCGCAGATGCCGTGCCGCGTGTCCACCGCGAAGCACATGTAGACGCGCTGGCCGATGACCGTCAGCCGCGGGTCGTAGGCCCTGACGATTTCGTCGTCGGCCAGCGAGAAGCAGGGCTCCGGTTGGACCTCCCAGTTGATTCCGTCCCAGCTCGTCGCCAGCCCGAGGTTGGTCTCGTGCAGCCGGCCGGGATTCTCCGGGTCGGCCACGTCGTTGCGGAAGACCATGTAGTAGAGGTCGCCCAGCTTGCAGACGCCCGCGTTGAACGTCAGCGTCGCCGGGTAGGGGCACTTGGCGGCCGTGAGGATCGGGTTGCCCTCGAAGCGCGTGATGATCGGCGAGGTCGTCAGCGGGCCAACGGGTTCGGTGGGCATGGGCGGGGGGTCCTTTCTTGGATTGGAGATTTTGGATTGAAGATTTCAGATTGAAAGAGGCTAACCCCCGGCCGCCTGCCCCAATCTTGAATCTTCAATCTGAAATCTAAAATCTCTCGCTCATCCTTCCGCCGCGTCACCGGTGGGCAGGCCCATCCGGGTCAGCAGCCAGCGGCGAACCTTGAAGTACGGGCGGCTGATGCGGCGGTGCAGGCTCAGCGGGCCGGTCGGCTGATACGACGCGGCGATTTCGTCGGCCGTCATCTGGTCCGGCCGGCAGCGGCGCTTGTGCTTGGCGAAGTGATACCAGTCGTGCTCCTGGAGCATCTTCAGGATCGACCGCGGCAGTTCGCCGCCGCGGCGGCCGAGCCGGAACGAAATCTGGAAGTCGATCAGGTACGGCCGACCGTCCTGACCAACCAGGATGTTCTGCCGCTTGTTCAGGTCCACATACGCCAGCCCGCGGGCGTGGATCGCCCGCAGCAGGTCCGCCAACTCGTCGAAGAAAGTGTCGGATACCCTGTTGTCGCGATGCAGCGGTTGGCCGGGCACGAACTCGTGCACGAAGCCCGTCGGCCCGTGCAGCCCGACCAGCGCCGGCACGCCGGGCACGTCGGCCAGGTCGCGGTAGATCACCGCTTCGTGCCGCGTCAGCCAGGCCCCCAGCCAGCGCATCGGCACGCAGAAGTAAGGCCGTTGCCGCTGGAGCTTGAGGACGACCTGCGACAGGGCCCCCCCGTCGTCGGCCTGGTAGAGCCCCGTCGCGGCGAAGAAGTCGTGCTTGAATTGCCGCACGAAGCCGAACCGCCGCCGGCCGAAGGTCAACTCCGCCGGCAGGCCCCGCGGGAACGCCTGGAGCCGGTTGTCGGCTGGCGGGGGCGAAGGCAGCGGCGATGTCCCGGTGGCGTCCACGGCCGGGCATTGTAAGAGACGCCCCGCGGATTTGAAACAAAGTAGGGCCGACGGAAGCGTCTTCCGACAAGGGCCGCGGCCGGCCTATGATTGTGACCGGCTGAAACGCTCCCGCCGGCGCGGCGGGCTCGGCCGGAGACCGCCCGAACCCATGCGATCCGTTCGACAGCTCCAATAACTTGATCTTAGATTGACGCCGGCGAAAAACGGTTTACAATTGTTGAAATTCGACAGACGTTTACAATCGACCTGGAGTTCTGCCCGCGCGGGCCATCCGGAAACGAGAGTACCCGACATGACAGAGAACGAACGAAGCCCCGGACAAGGCGGCTGGCTGGTCGCCGTCATCTCCGTCAGCCTGCTGGTAGCCGTCGTCGCTGGCGGGGCGCTGTGGATTGTGCATCTGAACAACAGGCCGGGCGGCCAGGCGGCTCCGGCTGCCGGTGCGCCCGGCGGCATGGGCGGCGGCGCAGGCGGAGGCGGGATGAAGGTTCAGTTCGCGACGGTCATCCAGCGCACCGTCGCCGACAGCATCGAGCTGCCCGCGACGGTTGAGCCCATTCGCAGCGCGGTGGTCGGCGGCGAGATCGCCGGCCGCGTCAAGACGGTCCACCTGCGCGACGGCGACGACGTGGCTGCCAACCAGGTGATCGTCGAGCTGGACCACGACCTGATGGACCTGGAGCAGGCCCAGGCCGAGTCGGTCCTCAAGTCTCTGGACGAAAAGGCCAAGAGCCTCCAGGCCCAGTTGACCCAGGCGCAGTTCGAGTATGACCGGCTGGCTGGGCTTCAGCAGGAGAACAAGGCCACCCAGCGCGAGGTGGTCATCGCCAAGTCCGTCTGCGACAGCGCCCATGCCCAGTTTGCCCAGGCCCAGGCCGACACCAGGGCGCAGTCCGACCGCATTGCCTACATCAAGCGGCAGATCGAGAAGACGATGATCCGCTCGCCGTTCGACGGGCAGGTCACCCAGTTGCTGACCGAGCAGGGCGAGTGGCTGGCGGTCGGATCGCCGGTCGTCCAGGTCACCGACCTGCACGAGCTGCTGGTCGTCAGCAACATGCCCGATCGGCTGATCGGCGGCATCCAGCCGGGCATGGACGCCACGGTCCGCCTGCCGGACGTCAGCGGCGTGCGCAGCGTGGCCGGGAAGATCCGCTGGGTCATCGACCGCGGCGACGCCCAGGCCCACACGTTCCCCGTCAAGGTGCTGCTGACCAACGACAGCCGGCGGACTATCAAGCCCGGCGTGTTCGCCAGTTGCCTGTTCACGATCGGCCAGCCGCACCCGCGGCTGCTGGTTCCCCAGGCGGCGGTGGTGAGCATCCGCGTCGGCGGCGGGCCGGCCTACGACGCGATCTACACGCTGGGCCCGCCGCCCGGCATGCCAATGGGCGCCGGAGGCCCGCCCGGCGCGGGCAAGCCCGCAACCGACGCGGCCGTCGGCGGCGGAGCGCCCGCCGCCATGCCGGCCATGCCGCTGATGGCGATCCGCACGCCGGTGCTTTCCGGCGCGTTCTACGGCGACTGGCAGGTGGTCGTGTGCGACGGGCTCAAGGCCGGCGACAGGGTCGTCGTCCGCGGCAACGAGACCTTTGCCGCCATTCCCGCGCCGATGCTCCCGGTGGAGATCACTGGCGAGTCGACCTCGGCCCAACTCCCGCCGGACCTCGTCCCGACGACCCAGCCCCAGGCTGAGCCGGGCCCGGCGGCCCCGCAGCCGGCCGGCGGTTCGTCGGCCGACGCCCTCCGTCCGGCGAGCGTCGCGGAGGTGCGCCGGCCATGAAGATGATCGAGCAATCCATCCGTTACCCCGTCACCGTGATCGTCGGGGTCATCCTGGGCGTGATGTTCGGCGCCCTGGCGATGCGCGACATCCCCAAGCAGCTCACGCCGTCGGTGGATCGTCCGCAGATCCAGGTGAACACCAACTACCCCGGGGCCAACCCCGAGACCGTCGAGCAGGAAATCACCAACAAGCTGGAAGAGGTGCTGCGCTCGGTCGAGGGGCTGCGCGAAATGACCAGCAGCTCCAGCGAAGGCCGCAGCCAGATCACGCTGGAGTTCGACTGGGGCGTCGACAAGGACGCTGCCCGCGTGGATGTCAGCGAGAAGCTCCGCCGCGTGACCGACCTGCCCGACCTGGCCGACGAGCCCGAGGTCGTCGCCGGCAGCGGAGAAGAGAGCGACGCGGTGGCCTGGCTGATCATGACCGGCCCGCGGGGTCCGGCGGCGCTATACGAGTTGGCCGACGACGTCGTCAAGCCGCGGCTGGAGCGGGTGGACGGCGTTTCGCAAGTCCGCATCTTCGGCGGGCGCGAGAAGGAGATGCACGTCTACATCGACCCGACGCGGCTGTCGACGTTCGGCGTGACGGTGCAGCAGGTGGCCGCTGCGCTGCGCGATCAGAACCGCAACGTCCGGGCCGGCACGATCGAGCAGGATCGCTCGCGGCTGTCGGTGCGGACGATGGGCGAGTACACCACGCCCGCGGAGATTCTCGACACCTTCGTCGCCTGGCACGGCGACTCACCGGTGCGGGTGCGCGACCTGGTGGCCAATTCCGATGTGACCGATCCGCAGTGCGACGTCCGGTTCGGCTTTGGCCCGCGCGACGTGGTCGTGCGGCAGACCTCGACGGGCAACGGCACGCGTCCGCCGGCCAGCGCCCCGTCGCTGGCGATGCCGGTGACCCGCCAGACCGGCGCCAACGTGCTCAGCGTGCTGGAGGGCGTGCGGGCGGGCATCAAGCAACTCAACGATCAGCTTGCCCCCCAGGGAGTGCACGTCGAACTGGCCTACGACCAGAGCGTCTACATCAACGAGGCCATCGACCTCGTGCAGAACAACGTGATCATCGGCGGCCTGCTGGCGATCGCCGTGCTGCTGCTGTTCCTGCGGTCGGGGACCAGCACGCTGGTGATTTCGTTTGCGATCCCGATCTCCCTGATCGCGACGTTCGTCGTGCTCCGCTGGCTGGGACGGTCGGTGAACATCATCTCGCTGGCCGGCCTGGCATTCGCCAGCGGCATGGTCGTCGATAACGCGATCGTCGTGCTGGAGAACATCTACCGCCACCGCCAGATGGGCAAGCCGCGCGTCCAGGCGGCCTTCGACGGCACGCGTGAGGTCTGGGGCGCGGTCTTCGCCTCGACGATGACCACGCTGGCTGTCTTCATCCCCGTCGTCTTCATTCAGCAGGAGGTCGGCCAGCTCTTCGAGGACATCGCGATCACGATCTCCACCACGGTCGCCATCTCGCTGATCGTCTCGATCACCGTGATTCCGATGCTCTCCAGCAAGATGCTCCGCGGCCAGGGCCCGCACGGGCACAGGGGCTTCCACAGGCTCGTGGACGACCTGTTCGGCCTGGCCCCGCTGATGGATCACCACACACGCTGGTTCTCGCGGATGATCCGCCACCTGCTGGACAGTTGGACCGCCCGCATCGCGATCACCGTCTCGATGGTCTTCGCGACGGTCGTGTTCATCTACCTGCTGATGCCCAAGATGGAGTATCTGCCCAACGGCAACCAGAACCTCGCGTTCGGGTTCGTCGTCGCCCCGCCGGGCACGGGCCTGGACGAACGCGAGCGGATGGCCAAGCGCATCGAGGCCAGACTGTTCCGCCCGCTCAACCCCGACGCCTACGCCGACCCGGTGACGGCCGATGTCAAGCCGGTCCAGGACGGCGACACGATCGAGCGGATGTTCATCGTGAACATCCCCTCCATCACGTTCATGGGCGGCCTGGCCCGCACGCCCGGCGAGGTCCCGGCGATGGTCTCGGCGATGCAGAACGCCGTCAGCGGCGGGGAGGCCTTCGGCACGTTTGGCTTCGTGCAGCAGCGGTCGATCTTCCAGCGCGGGCCCGGCGGCGGGCGCAACGTCGAGCTGCGCGTCTCGGCTCAGCGGGCGACCATCGAGGAACTCAACGCGTGGGCGCAGCGGTTGGCTGTGCAGCTCAAGGACCCGCTCACCAAGCTCGTGGACGAATACGTGAAGGATCCGGTGGACAAGGCCCGGGCCATGCAGACAATCAGCCGGGCCCGAGTGGACCCCATCCTCGGCGGCACGGAGTTCCAAGTCTGGCTGGACCGGGCGCGGGCGAGCAAGCAGGGCCTGACCGCCGCCGGCGTCGGCGCGGACGTCAGCGCTCTGGTCGACGGGCTCAAGGCCGACGAGTTCAACGACAAGGGCAAGAAGATCGACCTGATGATTCTGACCCACCCCGGCGGGGAGATCACCCCCAAGGAGGTCGCGCGGTCGAACCTGTACGCCTCTCGCCAGCCGATCAACATGGCCTCGGTCACGCACACCAGCGCCGCCATCAGCCAGACCTCGATCTCGCATATCGAGCAGGCCCGGTCGTTCACCATCCAGCAGAACATCCCTGACCAGATCCCGCTGGAGGACGCGGTCGATGTGATCGAGAAGCAGGTCATGGAGCCGGCCCAGAAGGAACTGCCCCCCGGCATCACGCTGACGCTGGGCCGATCCGCCGACGACCTGACCGAGGCCAAGACGGCCCTGAGCAGCAGCTTCCTGCTTGCCATCATCATCACCTACCTGCTGATGGCGGCCCTGTTCCAGAGCTTCTTCTACCCGCTGGTCATCATGTTCAGCGTGCCGCTGGCGGCGGTCGGCGGGCTGCTGGGGCTGTGGCTGGTCAACCTGCTGATCAACGCCAAGCTGCTTTCGGGCCAGCTCGTCCAGCTCGACTCGCTGGCCATGCTGGGCTTCATCATCCTCATCGGCATCGTCGTGAACAACGCGATCCTGGTCGTGCACCAGTCGCTCAACTTCATGCGCGACGAGGGCCTGACGCCAAAGGACGCCATCGCCGAGTCGGTGCGGACGCGCATCAGGCCGATCTTCATGACCACGACGACATCGCTGTTCGGCATGGCCCCGCTGGTCATCGCTCCGGGCGCCGGCAGCGAACTCTATCGGCCGATGGGCGCGGTGATCCTCTTCGGCCTGCTGGTCAGCACCTTCTTCACGCTGCTGCTGGTGCCGGTGGTCTTCTCGATGGGCATCGAGATCAAGGCCGGCCTGGCCCGCCTGTTCGGCGTCAAGGCGGCTGTCGTCACCGGTCCGACCGAGGTGACGGTTCAGAGCGGCAACTGAATCCAGTATGAGGAATGTTTGCCACAGAGGCACAGAGACGCTGAGAAGAAGAAAAAGCATCCGCAGATTACGCAGATGGCGCAGATTCGGGATTGAAGAAAGACAGGAAAGAAGAACCGCGAACGCGCACGAATAGACACGAATAGGGAAGCGAGTGAAACGACTCTCCTCCGATTCGCGTCAATTCGTGTTCATTCGCGGTTCTCCTGTCTGTGCCTCAGGACTCTTCCTCACTTCACCGGCGTCATGGTGATGCTCTCTAGCTGCACCGCGTCGCCGCCGCAAGTCAGGTCGAAGCTGGCGGGGAACTTGTCGGCCACCAGCGAATGCGACTTATCGGCGCTCTTGCCGCCGGCCGTTTCAGTCCAGGCGACGTCAACTTTCAGCTTCGCGCCCTCGGGCTGGGGCAGGGCGTAGTAGCCGTAGAGTCGGATGGCCTCGATGGTGGCCGCCTGCTTGCCGGGCTTGTGCTCGCTGTCGCCACGGATGGTGTAGCGGAACAGGGCCTCGCGGGTCTTGACGCCCGCGGGCACGTCGGCCCGCACGTCCTCCTCGAACTGCGTGTTCTGCGGGTTCTCGTTCTTCTCCAGCTTGAACGCCTGCGTCCAGGTCTTCCCGCCGTCGAAGGAGTATTCCCCGGCGATCATCGGCAGCTCGCCGCGGGACGTCGAGAGCTGCCCGCCCATGCTGATCGCCTTCAGATCAGCCGGGGCGGTCAGCTTGTAGACCACCGTCGCCGGCACGTCGCGCTTCTCCGCCGTCAGCGACTTGTTCACGTTCAGCCCGGAGCTTTCGACGATGTAGCGTTCCTTGGCGGCCTTGTCGCCGCGGAGCAGCAGTTGGACCACGCCTTCATCAGGCCCGCGTGATACGGTGACGACGTTCTTGCCCGGATGCAGCCGTGGCAGGGAGAGCTGGGCGACTTGGAAGGTGTTCTCGAAATGGATGCCGGCAAGAGACCCGGCGCAGGTGACGCGGATCAGGTATTCGTACTTGCCAGCCACCTGCTCGGTCAGGGGATAGTTGAAGACCTCCGCCCCCTGGTGGCTCGTGGGACCCGGCTGGAGCTTGGGCTCAGCCCACGCGTGCCCGCCATCCGTCGAAACCTCGACCTTCAACTCGCCAGCAGCAAACGGGCCTGTGAACCCGAAGTTGGCTTCCACCAGCACCCACGGACAGCTGACGCGGAAGACTGCCACGAGGGGCTTGTTGGGATCGATTGGCGAAAGTCGGCCGGTCGGACTCAGGCTGGCATCGCTCACCAGCTTGACGTTGTTCGAGCCGGACCAGAGCAGGTCCTCCGCCCGGGTGGCGTTGATCGGCGGCTCCCAGTTCAGCGTGCCGTTGCCGTAGGTCAGCTTGTTGTCGTAGCTGGCGGGGCCCTTGTCCAGCCTAGTCTCGACGACGGGCCCGTCGGCGACCGCGGCGTTCTTCCAGGTCATGTCCTTGGGCAGCTTGTCGAAGTGGAACCACTTGCCCTCGTTGGCGTAGTTCAGCGTCAGCGTTTCGCCCGGGCGAAGGTCCAGGAACATCGGATGGCCGGCCACCGCACGCTTGTTGTAGCGGTAGTTGTCGCGGCGGGAGGTGTAGAGCGAGACCATCGTGGCCGGCCGACCCCAGGGGATCAGCGGGGCGCAGGAGAAGTCCGGCGCGCCGAAGGGGTAGTAGGGGTCGCTCTTGCCGCCGGGCGGGTCGGTGAGCAGCTTGGGGTCGGCTGCCAGTTCCTCGACCGAGGCGATCTGGCCGTCGGCCTTTCGGCCAAAGCCGCGGGCGTCGGCGTCGAGCATGTGCCAGGCGCCGCCGTAGTAGACCTCGGGGATCGAATGGCCGGTGATCGTCCATGAGCGTGTCTTGAGCCCGCAGGCCTCCCACAGGTCGGTCAGCACCGGCGCGTTGCCGAAGCAGGGGCTGAAGCCGTAGCTGTTGATGGCCTTGGCGAAGTCGCGGACCGGCTCGGGGCTGGAATCCTCGTAGGGCGGGAACCAGTGGTAGAAGTGGTCTAGCATGAACCGCCAGCAGGCGACGGCCTTCTGCTCGTCGGTCATGCCGGGCTTGGTGATCTGCCGGACGACTTCGGCTGCCGACGAGCAGTCGATGGAACTGTCGGTGGTGACCCGCGGGTTGACGATGGCCACCTGGGCGATGGCCGGGGGGGCAAAGAGGGCAACGACGAGAAAGGCGGGAAGGAATCGGCGCATAGCATGCTCCTTGATGTTGAGGCCATCATTCTATCAGACACGCCAATCCGTGCGAGGGGGATTGGTCGAACAGGCTCGGGGATGCGCACCGGCGGCGGGCTACATGAACCACTTGCCTTCGTTGTGGACGGCGTCGCCGAAGCGGCGCATGAAATCCATGTCGTCGTCGGCCAGCGGGCCCTGGCGGACAGCCGCCAGGTTGGCCTGGAGGTGCTCCATGTTCGATGGGGCGGTCAGGCAGACGTCCACTTGCGGATTGCTCAGCACGAAGCGATAGCACTCGCCGGCGGTGGGAACGCGGCCGTCGTCCGGCCAGCCTTTGGGGGCGACCAACAGTTTGCGCCAGCGGGTGGCGGTGTAGCTGACCAGGCCGACGTTGTGGGCCGCCAGGTGGGGAAAGACGTCCGTCTCCGCGCCGCGGTGTGCGGCGTTGTAGCGGACCATCAGGGCGTCCAACTCGCCGTCGGCGGCGAGGCGACCGGCGAATTTGCGGTCGTGGCAGGAAATCGCGACGGCCTTGACCTTGTCAGAGGTGCGGATTTCGGCGAGCTGCCGGCGGGCCATTGGCGTGAAGTGCGAAGGCTTCATCACGCCAAGGAACTGGAATACGTCGATGTAATCGGTGCGAAGCTGCCGCAGCCGCCGGGCCAGCGCCTTGTGCAGGTTCTGCCCCCAGAGAAGGTAGTTGTAGCCGCCGGTGGCGATAACGAACCGCTCGCGCTCCCGGCCGATCGCGTCGCGCAGGGTGCGGATCGTCTGGCCGTCGAAACCGTACATGAAGAAGTAGTTGAGCCCTTCGTCGATCGCGCGGAAGAGGGTCTCCTTGCCCGGTCGATAGGTCCCGGACATGCCCAGCCGGAAGACCTTCAGGCCTGTCGCCCCCAGTGTGGTGCGGAGGAAATCCTCGCTCATGTTGCGCCCCAGCCGCTCCGGCGGTTCACTGCGCCGCGTAGTCCTTGACCGAGGGCTCGGGGACCGCGCCCAGCAGCTTCTCGACCAGGGCGTCGGCGTCCAGGCCCTCGGCGTCGGCGTTGAAGTTGGTGAACAGGCGGTGCCGCAGCACCGGGGCGGCGATGGCCCGCACATCGTCGCAGCTCACGTTGTATCGGCCGCGGAAGACCGCCCGGGCCTTGGCCCCGAGGATCAGGAACTGCGCCGCCCGCGGACCCGCGCCCCAGCTCAGGTATTCCTGAACGAACGGTGGCACATTGGGCTCCTTCGGACGGCTGGCCCGGACCAGCTCGACGGCGTAATCGACGACGTGGTCGGAGACGGGGATGCGGCGGACGATCCGCTGAATCTTGGCGATGTCCTCGCCGCTGAGCACGCCGCCCGGCTCGCTCTTGAGGTCGGTCGTCGTCGTCTTGACGATCAGCCGTTCCTCTTCCTTCTTGGGGTAGTTCACGTTGACCATAAACATGAAGCGGTCGAGCTGGGCCTCGGGCAGGGGGTAAGTCCCCTCCTGCTCGATGGGGTTCTGCGTCGCCAGCACGAAGAAGGGCGGCTCGAGGTCGTAGGTCTGGCCGCCGGCGGTGACCTGGTGCTCCTGCATCGCCTGGAGCAGGGCAGCCTGCGTCTTGGGAGGCGTGCGGTTTATCTCGTCAGCCAGCAGCACGTTGCAGAAGACCGGACCCTTGACGAAGCGGAAGACGCGTTTGCCGCTGGTGCGGTCCTCCTCGATGATGTCCGTGCCGGTGATGTCCGACGGCATCAGGTCGGGTGTGAACTGAATGCGGTTGAACTTGAGTTTGAGGACCTTGGCGACGGTAGAGATCAGGAGTGTCTTGGCCAGGCCCGGCACGCCGACCAGCAGGCAGTGCCCGCGCGAGAATAGGGCGGTCAGCAGCAGCTCGATGACCTCGTCCTGGCCGATGATGACCTTGTGAACCTCGTCCAGCATGAGCTGGCGGGCCTTGCCCAGTTGCTCGATGATCTTCAGTTCGCTGCCGGCCTGTGCCTGGGTCATGGACTTGCCTCAAGAGAAGGATTAACACGAAGGGCCGCGAAGGCCGGACACGAAGGACCGCGAAGGGGTCTATCCTTCAAGACGCAATGCCTTGCTTCGTGGCCCTTCGTGTTGAACTTGAACGTCCGAATCAGTGTCCGGTCATCGCGTAGATGACGATGTTGGCGCCCAGCTTGAAGGCGTCGGCGTTGGAGTAGCCCACGTCGTACGGGAAGTCGAGCTGCTCCCAGCCGTTGCTCAGGCTCAGGCGGCTGTAGATGACGGCCGTTCGGCCGTTGATCGTCAACGTCTCGATCACCGGGCGGTCGAGGTCGGGATACTTCTTGGCGGCGATGTCCGTCAGCTTCACCTGGCCGATGTTGAACAGGCTGGAGAAGATCGGGCTCTTGGGGTCTTTGACCAGCTCCAGCTTGGCCCCGGGGACGGCGGCCTTGACCGCCTGGCGGAAGGCGTAGTCGAACGAAGCCGACCCGATGGCTGCGTCGGCGAACAGCACGCCGCCGCTGCGGAGGTAGTTGCCGAGCTGCTTGGTCTCGCCCTCGGTGAGCTGGAAGTCGGTCAGCCCGGTCATGTAGAGGATCGGGTGCTTGAAGACGTCCACGTCGCCGAGTTGCACCGGCACGCGCTTGAACTGCACGTTCAGCGTCGAGTGGTCCTGGAGGAACTTGAGCAGATTGGGCAGGCCGTGCGGCGTCGGGTCCCAGTCGCCGTTGTGGACCACCTGGGCCAGCACGAGCTGGTCGCGTGTGGGGTCGTCCTTCTCGAAGTAGACCTTCTCGGTCGCGAAGCTGCGGGCGTACTCGAAGCCGGCCAACGCGTAGGTCAGCATGTTCGCGCCCAGCCGCACCGCGTCGCGCTGCTCATAGAGCTTGCCGCCCTCGATCGGCCGGGCGGCGGCGTCCCAGCCGGCCGACAGGTCGATGGGCGTGAACAGGACGGCCGTTCGGCTGCCGATGTTGATGCCGTAGACGCCCAGGTCGGCGCTGTCGAGCTTGAGCGCCTTGCTGCCGTCGCGGTAGCTCAGCGAGTCGATCTCGTGGAAGCAGTGGAACACGGGGTGGTCGCCGGGCAGCGGGCGGAAGGCGCGGTTGGGGAAGACCTCGTGCATCGCGGCCTTGACCGAGCGGTTGAACTCGTCGCGTCCGCAACTGCTGTCGATGATCATCGTGCCGCCGTCCATGAGATACTGGCGAAGCTTGGCGCGGGTCTGCTCGTCGAAGCCGGGGAACTCCTTCCAGCCGGTGAAGTAGAGGATCGGCAGCTCCGCCGGGTCGTAGCTGAACCCGTCGAACCGCGTCTCGACGAAGCGGTAGCGGATCTTGAGCTGCTGGTTGGCCGCGTGCATCAGGGCCTCGATGTCCAGCGAGACCGAGGGGAAGACCGAGACGGCGGTGCGCTGGCCTTCGACCATCTCCCACTTGACCTGCCCGAACTTGATCTCGCCGACCAGGGCCGGCGGGCTGGGCTCGCGTTTGCGCTCGGTGCGGCGCAGGGGCGTCGCCGGCAGGGGCAGGGGCGGGAAGCTCTCGCCGCCGCTGATGCGCGACGGCTTGGCCCGCGGGGGCACTTTGGCCTTGGGGTTGTCGAAGTCGTCGGCCCGGACGAGGTGCAGCGTGCCCAGCGTCACGGCCGCCACGACGAGCGTGCAGATGAATAAGCGCATGGCCATCCTCTCCGCGAAGTCCACGGAAATGAACCGGCGCGCGGCCAGACCGCCCACCGACTACAAGCATAGTCCCTTATCGGTCAAATGCAAAGGCCCCGATAGGGTTTCGGCGATTCGGAGGGGCGTCACAGGTCTCGCGGAGACAGGCCCGTGTGGCGGGCGATCCTGGCCAGGATCCAGACGGTCGGCCAGCACCCGCAGGACCAGAGCCTTGGCCTTGGCCAATGCCTGCTTGCGCGTGCAGCCGTAACTCATCACGCCGGGCAATTCGGGAACCTCGGCGATCCAGCGATCGTCTTCTTCCCGCTCGATTTGGCCCTTCATGGCTTACGCCTGCGCCCAAGTATACTCTTTCCTGCAATGTCCGTCACCGTCCTGGCACGCCCAGTTCCTTACGCCCGCCGCAGGATCACCAGGCGGTGAGTGTTGGTGCCCAGGCGGTTGTTGGAGACGTTGAAGCAGTTGGCCAGCTTGGTGAACTTCTGCGCGTGGATCAGCACCTCGACGACGCGGAAGCGAGTGCTGGGTGCTGAGTGGTGAGTGCTGAGTGAGGAGTGGGAAGAGGACCTGCCCATCTCCTTGCCAGCCCGCGGGCTCTGACCCCCGATCCCCGCCGCCAGTTCCACGATCACCTCGTCCAGGTGCAGGATCGTCCCCTCGTGCTCGACCTCGCCGACCTCGATCACGGCGTGGCCGCCCGGGCGAAGCACGCGGACCATCTGGGCCATTGATCGGCCGACGAACGCCCGCCAGCGCTCCAGGCTCGGCGTCTGCACGAGCGAGCGGTCCAGGCCGATGGCGGCCGGGTCGATCCCCGCGAACCAGAACTCCAGCCAGTTATCCATGAGGTAGTTGGCCTTGGCCAGGAAGGGCGGGGACGTGACGATCAGGTCCACGGATGCGTCCGGCAGGTCGGCAGGGGTCACCCCGCCGGCGTCGGCGACGAAGAAGCGGTCGGCCCGGGCGGCGTCAGCCAGCCCCGCCAGGTCCAGCCCCGCCAGGCTTCGACGGGCCTTGCGGACGATGCGCGGGGCGATCGGCCGATAGGTCGGCCGCTGTCGTCGCTGGCGGTTGATCCGCCGCTGAGCCGACGGAGGGACGGAAATCTGCGGGAAGCTGTAGACGCTGAAAAAGCCGTCGCTGTGGCCGTGCAGCCGCGAGAGCGCCAGCAGCTCGATGAAGCGGTCGGTTGCGTCGGCGTCCGGGCGGGCCAGGTGCGTCCGCAGGTTGACGAGCTGGCGGATCGTGCGGCGGTGGTAGAAGGGCGTCAGGTCAGCCAGCGGCTCGGCGTCCAGGTCGCAGTCGCGGTCGAGGTCCAGCGTCGCCAGCCTGGCCTCGACGGCCTCCAGCGTCGCGGGACGGCACTTCGCCTGCGTCACGCGGATCGAGAGGGGGTTCACGTCGCTGCCCAGGGCGGTCCGGCCCATCAGGTTGGCCGCCAGCGCCGTCGTGCCTCGGCCGAGGAACGGGTCGTAGACCACCTGCCCGGGATCGGTCAGCCGCTCGATGAAGTAGGCCGGCAGCTCGGGCTTGAAGCTGGCCCGGTAGCTGATGACGTAGTGCAGGGGGGTCATCTGCTTCTGGCGGGCTGTCCAGAACTCGCCGACGACGCGGCGATACTTCCCGTCCACGCCGGCGGGGTGGGCGACGGTCTCGCGGTCGAAGATGCGGGGCAGGGCGGTGGCCTGCCTCGGTCCGGCTGGCGTGCGTGGCGCGTTCATGCGGGCATGATACGCAACCGCCCGGGGCGGTACAAGCCAAATCCATTCCGGATGGCATGCCATCGGGACGGACACGGGCATGTTGCATTCCGGGTACGCTGGGCGTTGATTCTTTGGACACGGCGGGTTGCAAGGGGGGCGATGTTGGCCCAAGATACGATGCGCGGGTATGATCTATAAGCAATTTATTTTCCGTAGTTTATAATAATCGTTCTGCGGGCGGACCACATTCCGGGGCGTTGGCATGAGATTTGCATACTTGACCCAGCGAGGGCGGGCCTTCGGTTGAAGAGGTATGCGGCGATGAAACGATTGTCAGCATTCGTTGTGGTTCTGACCGTTCTGCTGGCGGCGGCAACCGCCGGGGCCAGCGTTATCACCGGACTGAACACCGACACGAGCTACGGGCTGAAGAACTCGCTGCACCAGTGGGAATTCGGCGTGTCCGCCACGACCAGCCGCTCGCTCGGCCGGGTGGACCTGACAGCCGCGTTCGGCTACGACATCCGCGGCGCCGACGTGGCGATGCTCTCGGACGGTCGCGTGGCCATCACCCACCGGGACAGCGCCAACACCAAGTGGCAGGTGTCCATTCTCCAGACGCTCTACGACAGCGGCGGGTTGCTGACCGGCGCGAACATCAACACGACAATGGACGTTGGGGCCACTGCCAGCCGCCTCGCGCCGCTTCAGAACCAAGGGTTCGTCGTCGCCACCAACGGAGTAGCGGTCGTCTTCAATCAGACCGCAGCCAACTCCTGGTCCGGGACTTCCGGGACCATCGCGAGCACCTCGTCGTTCTACGACGTGGCCGGTTTGAAGGCCGGCACGACGGACTTTGTCATCGGCACATACGCCAGCGCCCCCGGCAGTTCGGCAGCCCGGACGGCCTGGGAGTACACCATGGATGCCGGCAATGACGGCGCCCACGACCTGCTCGGCAAGTACTACGACTCCGACTACAGCAAGAAGGGCTGGGGATACAACGGGACCGGCGAAGGGCTGAACACCGGCCTGCTGAGCAACGGCTTCATCGTCAGCAATGATGGCGACAGCACGGACATCGGCTCGGTCCTGTTCAACGCCACCGCGACCGACGGCGCCTGGCACGACAACGCGGCGGTCGGCGAGATCCTCGACGCCTCCGGCGCCAAGGTGCTTGACCGCCACTGGGCCGCGACCAGCGACGGCCGCGTCATTTCCGCCTCCTCCGGCGGATGGACGCGCAGCGACACCGACTGGCAGGTCTTCACCCTCGTGGCCAATCCGAATTTCCAGCCGTCCGGCTCGATCGGCGCCACCGGCAAGGACTACCAGGTGACCCTCGGCGGGGGCGCCGCCAAGAGTCAGAACGGCGCGGCCAGCGGCGTGTTCGTCGGCCGAGTCGCCGGCGACTACATGGTGGTCGCCACGGTTCCCGAACCGGCCACGCTGAGCCTGCTGCTCCTCGGCGGCGCGGTCCTGGTGGGTCGGCGGCGGATGCGGCGCCGGGCGGCCGCGTAAGCCGCACGACAGAGCTTTGGCAAGAACCCGGGCCTTGCAGCCCGGGTTTTTCATGTACAATGTCCGCCTCCTATCCCTGTGGACACGTGAGACGCGGGCGTTCCTTTCAGGAGTCGAACCTGACATGAATCGCAAGACGATCGGCCTGGCCGGCGTGGTGGCGTTGATGCTGTCTGCTGTCGCCTTCGGTGGCGAGCCGCAGTGGCAGAACCTGCCCGGTGCGAACTCTGACTTCAAGCCCGGGTCGCTCAAACTTCCCCTGGTCGTGACCGAGCGCAGCGGCGTCGCCCGCCGCGGCGCCGTGGTCACCTCCGGCGTGCCGTTCCCGCCGGGGTTCCTGCCCGACGTGGGCCGGCTGGCGGTTGTCGACAAGGACGGCAAGCCGGTCGTCTCGCAGGCGACGGCGATGCTCACCTGGCACAAGCCGGCCTACGACGATTCGGCGCAGTGGGCGCTGGTCAGCTTCGTCGCCGACGTCGACGCCAACGCGACGGCCACCTACTACCTGACCGACGACGGCAAGTCCGCCCCGCCGGCGTCCGCGCTGAAGGCGACCCGCGACGAGAAGGCGATTACCGTTGCGACCGGCGCCGCCAAGTTCACGATCCCGCTGGAGGGCGCGTCGCTGATCGGCCGGGCCGAGATCGGCGGCGACGATGTGCTTGGCGATGCAGGCGTGGTCGGCCGCGTCACCGCGGGCGACTGGCCCGATCGCACTCTCAAGGCCGGTGATGTGCAGACGACGACGCACGTCGCCGAAGGCGTTGCGGTCGAGGAATCCGGTCCGGCCCGCGTGGTCGTGGCGATCAAGGGCGGATTCAAGCCCGGCGACAAGGAAGGCGGCTCTTACGGTTTCACCGCGCGGCTCTACTTCGCCGCGGGCAGCCCGCAGGTTCGCCTGATCTACACCGTCGGCAACTGCCGCCTGGACCCGACGCTCCACGACACGGGCAACGGCCGCAAAGGCCGCCTGGCCTACATTTGGCCGATGCAGGACGCCTCGCTGCTGGTTTCGCTGGCCGGCGCGGAGAAGGCGAAGGCGACGACGCTGGCCGATGGCAAGACGGTTTCCGCTGACGGTTTGGCCGTCATCCAGTCAACGCTGGACGGCTGTAAGGTGACAGGCGACGGCCGGGAACTGGCCACCGGCAAGCGGCACGAGGGCGTCATTGACCTAGCGGGTGGCGGACGGGGCCTCGCCGTCACCCGGCGTCACTTCGCCGAGGAATGGCCGGGGGCCCTGGAGGCGAAGGGCGGCATGATCCGCGTGGGGCTGCTGCCGGCCGAGTCGAACGAGACTTATTGCCTCAACCACGGCCAGCGGAAGAGTTGGGATCTGCTGCTGACGCCGCACGGGGCCGAGACGCCGGACCTGGCGGCGCTGCACAACCAGGCCGACGCCCTGCTGCTGTTCCGGCCCGACCCGGTGTGGATGGTGCGGGCGGGCGGCCTGACCGGGGCGTGGTCGGCGGGGCTGGCGTTGGCCGACGCGCCGGCCAAGGTGTCGATGCGCCGCCGACCGGCGCGGGCATCGGGCCCGAGCAAGGGCGGCGTCGGCGGGTCGGACGGATGGGACCGCTTCGGCGTGATCAGCTCGTGGAATGCCGGCGGCGCCCACTGGAACGAGAACACGGCGTTCAGCCGTTGGCTTCAGTACGGCGATGGCGCGGAGTTCGACAACTCGGAGATCCCGACGCTGTGGGCGGCTGACGCCTGCCCGATTCAGTTTGACCACCCGGACTACGATGCCTGCTGGCCCTACGTGGGCTACGGCAGCGCGGAGCACACACGGATGAAGGTGCTGACGTATCCCGGCTACAAGAACCGCTGCACATGGGGCCTGCCCGACACCGGGCACATGGGCATGTGGATGTGGCTGGAGTATTACCAGCTCACCGGCGACATGCGGGCTCGCGAGGCGGCCGAGCACCTCGGCCAGATGGCTCGCGGCTACCTCTGGCGATACACGCACGACGAGAAGAAGGACGGCACCGGCGCGCTGACCGGCGGCCAGTTCCGCGACTTCAAGCGTCGCGACCCCGACGCCGAGCCGGGCTTCAAGCTCGACCGGCGCTACATCGGCTGGCCGCTCTATTGCCTGGCGCAGTATTACCAGCTCACCGGCGACGCGGCGGTGCTGGACGAGGCCCGCATTATCGCCCGGGCGTTCCGCAACACGGCCCGGGCCTGCCCGATCGGCCAACTCGTCGCGGAGCCGGCCGGCAAGAACGGCACGGAGGTGACGGAGTATTCCGCTACCTTCGGCTTCCCCAACGGCAACGGCGGTGTGGCCAGCCAGGTCCGCGAGTGGCCGAAGTCGGCCAGCCTCGTCCAGTCCAACTTCTACAGCGGCATCGTCATCTACGGCCTGCGGGAGTATTACCTGGTCAGCCATGATGTCGAGGCCCTGGACACGCTGGTCGGGCAGATCGACCGCTTCTGCCACTACTCGATGATCCACGACCCGCAGGACCAGCCGGCCGGCTGGAGCTACATCTTCGCCGACTACTGGGGCCCCTACACCTGGGAGGACGCGACCAACCCCAAGACCGGCAAGTCGGCAGCCGGCTTCACCGGCAGCAACGAACTGGTCTGCGACGCGATCGCCCGCATCTACCCGCTCAGCGGACGGGCCGACCTGATGGACATCCTCAAGCTGGCTCGAAAGGCCAACGGGACCAACACCCGGACGATCTCGGTGACGATGGCCGTCGCGTACCCCAAGCAGGACCAGACGCCGCCCGCGGCGGTGAAGGACCTGTCGGCTGAGTCGGCCGGCGCCGGCAGCGTGCGGCTGACATGGACCGCGCCCGGCGGCGACGGGCAGGAGGGGCAGGCCGCGTGGTACCAGGTGAAGTACTCGCCCGCGAAGATCGTCGAGCGGGTCGCCGGCTGGCCCGACCGCACCGAGCCGCTGCCCGGCACGCGGGCGGAGTGGTTCGAGCGGGCCAACGCGTTCAATGCTAAGCAGCGTTCGTTCTGGGCGGCGTTCAACGTCGAGGGTGAGCCCGACCCCGCGGCCGCCGGCACGAAGCAGACGATGACCGTCGAGGGCCTGGCCCCGGGGCACTACAACTTCGCCCTCAAGAGCTGGGACCGCGACATGAACATCAGCGACGTGAGCAATGTGGTGGAAGTGACCGTGAAGTAGCGACCTTTCAGGAGCAACGCGATGCTTAAACCTGGACGCACCATTCCGTCGATTCTGCTGGCTGTCTGCCTGGCCGTCCCGGCCATGGCGGCGGCCCCCACATTCACCGATCAGCCGGCCGCGACGACGTCCGGCGGCGTGACGACGATCCGCTTCGCCGTGTCGGCGTCGACGGACGTGGAGGTCACGATCCTGGACGCAAAGGGCGACGAGGTTCGCCACCTGGCCGCCGGCGTGCTGGGTGCGTCGGCGGATCCGCCTCCGCCGCTGAAGGCGGGCCTCGCCCAGACGCTCACCTGGGACGGCAAGGACGACATGGGCCAGGCGGCTGAGGGCGGGCCTTTCAGCGTCCGCGTCCGCGCGGGCATGGGGGTGAAGCTGGCCCGGTTCATCGGCGGCGACCCCTTCGTCTTCGGTTCAATCACGTCGATCGCCACCGACGACGACGGCAACCTCTACGCCATGAGCAACCGCGGCCAGACCAACCAGAACATCGACACGCTGCGGATGTTCGCGCCCGACGGCGCCTACGTGCGGACGATCGTCCCGTTCCCGGTGACGACCTCGCCCGACCGGGTGAAGCCCTTCGCCCGCTGGGACGCCGAGGCCGGCTGCTTCCGCCCGATCAACCGGTTGCAGACCAATCCGTCGATGGTGCCGTGGGTGACCGGGGCGACGATCGTCAGCGCCGCCACCAGCGAAGTCGTGCTGGTGCACGGCACCAGCGTCTACCGCCTGGACACCGACGGCGGCAACCTCCGCGGGCCGATGCCCATGTGGTCCAAGGAGGCCAAGCTGAAGAACCCCAACTGGAACATCCCGCAGTTGGCCGTCTCGCCGGACGGGCGTTACATCTACTACGCCAACGTCGCCGGCACGCTGTACGACACCAAGACGCCCGACCAGATCGACGCCAACTGGCCCAACGGGCGCGTCTATCGCCAGGACACCCGCAAGGAGGGCGCCGACCCGCAGCCCTTCTTCGACCTGCCCCTGCCGGACTGGAACAAGGACAAGTACTGGATGCCCAACGCGTGGAACAAGCGGACGGCAGCCAATGGCCTGGACGTCGACCGCCAGGGCAATCTCTACGTCTGCGATCTGGTCAACCAGCAGGTCGTCAAAGTGTCGCCCGAGGGCAAGCTGCTGGCGACGGCCAAGGTGCCCTGGCCCGACTACGTTCACGTCAACCGCACCACCGGCGATCTCTACGTCATCAGCGACCAGCCCCGCGACGGACGCAAGCCCAACGTGCTCTACAAGGTCAGCGGCTGGGGCGAGGAAGCCAGGATCGTCGCGACGATGCAGCTCACCGGGCGGACCGGCGACGCCAGCGCGGTCGGCACGATTGAGGGCAAGGCGGTCCTGTGGCTGGGCGGCGGCGAGGAACTGGTCTGCGTTCGCGACGCGGGCGAGACGTTTGAGGTCGTCCGGACGAAGTTCCGGCCCGAAGGCTCCGGTGAGCAGGAGTTCAGCCGCATCGCCGTCGACCCGGTGCGCGAGCAGGTGTATCTGAGCAACGGCGTGAACGAGCTGTACCGCTACGACGGCCAGACCGGCGCCGGCGAGCAGCTCAAGCGCAACGGCAAGCCGTTCCAGGGCGTGGACCTGGAGGTGGGCTACGACGGCCTGCTCTACGTCCGCACCGGCGGCGGCTACAGCGGCCCGCTGGAGCGCTACACGGTGAACCTCGAACCGGCGCCGCTGGAATCCGGCACCAACGTCTTCTCGAAATACATTTACAGCCGCTACGGCGTGGGCTTCTGCGAAAAGGGCCTGGGCGTCGGCCCGAAGGGGCAGGTCTACGTGTCGTTCATGTACGGCTGGAACCAGTACCTCATCGCCGGCTTCAACCCCGACGGCACGCCGATGAAGGGCAAGTATCTCGAGGGCGTCTTCAAGCCCGACACCAAGGCCGGCGCGCCCGCGGAACTGAACACCGCTGTCATCGGGCCGATCCCGGCAGAGAGCGGCGGCGTACGCGTCGATCTCCAGGGCAACATCTATGCCGGACTGCGGCTGCTGCCCAAGGGCTACGTCCCGCCGGCCGAGTTCGCGAAGGACCCGGCCTACGGCTCGTTCACAGGCTCGGTCGTGAAGTTCGGACCGGCCGGCGGCGCCGTGCTCGGGCTCCAGGACGCCAAACCCGCCCAGCCCGACGCGCCGAAGCTGGAGATGGACCGCAAGGTCACCATCGAGAACGGACTGGCCGCCTATCCCGGCATCGCCCCGTTCAGCGGCGGCGGATACGGCTCCAACGGATCGAGCTGCGTCTGCCGCGTCGCCCGGTTCGAGGTGGACCGCTTCGGCCGCGTGTTTCTGCCCAATTGCGTTTCCAACACGGTGATCGTCTACGACAACGCCGGCAACAAGGTGCTCGAGTTCGGGCAGTACGGCAACTTCGACTCGCAACTGCCCGGGCCGGGCAGGGCGGCGTCGGCCATCGCGACCCCGGCCCTGCCGCTGGGCTGGCCCACCGGCGTGGGCGTCAGCCGCAAGGCCATCTACGTCTGTGACACGCTGAACCGCCGCGTCGTCCGGGCCGACAAGACCTGGGCCGCCGAGGCGACGGTGTCAGCCAAGTGACCCCCGATCCCGCGGGAGACAAACGATGAAACGTTTCTTCGCCATCGCGATCGTCCTGACGGCTGTGCCCGTCTGCTTCGCCCAGCCCGGCGGGCCGGGATTCACCGACGACCCGGCCGTCCGCGCCATGGGCGACGGGTACGAGATCACCTTCGCGCTGTCGGAGGGGACGGACGTCGAGGTGGCGATCGTGAACGCCGGGGGCGACGTCGTCCGCCACCTGGCTGCGGGCGTGCTGGGGGGCGACAACCCGCCGCCCGCACCGCTGGTCAAAGGCCTGGTTCAGAAGTTGACCTGGGACGGCAGGGGCGACTGGAACCAGGCCGCCGGCGACGGGCCGTTCACCGTTCGCGTCCGCGCGGGCATGTCGGTCGGGTTCGGCCGCACCGTCGGCCAGGGCCCGTACAACTTCGCCGAGACTTACTGCCGTGGGCTGGCGGTGGACCCGGCCAGCGGGGACCTCTACGTCCTGGCAGCCAAGACCCGCGACTCGGTGCTCTACTTCCTCCGCGTCTTCGACCGCACGGGCAAGTACCTCCGTGAGATCATGCCCTATCCGGGCGGGACCGACGCCGCCAGCCGCGACGCATTCGGACAGGTTCCCATGCCCGACAGCCCGGTGGCCGCGCCGATGAACTACCTGAGCACCTGGCCGGTCTTCTACCCCATCGACCCGGGCGGGCAGGGGCGGGCGGAACTGTCGTACAAGCTGATTGCGGTCAACCCGGCGGAGGGGTCGGCCGTGATGCTCAACGAGAATTTCGCGCGGATGTATCGTGTGCGGATGCGCGACGGCGGCGTCGTGGGCGACGGGTTCGCCACGCCAGTCTGGGCGTCGGGGACGAAGCTGGCCGGCAGCGCGGGCGTCGGCCCGGTGGCCGGCGCGGTCTCGCCCGACGGCAAGCGGTACTACTTCGCCGGCTATGCCGGCGGGGCCCCCAAGGGAGAGAAGCGCCACCCCAACTGGCCGGACAACCGGGTCTACCGCATGGACGCCGGCGGCACGGCCCGCACCTTCGCCGAGATCGAACTGCCCGCCGACGCCAAGGGCCCGCAGACCAGTTGGAGCTACCCGGGCAACATCCAGGCGCTGCACGGCGTGGCCGTCGACAAGGCCGGGCGCGTCTACGTCTGCGACGCCGCCGGCGGCAAGGTGTGGGTGCTCGATTCAGCCGGCAAGACGCTGGGCTCGGTGGCCGTGCCGCACGCCTACTGCGTCGCAGTCAACGACCGCAGCGGGGCGCTCTACGTGCTGACGCGCTGCAACACGGCCTACGGCGTCTGGCCTCGCTCGCTGGTCAAACTCGACGGCTGGCAGGCCGGGGCCAAGGCGGTCGATACGCTGGAACTGCCCGACCGCGGCGGATCGAGCGACCCGTTCCTGGCCGGCGACTTCAGCGGCGACACGCCACAGCTCTGGATCGGCGGGGCGCCGCGCGGCGAGAGCATCCTGCGCGTGCAGGACGTCGACGGCAAGCTCAAGGCCGTCGAGGACCTGGCCGACCGCGGGCGGCTGGCCCCGGGCTTCGCCTGCCGCCTGGACGTCGATCCGGAGAAGGACTTGGTCTACACGCATAACGGCTGGGCGAGGATCCTGCGCTACGATGGTCTGACCGGCCAGTACGCCGGCGAACTGGACAAGGCCGGCCATCCGCAGCCGATCATCGGTTCGGAGTTCTGCATCCGACGCGACGGGATGATCTATCTGTCCGGCAGCGAGAACGCCGGCGGCGGATACAGCGGCGCGTGGCGCCGGCTTACGCGCGACCTCAAGCCCGCTCCGCTGGCCGACGGACGCAAGGAGTTCTCCGACCGCTACGGCAAGATGGGCGGCGGGTACTTCGGCAACCAGGGCAGTTGCGTCACCCCGGACGGCCACCTCTATTTCAACGGGATGTTCACCTTCCGCATCAACGCGATCTTCGAGGTGAACCCCGACGGCTCGCCCGGCCGATGCCCGCGCCTGCGCGAGCCCTTCGCCGACGCCCAGATTTCGCCCGCCTGCACCAAAGCCGGCTTCACCGGTGCCCTGGTCGGCTGGCTCCAGGACCAGAGCGGCGGCGTCCAGGTCGATCAGCAAGGCAACGTCTACGCCGGCATCCGCATTCTGCCGCGCGGCTACAAGCTGCCCGAGGGGATGGCCGACGCCGCGAAGAAGCTGCGCAGCTACGGCGAGAGCATCGGCTGCGTCGTGAAGTTCAACGCTGCCGGCGGCGGCATGGTCGCCGACCGCGGCAAGCCGGGCGAGCCCTACACCATCGACAAGGCGTGGAAGTATAAGTTCACCGAGCCGGCGAAATTCGAGGGCGGGCTGCCGATGGGCTTCGGACAGCGTCTGGACTGGTACGAGGCGGCGCGCAACATCTACATGGAGGGCGGCGTGCGGGCCTACCCGATCCTGGCGACCTTCTCCAACCAGTGCGCGTGCCAGACGCCGCGGTTCGCGGTCGACGACTACGGCCGGCTCTACATCCCCAACGCCCTGGGCTGCCGCGTGCAGGTCCTCGACAACGAGGGCAACCCCATCGTCACGTTCGGCCAGTACGGCAACAGCGACGACCAGGCCGCCGCCCGGGCGGGGCAGGCGGCGATCCCGCTGGCCTACCCGATCTCGGCCCGGGCGTCTTTCCGGCACATCTACGTGGCCGACTCGGCCAATCGGCAGATCGTCCGCGTCGATCCCGCCTGGGCGCTTGAGATGAGTTGCCCCGTCAAGTGATTGAACCGGAGGAATGACATGAAGGCCATCTGTGCATTCGCCGCCGGTCTCTTGGCTGCCGCCGGGGGCCTGGCGGCCGGTCCCGATCCGAGCTTCACCTCCGCTCCCGTTGCGACGCGCGACGGTCAGTCGGTGCGGATCGCCTTCACGCTGTCGGCGGCGTCGGACGTGGAGGTGGCGGTGCTGGGCGCCAACGGCCGCGTGGTCTGCCACCTGGCCGCCGGCGTGCTGGGGGGCGACAACCCGCCGTCCGCGCCGCTGGTCGCCGGCCTGGCCCAGAAGCTGACCTGGGACGGCAAGGACGACGCGGGCCAGCCGGCTGCGGGCGGGCCCTTCTCCGTCCGCGTCCGGGCAGGCATGAACCCGCGGCTGGGCGGCTACCTGCTGGAGCAGCGCTCGGCGACCGGGCCGATCAAGGCGCTGGCTGTCGGGCCCAAGGGGTCGCTCTACGTCTTCCACGCCGACGCCACGACCGGCGCCGGGCACTGGGGCAGCACGAAGGTCAAGGTGCTCGACCGCGAGGGCAAGTATCTGCGGACGGTGATGCCCTTCGCCGCCGACATCGACCCGGCGAAGATCAAGCCGCTGGGCCCGTTCCAGGACGAGCAGGGCCGCCTGGTCCCGCGGATCCACCACATGCTGCGGCTGAGCTTCTACCCCGCGCCGGTGTGGCAGTCGCCCGGCCAGTCGCCCGCGGTCGATGCGAACGGGCGGGTCTACTGGATAGTCCGCGGGCCGGCCATCGCCTGCCTCGACGGCGACGGCGGCGTGCCCTATGACCGCCTGATCGGCCCGGACCTGCTGGGCGAGATCAAGGGCCTGACGATGGCCAGCCAGTGGTTCTACGCGAAGTCGCGCCCCTGTCTGGCGCTCAGCGAAGACGGCAAACGGCTATACTTTGCCGGCCTGAACACCGGCAACCCCGACCACAAGGAGGCGATCACGCCGGTGCCCTGCGTGTTCCGCGTGGACGCCGCGACGCGTGACAAGGCCGAGGTGTTCCTGGGCAAGCTCGATACGCCGGGCGTCGAGAAGGATCTGCTGACCGATCCGCGCGGGCTGGCGCTGGCCGGCGGGCTGCTCTACGTCGCCGACTTCGCCGCCGACCGCGTCACGGTGTTCAAGGAGTCCGACCGCTCGTTCGTCGGCCAGATTGCGGTGAAGGCGCCCGACACGATCGGCGTGGACCCCTCCAGCGGCGCGGTCTACGTCTGCTCGCTGCGCGATCCGGCGACGCCCGACCTGATCAAGTTCGAGAACTACCGCAGCGGCCGCGAGCTTTACCGCCTGGCCCTGCCGACCTACAAGTTCGCCAAGGAGGGCGGCCGCCCGCACCGCATCGTCGTGGACGCGTCGGCAGCCCCGGTGCGGATATGGGTTCCGACGATCCCCTACACGCCGCACCAGTTGCTCTGCATCGACGACGCCGGCGACAAGTTCGTCGCCCGCGGCGACCCCCGCGGCGGCGACCCGGTGGCCGAGGGGCCGCGCGACCTCAGCTACGATCGCACCCGCGACGAACTCTACGTCAAGGTGAACTACCAGCAGTGGTACCGCCTGGACGAGAAGGGCGACAGGCCGCCGGTGCTGCTCAAGCCGTCGATCACCTATCGCCCCGAGGCCGGCTCGCAGCTCGTCCCCGACCCCGACGGCAACCTGGCCACTTACAGTTGGAGCGGAGCGTTCGGACTGCGGCGGTTCGACCACGACGCCAAGCCGCTGAACTGGCCCGGCCTGTCGACCAACTACATCCCGCTGCCCGGGCAGATGTGCTACCAGATTCACCACCTGCTCGTGCCCAACCGCGACGAACTCTACATCATCCCGCCGGGCGACTGGCGTAAGGGCAGCAGCAACCCCTCGTCGGCCGACGAACCGACGACCTGCCTGAACGTCTACGGCGCTGACGGTCAGGTGCGGCGGACGCTGATCTGGCAGTGCACCAAGGGGGCGATCCCGCGGCTGGACGCCCGGGGCAACATCTACCTGGCCGAGATGGTCAAGCCGCCGGACCGCGCCTGGCCGGAGTTCTTCGACGGCAAGTTCCCTCCGCCGCCAGCCAAGACCAACCAGCAGGACTCCAGCTACTACTACAGCTACATGTACGGCAGCATCGTCAAGTTCCCCCCGACCGGCGGGGCCATCTGGTACGGCAAGAAGGGCCTGGGCGCGGGCGTCGTGGGCGAGCCGCCAGCCGACCTGCTGGCCAAGCCGCGGGTTCCCATCCGCATCCACGCCGGCCACACCACGCAGGAGACCGGCGCGCTCCAGGGCGCCCTGTGGCAGCGTTTCGGCTTCGCGCCGTTCACCTGCACCAAGGACTCCTGCATGCTCACCTGCATGTGCGAGGGCGGCGGCTTCGATGTCGACCCCTACGGCCGCATCTTCTTCCCTGATCTCGGCCGATTCCGCGTCCAGGTTATCGACACCAACAACAACCCGATCACGACGTTCGGCCGATACGGCAACGCGGACTTCACCGGCGACGACAAGGCCGCCGGTCCCGGCGGGATCCCGCTGGCCTGGCCGCTCACCGTCGCCGTCTCCGACGCCCACGCCTACGTGGCCGACACGCTGAACCGCCGCGTGGTCCGTGTCGATCTCGACTACGCCGCCGAGGCAACCTGCGGCGTTCCCCAAGGAGTGATGCCATGATGCGAAACGTGTCCCTGACCGGCTGCTGCTTCGTCCTGCTGCTCTGCCTTCCGCTCCGGGCCGACATGAGCGACTCGGTGGAGTTGTCGGTTGCCAGGGCAGGGGATAAGGTCGAGATCAGCTTCACCGCGTCGGCCGCCCGCGACGTGGAGGTGGCCGTTGTGGACAAGGACGGCCGGGTGGTGCGCCACCTGGTCGCGGGGCTGCTGGGCGACAACCCGCCGCCGCCGCTGGTCAAGGGCCTCAGGCAGAAGTTGGTCTGGGACGGGCGCGACGACGCGGGGGCGGCCGCCGGCACCGGGCCCTTCGTCGTTCGGGTCCGCCTGGGCTCGACGCCCAAGGTGCAGACCATCGTCGGTCGCGACGGCAACACGCTGGCTGCCGGGGTCGCGAGCATGGTCTGCTCGCCGTCGGGCGAACTGTTCGTGCTGGCGTCGGACTCCTTCCGCGGCCGCAGCGATATGTCCGTCTTCGACCGCAACGGCAAGTACCTGCGCACAATCATGCCCTACTCGGCCGACACGCCGGCCGATCGCACCGAGTCGGTCGGCCACCTGCTGGTCAACGGCGAACGGCTGCCGATCGTCTTCAACGGGCTGTCGCACTGCCTGAGCCCGATGGTCAACGGCATCAAGCCGCAGAACATGGCCTGGAACCCGAAGGGCTACCTCGTGCTGGCCAGCGGCATCGGCACGATGGCCGACCACGGCGGGCTGCGCCACCTCCTGGCGATGGACCCGTTCGGCGGCGCGCCGCAGGGCGTCAATTTCGTCGGGCCGCAGTTGCGGGCTGGACGCGACCGCTCCATCGGCGGCGAGGGCGAGGCCAGCACCCGCTGGTTCGACCACATCGCCGTCAGCCCCGACGGCAAGAGCGTCTACCTGACCTCTTGGTCCGATTCACGCTACTGGAAGAACCGCAACGGCGTCTGGCGGCTGTCGTGGAGCGACCCGCAGGCCGCGGCGCTGTTCCTGGGCGCCGACGAGCCCGGCGACGACGCCACGCACTTCAACGACCCCGAGGGTCTGGCCGTCGACAAGGCCGGCAACCTCTACGTCTGCGACCGCGGCAACGACCGCATCGCCGTCTTTTCCCCTGACGGCAAGCGGCTGACCGCGTTCGCCGCGCCGCAGCCCGAGCAGATCGCCGTGCACCCCGGCACGGGCGCGATCTATGTGCTCAGCCACCAACTGCCCAAGGACAAGCGGACGGTTCATCCGACGACGCTGCTGAAGTTCGCGGCCATCTCCGGCCAGGCGGCCCCAGCGAAGCTGGCCGAGCTGAGCGGGCTGAGCATCTCGACCATTGCCCTGGACGCCTCGGCCGACCCGGCGAAGGTGTGGGTCTATGGACCGGTGTCGAAGGAAACGCCCGGCCCGCGGCTGCAACTGCGGGCTGCCGTTGACGCCGGCGACAAGTTCGAGGTCGGCCCGGCCGTCAACAACGGCAACGGTCTGGCCGAGCCGATGTACGTCGCCGGCGACACCGAGCGCAACCGCGTCTACGTCTACCAGGGCAGCGTCAAGCGCATCGACCTGAGCGACGGCGCCGCCCGCGAGTTCACGCGCGGCACCGACCTGGCCCTCGACCGCGCGGGCAATGTTTACGTCATGGACGGTTACGGCACCAACTCGATGTCGCGTTACACGCCCGACGGCAAGCCGCTGCCCTTCGCCTCGGCTGGCAGCAATAAGATCAAGGTGACGCCTTACCGCGGCTACGGGCCGAGCCTGGGGCTCCAGGGGCTGGCGGTGCGGGCCAACGGCGACATCTACGTTGCGGGTTCCTCCAACTACGGGACGGCCGGCGTCTACGGCGGGCGCATCAATGTCTACAATCCCGACGGCTCGCTGAAGAAGGAGCGGATCATCGACGGCATGGGCTACGGCGAGTGCGGCCTGGGCGTCGACGCAGCAGGCAATCTGTATGTCGGCGTGAACCTCAAGCCGGCCGGCCATCCTTATCCCGACGGCTTCAACGACAAGCTGCCCGATAAGGGCTGGACATGGTATCGCGCCGAGCGGCCGATCCCCTGGCGCTACACCTACTACAACGCCTACCTGTTCCACTGGGGCGGCGTGCTGAAGTTCGGGCCCGACGGCGGGGCGTTCTATGGCCAGCATCCCTGGAACCTGGCGCGGAAGGACTATGGCGAACCGACCGTTTACGACCAACTCGCCAAGGCGCCAGCCGGGTCGATCAGCTACCGGTCGGCCTATCTCGGTTACGAGGTCAGGGTCGCCGGCTCGCAGTGGTATTACCAGGGCGCCGGCATCATCCCCAGCTCCGGCGACGGCCTGATGCCCGACCCCGGCTGCGTGTGCTACAACTCGCACCTGACGGCCGACGAATACGGTCGGACATTCGCCCCCGACTGTTTCCGCTTCGGCGTGCAGATGCTGGACGCCGCGGGCAACCACATCGCCCGCATCGGCAGTTACGGCAACGCCGACGACAGCCGAAAGTCCCTCGCCTTCGCCTGGCCGAGCTTCGTGTCGGTCAACGGTGGGCGGCTCTACGTCAGCGACCAGGCCAACCGCCAGATCGTCGTCGTCGATTTCGACTACGCCGCGCAGGCGACGTGCCCCGTGAAGTAGCCGCCAGGAGATGATCGTGCGCAGGAATTTGATCTGTGGTTTGCTGGCACTGTCAATCTCAGCAACCGCGGGAGCGGCCGAGATCGCTCTTACCGCCGGACCGATCGTTGCTCGCAGCGGACAGGCAGCGACGATCAGCTTCACCGTGTCCGGTCCAACCGATGTCGAGGTGGCGATCCTGGACGGCAAAGGCGCGGTGGTCCGCCACCTGGCGGCCGGCGTGCTGGGCGGAAGCGAGCCGCCGCCCCCGCCGCTGGCGGCCGGGCTGGTGCAGCAACTCCCCTGGGACGGCAAGGACGACGCCGGCGCGGCGGCCGGTCCCGACCTGTCCGGCTTCACCGTCCGCGTCCGCCTTGGCATCGGCGGGCGGTGTCAGCGGATCATCGGCCAGGGGGACCAGGTCGTCGGCGGTATCCTGGGCCTGGCCACCGACGGCGACGGCAACGTCTACGCGCTCAACTACAGCGACTACTCCATCCGCAGCAGCCCGCAGATTCAGGTTTTCGACCCTCACGGCCGCTACTTCCGCACCATTCTGCCCGGCCCCCTCGCCCCCGAAGGCGCGGCCGGTTGGCTGGCTGCCGACGGCCGGCGCTTCCCGCAGGTGTTCAGCGCCTTCCAGTGCTTCTACCCTGAGTCGGCGCTGATCGGTCGCCAGACGCCGGTTGTCAGTGGCGGGCGGCTGCTGCTGGTCAACGGCTTCGGCGACATCTACGCGCGACACAAGCCACGGCTGCTGCGGCTGGGGCTCGATGGCGCGCTGCCGTCCGACGGATTCCCGGGGCCGATGCTCCAGCAGGATGAGATGGCGGCCTGTGCCGTTCACCTGGCCACCAGCCCTGGCGGATCGACGATCTACGCGACTGGCCTGCTTGGCCCGGGCAAGTGGAAACGCGACCCGCAGAACGTCGTCCTGTCGCTGGCGGCCGATGGCAAGTCGGCGGCAAAGGTGCTCGTTGGCGAGCCCTATAAGGCGGGCAATGACGCAACGCACCTGAACGGTCCGGCCGGGCTGGCCGTCGACAGCAAGGGCAACCTCTACGTCGCCGACAAGGGCAACAACCGCGTGGCCGTCTTCGATCCGGCCGGCAAGTTCGCTGCCACGATCGACGTTCCCTCTCCCGGGCCGATCGCCATTTCGCCAAAGTCAGGGGCGATCTTCCTCATCAGCGGCGCCGACGACAAATCCCGCGGTGGCAGATTGCTCTGCTTCGCTTCGCGCGACGCCCGGCCCGAGTGGAACGCGCCCATCCCCGCCAATGCGGCGGCCGTCCTGGCGGCCGATCCGACGGCCGACGCCCCGCGTTGCTGGCTGGGCCTGAACCGCGACGATGACGGAACGGGCGAACTGATCCTCATGCCCGCCCGCACCTCGGTCGCCGGCTCGGACAAGCCAGGGCTTCTTCGGCCGATGTATATTGCTGCGGATCGATCGGCCGATCTGATCTACGTCCGCGACTGGGCGCGGCAGAAGGTCTATCGCTTCGACGGGGCAGGCGGGCCGGAGCAGCCGCTGCCTTACAGCGCGGCCGACGTGGCGGTCGACGCGGGCGGCCGGGTCTACGCCTGTACCGGTGGCTATCGCGGCGACAGCGTGCTGACCCGCTACGGGCGCGACGGCAAGCCGGCGCCGTTCGACGACGGCAGGGCTGAGATCCGCTGGGCCAGCACCCTGCGCGGCGGGCACATGCGCGGCGTGCGCGGGCTGGCGGTCGGCGACGGCGGGACAATCTACGTCCTGCGCTTCGCCGGCTACCAGGACAAGGACAAGGGATGGGACGGCGTGCAGGTGGACACCTACGCGCCCGACGGCCGCCCGCTCAAGTCCGGCCTGGTCGCGCTGGGCGCCGGGGCCGGCTGCATCCGCGTCGACCGGTCGGGCAACCTCTACGTCGCCGAGCACGTGATGCCGGCCGGGTCGCCGCTGCCGGCGGCGTTGGCCCGGGTCGACGCCCAGGCGGCGCGCGTCTACCGCGACCTCTACGGCAGCGTGCTGAAGTTCGGGCCCGCCGGCGGGGCGGCGGTCTACTACCAGAAGGATCCCGGACCGGACGTTCCCGGACGGCCCGGCGTCGGCAGCAACTGGGGCTCGATCGGTTACTGGCGGCTCACCGGCGACCTGCGCGGCGTGTTCCCCGGCATCAGCCCGGTCGGCGCCGGACCGCGCGGGCTGGGCTGCACCTGCCTGACGCCGCGGTTCGAACTGGACGGATTTGGCCGACTGATCCTGCCCGACGCCGCCCAGTGTTCGGTGCGAGTGCTGGACGGCGCGGGCAACCTGGCCGCCCGCCTGGGCGGCTACGGCAACGTTGACGCCGACGGCAAGGATGGATCGATTCCGCTCGCATGGCCCGCCTACGTCGCGTGCAGCGACAAGGCCCTCTACATCTGCGACATCGTCAACCGCCGCGTGGTCCGCGTGGAGCTTACCTTCGCCGCCGAGGCCTCCTGCCCGGTGAAATGAACGCGGCCCTCGACTTGTTGCCGTCGAGAGCAATAATACCTCGCGCTCCCATACGGCGAGGGACTATGGACCCCGGACACATCGAAGCCGAACTGCGTCGGCGGGCCGACCGCTTTCTGCCTCAGCGGCGGCTGATCGTCGATTACTACCGCGTGCGGAGGCGGCTGGCGTATCCGCTGCCCGTCGCCGGCATCCGCGACCCGCGCTATCCCCTGCGCGACCGCGACGGACACTACCCCTGGGCCATCTGGCTGCTCTGGTCGCTGGAGGAGCGGATCAACGCGCTGGGCTGGACGGGCGAACTGCTGGGCGCCCCCGCCTGCCGCCGGGCCGCCTGCGACGACCTCGCGGCGCTGGCTGCTTGGCCCACTTGGCGGGAGTTGGATAAGCCCGACCTCTCCAGCGGCCACGCGGGTCGGCTGCTCGTCTCGGCTCGGGCCGACTGGGACTGGCTGGGCGACGCGCTGCGGACCTGCGTCGACGACGGGCTGGCCCGGCTGGTCGAGGACATCGCCCCGCTGGCCGACGCCCGGTTCGGCCCGTTCGACACGCCCGAGGCGGTCCTGTCGGCCGACCGGCCGCACGAACGGTTGCACAACATTCCGCTGATCGGAACGATCGGAGCCGCCATGGCGGCCCGAGCGATCGGCCACCCGGCCGGCGAGCGCCTGGACCGCCACGTCGAGACGATCGTGCGGGCGATGCTGCTACACCGGGCGCGGGCGGGGTTCACCGAGGCGGTCGGCTACGACGGCTACGTGAACGATTTCATGGCTCCCTGGCTGGCGGGCCTGGAGGCCGAGCGGCGCGACGGGCTGCTGGACCACCCGCAGTTCGCGCGGATGCTGGACGAGTCGATCATGCTGGCGGCGCCCGGGGCGGCGATGGAGGTCGCTCCCTTGGGCGACGTCGAGCCGCGGCAGATGCCTTTCCACGCGTCGGCCCACGCGCGGCACTATCGCCTTCGGCCGACGGACGCGGCGGCGTGGTATCTGGATCGCTGCCCGCCGGATCGGCTGCCGGCGGGGGCGCTGGGGCAACTGCACCCGGTGGCCGCGGAGCTGGCTGCCCGGGCCGAGGCGCCGCGCCCCGGCGCCCTGGACGCCCACTACGCCCTGGTGCTGCGGACCGGGTGGGAGGCGGGCGACCTGGCTGTCGCGATGGCCGAGTCGGCCTGCCCGATGGGCCACATCCACCACGACAGCGGCACGCTGCTGATCGGGACCGGCGGTGGCTGGCTGCTGACCGATCCGGGCTACCAGCAATACAGCGACACCAGCGAGCGGAAGTTCACGCTGAACGAGTCGGCCCACAACGCCCCGGTGATCAACGGCCAGTCGCAGAGCCTCAAGGCCCCGCGCCGCCTGGCGCTGGGGCGCGACGGGCGGCGGCTGCACGCGGCGCTGGACCTGACGGCGTGCTACCCGCCGCAACTGGGCCTGAGCGTCGTGCGGCGGCACGTGTGGCTGGCGGATGGCGTGGTCGTTGTGGCCGACCGCGTCCGCGGCAGCGCGGTGCGGTCGATCGTGTATCACTGGCACGGGAACGAAGAGGCCGCCTGGTGGGTGGACGAGTCTTCCTCTTCCGAGCCGGGATTGGCGTGGGCCCGCATCGTTGCGCCCGAGGCGTCGCTCTGCCTGACGTCGCCCAACGCGACGATCGGCGAGCCTTGCATCGACCGTCTGCGCGGCAGCCGGGGGCAGCTCACGCTGGTCGCGGCGGCGGACGTCGCGGCGCCGGCGATCTGGTGGGTCTTCGCGCCGGGCGACACGCCGCCGCGGGTTGTGCTGGCTGACGGAGGGCGTGCGCTGGCCGTTGCGGGCGAGACTTTCGACGTGCCGGAGTGATCGGCGGCCCGGGCGTCAGGGGGCCGTCGGGACGGCGACGTATAGCTGGCCGCCGGCGGCCAGCAGGGCCGACGTGACCGTCCAGAACAGCGCCGCGACGATCTCGCCGACGATCAGGCCCAGGAAGACCGGCCTGAGCCGGTTGTATAGCCGGGCCCCGCCGAACTTGACGATTGCCACCTTCAACGCCCAGCCAATGAAGATGCTCGCCCAGGCGAACTGGCCGTAGCTGGTCTCCATCGTCAGCATGCCGATCGGATGGATCGGCCAGGTGGGGAAGTTGATGCAGAGGATGTAGAGCAGGCCGGCCAGCGCGGCGCCGAAAGCGATGTGGCCGACCTGGTTGTATTCGGTTGGCCGGCTGAATTGGCCAGCCTTCCACTCGGCCAGGTCCGTCTGGACCGGGTCCATCGCGGTCACGCCGAAGCTGTTCAGCGGCTGGACGCTGCCGTCCAGCGAGGTGCTGTGGTGATAGCTCGCCCAGAGGTGGGCCCCGCCGCAGATGACCAGCCCGACGAGTACGACGGCGACAAGCGCCCCGGCGAATCGCCACTGGCCCCCGGCGATGCGGTCGGACCGGGCGGCTTCGTCGCCGGGCCCGCCCTGCGACGACTCGCCCTCCTGGAGCGCGACCGCGTGCATGGCCAATGGCGTCAGGCCCATCCGCGAGCCGAAATTGAACAGCAGAATGAAGATGTAGCCGAAGAAGACGGTCACCGGCCCGACGACGGCGGTCGGGAAGAACTTCAGCAGCGTCAGTTCCTTGCCCAGGTGGATGCGGATGACCGGGATGCCCGCTTCGCAGACGATCCGGGCGATCAGCAGCGTGACCATGAAGCCCCAGCCGACCAGGGCCAGCGCCCAGCCCCATCCGACGCCGACCCAGACCAGCCAGCTCCACATGCCGGCCAGTCCGGTGAGGAAGACCCAGCCGCTGATACGGTCGCGGCGGTCGGCGCCGCTGCGGGCCTTGCGGAACATGCCGACGAAGATCGCCTTCCACCGTCCGCGGCCCAGCCAGAGGATCACCGCCGACATCGCCAGCGCCGCCCCGAGGCGGAAGTCGATTACCGTGCGGTTGTGGTGCGGCGGGAAGTATTCCACGCCGATGACGCGGTAGAGCCCGTGGGCCAGCGAGAAGAACCAGATCGACACGGCGATCCGCGTCGGCACGAAGAAGGCGATGCCGACGAATACGAAATAGAGCCGGTTCTGCACGACGTCCCAGGGCAGGTGCGACCACATGCCCTCGCGGAAGAACGGCCTCAGGTCCCAGTCCAGCGGAATCTTGGGCACGCGCCCCGGATGATAGAGGCTCAGGCCCGACAGCAGGTGGACGACGAACACGGCCAACAGGGCGATCCAGAAGCCCGTGCTGTAGAAGATCGGCGGCAGCAGCCGGCGCTGCGTCGGGGTCTGGATGAGCGTCTGCTCGATCAGCAGCAGCGGGAAGGTCAGCCGCTCGCTCCGCCGCCACTGCGGCAGCAGGATCATCGCCAGGCCCGTCATCATCAGCCAGATGAACAGCAGCAGCGCGCCCCACGTCAGCAGCGGCCCGACCCACGTGCTCCAGGGCATCGGCTGGTTCTCGCCCAACTGGGTCAGGAACGCTTCGCAGTTGCGCGTCGGCAGGCCATAGCCCACCTTGTCGGGAAACAGCGACGGCGGCAGGTTCATCTGCCTGTAGGTCTCAGCCAGCGGGCGGTTCACGTTCACCGCCGTCGGCAGCTTGGCCAGCGAGTAGGGCAGCACCCCCAGCAGCCCGAACCCCGGCAGCATGCTGGCGACCAGCCAGCAGCCGGTCATCGTCGCCAGTTGCCGCGAAGTCAGCGCCAGCCTCGGACCGATCAGCCGAAGCAGCGGGTTGACGACCAGCACCATCAGCAGCAGGAGCATGATCGCTCCAGCCGGGAGGTAGCTGCCGGCCAGGTCGCACTTGGACGCGCCGATAACGTAGTTGACTGTCGGCGCGAGCAGCCAGATCAGCGTCGCGCCGGCAAAGCCGAGCGCCAGGCCGACAAAGGCCCGCGGGGCCGATCGCCCCCCCGGCGAGATTCTCTGCGTGTCGTTCATTGGACGCGCTGCCAGTAGCTCCGCGCCGGGCGCGGCGCGTCGGGCGAGCTTAGCCCCTGCGTCCGGCCGGTGCAATCGCTTTTCCCGGGCCCAGCGCGCCTACAATTCGTCCGTTCGCGGCACTGGCTGCAATCGCAGGAGGCCCCGCCGATGGCTATTGACCTCGAATGTCTTCCGGCCCTGGAATCCGACTACCGCGTGAGCGATGAGCAGGCGGCGGCGTTCCGCCGCGACGGGCACATCCTGCTGCGCGGCGTGGCGTCGCCGCAGGAGGTGGCGGCCTACGAGCCGGTCATCTCGGCTGCCGTCGCGAGGTTCCGGCGTGAGACGCGGGCGCTGGCCGACCGCGACACCTATGGCAAGGCCTTCCTCCAGGTGACCAACCTGTGGGAGGCGGACCCGGCTGTCCGGCGGTTCACGCTGTCGCGGCGGTTCGCGTCGATCGCGGCCAGGCTGATGGGCGTCCGCGGCGTGCGGCTGTACCACGACCAGGCCCTGTTCAAGGAGCCCGGCGGCGGGCACACGCCCTGGCACCAGGACCAGTTCTACTGGCCGCTGGATACGCCCAACACCATCACGCTCTGGATGCCGCTGGTGGACATCGAGCCGTCCATGGGACCGATGCAGTTCGCCTCCGGCTCGCACGCCGACGGCTACCTCGAACCCATCGCCATCAGCGACCGGTCGGAGGACTACTTCGAGCGGCAGGTGAAGCAGCGCGGATTCCGGCTGGTCGACGGCGTTGCCATGAAGGCCGGCGACGCGACCTTCCACTACGGCTGGACGCTGCACCGGGCGCCGGGCAACAACACCGGCCGCATGCGCGAGGTGATGACGGTGATCTACTTTGCCGACGGCACGAAGCTGCTGACCCCCGACAACGACAACCGCCAAGCCGACCTGGAGCGCTGGCACCCCGGCCAGCAGCCCGGCGAGTTGGCGGCCTCGAAACTCAATCCGCTGCTCTACAAGGAATAAGAAGAAAGGCAAACGCAGAGGGATAGAGGCGGCGGAGAGGGGGCAGAGGAAATTCAGTTACGAATGTCGGAGCCGCCGAGTACTTCTTCCCCCTATTGTTCATCTCTCTCTGCTCCTCCCTCTGTCTTCTCTGCCCCTCTGCGTTCTCTTTCCCCCCTCCCGGAATCTGCGAGCATCTGCGTAATCTGCGGACAGTTACTTATTCTTTCCCGCGTGCGGCCTCGATCAGTCCGATCAGCCTGGCCGCCAGCTCGGGTTTGTCCAGGGGGGGCAGGGGGGTCTGGTCGCCGCCGCGGGCGAAGACCGTCACCGATTCGCGCACGTCGCCGAAGTTGGCCGGCGTGTTGAGCACGATGAAATCACAGTTCTTGCTCGCCAGCTTTCGGCGGGCCTCGGCTGGGCCGTTCTCGGTCTCGAGGCAGAAACCCATCACGATCTGGTCGGCCCGTTTGCGGCGGCCGATCTCAGCCAGCACGTCGGTCGTCGGCTTGAGCGTGAGCGTCAGGGCGGCCGACGCCTTCTTGAGCTTGTGGGCGTGCGTGTCCGCGGGCGTGAAGTCGGCTACCGCAGCCGTCATGACCACCGCGTCGGCGTCGGGCAGGGCGGCCAGGGCCTCGCGGGCCAGGTCGGCGGCCGACACGATCCGCACGACGGCGGCGCCCTGCGGCGGCGTCAGCGTGACCGGCCCGGTGATCAGCGTGACGGCGTGGCCACGAACGACGGCCCTGGCGGCCAGCGCGTAACCCAGCGTCCCGGTGGAGCGGTTGGAGAGGTAGCGCACCGGGTCGATGAACTCGCGCGTCGGTCCGGCGGTGACCAGGATTCGCATGGGAGTGCTCCCGATCAGGACGGGTCACGCTCACTGGCGATTGCGGCTAGACGGCGGCCCGCGGCGGCTTCTGCTTGAGCAGATCGGCGGCGCGGGCGACGATGGCGGCGGGGTCGCTCATTCGCCCGGCGCCGACGGTTCGGCAGGCGAGCCAGCCGGCTTCGGGGCCGACCTGGTGGACGCCGCGGTCGGCCAGTGTCTTCACGTTCTCCTGCACTGCCGGGTGGGCCCACATCCGGTCATTCATCGTCGGGGCGATCAGGATCGGGCAGTCGGCCGACAGGCAGAGGCAGGGCAGCAACTCGCCGGCGAGTCCGTGGGCCATCTCGGCGATCAGGTGCGCGGTGGCCGGGGCGATGACGATCAGGTCGGCCCGCTGGGAGAGGTGGATGTGGGGCTGCCCGTCGCCGGCCTGCAGGTCGAACATGTCGGTGTGGACCTTGCGGTCGGTCAGGGCCCGGAAGGTGAGCGGCGTGACGAACTGCTGCGCCGCGGCCGTCATGACCACCGACACGCCGCATCCGCGCTGCACCAGCGCTGAGCAGACGGAGGCGGCCTTGTAGGCGGCGATGCCGCCCGAGACGCCCAGGATCACCTCGTAGCCTGTCAGGTCGCGGTCCATTATTCACCCGCCGATCGGACGCCGGACGCGCGGGCGGACTACTGGCGCGCCGCCGGCGGCTTGAGATTCGGGCTGTTCTCGTAGTCGATCGTGATCTTGTCCTGGAGGATCTCCTGGACGACCACTTCCATGTCGGTCATCTTGCCGGTCCGCTCGACCAGCGGGGCGGCGCCGTTGAGAATCTCCAGCCATCGCTTCTGGATCAGCGCGGTCAGCTTGAACCGTCCGCCGAACTTGCGGATGACGCTGTCGTCCTTGAGGGCCTCAATCATTGAAATCAATCTCCTTCCTGAGTATCCCGACCAGTTCCCGGACCGCGGTGTCCAGGTCGTCATTGACCACGAAATACTTGTAGGCGCCGCTGCGCTCGGCCTGTTCCAGTTCGGCACGGGCCTCGCCGACGCGGCGTGCGATCTCTTCCGGGCGGTCCATGCCGCGCTTCATCAGCCGCTCCCGCAGCGACTCTTCCCATCGGTCCAGCGATGGCGGCTTGATGAAGATCTCCAGCACGTCGGGGAACCGGGACTTGGCGGACTGGTGGACCTGTATCCCGCCCTGCACGTCGATCTCCAGCAGGATCACCTGGCCCTGCTCGACCGCCGCCCGCACCGGCGCCAGCGGCGTGCCGTAGAGGTTGCCGAACACCGTCGCCCATTCGAGGAACTCGCCGGCGGCCCGGTGTTTCTCGAACTCCCCGGGCGTCATGAAATAGTAGTCCGCGCCTTCTCGCTCGTTGGCCCGCGGCTTGCGGGTCGTCGCCGACACGCTCATCCGCGCCGGCACTTCCTCCAGCACGCGGTGGCAGAGCGTCGTCTTTCCGACCCCGCTGGGACCGGAGATCACGATCAGTCGGCCGTGCTTTGTTTTCGCTTCGGTCATGGTCGTGTCCCTGATGGATGCCGCAGGTCCGCCGCGTGCGGGGCGACGCCCCTACACCACGTTCTGAACCTGTTCCTTGACCCGGTCGATGGCGCTCTTGATCTCCACCGACGCCCGGCTGATCGTCGCGTCGTTGCTCTTGGAGCCGATCGTGTTGGCTTCGCGCAGGAACTCCTGGGCGACGAAGTCCAGCCGCCGCCCGACCTGGGCGCCTTCCTCATCCTCGGCGTCCAGCGTTCGGCGGAACTGCTCGATGTGGCTGCGCAGCCGCGAGATCTCCTCGTTGATGTCGCAGCGGTCGGCGTAGACCGCGACCTCGCGGGCCAGCGCGTCGGCTTCGAGCTGAATCTTCTGGTCGGCCAGCAACTGGTTCACCCGATCGGTCAGCCGCTGGTGGTACTCGGTCACGACCGCGGGAGACCGCTCGGCGATCACGTCCAGTTGCTCGCTCATCCGATCGAGGTGGACCTTCAGGTCGCGGGCCAGCGCCTCCCCCTCAACCCGCCGCATCGCCTGCAACTGGGCCAGGGCCTTGTCCAGCAGCCCGTCCATCCGGGCCTTGATCTGCTCCTGCTCGGCCTCGTCCTCCTGGCGCGGCTGGGCGACGCCGGGCAGCAGGATCGCCGTCGCCAGGTCCACGGTCATCGGCAGTTCGCCGCCGCCGTCGCGGCCGATCGCCCGCAGGTGGCCGATGTAGCTGGCCAGCGCCACCTCGTTCACCTCGTAGGCCGCGTCGGCCGACATGTTCCGCACGACCAGCGTGAGGTAGATCGATCCGCGTCCGAGGTCGCGGCGCAGGCGGCTGTCGATCGCGGCTTCGAGGAACGAGGCCGCGTCAGCCAGCTTGCAACTGAGCTTGAAGTACCGGTTGTTCAGCGAGCGTATCTCGAGGTGATACGTCACACCCTCCTGGGTGTGGGTGGCCTCGCCGTAGCCGGTCATGCTCTGGATCATGTTCGCCTCTTGGTGCGGGTCAGTTGCCGCCGCCCGCAGGAGTCGCCGGGGTTTCCGTGCCGCCGCTGCCGCCCGCGGGGGCCGCCGAAGGAGTCTGGGTTCCGCCGGTCGGGGCTGCGTCGGTGTGCTCGCCGGCGCCGCCGTCGGTGGCGTTCTCGGTCGCGCCTTCGGTCTTATCGGCATTCTGGTCGGCGGCGTCGGAGCCCGCAGCAGCCGGCGCCTTGGCTGCCTGCGGCTTGGTGTCGAAGCCCTCCTGCACGTAGACCAGGTTCAGGATAATGGCGAAGAACAGGTACAGGCCCGCCAGCACGACGGTGATCCAGGTGAACACGTCGCCGGTCTTGGTGCCAAAGGGGCTGGAGCCCATGGCCCCGCCGAACGCGGAGCTGAGCCCGCCGCCGCGGCCCTTCTGGAGCAGGATGATGCCCATCAGCAGCAGGCAGATGAGGATGAACAGGGTGATGGAGAGGTACTTGAACAGTCCGCTCCAGAACGCCAGCACCGTCACGGTCGTCAGGTTCATCGCAAGGTCCTTAACAGTTCGGTTTCCCGGTTCGTTGTTGCGTTCGCTTAGGCGACGCGGGCGGCGGCCGCTATGATCGCCACAAAGTCCTCGACCTTCAAGCTGGCCCCGCCGACCAGGGCCCCGTCGATGTCGGGCTGGCCCATCAGCTCAGCCGCGTTGTCCGGCTTGACCGATCCGCCGTACTGGATCTGCATGGCCTCGGCGGCCGCCCGGCTGTAGAGGTCGGCCAGCAGCTTGCGCACCTGGGCGTGGACCTCCTGGGCCTGCGCCGGCGACGCGGTCACGCCCGTGCCGATCGCCCAGACCGGTTCGTAGGCGATGACGAGGTTGGCCAACTGGCCCGCGCCGACGCCGGCCAATCCCGCCTGCACCTGGCGGCGGTTGACCTCCAGGGTCTGGTTGGCCTTGCGCTGGTCGAGCGTCTCACCGATGCAGAGGATGACGCGGAGGCCCTCAGCCAGCGCCTTCTTCACCTTCGCGTTGATCAGATCGTCGCCCTCGCCGATGACGTGCCGCCGCTCGCTGTGGCCGCACAGGACGAAGTGGACGCCGACGTCCTTGAGCATGGCAGCCGAGATTTCGCCGGTGAACGCGCCGTTGTCCTGGGTGTAGAGATCCTGGGCGCCCAGCCAGGCCTTCGCCCGGCCGTTGGTCACCAGGCGGGCCACGTCGGAGAGATAGACGAACGGCGGGCAGAGCCCGACCTCGACGGCGTCGGCCTTGCCAACCAGCGCCTCGTCGAGCTTGTGAACGATGCCGTCAGCCAGAGCGCAGGCCGACTTGCGGTTGGTGTTCATCTTCCAGTTGCCAGCCACGAAGAACTTGCGTGCCACGGTTGAATCCTTTCTCTGACGCTTGTCTCTTTCCTCTTCCTCGAGCCGCCGACGGGAGCCGGCGGTTGCGTCGCCGTCATTCCGCCTCGGGGAACTCCCTGCCGACCGCCGCCGCCACCGCCCGGCACTGGTCCATCATCTCGGCGAAGGCCGCCGGGAAGACCGCCTGCGGCCCGTCGCACATGGCGTCCTCGGGGCAGTCGTGGACCTCGACGATGAAGCCATCGGCCCCGGCGGCGATGCCCGCCAGCGTCAGGCCCGGCACCCATTGCCGGTCGCCGGCGGCGTGCGAGGGGTCGATGATCACCGGCAGGTGCGTCTCGCGTTTGGCCACGACGACCGCGCCCACGTCGAAGGTATAGCGCATCGCCCCTTCAAACGTCTTGATGCCGCGCTCGCAGAGCACCACGTCCTTGTTGCCCTGGGCCAGCACGTATTCCGCGCTCATCAGCCATTCCTTGACCGAGGCGGCCAGCCCGCGCTTGAGCAGGACCGGCTTGCGCGTCTTGCCCACCTCGCTGAGCAGCGTGAAGTTCTGCATGTTCCGGGCGCCGATCTGGAGCATGTCCACGTAGCGGACCGCCAGTTCGACCTGCCGCGGGTCCATCACCTCGCTGGCTACCGGCATGCCCAGTTCGTCGGCGGCGGCGCGGAGGATCTTCAGCCCGTCTTCGCCCATGCCCTGGAAGCTGTAGGGGCTGGTCCGCGGCTTGAACGCCCCGCCGCGGAGCATCCGAGCGCCGGCCGCCCGCACCGCGCGGCCGACCTGGAAGATCGTCGTGTCATTCTCGACCGCGCAGGGGCCGGCGATGCCGACGCACGCTCGGCCGCCAAATTCGACCGGGCCGACCCGCACCACCGAGCCCTCGGGGTGGAACTCGCGGGCGGCCAGCTTGTACGGCCGCATGATCGCCAGCACGTCGTCCACGCCGGGCAGGCTCTTGAGCTTGGGCAGGAAGCTCTCGGCCTCCTCGCCGATGGCCCCGATGATCGTGCGGAACCGGCCGCGCGATACGTGGGGCTGAAGGCCCAGTTCGCCGATGCGGTCGATCACGTGCTGGATCGTCGCGTCGTCGCTGCCGGATTTCATGACTACGATCATCGCGTCAGGTCCTGTCAGTCCTTTCGCCGCGTCTCCGCGTCTTCGCGTCCCCGCGGCATCTTTCTCGTCACGCCCCCATGATTTCCTTGGCCCGCGGGAAGCTGCCCAGGACGTTGAGCTGGAGGCAGTGCTCACGGGCCTCTTCGACGGCCTGGATCATGTTCTCGTCCTCGCGGTGGCCTTCGCAGTCGACGAAGAAGTAGTATTCCCAGTTGTGCTTCTTGCTGGGGCGCGTGTCGATGTTGGTCAGGTTCACGCCGTTGCGGCGGAAGACGTCCAGCACGTCGGCCAGCGCCCCGGAGCGGTGCGCGGTGGTGAACATGATGGCCGTCTTGTCCTCGCCGCTGGGACGGGCCGACTCCTTGCCGATGACCAGGAAGCGCGTCAGGTTGTTGGCGTTGTCCTCGACGTTGGGAACCTGGATTGGCAGGCCGTAGAGCTTCGCCGCCAGCGCCGAGCCGATCGCGCCGGACGATTCCTCGCCCGTGACGATCTCCGCGGCCCGGCTGGTCGAGGCGACCGGGACGGTCTTGTCCATCAGACCGTTGGCGCTCAGCCAGCGGCGGCATTGGGTGAAGACCTCCGGCTTGGAGTAGATCTTTTCGAGCTTGTCGACCGGGCGGCGGGCCAGCAGGTTGTGGTGGATCGCCACCATCACCTCGGCGCAGATGTGCATCTCCAGTTCGATGAAGGCGTCCAGCGTGTCGATGACGCCGCCGCCGATGGAGTTCTCGACCGGCACCATGCCCAGATCCACGTGCCCGCGGGCGACCTCCTCGAAGATCGTCCGGATGTCCGGCAGCGGGCGGTATTCGACCGATTGGCCGAACTTCACCGTCGCGCCCAGGTGACTGAAGCTGCCCTCGGGGCCGAGATAGCCGATTCGCAGCCGCCGCTCCAGCGCGAAGCTGCCGCTCATCAGCTCGCGGTAGATGGCCCAGAGCGTCGAGTCCGGCAGCGGTCCGGTGTTGATCGCGGCTATCCGCTCGAGCACCTGCTTCTCGCGGTCGGGGGCGTAGACCGGCGTGCCGTCGGCGTTCTTGATGTGTCCGACCCGGATGACGACCTCGGCGCGCTGGTTGAGCGTGCGCACGATCTGCTCATCCAGGCGGTCGATCTGTACGCGCAGCTCCGCCAGGTCCATCTCGTCCAGGGGCTTCGTTTTGGGCTCCATGCGTTCGGGCACCGGGCCCCTCCGGCGCGCACCGACGTTGGGCCGGAGCGCGGCAAACCAGTCACTTTATCGAAAGCCGCCCCCAAAGGCAAGTCATATCGCGCCCCGCCGGTCGCCCCGGGGACGGCCAAGTCGGCCGCGCCGACTGATACGCAAATAGAGATGTTATCGGCCCTTAGCTCAGCCCTGCGGAGACAGGACGCCGGGCCGGGAAGGACAATCTTCCTGCCCGCTGCGCCGGGCCAGAGGCCAGGGGGACGGTGGCTCGTCGCTTCGCTCTTTCCTTCGCTTGCGAACGAGAAGGGAGAGAGTCTTCCAGGCTGCGGGGCACGTTGCCGGCGGAACCGGGCGGATCAGCCGCCTCCGCCGGGGCGCCGGGGCCAGCGCGAGCCCGGATCGCCGTTGTTGTCATTCCCGCCGTTGCCCTTGTCGCCCTGATTGTCCTTGGCGCCGTCGTCGGCCTTGGTCGAGGCCAGCGGGAACTCGTCGATGGCCTTGGCCGCCGCCTGATCCAGCAGTACCAGCCGGTTCGCGTGTGTCGGTTCGGGGTACTTCGCTTTGAAGGCGTCCAGTTCGCTCTGAGCCTGGCGGATCTGCTCACGCAGCTTCTCCCGCTGCTGATAGGCGCTGTCGAACCGCTGCCGCAGGTTGCCGGTGTCGTTGGGTCGGCCGCCGCCGCGGCCCCAGCGGTCGAACCGGTCGCGCATCTCGCGGCGCATCGACTCGATCTCCGCGTCGGTCTGATCGCTCTGGGACTGCAACTTGTCCAGCTTGCCCCTGGTGGCCGCCGCCTGTTTCTCGATGTCGGCCGCCTCCTTGGCGCTCTTGTCATACTGCTCCTGGCTGACCCACTTGTTGCCCCAGCGGGTCATGCCCTTCTGCTTGCCGGCAGCGTGCATCTGGTCGATGATCTGGCGAAGCTGCTTGTCAGCAGCCGCCAGCGCCGTAGCCGAGTAGCCCTTCTGCTTGGCCAGCCACATCGTCAGGTCGAGGTTGTCCAGGATGGGGTCAGCCGGATTGCTCCGGGCCGCCTTGAGCAGATGCTGAATCGCCCGCGCCCAGTTGAGTTGGCGGGCGCTGAGGACGCCAAGGTTGTTGGCTGCCGCCGCCTGGTCGGCTTCGATACGCAGGGCCGCGTCATACGCCGCCGCCGCGTCGGTCAGCCGGTCGGCCTTGAGCATCAGTTCGCCGCGCGTGAACGGCACGTCCAGCCGCCAGGGGTGCAGGACAGCCGCGTCGTTGAGCAACTTGAGGGCCACGTTCACGTCCGGGGCGGTCGCCGCCTCCTTCAGCAGGGCGTCGACCTGCTGGTTGCGGCGCTGGGCCTCCTCTCGCCCAATCCAGTTGGGCCCGAACCGCACCAGCCCGGCGTCCACCCGCTGCTGCCAGACCTCGCGCTCCGCGGCCGCCTGCACGACCTTGGGGCCTTCGGGGAACTGCTTGAGATAGGCGGTCCAGACAGCCAGGCCCTCCTCCGCCGTCCCGGCCTTCTCGGCCTCGGCGCGGGCAACGAGAAAGGTGTGCTCCGCGTTGGCATCAGCCGGCGCGGCCGAGGGTTCAGCCGGCGGGTCCGCTGCCGCCGAGAGCGCAGGCCCGGTCATTACCGTCGTCGCCAGGAGCCATCCGATCCATCGTAACTGCATGCCACACCCCCGGCAGCCGATGGGCCGCCGCAGATAGGGAACATCCCGGTGCATCCGGGGAAGTCTACCATATATTCTATTAAACGCATAGTAGATTGCGCTATTGCCGTCCGTGCAAGGGGGAGCGACAGGGGGAATGTCGAATGCCGAATGTCGAATCAATGGCGAATACAGGAGGCTGGAGTTGGGAGTCAGGAATCAGAATAGGGTCGTGCGCTGCTCGCGTCTTCATCCAGGCCCCGGCGCTTGCGACGGGGACCGCGACCGCAAACCGGTTCAGTCCTGCCTGGAGGGTTCATCAGGTGCAGAGGGCGCAGCGACTGCGGCGTCCTTGTGTCTGGCTGGCCAGATCAGCGACGCCACGATCGAGCCGCCCAGCAACGCGATGATGACGCCCAGCGCCAGCGGGATCGGCACGTGGACCCAGTTGGCCAGCAGCATCTTGGCCCCTACGAACACCAGGATGGCCGCCAGTCCGTAGTGCAGGCGATGGAACAGCCGCATCATGCCCGCCAGCACGAAGTAGAGCGACCGCAGGCCGCAGATGGCGAAGACGTTGGACGTGTAGATGATAAACGGATCGCGGGTGATGGCGAAGATGGCCGGGATCGAATCGACCGCGAACAGCACGTCGGTGGTCTCGATGACCAGGACGACAACCAGCAGGGGCGTGGCCATCAGTCTGCCGGCCCGCCTGATGAAGAATCGTCCGCGTTCGTCGTAGTCCGTGGCGACGGGCATCAGCCGGCGGAACAGCCGGAGGATCGGGTTGCGGTCGGGGTGGATCTCCTTGTTCTTCTGGATGGCCATCCGCACGCCGACGATGACCAGGAACACGCCGAAGAGGTAAAGAATCCACTCGAACCGCCGGATGAGAACGACGCCGGCCAGGATCATGATGGCCCGCATGGCCAATGCACCGACGATTCCCCAGGACAGCGCGCGGTGCTGGTGGCGGGGCGGCACGCGGAAGTAACTGAAAATGAGCAGGAACACGAACACGTTGTCCATGCTCAACGAGTATTCGATGAGATAGCCGGTCAGGAACTCCAGCGCCTTGGGACCGCCCTCGAAGTGCCAGATGGCCGCGTTGAAACCCAGCGCCAGCGCGATCCACGTCCCCACCAGCAGCAGGGCCGTGCGGAAAGAGACCTCGCGGTCGCGCCGATTGAACAGCCCGAGATCCAGCACGAGCATCACCGCGATGACGCAGCCGAACGCGATCCACATCCAGACGTTGAGCATGGTGCGTCCATCATACGAACGCTCCGTGCGGCGACAAGTGAAACCTGGATCAGGGGTCAGGGATCAGGGATCAGGGATCAGGGGTCAGGGGTCAGGGGTCAGGGGCCAGGGATCAGGGGTCAGGGGTCAGAGGTCAGAGAAGACAGAGAATGCTTCCCCCTCTTCCTGATCCCTGGCCCCTGACCCCTGACCTCTGGCTCACCCGTTCCTCCGCAGCCACAGCAGCAGCGACCAGAGCTTGAAAGCGCGGGAGCCCTCGACGCAGGCGGCGTAACGCGGCAGGGCCGGGTGCAGCCATTGGCGGGCCAGGTCGGGGTGCTCAGCCATCACGTCCGAAGCCAGCCGCGACAGATCAGCCGGCGTGAACCACTGCTTGACCGGCGAACTGAACCCCTTCTTGGGGCGGTTGCGGATCAGCTCGGGCAGCCGATCGCCGACGGCCTGGCGGAACAGGCCCTTGAGCTTCCCGTCCGGGTTGCGGACGGCCTGCGGCAGGGCGGCGACGTACTCGACCAGGCGGTGGCTCAGCAGCGGGACGCGCAGCTCCAGCGAGACGCTCATGCTCGTGCGGTCGGCCCGCGTCAGATTCAGGTCGGGCAGGAAAGTCATCATGTCCACGAACTGCATTCGGGCCATCGGTGGCAGGTCGTCGCGCCAGAACTTGCGGAAGTAGGCCAGCCCGTCGCGGGCGGCCATCGCGTCGGCCAGTTCCGGCGAGAAGACCCCGCGCTTGTCACCGGCGGTCATCGCCCCCATGAGCTGGCCGAACAGCTCGACCGAGCCCAGCGACGGCAGCAGCCACTTCCTGCGCGGCCGCCGCGTGAGGGCCTCGACGGTCCTGCGGACGAACTGGCCGGCGGCGGACTTCCAGAAACTCGGCCGCTGGAACCGCATCCACCAGGTGTACCACGAGTAGCCGCCGAACGTCTCGTCGCCGCCCTCGCCGCACAGCGCGACCGTCGAGCAGGTCCGCGCCAGCCGGGCGACGAAGAGCATCCCGATCGAGCTGGACGCTGCGAACGGCTCGTCGAACAGATCCACGATCGCGTCCATCTCCCGGTGGGCCATCTCGCGCGAGACGGTCTGCTCGTGGTGGACCGTGCCGTAGGCGTCGGCCGCGGCCCGGGCGTAGTGCAGCTCGCTGTGCTCCTCGATGTCGAAGGCGATCGAGAAGCTGTGCAGCTTCTCCCCGCCCAGCCGTCGGTCCGGGCCCGGGCGGCGGAACACATCGGCGGCCCGCTGGGTGACAATGCTGCTGTCCAGCCCGCCGCTGAGGTAGACCCCCGTCGGCACGTCGGCGACGAGGTAGTCGGCGACGGCTGCGTCGAGCAGCTCAGCCAGCCGGTCAGCCGCCGTCGCCGGATCGGCCGCCGCCGCCTCGAACGCCGGCTGCCAGTACTGCCGCACCGCGACGCCGTCAGCCGAGAAGGTCAGCACGTGCCCCGGCGGCAGCTTGGCCACGTCGCGATAGATCGTCGCCGGCGTCGGCACGTAGCCGTAGCTGAAGTAGTCCCACGCCGCCGACGGCTCCAGGTCGCGGGCCACCCGCCCGCTCGCGAGCACCGCGCGAATCTCGCTGCCGAAGACCAGCCGCCCGCCGGCGGCGCTGTAGAACAGTGGCTTGATGCCCAGCCGATCGCGCACGAGGTAGGTCGTGGCCCCGGCCTTTCCCTGACCCCCGCCCTCTGACCCCCGACCCCCGATCCCTGCCCCCTGGCCCCTGCTGTCGTGGATCGCCAGCGCGAACATGCCCTCGAGCCGCTCGATGCAGGCGATGCCCCACTGGAGGTAGGCGTGCAGGATGACTTCGGTGTCGCTGTCGCTGCTGAAAGCGTGGCCGAGCCCCTTCAACTCGTCGCGCAGGCCGCGGAAGTTGTAGACCTCGCCGTTATAGACGATGTGGACCTGGCCGCCCGGGTCGCTCATCGGCTGATGCCCGCGCGGTGAGAGGTCCAGGATGCTCAGGCGCCGGTGGCCCAGCCCAGCCGACCCGTCCGGCGCGACCCAGAGGCCCGCGTCGTCGGGCCCGCGATGGGTCAGCGTGTCGCGCATCCGCGTAACGAGTTCGCCCGTCACGCCGCCCGCCAGGTCGATAATGCCCGCGATCCCGCACATGGCCGGGCATCCTATCGCGCAACCTGTTCGACAACAACCGACCTGCTATAATCGTCGCCGATGAGCGAGCCGGCTGTCAGTGTGATCGTTCCCGCGTACAACGCCGCCGACGTCGTCGGGCAGGCGCTTCAGTCCGTGCGCGAGCAGACGTTCACCGACTACGAGGTCGTCGTCGTCGATGACGGGTCGAGCGACGCGACGTGGGAGGTGCTCGAAAAGTGGGCCGGCCAATGGGACCGGCTGCGGGTCTTCCGGGCTGAGCACGCGGGGCTCGCGGCGGCGCGCAACCGGGCGGTCCGCGAGATGCGAGGCCAGTGGATCGCCCTGCTGGACGCCGACGACCTCTGGCTGCCGGACAAGCTGGCGCGGTGCATGGCGTTCCTGGCCGACCACCCCGACCTGAGCATCGTCTACACGCCGATGGACCCGGTGACCGCGGACGGCCACCCGATGGCCGGGCACAGCAAGCCCTGCCACGCGGGGCAACTCACGCGGCGGCTGTTCGAGTCGATCTTCGTCCACGACCCGGCGGTGGTGTTCCATCGACGGGTGATCGACGCGGTCGGCGGGTTCGACGAGTCGCTGCCGGTCTGCGTCGGGCACGAGTTCTGGCTGCGGGTTTCCACGCAGTTCGAGTTCGGCCTGATCGACGAGCCCCTGGCCCTGCGGCGGTGGACCGACGCGAGCCTGACGCGGCGGAACCGGTCGCGCGGCATGGCCATCAAGGCGCGGATGCTGGAGCGGTTCTACTTCGAGAAGGGGGGCGCCCGGCTGCTCGACCGCCGCGAGGCGATCGGCCGCATCGCCCGCGTCTACTACAGCGCCGGCAAGATCCTCACGCGCGAAGGCAGCCCGCGCCGCGGCATGGAGCATATCGGCCGGGCGATCGGCTATCGCAAGTCACTGCTGAAGGCGTATCCCTTCTGGCTATGGGCGGGGCTGCGCTCGCTGATGGGGCGCGACGCCAACGCCCCGGCCGGTTGAAGCAAGTCCGGGGGATCCAGACAGGAGGCCGCCATGAGCCGGATCCTCGCGGGGGCTGCGCTGGCGACGGTGGGGCTGGCGATCACGGTGCTGTCGGCCGACCCGCCAGCAACGCAGTCCGACGACGTGCCGTTGCTGGTCCGCGAGCCGTCGGCCGGCGACTGGGTCGTGGACCGCTACGCCGGCAACACGACCGCGGGCACGATCTTCTTCCAGGGCCCGGCTGTCCAGGCCGGCGGCGTCGGGCGTTCAACCAGCCTGGCCGTCGCGCCCGACGGACGGACGTTCTTCCCGGTCAGCGAGGGCATCGCCGAGGTGTCGGCCGATGGCACGCTTCGGCTGGTGGTCAGCAAACAGGAGTGGAAGGCCGACGGGCTGGATGACCTCTATGGCCGCGGCGGGCTGCTGGCGTGGAACTCGAAGGACGACTGCCTCTGCTTCTGGGGCCGGGGCTGCATCCGCAAGCTGGTCGAGAAACCCGACGGCTCGCACGAGGTCGTCCGCGTGGTCGGCGACCCGAAGCGCCCGGGGACGCAGGATGGGCCGGCGGCCACGGCGACGCTCAACTCCGTCGGCGACCTGTGCATCAACGGGCGCGGGGCGGTGTTCTTCTACGACGCCCGCAACCGCTACGGCGACTGCCTGCGGAAGTTCGAGGACGGCGTCGTCACCACGATCACCGACAAGATGCGGACCGGCCGCCTCGTCGACGGTCCGCTGGCCGACGCCTGCTTCAATTTCATCAACCTCGGCGGGCTGAATTGCGTCGGCGAGAACGACGACGTGCTCTATATCGCCGACCACTGGAACTTCGCGATCCGCCGCATCGACCTCAAAGCCGACCAGGTAAGCACGGTCGCGGGGATGCCCAAGCCGGCCCCGGGCTCGCCGCCGGCCGATCGCTTCGGCAAGCATGCCGACGGGCCCGCGCTGACGATGGCAAGCTGCAACTCCGGCTGCGTGTTCGCCGTCTACGACCCGGTTCACAAGGCGCTGTGGATGGGCGGGCCGGACGAAGGCCGCTTGCGATGGCTCAAGGACGGCTGGGTGAAAACGGTGATGGGCAGCCAGCCGGGGCAGTGGGACCTGGACGGATTCGGCAACCCGGCCGACCAGGTGAAGATGAGCTGGTGCTGGGTGCTGGCGGTGGACCGGCAGGGTCGGGCCTACGTGATGAACGGGGCGAGCAAGACCGGTTACTGGCGGCTCTACAACCGCAAGGAGGCGAGGCCATGAAGCGAATGCTGCTGATCGCGACGCTCGCCGCGCTGGCGGCTCCGCCGGTGCGGGCGGACGAGACGACGACCCAGCCGGCCTTGCCGGTGACGGTCGGGCCGGAGGTGACGGTGGCGGCCGACGGGCCGGGCAAGGCCTGTCGCGGCGCGCCGGCTGCGGCGTTCGGCGACGGCGTCTGTCTGGTCGCGTGGCGCGAGGGCTGGGAGGGGAAGAACGGCGGCGCCCGCATCCGGACCCTTCGCGTCGGGATCGAAGGCAGGCCTCTGGATCGCGAGTCGATCGAACTGGCGCACAACGCCGACCGGGACGCTCCGCAGGAGCGGCCGCGTGTCGCCTTCTGCCGCGGGACGTTCCTGGCGGTCTGGCAGGATCTGCGCGGCGGGCGCGACTACGACGTGCTGGGGGCGCGGGTGTCGGCCGACGGCAGGCTGCTGGACCGCGAGCCGATCCGCATCGCCGCCGGCGCCGGCAACCAGACGCTGCCGGACGTCGCGGCGGACGGGGAGGGTTTCCTCGTCGTCTGGCAGGGCTACGTCGAGCAGGAGCGAGCGTTCCGCGGCTATGCGTCCCGCGTGGGGACCGACGGCAAGGTGAGCGCTGCGAGTGAGGTCGGCGTCTCGCCGATGCTGCGCGTGGCGTGGGACGGGACGAACTTCCTGGTCGCCTGTGCGCAATTCGGCTTCTGGAACGTGGGCGACGCGATCCGGGTCGGCCGGGACGGCCGGCCGCTGGCTGGGGAGAAGCCCTTCCTCGTTACCCGTCGCGTCGGCGAGTACGCCCTGTCAGCCGTGCCGGGCAGGGGCTGGCTGCTGGTGACGCATCGCTCGGTCCCCGACGCCTGGGGCTGGGGCGGGCCCGGCGCGATCCGCTGCTGCTTCGTGCTCTCCGACGGCAAGGTGGACGCGACGGTCGGCAAGGAGCAGGACTCTCCCGGCTACGACAAACTCCAGCCCGGCTGGCTGGACGTGGCGACCAAGGACCGGGCCGACTGGCCCTACGGGCCGAGCGCCGCTGCATGGGACGGGCGGCAGACGGTCGTCGTCTGGCAGCGGTTTCACTGCGTCGGCGAAAAGAAGTCGATGCTGGCCAACAGCGACATCATGCTGATGCGGACGGACGGTGCGAAGCGGCAGACCGACACGGCCGTTGCCGTGTCAGCAGGCGAGTGCGAGGAACTGTCGCCGGCGCTGGCGTCCGACGGCGCCGGCAAGCTGCTCTGCGTGTATGAAAAGGAGATCGACGGGCGGACGGTCATCTGCGCTCGCGCGATCGCCAGCCGGTGATCGGCCGACCGCGGGGGACGCGGCGAGTCAATCCATGCCGGAGGGGTAGCCGTACTTGCGGTTCAGTCGGCCGGCGACCATGCGGAAAACAAACATCTGCCAGCCGGTGACCTCGCCGCGCCAGCGCTCGTCCTGGAAGTTGGCGAAGTCGGCCTTGCGGTAGAAGTCCATGTCGATCATGCGGCCCTCGAAGCCCTCGGGCTTGGCCTTCTCCAGGTCAGGGGCGACGGTTTCGCCGCGCTTCTCGGCCAGCGTCTTGAGCAGCCGGGCGTTGCCGTCCAGCGGGTGGTGCTCCGGCTTCCAGTACTCGACCATCGACGCTTCGTAGGGCACGCCGAGGAACTCGCAGATTCGCTTGCACTGGGCGGGCGTGTCGTCGTTCAGCCGCTCGTAGCAGACCTGGAGCACGTCGGCCGGGTCGAGCTTGCCGAGCATGCGTTCCTTGCGGCGGATGCTCTTCTTCCACCAGCGGGCGGCCTTGAGCATGTTCTTGGAGCCCCACTTGCGCAGGGCGCTGGCGGCGGTGGCCCGTCCGTCGCGGACGAGGAAGACGTACTTGCGGGCCAGCCCGGGCACGCCCGCCTGGGGCAGGTCGTCGATGCCGTTGTTGACCACCAGCAGCCGCTTGCCGGAGATGCGGGCGATCTGGAGGTAGGGGTTCTCGGTCGAGGTCGTGTCGTAGCGGCTCCACAGCGGGCAGCCGTCGCCGTGGATGAAGCAGATCGGCCGGCCGAGCTTCACCATCGTCGTCACTTCGCACAGCGCCATCGCCTGCGGGTGCGAGCCAAGCAGAATGTTGGCCCACGTCGAACCGGAGTAGGACGGCGAGATCAGGTTGACGACGACGACATCTCGCGACGAGGGTTGTTCCATGATGTTCCCGCGGCAACGGCCGACTTCAGAATTCGCGACACAGAACCCAGGCGTCAGAAGACGACCGCGCCGGCCTCTTCTCTAGCCTCTGACCCCTGGCCTCTAGCCTCTGATCCCCTACGTCCCCATGTGGCTGCTGGTCAGGTAGTGCTTCTGCTCGGCCGTCAGCCGATCGATCGCGATCCCCATGCTCTTGAGCTTGAGCGCCGAGATCCACTCGTCGATCTCGTCGGGCACATCGTGGACCTGGATGCCCAGCTTGCCGGCGTTCTTGACGGCCCACTCGGTGGTCAGCGCCTGGACGGCGAAGCTCATGTCCATCACGCTGGCCGGGTGGCCCTTGGCGCAGGCGAGGTTGACCAGCCGGCCCTCGGCCAGCACCCAGATGCGGTTCCCGTTCTTGAGGACGTATTCGTCGATGTTGGGCTGGATGTTCTTGTTGACCTTCCGGCTCATCTTCGCGAGGCCGACCAGGTCGAGTTCGACGTCGAAGTGGCCGCTGTTGCAGACCACCGCGCCGTCCTTCATCTTCGCGAAGTGCTCAGGCCGGATGACGTGGATGTCGCCGGTGAGCGTGATGAAGGTGTCGCCCATCGGGGCCGCCTTGGCCATCGGCATCACGCCGAAGCCGTCCATCGTCGCCTCGATCGCCCGCACGGGATCGACCTCGGTGACGATGACGTTGGCGCCCATGCCGCGGGCCCGCATCGCCGCCCCGCGCCCGCACCAGCCGTAGCCGGCGATGACGACCTTCTGCCCGGCCAGCAGCTTGTCAGTCGCCCGGATCACCCCGTCGATGGTCGACTGGCCGGTGCCGTAGCGGTTGTCGAACAGGTGCTTGCAGCGGGCGTCGTTGACGGCGACGACGGGCAGTTTCAGCGTGCCGCCGGCTTCCATCGCTTTGAGCCGGATCACGCCGGTCGTGGTCTCCTCCATCGAACCGACGATCCGCTTCTGGAGCGGCTTGTACTTCGGGTTGGTGTGAATCTCGTTGACCAGGTCCGCGCCGTCGTCCATCGTCACGTTGGGCCCGTGGTCCAGCGCCGCGTGGATGTGCTTGTAGTAGAGGTCGCGCTTCGCGCCGTGGACCGCGAACACGCCGACGCCGTAGTGCTTGACCAGCGCCGCAGCCGTCGCGTCCTGCGTGCTCAGCGGATTGGAGGCGCAGAGGACCAGGTCGGCCCCGCCGGCCGCCAGGGCCCGGCAGAGGTTGGCCGTCTCGGTCGTCACGTGCAGGCAGGCGGACATCTTCATGCCCTTCAGCGGCTTCTCCCTGGCGAACCGCTGGGCGATCATCCGCAGCACGGGCATATCCTCGGCGGCCCACTCGATGCGATCCCGGCCGGCGTCAGCCAGCGAGAGGTCCGCGACGTCGTGACGGGGCAGCCGGGTTCTGGAGTTCGTCTTGGCCATGGGGGCTCCTTGAGGAACATGGGGCCGTCGGCGGCCCCGCGGGTCAGTGAGATCGGCCACTATAGGGGCATTCTGCGGAGGCGTCAATGCCGCGGACGCGCGTCGCCGCGGCGCCTACTCCGGCTGGATCGGCGGCGCCGCACGCGGCGGGTCGATCAGCCCGCGGTAGGGGTCCGACGGGGGCAGGTCCACCTGGGCCGACGCGGCCCGGGCCAGGTCGTCGTCGCCGATGGCCCGCGCGAAGCTGACCACCTCGGCCATGCGGCGGTTCCACCAGCGGTCGTGTTCGTCCATCGCCAGCAGGGCCCGGTAGCGAAGGTTCAGCAGTTCGGCGGCGGCCTCCGGCTGGCGGCTCCGGGCCAGGGCGTGGAACAGCACCGCGAACCCGGTCGAGAGCAGGAACTCCGGCTGCCTCGCCGCCGGCGCCTGGGCCAGCGTCGCCGCGAGCGTCTTCGCATCGGCCGGCCGCTCCTCGTAGCCGTAGACGTAAAGGTGCTGGCAGCGCCACCACAGCGCACGGGCCGGGCGATCGGCGTCGCCGGCGGCCTGTTCGTCGGCCAGCCGATGGGCGGCGGCGAAGTCGCCGATCTGCGTCAGCCGCTGAAGTTGCACGGCCGCGTCGTTTTCCGCGGCCCGGCGTCGGTCAGCCGGCGATGGCGTCGAATCGGCCGATGGTGCGTGCGTCGGCCACGCGCAGCCGCCGGCCGACGCGCACAGCGCGGCGCAGAACAGTACCGCAGACAGACGGGACAGCTTCATCAGCGCCTCCAGCGGCGGGCATTGTCGCCGGTGATCGGGCGAAATGCAATGTTCGCCTCGCGTTGCGGCGGGTTGCAATTTGCCCCTATTGTTTTCATTGCAAAGCGTCGGCATGAGGGGCATGATAACTGCGTTGCGCAGTCGGCCCGCGCGCGAGTCACTCTTGCAAGGAGGAAGGCCACATGAGCGTCCTGCCGATCCTGGCTGTGAACGTTACGTTGATCGTCACGATCGTCGTGCTGGTCCTGCTGGTGCTGGTCGTCGCCGGAATGTACAACGGCCTGGTCAAGCTCCGCATGCGGGTGAAGAACTCGTGGAGCCAGATCGACGTCCAGCTCAAGCGGCGATACGACCTGATCCCCAACCTGGTCGAGACCGTCAAGGGCTACGCTGCCCACGAGAAGGACACGCTGGAGCGCGTGATCCAGGCCCGCAACATGGCCGTCAACGCCAGCGGCGTCAAGGCCCAGGCGGCGGCCGAGAACATGCTCACCGGCGCCCTCAAGAGCCTGTTCGCCCTCTCCGAGGCCTACCCGAACCTCAAAGCCAACGAGAATTTCACGCAGCTCCAGGAGGAACTGACCAGCACCGAGAACAAGATCAGCTTCTCGCGTCAGAACTACAACGACACCGTCGAGACCTACAACACCAAGGTGCAGTCGTTCCCGACCAACCTGCTGGCCGGCATGTTCGGCTTCCGCGAGGAGGAGTTCTTCGAGGTCGAGGAGGCCGCCCAGCGCGAGGCGCCCAAGGTGAAGTTCTAAGTGCCGAGTGCTGAGTAAGATCTCAACTGCCGCGAAGATGCGGCCCGGGGGAGGATGGCCGTGAAACCGAAACACCGTCTTGCCGTGGCCGTCGTCTTGTCGCTCTGTCTGGCGCCAGCAGTGTCGGCGCGGGCCGACGACGCGCCGACCACGCAGCCGGAGGCGGCGGCCACCACGCAGCCGGCCGAGGTCGATGCGGCGTCGATCGGACTGTCCATCGAGCCGGCCGGCGTATCGGTCGCGCGTCCGGACGTGTTGCAGCTTCGCGGGGCGCGCATGTGGCACCGGTGGGAGGCCCCGGTGCGTGTCGGCGTGCTGATCAAGGTCCCCAAGGGGCAGTTGATCGGCATGGACGAGGGGGCCAGCAAGCTCACAACCTTCACCGACGACGTCGGCGCCGACCTGGCCAAGGAGGACAAGGAGCAGCAGGACCGCGTGTTCTTCGGCCAGTCGGGCCTCGGCTCGCTCATGGTCGGCGAGGGCGGCAAGATGGCGCTGCTGAACATCACCGGACGCAAGGCGCCGGCTGCCGGCAACCGCGAGCTGTTCGTGGCGGCCGACCTGGTCCTGCTCTACAGCGACGGAACGACGAAGGTGGAGTCGGTCAAAGGCGTCTCCACCAAGGCCGGGACCGAGGTGAAGGCCGGTCCGATCACGATGACCGTGGACGACCGCAATTTCGGCAACGGCGAGAACGTGATGGGGCTGCGATACGGTGACGACGGCGGACGGATCTCGAAGATCCGCATCCTCGACAGCGAGGGGACCGACATCGGCGGCGAGAACGGGTGGGGCCGGTCCGTCCAGAACGACGTCGTCACGATGACGCGCTACTACCGCCTGCCTCAGGAGACCAAGACCGTCACCGTGGAGGTGACTTACTTCAAGGATGTCCGCCGGGTCAGGACGCCGCTGGCCCTGAGCGTGCGGGCGGGGTTGTAGCGGCCGCCTCCCTCCGGCCGCGACGATGGGATCGAGCCGATGCGAGCAGGCAGACTGGCAGTGACGCTGCTGGCCGTCGGGTTGACGGCGGCCGGGTGCGGCAAGGAGAAGTCCGGCAGCGGAGAGTCCCCAAGCCCCTCGCCGACCACCCAGCCCGACGACGGCGAGATCAGCGTGCGGGCAGCCGGGCTTCAGCTCATCGGCGCGGGCTACGGCGGCGACGTCGCCCGGCTGCGCCCGCTGAACGAATCCGAAAAGGGCACCGCCGTCGCTCTGCTGGCGGTGGCTGACCGCGGCGAGCTGATCGCCTTCGACGACGAAGCGAGCCAGGTCGAGAGCCTCACCGACGACCAGGGCAGCAACCTGCTGGCCGGCGAGATGACGTTCGGCCGCCCGGGCTTCGAGTATCGCCCCGCGATCAGCGCCGATCACCGGGCGCTGATGTGCCGTCTGGCCGGCGGCAGCCTGCCTGCGGGCGGCGCCGGCCGCATCCAGGTCCGGGCCGTGATGGTCTTCCGCTACAGCCCGTCGGGCCAGCACATCGAGGCCCGCGTCCAGAACGCGGCCCTGCGCAAGAACACGCAGCTCCAGGCCGGCCCGTTCGCGCTGACCGTCGTTCGCGCCGGCGAGGCGGGCTGGGGCGACGACAAGATGCAGGTGGTCTTCCAGAGCGCCCAGGATCTCACCGGCGTCGCGGACATCCGGTTCCTGGACGCCGAGGGCAAGCCGATCGCCTCCCGCCGCGGCGCCGCGATCCGCAATGGCTTCGGCGGGCGGTTCACCTGGGACATCGAGTGCGGGCTGGCGCAGAAGACGGACCGCGCGACGGTGGTCGTGGAGTATTGGGGCGATGCGACGACCCGGCGGGTGCCGGTTCGCCTGACGGTGGGGATGGGATTGTAGCGGAGAGTCACGACTGATCCCCCGGGTTGCGCCGCGACTTCGGGGGCAGGGCGAGGCCTGTCGGGATGGATGGTGTGTCGGTGGTCGACCGGGGCGGCATTCGGCAACTGGCGTGGGACGACGGCGGGCGAGCCCTCGTTGACGCGCTCTATCCGCGCGAGCCCTGGGCGCTGTCGGCGCATTTCGCGGCCATCCGCGCCGAGGGCGACGTGTGGCAGATCGGGCCCGACCGACCGCCGGCGGCGGCCGTTCGGCTGGTCGATACCATCGTGCTGGCTGGGGCGCCCTCGCTGCCCTGGTCGGCGTGGCTGAAGCGGAACTACCTGGAGCCCGGCTACGTCGTCGCGCCGCCGTCGTGGTCGAGGCTGGTCGAGTCGGCGCTGCCGGTCCGCCCGCGGCGGTTCGTGCTTTACCGCTGGCCCGCGGGCCTGACGCCGCCGCCGATGGATCCGCCGCCCGCGCGCCGGCTGACGGCGGAGGATCTGGGCGGCTTGCAGCGGCTGGGCGAACCGTGGATGTGGAAGCACTTCGGGTCGGCTGAGAGGCTGCTGCGGGATTCGTTCGCCTTCGGGGCCTGCGACGAGCGCGGCGAACTGGTCTCGGTGGCGGCGGCGTTCGGCTGGTCGCACCGCTTCGAGGACGTCGCGGTGGCGACCCACCCCGACCATCGTCGTCGCGGCTGGGCGACGCTCTGCACGCGGGCGCTGGTCGCCGACACGCTGGGACGCGGGCGTGAGCCGATCTGGAAATCGCTCTCCGAAAACCGGGCCAGCCGACGCGTCGCCGAGCACGTCGGCTTCGTGTTCGAACGCGAGATGACGATCTACCGCGTGGGATGACCGCGGCCCGATCGCTCCAGTGATCCGGACTTTCTTCCCGGTTGCCGGTTCGACAAGGGCCCGGGCGTTCAAGGAAGGGACATGGCTGACGACTTCTACCAACTGATCGACCGCAACAAGCGCAACAGCCTGCTGCTGATGGCGGTGTTCATCGCGCTGGTGGCGGTGGTGGCCTGGGTGATCGGGCTGGCCTGGGGCAGGGGCGACTGGCGGGTCAGCGTCGCGGTCGGCGGCGTGGCGGCGGCGATCTCGTTCCTGATCGCGCTTGCCAGCTACTACGGCGGGGCGTCGGCGGTGCTCGCGATGAGCGGCGCCCGGGAAATCGCCAAGGAGGACGACCCGCAACTGTTTAACGTGGTCGAGGAGATGAGCATTGCCGCGGGCGTCCCCATGCCGCGGATCTACATCGTCCGGGACGACGCCCCCAACGCCTTCGCGACGGGGCGCGATCCGAAGCACGCAGCCGTCGCGATCACCACCGGCCTGCGGTCCAAGCTGACCCGCGACGAGTTGCAGGGGGTGATGGCCCACGAGATGGGGCACGTCCGCAACTTCGACATCCGCTACGCCATGCTGGTGGCGATCATGGTCGGCGTGATCGTCATGCTCTGCGACATGTTCCTGAGGTCGATGTGGTGGGGCGGCGGACGGCGGCGGCGCTCCTCGTCGCGCCAGGGAAAGGGCGGCGGGGCCCAGGCGGTCATCATGGTCATCGCGATCCTGCTGGCGATCATCGCGCCGATCCTGGCCAAGCTGATCCAGATGGCCGTCTCGCGGCAGCGCGAATACCTGGCCGACGCGACGGCCGTCCGGTTCACGCGCAACCCGCTGGGCCTGGCGTCAGCGCTTCAGCGGATTGCCGCCGACCCGGACCCGCTGGACCACGCCAACCGCGGCACGCAGCACATGTACATCGTCAACCCGCTGAACAAGGCGAGCGGTCAGGCGGGCAACCTGTTCTCGACGCACCCGCCGCTTGAGGACCGCATCGCCCGCCTGCGTGCCCTGGCCCACGAGTATCCGCAGACGCAGGCCAACGGGTGAGCCTCGGTCATGTCCGCAGGCAGAGGGCCCTGCCTGCAACAGGAACTCCGCATGAACAGACAACTGCCGGGGCCCGGCGCGCAACTGGCCCTGGACACGATCGGCGGGCAACCCACGGGCGGCATTGCCACGACGGGCATGAACGTGATGGAACATGCCCACATCGAGCGGCTGGCCGGGGCCGCGCCCGGCGACTACGCCCGCGAGCCGGAGCGCGTCTACCTGGCGGCCCAGCGGGCGCTGGGCGCGTGCCTGATCGACCAGTGGATTCCGCGCAATCCGCTGACGATGGGCGACGCGGGATACGAGGGCAAAGACAAGACCGCCACCACCGGCGCCGAAACCGTCGTGCTGGACGGCGTAGCCATCGATTCGCCCGAGGCCGTCTGCGCCCACCTCGAGCGCGTGGTCTGGCCGGGCTTGCGGGAGCGGATCGCGTCGTTCGACGCGGACGCCCGCGTCGCGGAGATACTGGCCGGTGAACGGGCGACGCAGGCGCTGTTCGGTCCGGACCTGCTCAAGACGGGTTACGGCTTTGTCGATTTCCCGAAGTTCCGCTACGGCGCCTACGGGTATGCCAACTACTTCATGGCCTACGCGCTCTACCCCGAGGTCATCGAAAGCGACTTCGCGCTGCAAGCGCGGTTCGCGCTGCTGCGGAACCGGGCGGCGGCCCGGGCCTGTGTCGAGGGCGGCCTGCCGCCGCTCTATCGCCTCGATCACGACATGGCCGACAGCCGCGGCACGCTCGTGGACATCCGCTCGCTCGACCGCATCTGGTTCCCCCCCTTCGCCGAGTGCATCGAGCCGATGCTGGATGCCGGCGTGAGGCTGATGTGGCACTGCGACGGAAACCTGATGGCGATGGTCCCGCGGCTGATCGAGGCGGGCGTGAGCGGCTTTCAGGGGTTCCAGTACGAAGACGGAATGGACTACGAGCGGATTTGCGGTTTGGCCGATCGCGAGGGGCGTACGCTGCTGGTCAAGGCCGGCGTCTCTGTCACCACAACGCTGCCGCACGGCAGACCGGCTGATGTGCGCCGGCAACTCGACTGGCTGGTTGAGGCCGGACCGCGGACGGGGCTGTTTCTGGGGGCGTCCAGTTCGATCGCGCCGGGCGTGCCGTGGGCGAACATCGAGGCGCTGGTCGACGGGCTGTGGCACTATCGCCGGCGCGGGCGCGGCTGACGGCCGTTCTGTCACGCCGCGTACAAACAACCGGGGCGTGAACCCCGGTTCCATGGCCTGTCCCGCTTGAGCTTGAAAACCGACAATCCCCAAACGGCGTGTTCCACTTCACAAAGTAACCTCAGAATCCGCTACTTGTTTGTAAGGAATATCCCTACGGACAGGTTGCGGGGCTTCGTGCCACTGTCAATATTGTGGTAAAGCTAATACGAGAAATAGCTTACGGGAGCTTACATTCGCCGGTCACATTCGTGCACAGACGAAAATATCACGTTTCGGGCGTGGTCAGACCCTCACGAATGGCGTATTTCGTCAATTCCGCGACGGTAAAGATCTCCAGCTTCCGCATGATTCTCAGCCGGTGCGTCTCCACGGTCTTGGCGCTGACCTTCAGGTGAAATGCGATGCCCTTGGTCGATCGCCCCTCGGCCAGCAGTTGCAGCACTTCGCGTTCGCGAGGGGTCAGGACCTCGGTCGGCGGCTGAGCGGAGGGGTCGGTCGTGGCGCCGATGGCGGCGTCCGTGGCGCCGGCGACGCCCCGGCTGACGTACGTTCTGCCGGCGACGACCTGATGGATGGCGCTCACCAGTTCATCCCCGACGCAGTCCTTCAGCAGGTAGCCGGCAGCCCCCGCGTGCATGACGCGGGTCACGAACCGCTTGTCCGAGTGCATCGACAGGAAGAGGAGGCGGGTCTGGGGCGCATGGGCCAGTATCTGCCGCGCCGCCTCGATGCCGTTGAGGTCGGGCATGGTGATGTCCATGATGATCACGTCGGGCTTCCGCTCGAAAGCGAGATGAACCGCGACGCGACCGTCGCCGGCTTCGCCGACGACCTCGAAGTCTCCCTGTCCCTCAAGCAGGGCGCGGACGCCCTGGCGCAGGATGGTGTGGTCGTCGGCGATGAGAATGCGAATGCTCATGTGAGCCCGCTCCCCTTGTTGTCGGATGCGTCCGGTTCGTCCTTTCGCAACGGCGCGGTCAGGACGGCCAGGGTTCCTCGCCCCTTGCGACTGGTCACGTGCAGATCGCCGCCGAGCAGTTCCAGCCGCGTCCGCAGGCTGAACAGTCCGAACCCGGGCGGCTGATCGGCCGACCTGCCCGCGGCACGCGACCTGGCGATGCCCTTGCCGTTGTCCCTCACTTCGATGCGGATCCGGTCGTCCAGCCGCTCCAGCCGCAGCGACACGCGGCCGGCCTGGGCGTGCTTGACGACGTTGACCAGCAGTTCCCGGATGCCCTGGAACAGCAGGACGCGCAGGTCGTCGCTCAGCGGCTTGTTCTGTCCGTCGTCCTCGAACCGGACCTCGATGTCGTGCTGGTCGCGGACCTGCTCCAGCAGCCACTCGGCCGCCGGCTCCAGGCCCAGCTCGTAGAGAATGGGCGGGCTGAGTTCGAAGATCAGGGTCCGCGTGTCGCGGATGGTCTGCTCGATCAGCTTGCGGACCTCGGCCAGCGCCGCTTCGCCGCTCCTGCTGCGCGTCTTGAGCAGGCCCAGCTTGATCTTGCAGAACGCCAGGGCCTGGCCGATCCGATCGTGCAGTTCGGCGGCGATGCGGCGGCGGCCCCGCTCTTCGGTCAGCGCCAGCTCCGACGCGAGCGAGCGGAGCTGCTCCTGGTAGGCCAACAACTGCTCTTCGGACCTCTTGCGTTCGGTGATGTTGCGGACGATGGCCATGGCCTCGCGCTCACCGGTGACGACCAGCCGAGCCTCGAAGTGGCGGATTTCGCCGTCGGGCACGGGGACCGGAAGCGAATACTCGAATCGCTGCATCTGCTGAGTCTTGAACGCCGCGTGCAGGCGATCCGTGATCAGCCGCCCCACCGGTTGCGGCAGCGCCTCCTGCATCGTCTTGCCCAGGAAGCGTTCGGGCGGGACGGCCAACTCCGACCGGTGGCTGGCGAGGTAGTCCAGGATGTGGCCCTGTTCGTCGAACCGGAAGATCAGGTCGGGGATCGCGTCCAGCAGGGCGCGGTTGGCCCGCTCGCTGTTGCGCAGCTCCCGCTCGGCCAGCATGCGGTCGGTCACGTCGCGGGCGACGACGATGATGCCGATGATGCGTCCTTCCTTCTGGAGCGGCGACGAGCTGATCTCGCCGAAGACGCGCCGCCCGCCCCGGGCGAGGAACTGATACTCCGACGCGATCAGCACCTTGCCCGAAAGCACCTGGGCGATCTCCCCGACGGCCTTGGGGACGTAGGACGGATCGGCGAAGGGCAGTTCATCGGCCCGCCTGCCGGCCAGTTCGTCCGGGCGGTAGCCCAGGATCCGCTCGACGGACGGCGACACGGCCGTGATCCGCATCTGCGCGTCGATCTCGCAGATCACGTCGGTCGCGTTCTCGAAGTGCAGGCGATATCGCTCCTCGCTCTGGCGCAGGGCCTCCTCCACACGGCGCAGCTCGGTGATGTCGTGGCTGATGTGCAGCAGCCCGATGACCCGCCCGCCCGGATCCCGCAGCGGCGTGACGCTGCCCAGGAGGATTCGCTCCTGCCCGTCGGGGGCGGTCATGGGGAAGACCAGGTTGCTGACGATCTCGCCGGCCAAGGCCCGTTCCAGCACCTCGCGGGCGTCGGCCTCCTGCTCGGGCCTGACCAGCAGCCGCATGGGATTGGTCCCCAGCACCTCTTCCCGCGACAGGCCGTAGATGCGCTCCGCCTCGGGGTTCCACTCCGTGACGCAGCCCCGGGTGTCCGAGCAGATGATGACGCTGCCGGCTGTCTCGACCAGCGAGCGGTAGTGCGCCTCGCGCTGGGCCAGCGCATCTTCCATGGCCCTTCGCTCGGAGATGTCCTGTCCGATCGAGAGCGTGCCGATCGGCCGACCGGCCGAGTCGGTCAGCCGCGACGAGTTCCACAGCATCGTCTTGAGCGTGCCGTCCTTGGCCCGAACGAGCAGTTCGAGGTTGTTGAACTCATCGCGGCCGGCAAGCAGCTTCAGTCGCCGGGCGGCCAGCGTCGTGCGGTGCTCCGGCAGCAGGAGCAGTTCGTAGGCTTCCTTGCCCATCGCCTCCTGTCGCGTATAGCCGAGCGTCTTCTCGGCGGCGCGGTTCCATTCCCAGATTCGCCGGTCCTCGTCCAGGCAGATGATGACGCTGCTGGCGGTCTGGATCAGCGAGCGGTAGAGCCGTTCGCGCTCGGCCAGTTGCTGTTCCATCCGCCGCCGCTCGGTGATGTCGTAGAAACCGCAGAGCAGGGCCTCTTCGCCCTGGTAGCTCATCGGCTCCAGGTTGGTCATCACCCAGATCAGTCCGCCGTCGTCGATGCGCTTCAGCTCCTGTTCGGCGCCGAGCACGTGGCCCTTCTCGGCGATGGTGCGGAGGAAGTCGGGGCGGTCTTGAGTGCGCGCGTAGTATTCGAGCGACCGCCGGCCTTTCCACCCTCCGGGCCGCTCGCCCATCATCTGCTCGAACGCCCGGTTGGCGTAGAGCATCATCCCGTCGCTGCGGCGGGTGATGGCCAGGGGCAACAGCGAGATTTCGATCATCATGCGGAACCGCTGCTCGCTCTCGGCCAGTTCCGCGGTCCGCCGGGCGACCTGCGTCTCCAGGTCTTTCTGCGTAGCCTTCATGGCCCGGTGGGCCCGGATGTGCGAGATCGCCACAGAGGCCAGCTGCGCCGCGGACCGGAGAAACTCCCGCTCCTGGGCATCGGGCACGCGGCGCGCGGCGAAGAACAGGTTCAACGTGCCCAGGACCCGCTCCTCGGCGCCCGACCGCGGGATCGGCTGCGACCAGCAGGATTTCAGCCCGGCCGACTGCACGTGGATCGCCATGGCCTCAGGCAGCCTGTCGGCGGCGAGGTCATCGGTGAAGACCGCCTCGCCGAGTGCGGCGCGGATGTAACAGGGCGCCCCCGGAACGACGACGGCCCCGTCGCACGCCTGCTGCATGGGTTGGGAGAAGGACGGGGCCACGCCCACCCACAGCCGCCTGGCCGACTCGTCGGTCACCATGACGGTGCACCGGGCGCCGGGGACGAAACTCTCGACCAGTTCGACCACGGCACGAAGGGTCTTGCTGCTGTCGGCGCCGGCAGCCAGTTGCTCCAGCACGAGATTTCGCCCTGCCTGGAGCCGCTCGGCCCGCCGAAGCTCCGTGACGTCGATGACGCTGACAAAGAACCCCTTGACGCTTCCGTCTTCTCCGACGTCGGGAATGTAGTGAACGGACATGTCCTTCATGCGGCCGTCCAGATCGGGGCGGCGGACCTCGAAATCCACACGCTTGCCGCGCAGGGCCTCGGCCGCGTTGCGGACCCCGGCCTCCCGGGCCTGGGGCGGCACGATTTCGAGAAGCGAGCGGCCGACGACCTGATCGAGTCCCCGGCCGGCATTGTCGGCTACCGACTGGTTGGCGAACTCGATCCTCATGTCGCGATTGATGTAGGAAATCTGCTCCGGCAGGGAATCGGCGATCAGCCGGAGCTGGGCGTGCGACTCTGCCAGCGCCCGCTCCGACATTTTCAGCGGCGTGATGTCCGTGACGCAGATGTAGAACCCCACGACCTGGTCGGCGTTGTTGAACGCGGGCACGTAAGAGGCCATCCGGTAGACCCGCGCCCGCCGGGGGTAGATCGTGTCGTACTCGAACTGCGTCAGGCGGCCCGAGAGCACGGCGTCGATCTTCGGGCGCAGGCTCGCATAGCCCTGTTCGTCCAGCATGTCCTTCAGGCGCATGCCGATCAGTTCTTCGGGCCGCCGGCCGCGCTCGCGCGCATAGGCGTCGTTGACGTACTGAAACCGCTCGTCGGCGCCGACGAACGCGATGAAGACGGGCAGGGCGTCGGTCAGATCGCGCAGCCGCTTCTCGCTGGCGGCCAGGGCCCGCTGCGCCTGCCGGTGCTGTGTGATCTCCTGCACGACGACGCTCACGCCCGTCATTCGATCGCTCTCGTCGCGACAGGGATGGCAACTGATCAGCCAATCCCGGCTGACCTCCGGGTCCGCTGGCGCCGGCGTCGTCAACTCCACGTCGAGCTGGGGTTCGCCGGTCTGAAGCACCTTGCGATAGATGGGTTCGACCAGGTCGGCCAGCGCGGTCGGCAGCATCTCCCGGATGGTCCGCCCCAGGTGGTCCTGCGGCGGGCGGCCCGCGTAAGCCGCCAGACGATCGCTGATCTTTACGAACCGCAGCTCCGTGTCCAGCACGCACAGGCCGACCGGCGCCGTGCGGTAAATCTGGAGCAGGTCGTCCAGGCTGCGGTGTGCCCGCTCCTGGCTGTCGCGAAGCTCCTGCTCAACCCTCTTGAGGTCGCCGATGTCATGGCCGAATCCGAGGACGGACTTCACCCGGCCCTGTTCATCGAACTCCGGCACAAGCTGCGTGCGGAACCACCGCGCATTCCCATCGAAACCGACCGGCGCCTCGATTGCCAGCGGGCGGCCCGTCGCCGCGACCAGCTTGACGTTCTGACGCATGCGCTCGGCCATCGCCGGCGGAAAGATGTCGGAGATTGCCCGGCCGGCGACGCGGTCGACCGGCTGCCCGAGTTGGCGAGCGCCGCTGGCGTTGACAAATAGAACGCGGCAGTCAGGGGTGAGGCGGAAGATGTAACCCGGAGCCGCCTGGACGATGGTGCGGTGGAACTCCGCGCCGCCGCGGTCCGCCTCCAGCTCGGCGCAACGCCGGCGCAGGCGTTCAAGCTCGTCGATCAGTGCCTGCCGGGTTGGCTCAGCCGGGCTCATCGGCCACCCCATCCGGTGATCGGAACTTCCCCGTCCGGTGTGCGGAGTCAAGTTGGCCGGATCGGTGCCGGCGGGCCTGTCCGGCATCGGCGGACAGACGCCGGTCTGGCGCCCCTTCGGTTCCCGCGGCGGTTTCCAGCGGCGATTGTAGGTTGCCGCCGCCCCGGCGGGCAATGAAATTTCCCTTCCCCGACGCTCACGCCGCCGCCGGCTGCGCGTCGCGCCCGGTCGGCAGCAGCAGCGTCAGCAGCAGCGCCGCGGCGATCGTCACGCCCGCCCACATCAGCGCTCCGACCGGACCCAGCGAAGGACGCTCAGCCAAGGCGCCGGCCACCGTCTGGCCCACGCTGCCCACCGCCCAGGCCAGGCCCATCAGCACCGCGCTGACCATGCTCGAATTGGCCGGCGCCAGGTGCTGCCCGAACGCCACGCCCAGCGGGTTGGCCGTTCCGATGCAGGCCCCGGTCAGCAGCATCAGCGGGACGAACGCCGCCAGCGACAAGGACGGCGACGCGACCAGCGCGTAGTAGGTCACCAGCGACAGCCCCAGCGTGACCAGCAGCATGCGGCGGCGGCCGAATCGGTCGGCCAGGAAACCGGCCGGCACCATCACCAGCACCGATCCGGCGATCAGCAGCAGGTGCCCGCCGCCGCGGATCATCCACGTCGGGTAGCCTCGCAGGTCCAGGAACTCGGGCATCAGGAAGATCAGGGCGTAGTTCAGCGACGCCATCAGTGCTAGCATGGCGAACAGCAGCAGCACCGGTCGGCCCATCGCGACCACGCCCGCGACCGACTCGCCCAGCGTGACGCGGCGATCGGCCGGCTGGCCCCGGGGCCGGCACCACGCGACGATCAGCCAGAGCATGCCCGCCCCGGGCAGCAGCAGCCATTCGGTGTGTTGCCCGGCCAGTTGCCAGGTAAAGCCGAACAGCCATTCGCTCAGCGCGAACCCGAATCCGCCGGCGGCGATGAAGGCGGCAACCGCCGCCGACCGCCGCGTGGGCATGAGGTTGCCGGCCAGCCCGGCGCCGGCCGGGTGGAACATCCCCTGTCCGACGCGGACCAGCAGCATCACGACGAACAGCAGGCCGTAGCCGGCCGCGTCGCCCAGGTCGGCCATGTGCAGCGCCACCAGTCCCAGCATGACGCCGGGGAACGTCAGCAGCGAGCCCCAGATGACCAGCCCGCGGCGGTGGCCGCGGTCGGCGTAGATGCCGAACAGCGGCTGGATGAGCGACCCGACCATCGTTGTAATCGACGCGATGATGCCGGCTTTGACCAGGTCCAGCCCGGCGAGGTACTTGAACAGCGGCCAGATCCCGCCGAAGCAGTCGACCAGGAAATGGGCCATCGCGATGGCCAGGAACGTCTTGACTTCCCGCGACAGTCGCATCGCGGCATGATAGCAGCCCGCCGCCGATTGGCAACGCGGGTCAGCGTGTGGTGCGGGATTGCTTCCTGGGTTTGCCCGACGACGGCGCCGACGCATGGGCCAGCAGTTCCTCCGCCTGCTTGCGCGTGGTGGGGGTGACGTGGGCGCCGCCGATCATCTCGGCCAGTTCGGCGATCCGCTCGTCGCCGTCGATCGGGCGGACGGTCGTCTCGGTCGTCTTGCCGGCGAATTCTTTGCGGACGGTGAGCTGGCGTCGGCCGAATGCGGCGATCTGCGGCAGGTGCGTGATGCAGAGCACCTGGTGGCGCTGGCCTAGACGGGCCAGCTTGTCGCCGATCACCGAGCCCAGCCGCCCGCCGACGTTCGCGTCGATCTCGTCGAAGACCAGCACACTGATGCGATGGCCGCCGGCCAGCAGCGACTTGATCGCCAGCATCACGCGGCTGAGTTCGCCCCCGCTGGCGATCTTGCGCAGCGGGCGCGGCGGCTGGCCTGGGTTGGTCGAAACCATCATCTCGACCGCGTCCCAGCCGCCCGGGCCCATCGCCACCAGCCGGTCGGCCGGCTCGGCGAACTCGAACGCCACCGTGCATCGGCTCATGCCCAGCTCGTCGAGTTGCTTTTCCACGCCGCGGGCGAGCTTGTCGGCCGACTTGACGCGGGCCGCGTGGATCGCGTCGGCCTCCGCCAGCATCTCCTTCTGGAGTGTGGCCAACTCAGTGTCGATGCGCGAGAAGTCGGCCTCGGCCGACCGCAGTTGCCTGATCTGCGCCTCCAGTTCGTCGCGCAGTATCAGCACGTCGGCGACGGTTCGGCCGTACTTGTCCAGCATGCGATTGACCAGATTCAGCCGCTCCTCGACCTCGGCGGCCCGTTCGGGATTGGCGTCCAGCCGCTCGGTGTAGCGACGCAGGTCGAAGGCGGCCTCCTCCAGTTCCGCCATCGCCGAGCCGACCAGCTCGCAGGGCCCCTTGAGCTGCTCGTCCAGCAGCAGCAGTTCGCGCAACACGGCATTGATCTGATTCAGCCGCTCGAGCAGGCTGCCGTCGGCCTCGTACATCGCGGCGTAGACCTCGCCGGCATCGTGGATCAGCCGGGTCAGGTTCTGGTGGCGGCGGTGTTCGGCCTCGAGCGATTCCATCTCGCCATCCGCCAACTCGGCTTCGTCGATTTCGCTGGCCTGGAATTCTGCCAGTTCCAACTGCTGGCGGCGCAGCTCAGCCGATGTGGTCAGTTCGTCGCGGCGTGTGCGGGCGTCGCGCCAGCGGGCGTAGAGGTTGCCCAGCGCCCCGCTGCGGTCGGTCAGCCCGGCGAATTCGTCCAGCAGTTCGATCTGGTGGGCCGGGCGCAGCAGATACTGGTGGTCGTGCTGGCCGTGGATATCCACCAGCACGTCAGCCAGTTCCTTGAGCATGGCGATGGTGACCGGCCGACCGTTGACGGTGGCCGACGTTCGGCCGGAGGCGTGCAGCTTGCGGGTGAGCAGGATTTCGGCGGCGGGGGCGTCGAGGTCAGCCAGCTCAGCCACCCGGGCGGCCAGCCGCTCGTCGTGCAGGTGGAACAGCCCGCTGACGCGGCCCTCCTCGGCGCCGGGCCGGAGCAGGTCGGCCGCTGAGCGAATGCCCAGCAGGACCTCCAGGGCCCCGATGACCAGGCTCTTGCCCGCGCCGGTGGCGCCGGTGAAGACGTTGAGCCCCTCGCTCAGCTCGACGTCCGCCGACGCGATGACCGCGAGGTTCGAGATGTGCAACGATTGAAGCATCCGCTTGCGTCAACACCTCGCCCGGACGCGCAGCCGAACAGTCGGGAGGAACGCAGAGGGGCAGAGCGGCAGAGAGAGGACAGAGAGGATTTGGGAGATGAAGAAGGCTGTTGCCGAACTCAAAAACAAACCTGTGCCCTCTGCTCTCTGCGCCTCTGCGTTTGCCTTTCGTCCCCGCGTCTCTTCTCCAGACCGCTTCACGAGCAGGGCGTGCCGGGGCGGACCTCAGCCGACGGGGCGAGGACGATGACCTTGCCCGGCTGGCCGTTGGCGGCCTCGACGGCGGCCAGCAACATGCCCTGACTTTCCAGGCCCCGCATGACGCGCGGGGCGAGGTTGGCCACGACGACGATCTGTTTGCCGATCAGGTCCGCCGGCTCGTAGTGCCCCTTGAGCCCGGCAATGAGCTGTCGCTGCTCATAGCCCAGGTCGATCTTGAGCACCAGCAGCTTGTCGGCGTTGGGGTGCTCGGCGCATTCCAGGACGCGGGCGACGCGCAGGTCGAGCTTGGCGAAGTCGTCGTATGTGATCTGCGGCTTGGGCTCTGCCATCATGTCACCTCAAAGGAGTCGGGAAGTTGGACATTGGGGCGTAATTTAGCACGCCGGGACGGTGCAGGGCAAGCCGCGGGAGAGCGGGGAATTGGAGATTGCAGATTTTGGATTTCAGATTGAAGAGGCGGAGGGTTGCGACCCCTCTTTGCTCGTCAATCTGAAATCCAAAATCCAAAATCTGCAATTCCTTCCTTCTCTAGTTGTGCCGATCGCCGGTTCGGCAAGGGGGATCGTTAGTGGCGGCTTGGTTCTCAAATGAGAAAAGCGGACCCGTCGGAGCGGGTCCGCTCTGCGCTGAATGCCCGGGGATGGGCAGGAGGTAGCGTGTCGTCGGCGGGCGGAACTCAGGCCTGCCGGCGAGGAAAACCGGGCGGGTCGTTCCTGGCAGACACGACCCGCCCGCTGCCCTCGACTGGGTGATACTCAGTTGGTGTTCTGATCCGCTCCGCCGCCGGTGCGAGCGCCGCCGCGACCGCCGCGGTTGCCGCGATTGGGACGCGTACCCCGATCGCCGCCCGGACGCCGGGTGTTGAGCTGATCGTACTTGGTCTTCTGCTCGTCGGTGAGCAGAGCCTTGACGTCGGTCTGATACTTCTGGAACAGATCGCGACGGGCCTCGGGCGTGTCGGCCTTGGACATCGCGTCGCGCAGGGCGTTCTGAAGGTCCGTGACCTTCGCGACCTGCTCATCGGTCAGCGACAGCCCGGTCTTGAGCCGGTCGATCATGGCCTGGCCGCGTTCGTCCTGGGCCTTCTTCTGAAGCTCGGCCAGCTTGGTCTTCTGCTCGTCGGTGAGCAGGGCCTTGACGTCGGCTTCATGCTTCTGCATCAGGTCGCGCCGGGCCTCGGGGGTGGTGGCCTTGCCCATCGCTTCGCGCAGGGCCTTGTTCAACTCCTCGATCTTGGACTTCTGGTCGTCGGTCAGGTTGAGTTGGCCGAGCAATTCCTGGAAGCTGCCGCCGCGCATCCCGGGGCGCTGATTGCGGCCGGCGGTCGCCTTTTCCAGGTTGGCCTGGAACTGCTTGAACTGCTCCTCGGTGAGCAGCGGCTTGACGGCCTCGCTCATCTTGCTGCCCAGTTCGCCGGGCTTGGGAGTCAGCTCTTCCATCTGCTTGCGGAGTTCCTCGACCTTGGCCTTGTCGCCGGCCTTCTCGGCGTCGGAGATCTGCTGGCGAAGCTCCTGACGCTTGGCGACGTTGGGATCGTTCTCGCGGACGTTCTTGAGGGCCTCGCGCACCTTGGCCATCTGGTCTTCGGTCAGGTTCATGCCTTCGAACAGGCCGACCATCGCGCGATCGCCGCCGGGCCGGGCCGCCGGACGCCGCGGGGCGTCGGTCTTGGGCGCGTCGGTCGCCGGCGCTTCATCGGCAGCCAGCGCGGCGAAGGGAACAGCCAGCAACAGGCCGGCGGTGGCCGTCAGTGCCCATTTGATCAACCGATTCATCTCGATCTCCTTTTCCGGGGCCGTGGCCCCAAAGTGTTTTCCCGTGCGGTGTTCCATTATCCTCAGTTCATAACGCAGGGGTTAGTACTAAAATTGCAGTCATAGAGAATTTTTGCCAGGAACGGCGTTTCTGACCTGAAAAGCCGGTTTTCGGGCGATTTCGAGGCATGCTTCTCGCCACAATTCCGCCCTGCGCCGGCAGGCCGACCGGCCCGTTCATCGGGCCGGGGCGAACGGCGTCCGAACGCCCGCGGCGGCGCGGAAGAGGTCGGCCAACCGGTCGGCCAGCACCGCGCGATCGTGGTGGGCCAGCACGTATTGCCGCCCGCGGCGCCCCATCGCGCGGGCCGCCTCGGCGTCGTCGGCCAGTCGGCCGATCGCGGCCAGCCACTGCGCCGGGTCGTCGGCGAGCAGGCCTCGCGGCTGGTCGCCCGGCCCGGCGTAGCGGAGATTCTCCCCGACCGGCGAGCCGACCCAGGGCAGACCGTGGGCCATGTATTGCAGCACCTTGAACGGGCACTTGCCGCGCGTCCAGGGCGTGTCGGGCATCGGGCAGAGGCCGACATCGCACTCGGCCAGCGCTGCCGCCTGCTCCTGCGGCGACCAGCGGCGCCAGTCCACGCGAAGCGGCGCGAACCGCGGGTCAGCCGGGGCGTGCGCGACCAGGCGGAGCGTCGCGTCCGGCCGACGGCGGCCCAGTTCGCTGAGCGCCGGCGCGAGTTCGTCCAGGTATCGCTGCGTCGGCTGCGAGCCCATCCAGAGCAGCGTGAACGGTCGGCCGGCCGGGCGATCGGCCGGCGCCCCCGGCGCATCGACGCCCATGGGGACGACGTGGACGACGGGGCAGTGGGGGCGTGCGGCGTCGGCGAGATAGTCGTTGGCGGCTAGTGCCGCGTCGCATCGCCGCAGCCAGTGGCGGAACTTGAACCGCCGCGTCCGGCTGGCCCCGCGGCTGCCCAGGTGGATCGGATCGTCGAAGTCGAAGAGTATGCGCCGGGCCGCCCGCCGCCACGAGCCGGACCGCCAGGGGGGAATCAGGTAGCGGTGCCACCAGAGCAGGTCGAAGTCGGCCAACTCGCGGCGCAGGGCGCGACGGCCGCGGCGGTCGGCGGGCATCGTGCGGGCGTCGACGCGGACGCCGCGGTCGGCCAGCAGCGAGAGGTAGCGCAGGACGCGATGCTCGAAGCTTGGGGAATCGGGCTTGCGCGTGAGGCAGAGAACCCGCAGCGGTGCGTCTGTATGGTCGGCGGACATCGGGGCCCCGTTGTCAGGTTGAATGCTCAAGAGGCCGGCTGCCGGAGAGGCGCCGCCCGTCTGTCCCCGATTTACCCGGCGGGCGGCGCGATGTCCAGAGCCGGTCCGGGGCGCGCGGGCGCGAAAGCGTGAGTGCAAAGAAGAAGGCACGGCTCCGGAGGGCCGGAACCGTGCCTGGATTGCGTCAGGACGACGGGCGGTCGTCGATCAGCTTCAGTTGCCGCCGCCGGCGTCATTGTTGCCGCCTCGGCCGCCGCGGTTGCCTCGATTGCCGCGACCGCCGCCGAAGCCCTGCTGGTTGTTGCCGCCGCCCGGACCGCCGCCGAAACCTCCACGCCCGCCGCCGAAGCGGCCGCCGCGGTTCGACTCGTAGGCCTTCTTCTGCTCATCGGTCAGGACCGAGGAGATGTCCTTGCGGAGCTTGTCCATCAGATCGCGCCGGGCCTGGAATTCCTCGGGCTTGAGCTGGGCCAGGGCGCCCTTGGCTCCGTCGGCCAGGTCGTCGATCTGCTTTTTCTGCTGATCGGTGATGCCCGCCAGGCCCTTGGCCGAGTCGACCGTGCCGCGGAGCATCCGGTCGTTCATCTGCGTGGTGAACTCCTGCTCACGCTGCTGCAACTTGGCCTGCTGCTCGGGGGTCAGCACCTTGTTGACCGCGTCGCGGCCTTCGCGCATGGCCGCTCCGAAGTCCGGGGTCAGCTCGCGGAGCTTGGCCCGGGCGGCGTCGGCGGCGGCCTGGTCGTTCTTGCTCTCGGCGTCGCGAATCTGGCTGCGGAGCTGATCGACCTGCTCGCGGTTCTTCTGCATCTGCTCGAACGTCGAGGCCATGCGGTCGGTGATGATCTTGCGGATCTGCGCGTTCTGCTCATCGGTCAGGTCCAGCCCCTCGAAGCGACGCATCGCGAAGCCCGCGGCGCCCTGGGCCTGGCCGGCCGGGCTGTCGGCCTCGGCGTTGAGCTGCTTGAGCTGCTCGACCTTGTCAGCCGGCAGCTGCGAGCCCAGCGTCGCGGTCAGGTCGTTGAAGGCCTTCTCGCGCTGCTGGCGGAACTGGGTGTTCAGATCGTCCATCTGCTGGCGATACTTCTGATTGACGGCCGGGTCGAGTTCCTTGCCGTCCTGGCGGGCCTTGGCGGCCTCGTCGCGCCATTCCTGGGCGAGCTTGCCGGTCTTGTCGCGATAGTCGGTGGATTCCTTCTCGCGGGCGTCCTGATAGGCCTGGAGCGTCGGGGCGATGGCCTTGGCCTGGGCGTCGGACAACTGCAACCGGCGGAGCATGCCGTCCAGGCGGCGGCTGCCCGAGCTGACCAGGTTGCCGTTGGCCTGATTGCCGTCGCCGGTGGCCGGCTTGTCGGTCGGCGTCGTGGGGGTGTCGGTGGTCTTGGGCTGCTGGTCCGGCGTGATCACTTTGACCTGCACGTCCTCGGCCATCAGCGTGCCGACACCGGCCAGAACCATCGTCGCCGCGAGGGCCAGCGTCAGAACAAGCATCGAACGGTTCATCGCGTCTCTCCTGTGTATTGGGACCTCGGACGTCCCGGGGTTTCGATACGACATTATCCCTTCAGGGATCAACTAACGCAATAGTCGTATTTAGGAAAAGACGCACCGCCGGCCGGCTTCTTGCAGGGATTCGGCCAGGTGGCCGGACCGATCACGGGCCTTTCGGGGCCGGGGCCGAATCGCCGCGGTCCGTCCCCTTCTCGGCAGGCTGGGTTCCGCGGCGGCCCCGGTAGTAGTACCCGGCGGCCTTGCCCAGTTCCTTCTGCTGCTCGGGCGTCAGGGTCTGCCACAGGTCCCTCTGGAGCTGGCCGGTCAGCTCGCTGCGGCCGGCATAATCCATGAGGTCCAGGTCGGCCATCGCCTGCCGCGCGGCGTCGGACAGCTCATTGAGCTTGCGGCTCTGTTCCTCGGTCAGCTTGAGCTTCCCGTAGGGCGTGACGGCATAATTCACGTACTGATCGGCTGCCTTGGCTGACTCCTGGTGTCGAAGCTCCTTCAAGGTCGCCTGCTGCTCGGGCGGCAACATGTCGACGATTTCCTTGGCGCTCTCGCGGTAGATCGTCGCCCAGTCCATCGGCTGGCTGAGCTTGCGGATCTCCGCGTAGAGCTGGTCCATCTTCTCCTTGTCCTTCTTCTCGTAGACCGCCCGGAGCTGGTCATAGAGCGGCTGGGTCTTCTCGTTGATCTCCGCCTGCTTCCGCAGTTCGGTTTCGTAGCGGGGCGTCAGCGCCTTGATCATCCGCTGCCGCAGGGCGTCGTCCAGTTGCAGCCCACGCGTCTGCATCATGAGGGTCGAGCGGGCCATCGTCATCGCCCGGCCGGCCAGCGAACCGCTCGTTTCCTCGATCATCATCCGCAGTTCTTCGGCCTGGACGGCCGAGAGCATCCCCGAGTCGATCATGGCCGTCAGCAGCGCCTTGCGGGTTTCCGCGCTCGAGGCGTAATGCCGGGCGCCGAGTTCACGCCACTGCTTCATCAGCTCCTGGCGCGTCTGCTCGTCGCCTTTCTTCCTGGCCTCTTCCATCCGGGTGAACAGGTCCTTGCCCTGCGCCTGGAACTCCGCCTGGGCCTTGGCTGCGTCCGCGGCGAACTTCTCCAGCAGCGGCGCGAATTTCGCCTTCTGCTCCTCGGTCAGGTTCAGCCGGGGCATCGCAAAGTCGAGGCCATAGTCCCCGGTCTTGAAAGCCTTGTCGCCTGTCGCCGGCTTGGGACCCTCCGGCGTCGTCGGCGCCGGCGGCGTCTGCGGCGGGGCGTCGGGATTGACCTGCGGGTCGGGCTGGCCCACGATCTTCACCTGCACGTCCTCAGCCAGCAGCCTCGGTCCAGCCAGGCACAGTGCGATTGCGACGACAGCGGCGATGCGTCCGAAGGTGTTCATGCGGATTCTCCCCGAGGGCCCCCGGGTTCATCTCTGTCCCCTCAGCAGTCAGAACGCTCCAGCCCGGCAAATGTTTCAACGTGCCGCTCCCGGCGGCTGCGGAGTTCGGACGCTCTTCCGCGTCCGTGCAGCGCTATAATCGACCGACTCGTCCGTGACACACTTTGAACGAAAGGACCCACGATGCGCATGCGAAACCAGACGATCCTGGCGGGCGGCATCATCCTGCTCTTGCTGGTGGCAGCCGGCGGCTGCTCCGACAAGTCATCGCGGCGCTCCGCCGACCGGACCGCGCCCGCGCCGGGCACGGCCGTCGCCGGCGGGACGGCGACGGGGCAGGGCGACGGGCCGGCGCAGACGCCCGCCCCCTCCGGCATGCCGCAACCCGCCCAGCCGACAACGCCGGCGGTCGCTGCTCCGGACGCCAAGGCCTTCCTCCGCCAGCTCTACGGGCTGGCCACGACCGGCACAGCCGACCAGTGGGCCGGAGTGTTGTCGAAGCAGATTCTCCGCGACAATCCGCAGCGCGTGGCCCAGCACCACTTCCAGGTCTGGGGGCCGCAGGTGAAGCAACTCGTCGAGGTGACGGCCCGCGGCGACTGGAACAACATCAGCGCGACCTTCGACCCGCAGGCCGGGCTGATTCATTTCGGCGTAACCGGCGGCAAGACCGACTCGTTCGCCGCCGTCGTCGAGGACGGGCAGTTGAAGATCAACGAGAATTGACGCCGCACGGGCGGCTGACTCACAGCGTGAACTCGCGGCGGTTTCCCGGTGTGGGCGGGCCTATGCACAACCACATCCGACCGGCGCCGGGGCACTGCGCGATTGCGGCGACGGTGGCCGAGTCCGGCCCGGCCGACACGCCGGCGGCGGCGCACGCCCCGCCGGGGCCCTGGGTGACGCGGGCCAGCCGGTCCCAGGCGTCGGCCAGCCTTATCGGGGGGGCCAGCGCAGCCAGCGCGCAGGTCAGCGTTTCCTGACGCCAGCGGGTGTTGGCCATTGCCCGGTCGGTGAACTCCAGCGGGCGCAACTCCTCCGACAGGTAGTGGTTGGTGTGGGTGAAGACCGCCCCGCCGACCGGCGTGCGGACGCAGCGCGTCGCGGTCGTCTCGATGTTGACGGCGGACCGGGCGTCGACGGCGTAAAAGTTGTGCCCGCTCAGCCGCGGCGTCGCCTGGATGAGATCGGCGGCCTCGGCGGCATCGCCGGCCCGCAGGGCGCGGGTGATGGTGAACAGGTAGTTCACCCCCGGCGCCGGATCGGTCGGCACCAGGTTGGTGTTACCGACGGCGACGCCCTCGCTGTTCTGCCCGATCAGGCAGAGGCATCCCACGGTGGTCAGCGACAGGGTGGCTGGTGCGTTGTCCGGGCGGCGGCGGACCAGCGCCATGTAGTCCATCGCCTCGAAGTGCATGTCCCAGGTCTGTCCGCACAGCGGCAGGCCCGTCTCGCCGCTCAGTTCCGCGGGGACCATGAACATGCTGCACTCGTCGGGATCGTCGCCGGCGGCGCCGCGCCGGTCCATCAGGGCCAGGTCGCGCAGGTCGGTCAGGCCGTTGCAGACCAGCAGTTCCTCGACGTCCAGGCCCGCGCCGCGGGCGATGCCGGCGAACTCGGCCCACAGGTCCGCGTCGTAGCTGCGGTGGGCGCCGAGGGCGCCGGCGGCCAGCGCGACAATCTGCGAGCGCGAAATGCCCCGGCCGCCGTTGTCGGCGACGAACTTCGCCAGCCGGTCAAAGCGGATCCGGGTGAAGGCCCGGATGTCGTCGCGGAAGGCCTCGCCGAAGGCCTCGCCCATCCGCGCCGGCGGGCCGGTCAACTCGATCTCACGCAGTCGGGCCATTGCTGCCTCCGTCGGCCGAACCGGCGACGGCTATTTCGCGTAGGTCACCGTGACGCTGCTGGGCAGGCCGACCTTGCCGAACACGTCGACCGGCAGGACGGTCAGCGTGTTCTGGCCTTCGTGCAGATTCCAGGCCAGCGTGCGGCCTGACTGCTGGACGGGCTTGCCGTCGATCGTGACGCGGTAGCTCTTGAAGTAGGGCATGCTGTTGCCCAACTCGACGTTCAGCGTGCCCTGACTGCCCTTGACCAGCGTGAACGAGGCCTGGTCGAGCGTCCAGTAGAAGTCGCGCATCCGGGTGTACCAGTTCTCGCCGCCCCGGACCGGCGGGGTCTTGTCGTCCACCCAGTTGGGGTAGCTGTCGTAACCCGGCTCGTTCTCGAAGTTGAGCGACGCGGCCTCGGGGTGCGAGTGGAAATCGTTGCGCGGGGTCATCTGGACGCGGCCGGCCGCCAGGTAGCCGTGATACCAGCCCCAGTCGTAGCCGGGGTCCATCGGCTCGCCGTAGCGCCACGGTCCGGTTCGGGCGCCGATCGGGCTCTGCCCTCCGACCTTGCGGACGACCTCACGGGTCTCCTGGCTGTTCTGGACGGTGAACCAGTTCATGTCCTTGCCGGCCGGCACGAAGCGGTCGGCCACGATCTTGTGCATCTCGATCATGTTCAGCGGCGTCTTCGTCTTCAGGTCGTAGTAATACTGCGTCAGCGACGGGTCGAGATAGACCCACTTGCCCAGGCTCGGGCACCAGACGTCGACGGTCTCGTGGCTCATCCGACGGAATCCGACATTCGAATTGTGCCGGGCCGACACGTAGCCCATCGCCGATGCCGCGGTCACCAGCACCTCCGCGAAGCTCATGCAGTGGCCGTGGACGACGAGCTTGCCGGCCTTGTCCTCGACGACCTTGCGGATGTCCCAGCAGTAGCGGCCCTTCGCGTCGCGCATCCGGCTGTCGCCGCGCTCGTTGGCCAGCCCGCCGGCCCAGTCGGTCAGACGCACGAGCTTCTCGAAGTCGTCCTTGGCCCCGGCGACCACCTCGTCCAGCTTGGCGGCCTTGCGCAGCCAGACGAGGTCTTTCTGGTCCGGGCGCTCGTACTGGAAGTCGATCGGCGAGCGGACGATCCGCTGCACGTCCGACGCTGCCACCCGCACGCTGCCGGCCCAGCCCGGCGCGGTCTGCACCGCGGGCGTCAGCGTCAGGCTGCGCACCGCGGGCAGGGCGGCCTGGTCCGCGGCGGTCAGCGTGATCTTCACCTGCACATACCGACCGGCCGGCTTGGCAACCGTGCCGGTCAGGCCGTTGAGCTTCACCCAGTTGGTCCAGCCGGCTTCAGACAGCGCGTTGGGACCTGTCCGCGCGGCCACGGTGACCGACGCGCCCTCCGGCGCGGCGGCGTCGACCGCGACCGCGATCGAGTTGACGGTCGCCGACTCGCCGATGAGCCCGACGCGGGGCCCCACGTCGATCGGGTCGGTGACGATCCAGCCCTCGTGGGCCACCTTGTTCAGCTTGGGATCGAACACGCGCCCGTCCAGCACGACGGATCGGCCGGCGGCGTCGGGCAGCACGCGGCGGGCGTCGAAACCGTTGTAAAGATCAGCCGCGGCCAGTCTCACCGGTTCGTTGGCTGCCAGAGACATCGGCCCGTTGCCCGGGGCCGCGCAGCCGCCCATAGCCAGCAGACCGAACGAGGCGGCAATCAGCACGACGACTACGAAGGAGGAATCGCTCATCGGATCGGGTCTCCCAAGAGTGAGTGCGCGTCGGCGGCCGGTCGGCCGGCGACGAGGTGTCCTATCCTGTGCGATCCGCGTGTTCCCGTCAAGGCGGTCGCTGGCTTGGGGGCCGGATGTATTGGAGAGTTGAATAGAAGAGTTCCCCGGCGAGTCGGGAGTCGCCGGGCGGATGTGAAGGCAAGGGCAAAAGCTGCGTCGGTCCCCCGCCGGCGCAGCCAGAGAGCCCGAGTCGCGCCACTCGGGCTCTCGCTTGCATAGCCCGCTCTTAGGGGCTCTAACAGAACCTACACGGGATCGCGTAGGTCTTGTTAGAGCCCCTTAGCCTTCCCAGGCATACAGGTCGGTGCTCAGGTATTTCAATCCGCTGTCGCAGATGAGGAAGACGACGGTCGCGCCGGCTTCGCGGCCGGCGAGCAGGTCCAGGGCGGCTGCCAGGTGGGCGCCGCTGCTGAATCCGCCGAAGATGCCCTCGTCGCGGGCCAGCGCCCGGGCCCCGGCGATTGCCTGTTCGTCGCTCACCTGCACGAAGTCGGTGATCAGCGAGCGGTCCAGCAGCGGCAACTCGGGCATGTTGTAGCCGCCGCCCTGGATCTTGTGGCTGCTGCGGGTGACCGGCCGACCGGCCAGCACCGCCGCCGTCGCCGGTTCGACCGCGTAGGCCCGCAGGCCGGGGTTGCACTTGCGCAGCGCCCGGGCGATGCCGGTGATCGTCCCGCCGGTGCCCAGGTAATCGACCAGCACGTCGACCGCGCCGCCCGACTGCGTCCAGATTTCCGGGCCGGTCGTGAACTCATGGGCCGCGACGTTGCCGGTGAGCCTGAACTGGTCGGTGCGGAAGGCCCCGCGCTCGGCGACGATCTGCTGCGTCCGCTGCTCGACAAGGGCGAGGTCCTCGCCGGACACCTGGTTGGGCGGCGAGCCCGGCGCCTGGTCCACCAGCACGACCTGGGCGCCCAGGGCCGCCATCATCCGGGCCCGCTCGATCGTGTTGCCCCGGCTCATTACCGCGATGAAGGGGTGGCCCAGTGCCCCGCAGACGATTGCCAGGCCCGTCCCCGTGTTGCCGCTGGTCAGTTCGACGACGGTCTGGCCCTCAGCCAGCCAGCCGGCCTCGCGCGCCTGGCGGACCATGCCCAGGGCGATGCGGTCCTTCTTGGAGAAGCCCGGGTTGAGGTGCTCCAGCTTGGCCAGCAGCCGCCCGCGCAGCCCGCGCGACGCGACGATCCGCTTCAGCTCCACCATCGGCGTGTGGCCGATGACGTCGACGATTGAACCGGCGAGGGGGGGAACATAGTCACTCATAAGATATTCCTGGAGCGGGAAGCCCGAGAAAAGATTTCACATTGACCATTGCACATGGCTCATTGAAGAGTCGGCCCGCCAGCCACTGTGAAATGATCAATGAACAACGTTCAATTCCTCCTCCGGCGGTTCGGCGATCGGGTAGACGCCGTATCGCTGGACGGTTTCGCGCATCGCGGCGATGTGGGCCTCGGGGAAGGGCATGCCCTGGTCCGGGCCGCAGAAGTATCCGCCGTCGCGGCCGAGCTGCCACAGCCGCCGCCGCGTCTCGGCGATGATCGCCTCCACCGGCCCGGTCATGATCGCGTGCGTGCTCACCCCGCCCTGGAGCGCCATCCGCCCGGCCGTCCGGGCGCGGATCGCGTCCAGGTCGTTGGCCGACGCCTGCACGGGGTTCAGGCAGTCCACGCCCATGTCCATGAAGAAGTCCACGATCGGCTCGACGTTGCCGCAGGAGTGGAAGTTGATCAGCACGCCGCGCCGCTTGTAGAGCGACACCAGCCGCCGATACTGCGGCACGAAGTACTCCTCGAGCAGGCGGCGGCTGAACAGCGGCGCCCGCTGGCTGCCCAGGTCGTCGCCCAGGCCGATGAAATCGACACCGACGCTCAGGTAGTGCTTCGCGACCCCGAGTTGGAAATCCATCACGCGCGTGAGCAGCTCGTGTACCGCCGCCGGCGCGTCCACCATCGCCATCATCAGCCGATCCATTCCGACCAGGTTGTAGCACCGCTCCCAGAGCGTCTCGCGGTGGCTGCCGATCAGGAACGTCGCGTCGCGGTCGGGGCAGGCGGCCGCCCGCTCGCGGATCGGCCCGACCAGCCGCTCGTCGTCCGGGTCGGGCCACGCGAACCGCTCCAGCACGCCGGGCGTCGTGAAGTCGGCCAGCGGATGCTCGATCGCGAAGCCCATCACGCCGTCGAGTTCCTTTCGCCAGCCGACGCCCCAGATGTCGTGCCAGACCGTGCCGATCGGCGAGTCGTGCCCGCCGACGCCGGCCAGCGGCTCGTGGTTGACCCCGAAGTAGGAGCAGTTGTGCGTCGGCGGGCCGCCGACGATCCGCTCCGGCCGCTCGAAACGCAGGATTCGCAGGGCGTTCTCTTTGGCGTTCAGGACCCATGCCTCCGGCGGGAAACCCCCGCCGCATACCCTATCGGCCCGCGGCCCGGCCCGCAACATGGCGCCGGGAGGCTGGCGCGATAGAATACCCCATGCAGAATCCATGAACTTCGGACGCCCGGCTGCGTTCCAAACCTGCGGGGGTCTTCCAGGTAAGGAGGTTGAAAAATGAGACGCATGCTTGTCCTGGTCGCGCTGTTTCCCCTCGGCCTGGTCTGGCCGGCACTGGCTGACGACAAGGCGCCCGCTCCGCCCAATCCCGAGGCCCCCAGACTTTTCGGCCACCTCGGCGTCGCCCCCGGGCCGGTCTCCGAGGAACTGGGCAGCCAGCTCGGCCTGGAGGACGGCCGCGGCGTGCGGGTCGTGCGGGTCCAGCCCGACAGTCCGGCCGCCAAGGCCGGCCTGCGCGTCCACGACGTGCTGACGATGCTCGACGACCAGATCCTCTTCAACGACGACCAGCTCCGCAAGCTGGTCAGCTCGAAGGACCCCGGCACGAAGGTGACGCTTACGCTCATCCGCCGCGGCAGGGAACTGTCGGTCGGGGCGACGCTGGACGGCTCGCCCGAGCGGGCGTGGGGCCGCGAGATGCCCGAGGGAATGTTCATGCCCCCGCCGGGCATGCTGCCGCTGATGCCGGACCTGCGCCCCGAAAGACCGGGTATGCAGCCGGGCGAGGAGGGCGCAGGCGGAAACGGGTGGGACAGCGATCGGCTGCGGCGGCAGCTCGATGAGATGCGCCGGCGCGAGCGGGAGGCGCTGGAGCGGCTGAACCGGCCCGGCCAGGACAAGGAGTTCCAGTTGCGCGTCCCCGAGGCGCCCGAGGGCGCGCCCCCCGACGCCGAACAACTGCGCAAGGAGATCGAAGAGCAGATGCGGCGGTTCTTCGAGCAGCGGCGACGGGAGATGGATCGCTTCGCGCCGCCGACCACGCAGCCGGACGAGGAGAACAACGCCGAGCAGCCGGGCCCGGCCCTCATGCGCGGACAGGGCGGCCAGGCGATTGTGATAGGCCCGGCCGGCGGCATGGTGCAGGCCCAGGGACAGGGCAACGGTTTCATGGCCTCCGCGATGGCGGCGTCGGCCAACTATCGCTGCTCGATGGTCGCGCGGGCGAGCGAGCCGCCGGCGGTGTCGCTGTATGACCGCGAGGGCAAGGCGATCTTCGAGAACCGGACGCCGGACCAGGCGCGTCAGCTCGCGCGGAGCCTGGACCCCGAGGCCCGCCAACTCGTCGAGAACATGACGCAGAACGCGCAGGCCGTCGATCCCGCGCAGCGCTAGCAGCAATCCCAATTCAGCCCCCCGTGAAAACACGGGGAGCGCGCCGCCGTGGTTGCGGCCCGTGCGTATCCACCCGGGGCTGACTTTACGCGCGCGACGCGGGCGTGTAATCCGCCGCCGACTGGAAGGTTCGTGTGGCCGCCGATTCGCGGGCCAGCAGGCAGGTCAGCGCGCTGCGCAGCCCGGCTGCCAGCGGCGACTTGCTCTCCTCCTGGCCCCGGACCATCCGCAGGAAGTTGATCGCGAGTTGGGCGTCGCCGCCGCCGTGGCCGCCCTCGCCACGCACGTCCAGCACCTCGTGAACGGGCTGGTGGTGCATCCAGAGGTTCGCGGTCGTCGTCGCCAGGTCGTATTCGATCGTGCCGAGGTGGCCGATGCAGCGCCACTTGCGGCAGGCCGACCCGCGGCGGCTGTAGAAGTTCTGCGTGTAGACCCCCTGCGTGCCGCCCGCGTATTCGATGATCGCGTTGCCGCTGTCCTCGTTGCCGGTGTCCACGGCGAACGCGCAGCGGTAGTCCTCCTTCGCGGTCTGAAGCGGCGCGCCGGTCGCGGCGGCGGGGTTGTGCTTGCTCTCCAGGCAGGAGAATTTCTCGTCGCAGTCGACGCACTTGAGCCCGGCTGGATGGTCGCCGCGGAAGACCCGCTTGCTGGTCATGGCCGCGACCTGCACCGGGTCGGCTTCGCCCAGCAGGTAGCTGATGACGTCCAGGTCGTGGGTCGCCTTCTGGAGAAACATGCCGCCGGTCTCGGCCTGGTCGCGATACCACGTCTGATAGTAGACCTCGCCGTAGGGCACGTTGTTGGTGGCCTGCACGTGGGTGATCTCGCCCAGCCGCCCGCTGCGGACGATCTCCCACATCCGCCGCACGCCGGGAACCAGCCGCAGGGGGAAACTGACCATCGTGGGCGACTTGGATTTCGCCGCTGCCGCCGCGAGCAGGCGATAGTCGTCGAACGTGGTGGCGACGGGCTTTTCCAGGTAGAGCGGCAGGTTGCGGGCCAGGACGGCCGCCCCCAGCCGGGCGTGCAGCGAGCATCGCGTCGCGACGATGACGGCGTCCAGTTCCTCGGCGTCGAGCATGGCCTGGGCGTCGGCGTAGAGGCGGACCGAGGCGGGATCCTTCTCGCGCTTCGCCAGCGTGCGCTTCACGGCCTCGGCGTTCGGGTCGGCGATGGCGACGAGCCGGGCCCCGCAGGGCTGCTGCTCCATGACGCTGACGACGCCCGACCCGCGTCCGCCGTATCCGATGGCGCCCAGTTTGATCATCATGCGGCTCCTTGGTTGTGAGCGCGGCATGATACCGCGCCGGGCGTCCCCCGTCCAAGCCGCGGTTGACGCGGGGCGCGCGTCTCCGTATAGTCGCGGCCGGTTCAGTGGCCCGCCGTCCGGGCGGGCCGGCGCCTGTGAAAGTGCATCGGTGGGAATCGAACGAGAGAGCGGCTGGTTCCGGCGTTTCCGCAAGGCTGTCGCCTTTGCGGGCATGCAGTTCGGCATGAGGATCGCCAAGAGCGGCAGCGGACCCGGGGCCGTCGAGTCCCTGCGGGGCGCCTTGCGCATCGCCATCCGGCTGGCCTGGCCGCTGCGGCGCCGGCTTGCCGACAACATGCGTCACGCCGGGCTGCTTCAGCCGGGTCTGGTCGACGCCCACTTCGAGCGGGCGATCGACCACCTCATCATGCTGGCGCACATCTTCCGCGTCGGGCCGATCGACAGCCGCGAGCGGTTCGTCGTCGAGGACTCGATCAGCCTGCTCCGACAGGCCTACGACGGCGGCCGCGGGGTCATCACCATCACGCCCCACCTGATCGGGTTCCCGGTCTACGGGCCGGTCATCACGCCGCACGTGCCCTGCACGCTGTACGTGCGGCTGAACAAGGACCCGCGCAAGATGGCGATCAACCACGCCATCGCCCGCGACGCCGGCTGCGAACTGGCCGTCACCCGCCGACACGCCAGTGAAATGGAGAAGCTCCAGGTCGCGATCAACGTCCTGCGCCAGGGGCAGCAACTGTTCATCACCCCCGACACGCCGCGCAAGCCGCACCAGGGCATCCCGGTGAACATCCTCGGCCACACCGCCTACTTCCCGACCGGGCCGTTCGTGATGGCTCTGCGGACCGGGGCGCCGGTCGTGCCGGTGTGGTGGCGGTGGGACCCCGCCGACGGCAAGTATCACATGTGGTTCGATCAGCCGATCGAACTGGCCCGCGGCCGCGGCGCGCCCGGCCTGCGCGAGCAGACCGAGTCGGCCACCCGCAAGTGGGCCGCCGACATCGACGCCTACCTCCGGGCCCATCCGACGATGTGGTGGAACTGGCTGGACAAGCGCTGGACGCGTATACTGCACAGCAGCCCGGTCGCGGGCGATGCGACATGAACGCCAAGACCACCGCCATCCTGATGCGCGTGCTCATCGTCGTCCTGCTGGGACTGATGGCCGTGCTGATGTTCAAACCCGACCTGCTGGACTTCGAGCGTCTGGTGTCCCACATCCGCCAACCCGCGCAGCCGGCCGAGACGGTCGTCGTCGTGCTGGCCGCCGCACGCGACCTGGACGCCGGCACGCTGCTGGATGAAAGCATGGTTCAGGTAGTGCGCGTGCCGCAGTCGCAGATGCCGCGGACCGGCCGCGAGGGCCTGGTCGGCGCCGCGGAGATCGCCTCGGTCAGCTACCGCTACCTCCAGCAGCCGGTGAAGAAGGGCGACCTGCTCTACTGGCGCTACCTGACGCGTCCGCCCGAGCCGCCGGCGACCACACAGCCCGAGGCGGCGACCCAGCCGAACGAGGCCTCCCGGTCTGACGAACACGCCACCGTCACTGTCCTGGTCGCCCGCGGGAACCTGGGCGCGGGGGCGGTCCTGACCGCCGAGAACACTTCGAAGGTCCTGACCCTTGTCGCGCTGATGCCTGACGAATACGCGTCGGAACTCTTCGTGGGCGACGCCTGCGACGCGGCCCTCGGCAGGGCGCTGCGGGCGCCCGTGGACGCCGGGCAGCTCATCCGCCGCCGGCGCCTGCTGTCCGACGGGGAGCCCGGGACCAAGCCGCCCCCGCCGCCTCCGAGCTATCGGCTGGTCGCGCTGAAGGTGAATCGCGCCGCCTGCCCGGCCGACGTCCGGGTCGGCATGATGGTGGACGTGGTGACCCGTCAGCCGGCAGCCGACGGCGGCGATCGGATGCTCGTCGTCGTCAGCGACGCGCCGGTGGCGGCCGTCAACGGCGATGCGGTGCCGGGCGTTCGCGAGGGCGAGAGCACGTCGGTCTCGATCAAGATGGGGGAGAAGGACGCCTTCCTGCTGGAGGCGTTCAAGGCGACCGGTTACGAGACGATCCTTCGGACCGGTCCACAGCCGGCGACCCGCCCCGACGGCGAATCCTTCGGCCGATTCAACCCGGCTGCGGTTCAACTCCTGCAATCCGATGGCGTGTCTCCACGCGTTGTCCCCTGAGCCGGTGTCTGCCGCCCGCCTCCGATGCTGTGGAGCAGATCAGGAAACTCCCTTGCGAGACGGCACGTTCCACGCTCCCTGACGGTCGCGCGGCGCGGGGCTGTTCTAAGGGGGTTACTCTTCGCCGACGTGGAAGAGGTCGCGCTGGAAGAGGTCCACCGCGGACTGGAACAGGGCCATGCCGGTGCGGCGGCTCTGCTCGATGCGGCCGGCGTCGGCGGCGTCGGCGGGATCCCAGCGGATCTGCTCGCGGCCGCGCAGGTGGAACGCGTCGATGGCCGGGCCCGGGTCGCCCGGCGTGGTGCAGAGCAGCCGGTCCTTCTGCACGAAGCCGATGACGCCGTTCTGCTGCACGATCGCGAACCCCTCGCCCTGCGGCGTCCGCAGGATGTCGCGCCCGAAGAAGCAGTGCTCGAACGGCCGGCCCAGCCGCGAGAGGACCGTCACCGCCAGGTCCGCCTGGCTGCACACGGTGGCGATCCGCCTGGGCGGGCCGATCAGCCGCTCGGGCCCGACGATCGAGCCGTAGATATGGAAGTTGGCGGCGTCCACCGGCCCGCGGCGCTGGGCCCGGCAGTGGTCGGCGGTCAGCACGAAGATCGTGTTGTTGAAGTAGTCCTCTTTCTCGGCGCGGCGGAAGAAGTCGCCCACGGCCCAGTCGGCGTAGCGGACGGCCCGCTCCTCGTCGCTCATCTCCGCGGGCAGGTCGGGATGGCTGCGCCGCACGGTCCAGTCGAAGACCTCCGGCGGCACCTCGAACGGCGGATGGTTGGTCAGCGTGAGGATGACCGCGAAGAAGGGCCTGTCGGACTTGCCGGCCTCGCGGAGCATCCGGTTGGCCCGGATGAACAGCGACTGGTCGTCCACGCACCACAGCAGCGAGAAGCGGGCCACCCCCGGCTCGGCGAGCTGGAAATCCTTCAGGCTGTGGATCTCCTCGGCGAAGCTCTCCTTGTCCACGATCGTCTCAAAGCCGTGCGTCTGAAGGTAGCCCTTGATGTTGTTGAACCAGAGGTTGCCGCCGTGAATGAACTCGGTGGCGTATCCGCGGTCGCGCAGCAGCCCGGCGAGCGTCAGGAACGCCCCGCGGCTGTGGCGGTTCTCGGCGATCGGCCGACCCGGCATGTCCGGCAGGCCGCTGATGCTGCCGACCAGCCCGCGGCTGGTCCGCGTGCCGACGCTGTAGAAACGATCGAGCATGATGCCGCGCCGCCCGACGGCCTCCAGCTCCGGCGTCCAGTCGTGGCCGCCGCCCAGGGAGGCGACGAAGTCGCTGGACATCGACTCCATCACGATCAGCACCACGTTGGGCGGTCGCTGCCCGGCTGCCAGCGGCGTGCCCGGCTGGCTGACGCGGAGCATCGGGTTGGGCGCACCCGGCGGGGCCCATTGGTCGCCCGGCTGGTCGTAGAGCTGGCGGGCGACAGCGTAGGCTTCGCCCTGGTCGGGCAGGAAGCGGTATCGCTCCGGCGTGATGGTCTGCTCGGTGATCTCGGCCATCACCTGCGAGCCGAGGTTGAACACCGGGTTGAGGGACGCGCGGTTGATGACCCACTGCTTGGAGAACTGCGAGGGGCTGGTGTCGCTGTCGGTCGGGTTGGGCGGGCCCTGGACGCCTAGCACCGCCAGCAGGCTCAGGCAGCCGGCGACCATCGGGCGGCCGACCATCCGCCCGCGCGGCGCGACGCTCGGCCAACCCACACGGCCGAACAGGCCGTAGCAGATGATCCCCACCAGCACCAGCAGGGCGGCCGACCAGCCGATGGGCCAGCCCTTCCAGATCATGTCCATGACCTCAGGCCGCCAGACGGGGTAGCAGAAGGCCTGGTAGTTCAGCCGATCCCAGTAGTGATCGAAGAAGTACAGGTCGCTGATGCAGCCGAAGAGCATCAGCGTGAAGGCGACCGCGGCCGCCGCGCTCACGCCCAGCCGGAACCGCGCGTGCGTGAACCACCGCCGCGGGAAGAGCGTCCAGGCGACGACCGTCGGGATCAGCGCGTAGCAGAGCACCGCGTTGTCGTAGAACCAGCCGACGCGGAAGCAGCGCAGCACGTCGCGCGGCACGACCTCGCCGATGGAGTGCGAGTAGTAGTTGCACAGGAGAAAGACGACCCGGTCCAGCGAGAAGATGACGATGCCCGCGGCGTAGAAGACCAGCACCGGGCGCAGCCAGCGCAAGATGCTGATCGTCGAATTCACCGATCTGAGGCCGCGGCGCACTTTCATCCCGAACGGTTCCCGATCTGCGAGCCCCTGAACTGTCAAATGCCCCCGCACGCCGAGTTGCCTGTCATTAAGGCTTCCCGAGACTAATATATCGGTAACCTGGTCCTAATTCCAGCACAATGGAACGTTTGCGGGGAGGCTTGCCTGTCGCCTCGCCCCGCCTAAGATTGGCATTACGGGCCGACCGCCGCACGCGGGCGGCCTATCGCAAGCGAAGCAGGAGACCCGAATGCCCGCACGCCCGCGCGCCTCGCGCAACGCCGCCAGCGCCGACCCCGTCGCCCGACTCCGCGCCGCCCAGCGCATGCCGCGTCGGCCGGCCATCCTGACCTCGACGGTCGGCAGCTACCCGCTGCCGGACTGGCTGGTGGCCGCCCCGAGTTCCCAGGCCGTCATCGACGCGACGCGCGTCGTCTTCGACACCCAGCGGCAGGCGGGCATCGACCTGCCCACCGACGGGGAACTCTATCGCTTCAGCCCCAGCCATCCCGAGACCAACGGGATGATCGAATACTTCGTCGCCCCGATGGCCGGCACGCGCACCGCGCTTGGCCGCAGCGAGGTCGAGGCCTTCCGCGCCCGGTCGTCGATGGGCTTCCGCGTTCGGCCGGCCGCCGTGGTCGACGGGCCGCTGGGCGAGGGGTCGCTGGACCTGGCCGGCGATTGCGCCCGGGCAGCCGCCGTCGCCGGCGGGCCCTTCAAGTTCACGCTCACCTCGCCGTACATGCTCGCCCGCACGCTGCTGGACCGGCACTACGGGGATTTCGCGTCGCTGCTGCTGGCCGTCGCCGACGTGCTGGCCGACCAGGTCCGCGGGCTGCCGGCCGCCTGCATCCAGGTCGATGAAGCCAACATCCCCGGCAACCCGTCCGACGCCCCGCTGGCCGGTGAGGCGATCAACCGCGTCCTGGACGCCGTCGATCGCGGCACGGAGCGGGCGGTCCACTTCTGCTTCGGCAACTACGGCGGGCAGGTGATCCAGAAGGGCACGTGGGCCGCACTGGTCGATTTCCTCAACGGCCTGCACTGCGACCATCTCGTGCTGGAACTGGCCCATCGCCCGGCTGCCGACCTGGCCGCCCTCAAGCGGATCGACCGGCGCATCGCGCTGGGCATCGGCGTGGTGGACATCAAGGTGAACCACGTCGAGACGCCCGAGGAGATCGCCCGCCGCATCGACGCCGCCGCCCGGGTCGTCGGCGCCGAGCGCATCCGTTTCGTTCATCCCGACTGCGGCTTCTGGATGCTCAAGCGTTCGGTCGCCGACCGCAAGATCGCCGCGCTGGCGCCCGGCCGCGACCTGTTCCTCGGTTCCCGCTGAGTGCTAACCACAGAGACACAGAGGCACAGAGAGATCGGGGAAGGAAGGGATATCGTTCCGATTCTTCATGCCTTTGGTTTCGTCTTCTCGGTGTCTCCGTGCCTCTGTGGTGAATATTTCTGAATCGCGACCCGCAGGGGAGGGCGGCCTGGCGATTGGTCAGACGACTTTCGCCGGCGGCGCGGTAGAATACGCGACTCCCAGAGGGACGTACCATGCTTCATCAAACGCTGCTGGCGGCCTGTCTCGCACTGCTGTCCGCCTCGTCTTGCGCGCTGGCCGACGGCCCACCGGTCACCCAGCCCGATGCCGCGTCCGCCTCGTCGGCCGACCGGCAGAAGGCCTACCTGAAGTTCCGCGCCGAGGTGGCCGACCAGTTCCGCAATCGCGACTACGCCGCCGCCGCCGAGACCTGCCGCCGCATGATCGCCCTGGAGCTCAAGCAGAACGAACCGTGGTACAACCTCGCCTGCGCCCAGGCCCGACTGGGCAAGCCCGTCGCGGCGCTGGACGCACTGGCCCAGGCCGTCCGCCTCGGCTACGCCGACCCGGGCCACATGGACGAGGATCCCGACCTCGAATCGCTCCGCAGGCTCGACCGCTTCGCCGACCTGCGCAAACAGGCCGCCGAGACCGAGGCCGCCTACCTCAAGTCGCTCTACGTCGAGGGCGAGAAGATTCCCGGCGTCAGGACGCTCGAGGGCGAGCCGGCCGCCGGGCTGCGCTGGCGGCTGCGCATGAGCCCCAAGGCCACCCGGGAGAAGCCCGCCCGGCTGATCGTCTGGCTGCACCCCAGCGGCGGCTCGATGAATCAGGTCGTCGAGCGGATGTCGCCCGAATTCATCGCCCGCGGTTACGCCCTGCTGCTGCCGACGGCCAAGGACTGGCGTTACTGGAGCAGCCAGGACGCCGCCAAACTGATGGACGTCACGCTGCCGGCGGTCGCGAAGATCGAGGGCATCGACGCGCGTCGGCCGGTGCTGTTCGGTTTTTCCGCGGGCGGGCAGATGGCGCTGCAACTGTGGCATGAGGCCCCGTCGGCCTGGGGCGGCCTGGTGCTCGACGCCGCCTATCCGGTCGTCCAGACGCCGCGCGGCATGGCGATGATGGACCTGCCCGAAGGCAAGCCGCTCGACGGCACGCCGATGTTCGTGCTGGTCGGCGATCAGGACGGCGGGGCGAAGGTCTGGAAGAAGGCCGAGGAGCCCTTCGGCCGGGCCGGCGTGCCGCTGGTCGTCGAATACATCCCCGGCAAGGGCCACGCCTGGCTGTTCGGCCCGCCGCAGCAGAAGCGCCTCTACGACTGGCTGGCCGACCTGGCCGCCGGCAAACTCGCCCCGCCCACGACCCAGCCCGACGGGCCGGTTGAGGAAGAGATCTACTAGCCTGCCGAGACCGGGGGGAGTCGGCGCGGCGCGAGCGATCCGCGACCTCGCTGCCAGGCGGCATCGTGCGGGAATCGGCCTATCGGGTGCGGCGCCGGAACATCTTGCCGGCGAGGCCCAGCCCGCCCAGGACCAGAAGCGTCAGGCTCGCGGGCTCGGGAACTGACACGTAGGTGAATCGCGAATGGTCGGCCAGGTTCGCACTGTCGACGGCGTAAAGCGCGCCGTACCAGTCCACGCGCTGGCCGATCGTCAGGCCGTCGCCGGTGCCGAAGTAGGTGGAATAGACGGTGCCCCCGAAGATCGTCGTCCAGGAGGTGGTGTTTCCGCCGCCCAGGATGAATTTTCCGTGCGTCTCCCAGTTGATCAGCGTGGCCAGGTCAGACGCCTGGCTGAGGGGCACGAAGACGCCGCCCGTTCCCGCGCCCTTGACCTGGAGCAGGGTGTCCTGTCCGAACGTCGCATTGCCGACGACGTAGAGGTTGATCGGCAGGCCGCTGGTCAGGTCGATGTTCAGCGTGAGCCCGCCCCCGGTGTTGATGGAGGAGAAGTAGTAGTCGCCCGAGGTCAGGTTCACCGTGTGGTTCAGAGTTGTGGTCAGGGCGGCCCAGTGGCCGGGCGCGACCGTGCCGGACGGGTCGCTCAGGGCGGTGACGCCGGCCGAGAAGCTTGTCGGCGTCGGCAGGGTGACCGCGGCGAATGTCTTTGTGGAGCCGAGCGCGGCCGGAGCGGCCGGGTTGGACCCCGTGATCGCCGGTCCCCACGACACCCCGTTGACCAGGCCGTCGACGTGAGCGCCGCCGTTGCGGCTGAAGCTGCCCGTGTACTCGAGGTTCCCGCCGAGCCCGGCGACCTTCTCGATGCCGGCGTTCTGACTCAGCGTGACGTTCTTCGTGTAGACGTTGCCGTAGACGTGATCGGCATTCACGGGATTGGCGTCGCCCCCGAAAGAGACCGACCCGTTGACCACCACCTCGACCGACAGCGCCGGATAGACCGCGCCGATGGAGATGAATCGCGTGCCGCTATCGAGATCCGGGCCGGCCGTCACGCCGTTGCTTCCGACGTGCACCGTGCTGCCGGGGGTGAAGTTGCCGCCGGCGTACACCGACCCGTTGAGCTGCGTGTTGCCCTGCCCGTCGACGTTGCCGTTGCTGCCGACATCGCCGTTGACCAGGTTGTGCCCGCCAATCGAGAGATTGCCGCCGGAGAAGATCGCGAATTCGCTCAGCGACTTGGTGACCGGGGCCGCGTCGGCCGACGCTGCAACAGCCAGCACGCCGAACATCGCCGCCAGGGCCAGGACCGTGATTCCGATCTTCCGGGATCGCATAGTCGTTTCCCTTCCCAAGCCGGCCGGGACCTGCCCGGTCCGGCTCGCCTCACCCGTCCATGTTCTCTCCGCGGCGGTCGGCAACTCGCCACGAAGGAGACCGGACGCACGACGCAAGAAGACAATGAGCCGGCTGCCGCCTCGCGAGGCCAGTCGGTTCGCCTTCGCTCCCTCCGGCGGGCCAGGCCGACCCCGCCATCACTTGAGCAGGTGAATACTAGCAATCGAAATGCCAAATAGCCAACGAAGCAGAGATCTAGCTGCAAATAACTGGCCTTGGGGCGCTTATGTCGCAGAATTGCAGTAATCCGCCTTTGCCGTTTGTAACGGCACGTTGCGGGAATGCGACAACGCGCTCGCCGAAAGTGGCATCGGGGCCTCCAAGCGACCTCGGGACGCGGTTCGCCTCTCGCCAACCGGTCGAGACCCGGCCACGCCGAAGCGTCGTCCTCGGGTATGCTCAATTCACCGTTTGCGTTCTAAGGGGTGGCCGCTTGCGCAGGGCCGACGAGGCCGATTTGGTCGACCCGGAGTCCAGACAGGTCGGCCGATTGCGTCAGATCGCAACGGCCGGTCTATTTTGTAACACGTTGTTGCCCAACGACTTGAAATACAGGCAAATGCAGGCCATTGCAGGCCAATGCAAAGCGGAAACGCCGAGTGCGGAATGGGGAATGCGGAGTGCCGGATGAAGGCGCCGCGCCTTCGTCACTTCCTTGGCGGCCTTGGCGTCTTCTCTCGGCGCTCTTGGCGGTTCCCCGTCTTCAGGAGAGGAAGTCGCCCTCGGGCAGCGGGCGGTAGCGCTGGGCGATGGGCATTCGTCGGCCGGTGCCGAAGGCTCGGCCGGTCACCTTCAATCCCGGGGCCGCCTGCTTACGCTTGTACTCGTTCACGTCCACCATCCGCACGACCCGGGCGACGACTTCGCGGCCGAAGCCCGCGGCGACGATCTGGGCGGCCGACTGCTCCTGCTCGACGTAGCGCTCCAGGATCGCGTCCAGCACCTCGTACGGCGGCAGCGAGTCCTGGTCGGTCTGGTCGGGCTTGAGTTCCGCGGACGGCGGCTTGGTGATCGAGCGGCGCGGGATGCGCTCGCCGTCGCGGTTGAGCCACTCGGCCAGCTTGTAAACCATCGTCTTGGGCACGTCGCTGATGACCGCCAGCCCGCCGCTCATGTCGCCGTAGAGCGTGCAGTATCCGACCGCCAGCTCGCTCTTGTTGCCTGTCGAGAGAACCATGTAGCCGAACTTGTTGCTGATCGACATCAGGATGTTGCCGCGGACGCGGGCCTGAATGTTCTCCTCCGCCGTCCCCGGCGGCTGGTCCGAGTCGGCGAACGCCGGCGCCAGCGAACTCTCAAACGCCCCGTGGATCGCGTCGATCGGGATCACCCGGTAGTCGATGCCGAGGTTGCGGGCGACCGCGGCGGCGTCCTCCAGCGAATGCCCGCTGCTGTAGCGCGACGGCATCGCAACCCCGTGCACGTGGCCGGCGCCCAGGGCATCGACCGCGAGCGTCGCGGTGACCGCCGAGTCGATTCCGCCCGAGAGGCCCAGCAGCACGTCGGTGAACCCGCACTTGCGGCAGTAGTCGCGCAGCCCCAGCACCAGGGCCGCGTGAACGCTGGCGACCCCCTCGCGCACCGGCGAGATTCTTTCCTCCCCCCCGGCCCCCGGCCCCCGACCCCCGACGTCAACGAGCAACAGGTCTTCCTCGAAGTCGCGGGCCTGGGCGATCAGGCGGCCGTCGGCGGCGAACGCGCAGCTCGCCCCATCGAAGACCAGTTCGTCGTTGCCGCCGACCTGGTTGACGTAGAGCACGGGGACGCGGTTGGCCCGGGCCTGCTCGGCGAAAAGCTGCGTGCGGACCGCGTGCTTGCCGACCACGAACGGCGACGCGGAAATGTTGATGACGACCTCGGCGCCGGCCTTGGCGAGCGTGCCGACCGGGTCGGTGTCGTAGAGCCGCCGCCCGTTCACGCGGGCCAGGCTCCAGAGGTCCTCGCAGATGGTCAGCCCGAGTTTGCGTCCGCCCAGGTCGGCGACCTGCACCGCGTCGCCGGGCTCGAAGTAGCGCGACTCGTCGAAGATGTCGTAGGTGGGCAGGAGTTGCTTGGCGTGTCGGCTGACGACGCGCCCGCCGGCCAGCAGCGCGACGCAGTTCCGCAGCGGCCGACCGACCTCCTGGAGGTTCCCCTTGGCAAAACCGACCAGCGCGGCGATCCGCGTGCAGCGGGCCGCCAACTCGTCCAGGGCCCTCAGGTTGTCGGCGACGACCTGCGGTTTGAGCAGCAGGTCCTTGGGCGGGTAGCCCAGCAGACCCAGCTCGGGCGTCGCGATCAGGTCCGCGCCGGCGTCGGCGGCCTGGTCGATCATCGCGGCGATCCGCCGGGCGTTGCCCGCGATGTCGCCGACGGTCGGATTGAACTGCGCCAGTGCGATCTTCATGGAGGCAGGGGTCTCGCTGTGCGTAAAGCCTTATTTGAAATAAGCATACATCAACAGCCCTTCCTTCACTTTCTTCCTTTTTCTGGCTTTTTCTTGAAATATCTTGATTTTGTAGTCATAATTCAAATGTCGCATCGGCCATGTTGCTGATAGCGCTCCTGAGCCGCTCAAAGCGGCTCTAGTTATGTACCCCCGCTCGGATGTAACGATTCATCAGGTCTCGCCTGCGACGATTGCCCTCGATGGCATGAGCGGTTACCAGGTTCCACTCTCCCTGCCTGCCGGGTGCAAGTACGATGCAGTAATCGAAGTCTCTCAGCCAGAGGTACCGGCAGGTCTGCCGTTGGGCGGTTCCTGGGCCGTCCCATTTCAGGACCGCGGCATCGTCTGCGTTTTCTATGACGGCCCGGAGCCATCGAAGCCTGACGGCTCGCTCGGGGTCTATCTGCCTGTTCTCCCCCTGTCCACAGAGATGCCAGAAGCATTCGGGAAGCCCTTCGCTGGCCAGACGCATGTTCAGGTGAACCGGCTGCGATTCATAGATGAGTGGTGTCCTCAGGATATCCTTCCGGAAGACGTTTACCAGCATGGCAATTCGATCTGACCGCGACTCTGGAAGATCGAGTTTGGCTGGCAGCCATGGAGGGGCTTCGCCGCTCATGCGCCTTCCCTCGGCTGCCACGCGAGCAAATTGAACTTCCTCTCGCCCAAGGTGGTGGAGCGAATCAGGCTGTAGCCGGATCGGGATTGAATCCGCTTGATGACAGCGATTTTGGCGGCACTCGTTTTCAACTCCCTGTTCAAATAGCCAATGGCGCCTATCAACAGATCCGTCAACTGGATGAGAGCGGACTCATGTGATCTAACCGGCTGGATTCGTTCCACCATTGTCCCGGCCTTGTCGTACTTGGCTGCCCTGAGGAACTTGGCGAGCTTTTGGCCCTTTTGCCAGGTGTAGCTGTCCTTGTAATCGAGGTAAATGCGATACTGCTCCCTTGGGTCCAGAATGACCGAGAGCAGGTGAAAGAACATCTTGTAATACCAGTCATCGTGGGATTGGGCCCAGGCGTCATGGTCCAGTTGCTTCTTGTTCTGAACGACCACCCCTCTGAAATGAAGGCCGTCATTGTCGAAGAAGTAATCGACGAGGTCCAAATAATAATCGAGTTTTGCCTTGGAGACCTTGGTCCACTTGCATTCGCGCCAGGGCGACAGTCCGTGGGATCGACGAAGGGAGACCAATCGCTCGGAGATTTCAGGCACTCGGTCGGCCAGGCACCAGACGGCCCCGATAACCATGACGTTGGATTTGTCGCCTTCCAAATGGCAACTCTCATCGCAATAGACGTTGAATGTTGGCATTGGCGACGACTCAACCGAAAGAGAAACCCTGTCCGCGAACGGAGTCTTCCAAACGCATTTTGGCACATTCTCAGGTACGCCTATTTGACTGCAAAGTCCGGTCGTACGCAAGCCGCTTGAATCGCGCACGCGGTCCGGCCATGATGCGCGGGGCGGGCAAACCGCCGCCGGGCCCGGAGCCGCGAATGAAACGATTTCACCAGGCGCTGCTGATCGCGACGTTCCTGCCGCTTTGCTGGCTGGGGATGGAGGCGGCGCACGAACTCGGCCACGCGGGCACGGCCTGGGCGACCGGCGGGCGCGTGCAACGCGTCGTGCTCCAGCCGCTGGCGTTTTCGCGCACGGACGTTTCGCCCAACCCCCAGCCGCTCGCGGTGTGCTGGGCCGGTGCGATCGTCGGTTCACTGCTCCCGCTGATCCTGTGGGCCGCCGGGGCCCGGCTGCCCGGGGCGTTCATGCTGCGGTTCTTCGCGGGCTTCTGCCTGACAGCCAACGGGGCCTATCTCGGCGCGGGCGCGTTGGCCGGGGTCGCCGATGCCGGCGACCTGCTGCGCCTGGGGGCCAGCCGGTGGCAGCTTGTCGCGTTCGGCGCGGCGGCGGTTGCGGGCGGGCTGACGCTATGGAACGGCCTGGGGCCGCGATTCGGCATCGGCAAACGCCCGCAGCACGTTCATCCCGCGGCGGCGTGGACATCGGCGGCGCTGCTGGCGATCGTCGCCATTGTCGAGGCACTGCTGGGGTAGTCGCCCGATCCCTCCAATTCACCGGGCACGCGAAGGCCTGTTGCGATCCGTAAACAGTGGGCGTCGCTTTTTGGCGACAATCGCGTGCTGCCGGGTCCAACCCTTGCGATTTTCGATAACGCACTTAAGTCTTGTTTGATAAGTATTTTAGATTATCGTTCATGTCGCATCTGCCTTGTCTGGCACACAATTTGCAGGGCGATACTGGTTACCCGGATTGTCGACCACGTCTGGAAGGTGCATGTTGCGTTACCGTTACCCGAGTTGTGGCCCTGGTGAGAGGAAGACCACGATGAGAGAGAAGAGACTGACCCTGTTGGCCGGGCTGGCCGTCGTGATCCTGGTCGCGGCGTCGACTGCCCATGCGGACCTGACGCCGACTTACCTGGGTGCATTCAAGTCGCCCCTGGCAAGTTGGTACGACGGCGATCTGGCTTTCTATGCCGCGGGCAACAGCGGCGCCGGTTCGCTGTTCATCTCCAAGAACGTCGGCAGCAGCGGGCAGATGCACCGCATTGTCGAGGTGTCGATCCCCACGCCGGTCATCACGACAAATGGCGACCTGCTGAACGCGGCCACGCAATTGGGGCTGACAAACGGCGACCTGAGCAACGCCCTTGCGGGCCTGGTCTATCGCCCCGCCGACGGCAAGCTCTACTTCTCGGAATACTCCAGTGCCAACTCGGCGCCGATCCTCATCCGCAGCGTGGCGACGGACCTGACCGTTGCCTCGCAGTCGGCCAGCGCGCTTTACAGCAAGCCGTGGACCGACGGCGGACGGTCCCTGACGCTTGCTCCGCAGGCCTGGGCCGACACCTGGACCGGCGGCTACTCGATGCTCGAACTGGCCAGCAACTCCTACGGCTTGGGCATCCGCGCGATCCATCCCTATGACAGCGGCGCCGGGCTGGCCGATTCGGTCAACGTGATTGCTTACAGCTCCGGCCATGCGATGACCGGCGGCACCGGCAACTATGCCGCCATCACCTGGGTGGACACCGGCGCCGAGCAGAACATCATCGTCGGCGGCCAGCGGTCCAGCGACAGTCACGTCGTCCTCTGGTTCTACCGCGTCAGCGACATCGAAGCGTCGCTGACCAGCGGCAACACCTACAGCGCCCAGCCCTATCAGGTCATCGACATCAACAGCCTGCTGATCTCCAGCGGCACCAACTGGGGTTCGCAGACCAACCTTTTCGGGCTGGACTTCGACCCGGCCACCGGGATGCTCTACGGCTACTCCAGCGCCTACGGAAAGAACACGGCCGTCTACGTCTGGCAGTTGCCCGTTTCCGCGGTGCCCGAGCCCGCGACTCTGGCGCTGCTGGCGCTTGGCGGGATGGGCCTGTTCGGCGCGACCCGCCGCCGTCGGGCCTGAGGCCCGGGAATGCGTTCGGACATGAGAATCAACAAAGCCCGGCAGCCGCCGGGCTTTTTCATTGCACGAACCGTCGCTCGTGTGGGCGCCGGTCAGGGCCCGGCCTGTCGGCCCGGCGTCTGTCCGTCGTTCTCCGCCAGGCGGGCCAGCGCCTCGCCGGTCAGGCGGAAGATCGTCCAGTCGCTCATCGGCTCGGCGCCCAGGCGGCGGTAGAAGGCGATCGCCGGCTCGTTCCAGTCCAGCACGACCCACTCCAGACGGCCGCACCCGCGGTCCGCGGCGATCCGCGCCACCTCCCGCAGCAGCGCGTGGCCCACGCCCCGCCCGCGGGCGTCCGGACGCACGAACACATCCTCCAGGTAGAGCCCGCGTCGGCCCAGGAACGTCGAAAAATTATGGAAGAACAGTGCGAAGCCGACCGGCTGGCCGCCCAACTCACCGATGAGCGCCTCGGCGGCTGGGCGATCGCCGAACAGCGCCTCGCGCACATCGGCTTCGGTCGCGACGACCTGGTGGGCCCGCCGCTCGTAGTCGGCCAGTTCGCGGATGAGCGCAAGGATCAGCCCCGTGTCGCCGGCGATCGCGGGTCGGATGCGGATGTCGGCCATGCTGCGGAATCTCCTGACGAGCCGGCGCCCGTCGGCGGAGCGCGGCGCTCCGGCGGTTGGCGCGGCGTCATGATGGAAGAATCAGTTTCAATTGCCGTCAGCGGGCGGGCCGTCGTTCGGAGGGCCGCTTCCCGGCGGCGGGCCGCCTTCGGGCGGGCCGGCGGGGCCCTGGCCCAGGCCCGGACGCGGACGGAATCGGCCGGTGCGCATCTTCTCGTGCATCGCCCGCAACTCAGCCAGCGTGACGGCGCCGTCGCCGTCGGTGTCGGCCTGCATCATGCGATCGACCTCGCGGCGGGGTATCTCGTCGCGGGTCAACTTGCCGTCGCGGTTGCGGTCCAGGGTTTCGAAGATCCGCTCAGCCGGCGGCGGCTGCTGCGGCTGCTCGCCGTCGTCCGGGCCTGCGGGGCCGGGCGGGGGCTGCTGTGGCACTTCGGGTTGCTGCGGCGGCTGGAGCGGCTGGGCCGGCGGCGCGGGCTGCGGATCCTGCGCGGTCGGCGCGGGCTGGCCTGTCGGCGGGACCACCGGCAACGTCGCCTGCGGCACGCCCGGAGTCGGCTGGGTCGGGGTCGTCGGCTGGGCCGACGGGGCCGGCGTCGGTTGGGCGGGCGTCGCGGGATTGCCCGACGCGACGGCCTGGTTGTTGCTCTGCGCGCGGTTGCCGGAGCTGATGCGATAGCCGATCCAGACGGCGGCCAGAATGATCAGCGCGGCCGCGACGGCGGTGGCGATGACCCAGCGTCGGCTGGACGCGGCCGCCGCGCCGCGGGCGAACAGGCCGGCAGCGCCGCGTCCGCCCTGGGCGTCCAGCAGGATGCGGTAGACCGGAACCTTGCCCTGGATGTTGCGGAGTTCCTGTGGGCCGAGGAAAGTGGTCTGGAGTTCGAGACGGTTCTTCACCACGTCGTAGACGGTCTGCGAGATGCAGATGCCGCCGGGCTCGGCCTTGGCCTGGAGCCGCGAGGCGATATTCACGCCGTCGCCCATCACGTCGTTCTCGCTGAGGAAGACGTCGCCGAGGTGGATGCCGATGCGGTGCTTGAGCATCTGGTCGCTGGGCAGCTTGGTCTCGGCGTTGGCCAGCGTCTGCTGTATCTTCAGGGCGCAGCTCACCGCCTGGACCGCGCTGCTGAAGTACATGAGCAGCCCGTCGCCGGTGTTCTTGAGGATCTGGCCCTCGTGGCTTTCGCTGAGGCGGCGCATCATCGCGAAGTCGCGCTGCGTCAGCTTGAGCGTCTTGGTGTCGTTGACGGACATGAGCTGGCTGAAGCCCACCACGTCGGTGAAGACGATGGCTGCCAGCACCCGGCGGGGATTGGCCTGCGTCGATTCGCTCACATGGCGCTCCCACGGGAAGAGGTGATCGCCCCATTCTATGCCGGGGCGCGGGCGGCGGTCAAAGGAATCGGCCCGTATTCACGCCGGCAGCAGCGGCACGTCGGCGGCCAGCAGCGCCGCCCGCAGGCGGGCCGTGTCCACGTTGCGGGCGGCCTGGCCGGCCGCCATCAGCGCCGCGGCGGTCCCGGCGGCCTGTCCGAACTGCATCGCGTTGATCATCACCCGGATCGCGCCGGCGCTGTTGTGCTCGGCGCCGATGCATCGCCCGGCCGCCAGCACGTTGTCCAGCGCCCGCGGCGCCAGCGAGCGGTAGGGCGCCTGCCAGCAGAGCGTGTCGCGCTTCGGGGCGCCGGGGGCGGCGTTGTCCCAGCGGGTCTCGGTGCGGGTCATGTCGCCGGCGAATTCGACGCGCCGCCCGTCGAGGTACTCGAAGACGATTCCCGGGCCGGTCGGGTTGTGGATGTCGATGGGGTAGCAGCCCTGGGCGATGGCGTCGTCGAAGCGGCGGCCCTCGAGGACCTCCTCGCGGGTGAGCTGGTGCTCAGCCAGGATGCGGTGGCTCTCGCGCACGCCGATCTGGGCGCCGATGTCGACGAGGTAGCTCTCCTCCCAGCCGGGCATTTCGCGCATCTTGCCCAGCACCCAGCGCATCTGGTAGCGGGCCTCCAGCTCAGCCCGGCTGAAGTCGCGCGTGTCGGCGCAGTTCACGCCCGGCACGCGCGTGCCGGCCCACATCATCTCGCGGTCGTCCCAGATGCCCTTGGTTCCCCAGAGGAAGCAGGGGTACTTGCCGCCGTTGTAGTCCATCACGTCGGCGAACAGCCGGGCCTGTATGCCTCGGCCCTCGCCGCTCTCCTTGGGGTCGCCCAGCCCGCCGACGCGGAAACAGAGCGTGGGCGGCTGGCAGCGGTGCCGGGCGTCGCCGATGTGCGTCGCCGGTTCGCTCAGGCCGGCCTTGCGGACCAGGTCCGCGTCGCCGGTGCAGTCGATGAACACGTCGGCGCGGACCGCGCCGCGCCCGCCCTTGCCCTCGACGATGGCCGCGGTGATCCGGCGGCCGTCGCGCAGGGCGCCGGCCAGGAACGTGTTGAACAGCAGCTTGACGCCGCTGCCGACGACCAGGTCGTCCATCACCAGCTTGGTCGTCTCGGAGCAGACGGTCCAGTTGCCGGTCTCGCCGTCGTCCTTGTAGTTGCGGGCGGCCCCCAGACGCTGGAGGCGGCGGATGATTTCCTCGGCCAGCCCGCCGATGACCTTCGTCGCCCCGTCCGTGCCGTAGAGCGTGTGCCAGACGTTGACGTTGGCCGCGGTGGCCATGCCGCCCAGGTAGCCGTGCCGCTCGATGAGCACGACGCGTTTGCCCGCGCGGGCCGCGGCGGCTGCGGCGCAGACGCCCGCGGGTCCGCCGCCCAGAACGGCCACGTCGCACTCGGCGACGACTGGCAGCTCGCGGGCCGGCTCGGTCATTGTGCCGGCGCCTGGCGTCGGCAGGCAGTCGGGCAGGGGGAAAGCGACCTCGAACGGGAGCTGACGACGGTTCATGGCTCACCTCGCGTCCGCGACCTGCGGCGGTCGTCAGCATACAGCCACGCCGACCCCTTGCAAGCACGGCCTGCCGGGCGGCGTCTGGATTTGCGCCGGGTTGGCCGTACAATGAAGCGGGTGTGGGAACCGGGGCCTTTCGATCGTTGACGTGAACTCATTGAAGAGGGCGAGCCATGACACGGATGACGATGGCGGCGATGCTCGGGGCGGCGATCCTGCTGGGCGCGGGCGGTTGCGGATACGAGGCCGACCTGACCACTTCGCAGGTGGTCCCGCCGACGGCGCTGCGGGCCACCGGCGATGCGGCCTTCCGCTACGACAAGGTTGCGATGGACCTGGGCTACGAGGTGAATGTCGAGGACATCGAGGGGGTGAACGGGGCGGCCGTCTACCTCGGCCGTGAAGCCGAGAACGGCGAGAAGGTGCTCGACCTCTACGGCAGCCGCAAGGAGGGCGTCTTCAGCGGCCGCCTGGTCCGCGGCACCGCCAAGTCCGCCGACCTGGTCGGCCCGCTGGCCGGCAAGCCCATGAGCGACCTGGTCAAGGCCTTCGACGAGGAGCGGGCCTACCTGCTGGTGAACAACGAGAAGTATCCCGCCGGCGCCATCCGAGGCCAGATCCTCCACAAGCCCTGGTACAAGTTCTGGTGAGCCGCAGGGGTCGTCAAGAGAAGTCCTCATTAACCACAGAGACACGGAGGCACAGAGAGATCAAGAGAAGAAGGGATAGGGTTCCGACTCCTTATGTCCTCGATTCCATCTTCTCGGTGTCTCTGCGCCTCTGTGGTGAATACTTCCGCAGGATTCCGTATACGTTTGGTCGCTGCAACGTCGTTCGTTCCTGCCGCTACCACGCCAGCGGCTGCTGCCAGGCCTGCTTGAGGGCGGCCACGTCGGCTTCGATGACCTTCGCGCCGCGGTGCGTCAGCGTCAGCGTCGGCTTGGCGGCGAACTTGCCCAGGACAGCCGACGGAACATCGCCCAGCGACTTCCGCAGGGCGTCCAGCTTCGCGGGCTCGACCTCCAGCAGGTAACGCGACGGCGACTCGCCGAACAGGGCGGCGGCGGCGTCGGCGTTGACAGCGTCCAGTTCGCCGGCGAAGCCCAGCCCGCCGGCCAGGCACATCTCGGCGATCGCGACGGCCAGCCCGCCCTCGGAGCAGTCGTGGGCGGCGCGGACCCCGCCCGCGGCGATCGCCCCGGCGACGGCGCGGGCGATCCGGGGGCCCTGCTTCAAATCGACGACCGGGGGCGCCCCGGCTGCGAGCGGGGGGGCCTGGAGGGCGTGCGGGTCGCGATCGCTGGTGACCAGTTCGTAGTGCGAGCCGGTCAGCGAGTCCTGCGTCGCGCCGACCAACAGCAGCACGTTGTCGTCGGCCTTGGCGTCCATGCTCGCACAGCGGGTCACGTCGGCGACGATCGCGATGCCGGAGATCAGCAGCGTCGGCGGGATCGTGATGACGCTGCCATCGGCGGCGACGAACTCGTTGTTCAGCGAGTCCTTGCCGCTGATGAAGGGCGTGCCGTACGCCAGGGCCCCGTCGTAGCAGGCCTGGGCGGCCAGCACGAGCGAGCCCAGCCGATCCGGCTTGGCGCAATTGCCCCAGCAGAAGTTGTCCAGGATCGCGATGCGGTCGATGTCCGCGCCGACGCAGACCAGGTTCCGCACGCACTCGTCGATCGCGTGCAGGGCCATCTGGTAAGGGTCGATGTCGCCCAGCCTCGGGCTCATGCCGCAGGCCAGCGCCACGCCGCGCGGCGAGCCGAGCACCGGCTGAAAGACCGCCCCGTCGCCGGGCCCGTCGTTGACGGCGCCGACCAGCGGCTTGATGACCGAACCGCCCTGGACCTCGTGGTCATACTGGCGGACGACCCACTCCTTGGACGCGATGTTCCAGTGACCCAGCAGGCGCTTGAGGGCGTCGGTGTGACTCAATGCGGAATGCGGAGTGCGGAGTGCGGAGGGGGGCGCGGGACGCCATTCCGCTTTGCGCGTGTACTTCGGCAGGCCGTCGTGGAGGAATTCCATCTCCAGCTCGCCGACCGGCTCGCCCTTGTAGGACAGCCGTAGGATGCGGTCGTCTGCGAACGTGCCGATGACGGTGGCCTCGACGTCCTCGGAGGCGAACAGCGCGAGCAGGGCGGCGACGTCCTTCTGCGGGACCGCGAGCACCATCCGCTCCTGGGCCTCGCTGATCCAGATTTCGGTGTAGCTGAGGCCGGCGTATTTCAGCGGCACGGTCTCCAGGTTCACCTGGGCGCCCAGCGTCTCGCCCATCTCGCCGACGGCGCTGGACAGGCCGCCCGCGCCGCAGTCGGTGATCGCGCTGTAGAGCCCGCGGCGGCGGGCCTCCTGGAGCACGTCGGTCATCTTCTTTTCGGTGATCGCGTTGCCGATCTGCACCGCGTGGCTGAACTCGTCCTCGTGCGTGTGGGTCATTTCGCCGCTGCTGAAGGTCGCGCCGTGGATGCCGTCGCGTCCGGTCCGCCCGCCGACGACGACGATGGCGTCGCCCGAGGCGGCGTTCTTGAAGCACTTGTCGCGGTCCATCAGGCCGACGTTGCCGCAGAAAACCAACGGGTTGCCCAGGTAGCGCGGGTCGAAGAAGAGGGCCCCGTTGACCGTCGGGATGCCCATGCGGTTGCCGTAGTCGCGGACGCCGCTGACGACGCCGCGCATCACGCGGCGCGGGTGCAGGACGCCCTTGGGCAGCCGGGCGACGGGCCAGTCCGGCGGGGCGAAGCAGAAGATGTCGGTGTTGGCGACCGGCTTGGCGCCCAGGCCGGTCCCCATCGGGTCGCGGATGCACCCGCCGATGCCGGTGGCCGCCCCGCCGTAGGGCTCGATCGCGGAGGGGTGGTTGTGCGTCTCGACCTTGAAGCAGACGGCGTGCTTGTCGTCGAACTCGATGACCCCCGCGTTGTCCTTGAAGACGCTGATGCACCAGGGCTTGTTCAGCTTCTTCGTGGCAGCGGCGATGGTGTCAGCGAGGAGGTTTTCGTAAACCCGGCGGACAGTGGGAGGGATTTTCGATTTCAGATTTTCGATTGTGGATTGAATCGCGCCGGCTTCGCCCTTCGCGTCCTTCTCTTCCAATCCCGAATCGGAAATCGAAAATCCAAAATCGCATTCTACGCGGCTCTTCAGCGTCTTGTGGACGCAGTGCTCGCTCCAGGTCTGGGCGAGGGTTTCCAGTTCGATGTCGCTGGGCTCGCGGCCGACGCGGCGGAAGTAATCCTGGATTCCCCGCATCTCGGTGACGTTGAGGAACAGGTGGCCGCGTTCGCTCAGCTTCTTGAGGCCGGCGTCGTCCAGGTCGCGGATCGGAACGGTGACCTTCCTGAACGCGTGTTCGGGGGCGTGCGGCGGCGGGGCCGCGCCCAGGCTGCCGACCACCGCCTGCTCGATGCAGTCGTTGGCGAGCACGCGGGCCATGATCGTCTGCACCTCGGCGTCGCTGGGCTTGCCCGCGAGCCGGTAGATGCGGGCGGTGCGGACCGAGTCGGCGGCGACGCCCATGTCGGCGATCGCGGCGGCGGTCGACAGCGCAACCGGGTCCATCACGCCGGGCTTGTAGTGGACCTCGACGAGCACGCCGCGGTCAGCCAACTGCGTGTCGCCGACGCCGAAGGTTTCCACCACCGGGTCAGCCAACAGTTCGGCCGCCACCCGGCGCACGTCGTCAGCCGACAGCTTGCGGTCGTCGCCTTCGAGCAGGAAGACTCGGCCGGCGGTGACCGCCGACACGCTGGCGATGCCCAGGGTGCGAATCTCGTTGAGCGTTCCGGCCCCGACTGGATCCACGTCGCCGCGGGGCACGATTTCGATTCGGTAGATCATTCGGACTCACCCACGAAGGGCCACCAAGGGCCGCGAAGGAAGACGAAGAAAGCGATCACTCGCAGATTACGCAGATTACGCTGATTCATCGAAGCGGGCAGGTTACCGCAGTCGGGCGGAAATTTCCACCGGCCAGTCGCAGACGGGCAGGGCCGTCGCCCGGATCAAGCGCAGAGCGGATGAGGGGCAGAGGTCCGACAGAGCGTTGAATCTGATCAAAGGAGGGCAACCCGTCCCCCCTCAGCCCCTCAGCCCCTAACCTTCAAAGAAATCGCGTTTGTACTTGCGGTCGATCATGGCGTGGCGGGCCTTCTGGGCGGCGGCCAGCCAGCGGCGCAGGGGCTCGGGGTCGGCTGACTCCAGCAGCGCGGCGAACCGCTCCAACTCGCGGCCGAGTTTCTTCACCGCCGCCAGCACCGCGTCGCGGTTGGTCGAGAAGATGTCCCGCCACAACTCCGGGTCGCCGCCGGCGATCCGCGTCACGTCCACGAAGCCAGGCCCGCTGACGTCCTGCGTCGCGGCGCTGGTGATCCGCATCAGGGCGGCCGCCACCGCGTGCGGCAGGTGGCTCACCTCAGCCAGCGCCCGGTCGTGGGCGGCGGGCGTCATCCGCGTGGTCCACAGGCCCAGCGATCGCCAGAAGCGGTCGATCGTTTCGACGGAACGGGCATAGTCGCTGCCGCGGACCCGCGAGCTTCCGCTCGCGGCTCGGGGAGGGGAGGGGGTCAGGACGCAGCAGGCGGCGTCGAACAGGTCGGCGCGGGCGTATTGCGGGCCGCGCTGGTCGGACCCGGCGATCGGGTGGGCCCCGACGAACCGCGACGGGTCGGGCAGCAGCCGGGCGGCCCATCGGACCACCTGCCGCTTGGTCGAGCCGACGTCGGTGACCAGCGTGCGGCGGCCCAACGCCGGGGCGATTGCGGTCATCAACCTCGGGAACGCCCCGATGGGCGTCGCCAGCACGACCAGGCCGGCGCCGGCGACGCCGTCGGCCGGGTCGAGCAGGCCGCGGTCGACGGCCCCGGCTTCCAGGGCGGCGTCGATGCTCTCCTGCCGCCGCCCGACGCCGACGATGGACCCGGCGAACCCCGCCCGGCGCAGGGCCAGGCCGATCGAGCCGCCCAGCAGCCCGACCCCGAGGATGGCGACGGCGTCGATGGGGGGGAGTTTCTTCATCACGTTATCCGACAAGGCCTTAGCGAACGTCCCCGAGCCCCTGGTCAGACGCGGCAGGGGGGCAATTCCCCCCGCCCGGAGGCGGTATTTTGCTTGTCAAAGCCGTTTGAACCGCCTAACTTATTACCTTCGAGGGGCGAAAGCAACGGATTAGTTTCCTGTTGGGCAGGCCGGTCGGCCCGCCCTTCTGTGCATTAGGATGTCCCAGGATGGCTAACGGTTCCACGACGGATACCTTCCTGCTTGAATTTGAGAAGCCGATCGGCCAGCTCGACCGCCAGATCCGCGAGTTGGAGACCCTCCAGGCCTCCAAGGGCGTGGACTACTCCGGCGAAATCCGCAAGCTGCGGACCAGCATGGTCTCGCTCATCAAGAAGACCTACTCGAACCTGAACGCGTGGGAGACCGTCATGGTCGCCCGCCACAAGAACCGCCCGCTGCTGCCGGACTATCTGGAGATGATCGTCCGCGACTGGCGCGAACTGCACGGCGACCGCAACTTCCGCGACGACTCGGCCATCATGACCGGGCTGGGGCGCATCGGCACCGAGAAGGTCATGATCGTCGGCCACAACAAGGGCCGCGACACCAAGGAGAAGATGGCCAACTTCTTCGGCTGCGCCCATCCCGAAGGTTACCGCAAGGCGCTGCTGAAGATGAAGATGGCCGCCAAGTTCCACCTGCCCGTCGTGACGTTCATCGACACGCCGGGGGCCTACCCGGGCATCGGCGCCGAGGAGCGCGGCCAGGCCCAGGCGATCGCCCTGAACCTGCTGGAGATGAGCCGGCTGGCGACGCCCGTCGTCTGCGTGGTCATCGGCGAAGGCGGCAGCGGCGGTGCGCTGGGCATCGGCGTGGGCGACAAGATCGGCATCATGGAATACGCCTACTACTCGGTCATCAGCCCCGAGGGCTGCGCCGCGATCCTGTGGCGGAGCGGCGAGTTCACCAGCCAGGCGGCCGACGCCCTGAGGCTGACCAGCCGGGCGCTGCACAAGCTCAAGGTCGTCGACGAGGTCATCCCCGAGCCGCTGGGCGGGGCCCATCGCAACCGCTCCGAGGCGGCGGCGTCGGTCGAGCGGTTCATCGTCAGCAGCATCCGCCAACTCAAGCGGCTCAAGCCCGACGAACTGCTGGAGCGGCGCTACCGCCGGTGGCGCGAGGTCGGCTACACCATTGACAAGAGCGCCGCCGCGGCCGCCCCGGCTGCCCAAGCGCCGGCCGACCCGGCCCCTGCCCGAAAGCGTCCGGCCCGAAAGGCCGCCTCGTCCGCCGACGCGTCGCCCGAGCCCACCCGGGCCCGTCCGTCCCGCAAATCGTCAGCCAAGAGCCGCTGATCGTCATTTGCCGCTTGTCGCGCCCCGGACCATCCTCGATAATGAGGACGGAAAGGCGGTGGCGTGTATGAAGCGACGCAGCGGGTTTACGCTGATCGAGTTGTTGATCGTTGTCGCGATCATCGTACTCCTTCTCTCGATCCTCATCCCCAGCCTGGAGGAGGCCCGCGAGTCCGCCCGGCAGGCCCGCTGCCGCGAGCAACTGACCGGCCTGTACAAGGCCATGCTGGCCTATTCCAACGAGCACGGCGAGAACGGCGAGTACTTCCCCGCCGTCGCCAAAGTCAGCAACAAGATCGACACCCAGGCCAGTCTCTGGCTGATGGTCCGCTATGACCAGGCCACCGCCTCGAACTTCGTCTGCCCCTCCGACCGCTATGCGACAGACTGGAAGGGGGCGATCGACCAGGCCAAGCCCTTCCCCCTGGCCAGCGACGGTCGAATGACCCTCAGCTACAGTTACCAGGTGCCCCAGAACGAGGTGGGCAGCCCCCGCCACGAGCGGGAACTGGACATCGTGCATTTCGCCATCATGGCCGACCGCAGCCCCTACGACTCGCCCGACGGCGGGAAGCTGCTGACGGCGTTGACCGGATGGTCCAGTTCCCCCTCGGTGAACTGGAGCGCCGCCGACGCCGCCGTGCAGGCCCGCGCCAAGGTCCGCAAGGTCGCCCTCTCCGAGCGGCTGAAGGTCAACTCCTCCTGTCATCGCGGACGCGGGCAGAACGTGCTCTATCGCGACGGGCACGTGGAATGGAAGGACACCCCGCTGGCCGGCATCACTGACGACAATATCTACACCCGCTGCGACACCAACACCACGATTCCCGTCGCCCAGCGTTATTGTGTCGGCATTGCCCCGGACCTCACCGGCGGCACGGCCAACAACGCAGGCCCCACCTCCAACGACGACAGCTACCTGCGCACCTTCAGCAACGCGCCGTGATCGCCGGCCTCATCGTTCCGCCGCGACTTGCGGCATCGCCCAGCGCCGGCCAGCCGGCGTAAACGTCAGCCGCGACGCGTGCGTCTGCCACCACCAGCTTGACGTCCGTCGCGTCAGGTCCACCAACTCGGCGTCGGCCGCCGGGATCGGCGCCGCCAGGCCCGCGACGTGGTCAGCCAGCACCTCCCGCAGCCCCCAGTTGTCCAGCAGGACGATCGCCCCAGCCAGCGCCCCCTGGTCCGATCCGGGCAGCAGCAACTTGTCGCCGCCCAGCCGGTCGCCGCTCAGCAGCAGGGCCGCGTAGACCCCCGGCGTGCGGGCCCGCGGCTCGCTCAGCCAGGCCGCCAGCGGCACGGGCTTGTCCGCCCGCCTGTCCCCCAGCAGCGCCAGCGCCGCCTGGAGGTAGACGCCCGTCACCGGGTCGCTCTGCTGACGCTTGCCCTCCCACAGCCGATAGATCGCGTCGGTCGGCCCGCGGTCGTCCAGCAGGCCCAGCAGCAGGGCCCCGCTGCGCTGAGGCCGGTCCTGGAACGAGTGGAACAGCATCTCCCTGCCGATCGCGACCAGGGCCTCGCGCCGGCCGGGCCGGCCGTCCGCCAGCCGATACAACTCCAGGCAGGCCATGTCCGCCAGCAGGTCCGGCGTCTGTGGCGTGTCGGGGGCCGCCTCCATCAGTTGCCGCGTCAGGGCGAGCAACGGTTCGAGGTTGCCCGCGATCGCCCACCCGCGGGCCGCGTTCAGCCGAGTCAGCATCGAGACGCCGGATTCCTCCGGTTGCGTGTCGGGTGCTGCGTCCGGCTGCGTCGTCGCGCGGATCAGCGAACGGTTGGTGACGGCTGACAGCGCCGCCTGTGCCCGGCGATGGGTCGGGTTGTCCAGCGTCTCGTCGGCGATCAGCGATCCCAGCGCGAAGGCGAGCTGCTCGGTGACGGCCTCGGGCCGGTCGTCGCGCGTGACCAGTTCTTCGAGCTTGCCGAGATAGTCCGCCCGGCCGCCCAGCCCGATCAGCCGACACGCGATCGCGACCCCCTGCCACCGTTGCGACCCCAGCAGCCTGTCGATGACCGGAGCGAAGTCGAAGGTCGGGACCGCGCCGCCGAGTTCGGGTTGGGTTGTGCGATGGCCCGCCGGGATCGAGGCGGATCTCCGAGTCAGCATGCAGAGGACCATCGCCGCCCGCTCGCGCACGAGGGGGTCCGTGGCCTGCAGGGCGATCCCGATCAGCCGGGCTCCGGGTTGCAGGTAATCATCCCCGATGTCGCCGCCGACAGACTTGCGTGCGAAAGGATGGAAGAGCAGCGGCCAGACCCTCGCGGCCTGCGGGCCCGGGGGCTCTTCAGATCGGACCCTGTCCTGCCAGAGAGGGGACCTCGCGCGATACCAGACGCCCCGGCTTGCGGCGCACCAGGCGGCCCAGCTTGCGTTGGCCCGGGTCTGATCGTCGCCGCCAAAATCGAGCAGTCCGTAGATTGCTTCGGACAGGCGCGGAGGGATTGCATCGAACACCCCCGCCGCCAATGCGGCCTTTCGGCGGACTTCGATGCGTTTGTCGCTCAGCAGCTCTGCCAGCAGGTTCTGGGCCCACTCCCGGTCGTCCCAAGTCGGCAGGACTTGGACGGCCTCCAGGGCGACCGGCAGCGCGGGGTCCGCCAGCGCCTGCCGCACCGCGACCTCCAGCGAGTAGCCCGAGTCGCCGGGGAAACGCGTCAGGCCCTGCGTGCCCAGCGTCCGCTGATCGACCGACAGCGTCTTGTCCAGCCAGCCCCGCCGGTAGTAGAGCAGCCGCAGCTCGATCTGCTGGCGGTCGGTCAGGCCCGCCTGGTCGAACGCCAGGCCGATCCGCATGAACTGTTCCGGCTCGTCGGTCGACGCCGCCCACTCACGCTCCAGCACGATCCGGGCCTTGTCGTCGCGGGCGATGCGGTCGGCCCACCAGTTCACCGCCTTGGCGAACGCGCTGTCGGGCCGGCGGGCCAGCATGGCCAGTGGACGCTGGGGCACGGGCATGTCGGTGATCGCCGCCTTGTCCAGCGGCGCGTTCATCAAGTCGCGCATCTTGCCGCGCTGCACGTACCACGGCACCAGCACGAACACGCCGACCAGCGCCAGCAGTGTGAACAGGATGAACGAAAAGCCGATCGCGTAGAGCCAGTTCCTGCGCACCCGGCGCCGCCGGGACGATGCACGCTCTTCCGGTTGCTCAGCCAACGGTGTTCCTCCCAGATCAGCAGAACGCAAAACGCCGCAGTCGCACAGGCCCGCACGCGAGGGAATGCGAATCATTTCGCATTTCCCCTCAGTCCCCTCTTCGCGTCTCTGCCCCTCTGCGTTCTCTTTGTCCCCCCGTCTCCGCAGCCGCGACGAAGTCCGCCAGCACGCTGTCGGCCACCGGCAGGGCTGCGTCGGCCAGCCGAAGGCGTCCGCCGATGCGTTCCAGCGTGCCGATCCGCAGGTGGCGGGCGATCGGCTCGGCGAACAGGGCCTCAGGGTCCGCCCCGTAGCGGGCTGCGAACGCCGCGACATCCAGCCCCTCGCGCAGCCGCAACGCCAGGAACGCCGCCTCGCCCGCGGCGGCCGCCCCGTCCAGCCGCTCCACGTCCACCAGCGGCGGATCGCCCGGCGAGCCGAGGTATCGCCCCAGGTGCGGCGCGACCTTGTAGCGCACGCCGCCCAGGTAGCCCGCCGCCGACGGGCCGATCGCGACCCAGGGCCGATTGTGCCAATATATCAGGTTGTGCCGGCACTGTCGTCCGGGCCTGGCCCAGTTGGAGATCTCGTAGTGCTCGAAGCCCTCGGCCCGCAGGTCCGCCAGCGTCGCCCGATACATCGCTGCCGACAGATCGTCGTCCACCGGCGTCACGCGGCCCATCCGCACGCGCTGCGTCAGCGGCGTGTTGGGCTCGTAGGTCAGCCCGTAGCAGCTCAGGTGCTCGACGCCCAGCGCGACGGCGGCCGCCAGGTTCGCCCGCCAGCGTTCCAGCGCCCCGGGCGGGGCTGGCTGGTCCGCGGGCGAGGGCACGCCGAACATCAGGTCGAGGTTCACGTTGTCGAATCCCGCGTCGCGGGCGATGGCGACCGAGCCGGCGATGGCGTCCACGTCGTGGATGCGGTCCAGCCGCCGCAGTTCGTCGGCGTCGAAGCTCTGGGCCCCGAAGCTGAGCCGGTCCACCCCCAGCCCGCCCAGGCGGCGGGCCTTGGCGGCGTCCACGGTTGCCGGGTTGGCTTCGACGGTGAATTCCTCGAGCGGGCCGGCCGCCTCGCGCGCCGCCGCGACGATCCGCTCGAGCATCCCCTCGGGCAGGACGGTCGGCGTGCCGCCGCCGATGAATACGGTGCGGACCGCCGACAGATCGACGCGGGCCCGCCAGGCGGCCAACTCCGCCAGCAGCGCCTCGACGAACTCGCCGGCGCGGGCCTCGTCCAGCACGAGGGTGTAGAAGTCGCAGTAGGAGCAGCGATGGCGGCAGAAGGGAATGTGGATGTAAAGCCCCTCGGGCGGCGCCGCAGCGGCCAGTGCGTCATCCAGCAGCGTCGGCAGTTGCGACATGGGTCCATTATAGTGGGGCGTCTGTCGGAGGCGTCGCCCAAAGCCCTGGCGCCGTGCGGCGTTGATGCGATGGACTCGCGCTGGCTGGCAGGTTGGGGCTTGCAACCGGCGCGTGCTGTGGCTTAAATTAGGCTTGCATCGCAGTCGCTCGGGGTAGGCCAATTGCTGGAAGGGCGCTGTCAATGGATGTCAACCTGATCATGTTCAAGGAGAACGGCCAGCGCAAGGATTTCCCCATGCGGGGCAAGACCTTCGTCATCGGCCGGCGTGAGGACTGCGACCTGCGCATCCCGCTGCCCTCGGTTTCGCGCAAGCACTGCAAGTTCAGCCGCGGCGACGTCGGCCTGGAACTGAAGGACCTGGCCTCCAGCAACGGAACCTTCGTCAACAACCAGCGGATCCAGGAGACGATCCTCAAGGCCGGCGACCGCGTCGTCATCGGGCCGGTCGTCTTCGTCTGTCAGATCGACGGCGACCCGCCGGACCCCAAGCCTGTCAAGACCAAGCTGATCAAGAAGGCCCCGGCCCCGGCGCCGCAGGACGCCCCGCCGGTCGAGCCGACCCCGGCCATCCCCGCCCCGCGGCGGGCCGCCGCTTCGCACGCCCCCGACGCTGCCAAGCAACTGGGCATGCCGGCCGGCGAAGAGCTGGACCCCATCGCCGCGCTGGAGGCTCTGGCCGGCGCGGTCAGCGGCGAAGAGCAGACCATCGACGTCGAGCCGCTGCCGCTGGACGACGACGAGGACGTTCAGTTCCCGCCGCCGAAGAAGGGCAAGTAAGAACCTCGTCGCCCTACCGACGAATTCGCTGCGGGCCGGGAGACGCCTCTCCCGGCCTGCTTGCATGTGATCGACAAGGAGCAACGCCATGCGAATCGGCAGAAGGTCTCTCGGCTGGGCGGCGATCGCGGCCGTCCTCCTGGGCGGGACGGGGCAGGCGCTGGCGATCATCAAGGTCGCCCTGCCGGTTTCCAAGGTCTACAACGACGCCGGCACGGTGGCCGCCGGCCAGGTGACCGCCGTCGCCGACGACGGCGTCGTGGAGTGCACGCTCGGCGAGGTTTATAAAGGCCGCCCGCCACGCGGCGGGCTCACCATCGAGGCGCCCGACTGGCTGGCGGCCTATGTCCAGGTCGGCCAGCCCGCCGTCGCGTTCATCCAGGGCGACAAGGCCATCTTCCACCTGGCCGACGACTGGCGGGCCGCCGAACGCGGGCCCGGCGGACGATGGGTCGTCACCGAAAACTCGCCCATGTTCAAGAACTACCCCGGCCGGACGGTCGCTCTCGTGGACATCCTGCGCGAGATCAAGGCCGGACGGCGCGGCATCCAGGACGGCATCGGCCACGAGTTCGTCGGCTCGCTCATCGACCGCGGCGACCTCGGCGTCGCCAAGCCGACGTTCCTGGTCGCAGCCGACGTCAACGCGGACCAGAAGCTCGACCTGGTCGTCGGCGCCGCCGATGGCGTGCGGCTGTTCCTGGCCGACGGCGACGGCTACAAGGACGCCACCGAGGCCTGGGGCCTCAAGGGCGTCGCCGCCCGGCTGGCCGCCGCGGGCGACGTGAACGGCGACGGCCGGACCGACCTGCTGCTGGGCCCGTCGCTTTGGCTGGGCGGGGCAGGGCGGTTCACCCGGTCGGCGGCGAAGCTCGACCTGCCGCCCGACGACGCCTGGCTGGCCGCCACGCTCGCCGACGCCGACGGCGACAAGCGGGCCGACGTGGCCGTGCTGACGCGGACCGGCGGGCTGACCGTCCTGCACAACCCCGGGCCCGACGGCGGCGACTGGGCCGCCAAGAGCGTCGCCCTGTGGCCGGACAAGCGCGAGGCCCGGGCAGCCGTCTTCTCCCCCTCCTGGGGCGACGACGGCGGCTGCTACGTGCTGGTCGTTCACGCCGACGACATCGTCCGCTACCCCGTCGGCGCCGCGACGGCCCCGCGGTCCGACTTCCGCCGCCTCACCGGGGTCGCGCTGGCCGACTATCCCAAGATGGGCCCGACGCCCCGCGAGGTGGACCTGTGCGTCGGCCTGGATTACGACGGCAACGGCCACCTCGACCTGCTGCTGGTCACGCGCGGCGGCGGCGTGACGCTGGCCAACCGCGGCTACGGGGCGTTCCTGATCAACGGTTTCATGCCGCAGCAGTTCCGGACCGCCAGCACGTTCAAGCCCAACCCGCGGATCCCCAAGCTGCCGTTCCCGGTGGACCCGTCGCTCTGCGTCGCCCCCGGCAAGCTGGCCGGCAAGCGCGGCACGGCCCAGAACCTCCTCCTGCTCCGCAGCGACGGCCGCCTCTTCGAGCTGGACAATTTCCGCTGACCCCGCGCCGGCGGTTGTCCACGCTTCGCAGATTGCCTCGCGGCCCCCGCAGATTGCCCCGCGCCCGGCCGGTCTGTCCGCTCCTTCTCCCGCATCCGCGAGGCGGCCCGCTCTTCCCCCTCTCCCTCGTCTTCGAGGGAGAGGGCCGGGGTGAGGGTTCTTGGCCGGCGGCCCCGCGCCCGACTTGCCGCCGGCGGGCAGGGCGGGTAGTCTGAATTCATCGCTGGAGTCGTCACGGACGTTTTGCCCGGGGCCGCACTCGTGGCGGCATCGAGCCCTCCGGCACATCCAATTGCTTGCCGGCGCGAGCGTTGGAGGGCGTAGGAAGAAAAGGGGACAGGCTTGCTCTGTTCAAGAGAGCGTGTAGGAGCAAGGCGAGGATCATCAGGTTGAGGGTGATGGCTTTGAGGTGGATTTCGCGGTCGATGGCGTGGCGGGTGCGGGCGTGGACGCGGCTGTCCAGCAGCCGCTTGAGCATCGAGAAGACACACTCGATCTGCCACCGCTGGCCATAGAACTCGGCTGGGAAATGCTTGG